>QBMB01000009.1:27988-79893 GCA_003241965.1 Burkholderiales bacterium | reverse complement strand
CCTATCCTCAAAGATAAGCGATAGACCGTGTCCAGTCATTCAGGGGGCCAGGTCATCACATCGTTACTCCCTCAGCGCTGCCTGACTGTGCGTCAGCGTACCCATCTTTATCTTCTGGGTGCCAGACTCTGTAGCTTCTGTCGCGTCAAGAACGTCACTACCTTGTGAGAGTTACGCGGCTTCGACCCTCAACGCCGGCAAGCCGCCGAGATATCGAGTGAACGCTCATAGGCGCTGGTCTGCACCTGCAACAGACCGAGCGTCGAATGGAACAGGGTGTCGTGTCCCCAGGGCTTCGCCGCTTGTTCGGCCAGGCACTCACGGCTCAGCCCAAAGCTGCTGATGAAACCTGGCGACACCCACCACACCATCGGCACCCGGGTCTGCTCATCGGGGGCGATGGCATACGGCAGGCCGTGCAGGTAGAGGCCTTTCTCGCCGAGCGACTCGCCGTGATCGGAGACGTAGAGCATCGCGGTGTCGAAACGCGGCTCCTGCGCCTCCAGAAAGGCGACGGTGGCGGCCAGCACGTGGTCGGTGTAGAGCAAGGCGTTGTCGTAAGCGTTCACGACGGCCTGACGGTTGCACTGGCGCAGTTCGCCGGTGTCACAGGTGGGCGTGAAGCGCCTGAATGCGTCGGGGTAGCGCTTGTAGTAGCTGGGGCCATGGTTGCCGAGCATGTGCAGCACGATCACCAGGTTGCCCTTTGCGTCGCTCGCCACGCTGTCGAGCCCGCGCAACAGCGCTTCGTCGAGGCAGCGCCCGTCGGCACAGAGCTCGGGCAGCAGCGCCGGGTCGATGTGCTGCTGCGGCAGACCTTCGCACACGCCCTTGCAGCCCGATTGGTTGTCGCGCCAGAGCACGGCAAAACCCGCCCGCGCCAGCACATGCAGCAGCGACTCGCTGGAACGGATGCGGTCCTCGTCGTAATTGCGCCGGCCGATGGCCGAGAACATGCACGGCAGCGAGGTCTCGGTGTTGGTGCCGCAGGCGCTGACGTCGCTGAAGTTCAGCACGTCCAGCTGCTCCAGCTGTGGCGTCGTCTGGCGCGCGTAGCCGTTGAGCCCCCAGTTCGACGCCCGCGCGGTTTCTCCGACGACGATGACGAACAGCGCCGGTTTGCTGCGCTGCTGCCAGGAGGGCGCCTGTCGGGCATCGATACCGACCGGCGCCCGCGCACGCGCTGCCGTGCGGGTGTCGGCCGCCAGGACGCGGGCGGCCGAATACAGGTAGTTGGCCGGCGTGATCAGGTAGCGCAGCTCCTTCTGGTTGCGCATCAGTGCCGAGAAGTCCTGAAACACGAGCAGCAGCGAGCCCAGGATCAGCAGCGCGCTGGTGGCGATGGCAGCCAACCGCCAGAGCAAGGCGCGCAGCGGCGGGCGCGTTGTCAGGCGCACGCGCCACACCAGCGCCAGCGGCAAGACGGCATAGAACAGCAGGTGAGGCAACATGCCCCAGCCGAACAGTTCACGCGCCTCGGCCGGGTCCGTGCGCAGCACGTTGCGCAGCATGCTGGGGTCGAGGTAGACGCCAAACCGCTGCATGTAGTACGTGGCGAATGCAGTGGCCAGCACCAGCACGCTCAGCACCGGCCGCACAGTCCAGCGGTTTAACACGAGACACAGCAACAGCATGTGCAACGCACCCAATAGCACCAGCATCGCAGCCGCAAAGGTCCAGGTCGCCCACGCGTCCCAGGCGCGGCCCTCCAGGGTACCGCGCAGGAATGGCCCGTTGCACGCGAACGCAAAGAACATGCTGGCGGCCAGTGCCAGCATGTTGATGCTGACCGACGGGCGCGGCAGCGGCCAAGCCGCTCGAACTGCAGCCACGGGCCAACGGGTGAGCGCCATCAGGCCGGCGTCTGCCAGTGTTCGGTCTCGACCCGCTCGCCGCCGTCGGCTCCGGCTTGGTTGCAGGGCGCGCTCTCCAACTGCACGGTGATGTGCGCGATTCCGAATTGCGCCACCAGCAATGCCCGCACCGCCACCAGCAGGCCCGCCGCATCGACACCAGGGGCGCCATGCACGATGTGCACGCTGAGGCTGGTCTTGCCGCTGGTCACCGCCCAGATATGCAGGTCGTGCAGGGCCAGCACGCCGCGCAGGCCCAGCAAAGCTTGGCGCACTGCAGCGAGGTCAACGCCGTCGGGCACACCTTCGAGCAGGATGTTGACTGTCTCGCGCAGCAGGATCCATGTCCGCGGCAGCACCCAAAGCCCGATGGCCACGGCAATAACGGTGTCGACCCAGTTCCACCCAGTGAAGCGGATGACCAGCGCACCAACGATCACGCCGACCGAGCCCAACAGGTCGCTCCAGACTTCGAGGTAGGCGCCCTTGACGTTGAGGCTGGCGTCCTTGCCCGCATTCAGCAGGCGCATGCTCACAAGGTTGACGATCAGACCGAGCACCGCGATGACGAGCACGCCGGTGGTCTGCACCGCAGGCGGGTTGCTCCAGCGCTGCCAGGCCTCAAACAGGATGTACGCCGCAACGCCGAACAGCAGCAGCGCATTGAAGGCCGCCGCCAAAATCTCGAAGCGGTGGTAGCCGAAGGTGCGCCTGTTGTCTGCTGCGCGGCGGGCCACCCGGATCGCAGCCAGCGCGATGGCCAGGGCTGCCACGTCGGTGAACATGTGCGCCGCATCGGACAGCAGCGCCAGGCTGTTTAGCATGAAGCCGCCGATCACCTCGGCCAGCATAAAGCCGCCAGTCAGCACGAGCGCTACGCGCAGCGCGCGTTCGTTGCCGGTGGTTGGCAGGGCGTGTTCGGAACCAGTGCTCATGTCACCCTCAGCTTCTCGGCTTGCCGCACTGCGGACAGAAACGCGCGTCCGCTGCCATCACCGCGTTGCACGAACTGCAGTTGCTCGGCACCAGCGGGTTGCCACACGACGAGCAGAAGCGCGCGTCTGGCACATTGGCGCCACCGCACTTCAGGCAGGCCAGGGCATTCGCAGCCGGGCCTAGCGCAGTGGGTGCCGGATAGGGCGCGCGCGAGCGCCCGTGCTGGCCGAAGTCGCTGTCGTACCCACGGCGACTGCCATGTCCGTCATTGCTGTGCCCACCCATCACGCCGCGCGCAAGTCTTTCCCAGATACTCATGTCGATCTCCATTCAGTCGAGGCCCTTACTGGGCCGGTTTGCCTTGTTCAAGCTGCGAATCAGCAGCTAGGTCGATTGACCGCTTTGCATGCAGTCACTGTCCCGCAAGCGCAGCCACTGGCTAGCGCCGTGTGTACTTTGGCTCAGAGGTTTCCGCAGCCCGGCGGCGCGGCTTGGGCCACAGCCGCCAACAGGTCAGTCGCGCTTCAACGATTACGCCTCGATGACCAACAGCGTCAACGTCATCAGGCCGTGCATCACTTGGCAGAACATCTGATGACTGTTGTGTCACGCGCGATCAATCCGCCCGCACAGCCTGCTCGATCGGGATCACGTAAATCCATCCAGCGCCGACCTGCCCGGTATGCGCCTCGCGCCGTATCACGGCCACCAATTCGTCCACATGTTCGTCGGCGCAATGCAGTTCTAGCTTGTATTCATTGATGACCTCCTCCCCCAGATCGATCGAATAGTGCCTCTCGCTGTCGCTCAGCGGCGCCAGCGAACCCTTCACCACATAGACGCTCAGGTTGTGCTCCGAACGGGACGGCGTGTCCCAGGCGCTGGAACTTTTCAGGGCGGCAATGACGCCGGCCACCCGGTTGCTGTGCACGTAGGCCTTGATCTCCTTCATGGCTTGACTCCTTCAATGACGGTGGCTGGGGCAGGCTGCTGCTTGCGACGTTCAGCGCGCAGTTCGGACCATTCGTAGATCAACGGTAGTAGCAGCAACGTGAGTGCCGTGGAGGTGAAGAGGCCGCCGACCACCACCGTGGCGAGCGGGCGCTGCGTCTCGGCGCCCACGCCCGTGGACAGCAGCATCGGGATGAGGCCGAGGATGGCCACCGACGCCGTCATCAGCACCGGCCGCAGCCGCAGCGCAGCGCCTCTTCGCACCGCCTCGCGCGGTGACAGACCCTGGCGCCGCTGGTCGTTGAGAAACTCCACCATCACGATGCCGTTCAGCATCGCCACGCCGAACACTGCGATGAAGCCGATCGCCGACGGCACCGACAGGTACTGCCCGCTGACAAACAGCCCAACGATGCCGCCGATGACGGCGAACGGCACGTTGGCGATGATGATGGTGGCGTGGCGTACCGAGTTGAACGCGGTGTACAGCAGCATGAAGATCAGGCCGATGGTCAACGGCACGATCACCGCCAGCCGCGCCATCGCACGCTGCTGGTTCTCGAACGCACCTCCCCACTGGACGTAGTAACCCGCCGGCAGTTGCACTTGCGCCTTCAGCGCTGCATCGGCATCCTTGACGAATCCGTCCACGTCGCGACCCTTCACATCCATCTGCAGCACCGAATACCGTTGCAAGGACTCGCGGCGCACGAACGAATATCCTTCGTCAAGCGTGATCGTGGCCACCTGTGAGAAGGGCACCAGAGCGCCCTCGGCGCTGCGGATCGGAATCGCGCCGATGGTCGCTGGGTCAAGCCGGAATTCGTCGGACAGCCGCACTGCGATGTCGAAGCGCTTGGTGCCTTCGATCAGCGTCGACACAGTGCTGCCGCCGATACCGGCCTGCACCACTTCGAGGATCTCGTCGGCGTTGATGCCGTAGCGCGAGGCGGCCTCGCGGTTGACCTTGATCACCAGTTGGGGCTTGCCCTTGTTGGCCTCGGCCGACAGGTCAGCGACGCCGGGTACGCCAGCGAGCACGCCCTTCATCTGCGCGGTCAGCCGGTCCAGCGTTTCCAGATCTTCACCGTAGAGCTTCAAGGCCAGCGTGGCGCGCACGCCGGAGATCAACTCTTCCACCCGCGACTGGATCGGCTGTGTGGCGCCGAAAACGGCGGTCGGCACCACCACTTCAAGCGCTTGCTGCATCTCAGACGCCAGTTCGGCATAGGCCATCTTCTTCGGCCACTCCGACTGCGGCTTGGTCGCGAGGTTGATCTCCATGTAGTTCACGTCGGTCGTCTCGCCGCCTTCAGCACGGCCAATGGTGGCCAGCACGGAAGTGACCTGCGGGAACTTCTTGTGCAGTTCGTCGCTGACCACGTTGGAGACACGGATCGACTCGTCGAGCGACGCCGAAGGAATATTGGTGACCCGGAATTGAATCGTGCCTTCCTGCAGCGTCGGCATGAACTCCTTGCCGAGGAATGGAAACAGCGCCAGCGAGCCGGCCAGCAGGAGCAGCGCCAAGCCGATGACGAGCTTCTTGCGCTCCAGCGCCCAGTCCAGCAGAGGCAGGTAGGCCCGTTTGGCCCAGCGCACAACGAAGGTGTCCTTCTCCTCCTTGGGCCGCAGGATCAATGCCGCGAGCACTGGCACCAGCGTGATCGACAGCACCAGCGAGCCCGCCATCGCGAAGGTGATGGTCAGCGCCATAGGCTTGAAGAGCTTACCCTCAAGCCCGGTTAGCGAGAACAGCGGCAAGAACACGACGATGATGATCAGGATCGCGAAGGCGATCGGGTTGATCACCTCGCGCGCCGCCTCCAGGATCATGTGAGTGCGGTTGATCGGGCGTCCCGACTCGCGGGCATGCGCCAGCAGCCGGAAGGCGTTTTCCACCAGTACCACCGCGCCGTCGACCATCATGCCGGTGCCGATGGCCAGGCCAGCCAACGACATCAGGTTCGCGGACACGCCGAACTGCTGCATCAAGATGAAGGCAATCAGCATGGCCAGCGGTAGCGTCACGATGACAACGATGGCCGAGCGAAATTCCCCCAGAAAGAGGAACAAGATGATGGCCACCAGCACCGCTCCTTCGATCAGCGAACTCTTGGCTGTCTGCAGCGCCTTCTGCACGAGTTCGGCGCGGTCATAGATCGGTGACAGCGACACGTCCTTGGGCAGCGCCGCCTGCGCCGTCACCATCTTCGCCTTCACCGCATCGACCACGGCCTGCGCGTTTTCGTTGACCCGCGCCAGCGCAATGCCCAGCACGGCCTCCTTGCCGTCGCGCGTGACGGCGCCGAAGCGCGGCGCCGGTGCCTCCTTGACTTGCGCGACATCGCGCACATAGATCGGTGCGCCGTTGCGCTCGGCCAACACGATACCGGCGATGTCGGCTGTGGTGCTCACCAGCCCGAGCCCGCGCACCAGGTACTGCTCCGAGCCCAGGTTGATGGATTGCCCGCCGACCTGCTTATTGTTGGCAGTCAGCGTCTCCATCACCTGTTTGAAAGAGAGGCCGTACTTGATGAGCTGGCGCGGATCGATCTGCACCTGGTATTGCTTCTGGAAGCCGCCCCAAGAAATCACATCATCGACGCCTGGCGAGGTGCGCAAGATCAGCCGCACCGTCCAGTCGTGCAGCGTGCGCAGGTCCATCGCGTCGAGCTTGCTATCGGCCGATTCGACTGTGTACCAGAACACTTGGCCCAAGCCCGAGCTATTGGGGCCGAGCACCGGTTCTCCATAGCCTTCAGGCAGGCGGCCCTTGGCGTCCTGCAGCTTTTCGCCAACCAGGCGGCGCGCGAAATAGATGTCGACATCGTCTTTGAAATAGACGCCGACGTAGGACAGCCCGAACAGCGAAACAGAACGCACTTCTTCCACGCCCGGCAACCCGGCCATGGCAGCCTCAATGGGTGTCGTGAGCAGTTTTTCGACGTCCTCTGCGGCCAGGCCGGGCGACTCGGTATAAATGCTGACCTGGATCGGTGTCACGTCCGGGAACGCGTCCACGGGAACCTGGCGGAAGGCCTGCACGCCCAGACCGATGATCACCGCGAAAGCGACGAGCACCAGGACCTTGTAGCGCAGCGAGGCATCGACAATGGCATTGAGCATGGTGGTTGTTCTCTCTCGATGTCAGTTCGCGTCGCCAATCTGCGACTTGAGCAGGCGCGCCTTGAGCGCGTAGGCGCCCTCGACGACGACCTGATCGCCAGCCATCAGCCCGGAACTGACGACTGTTCTGCCAGACAGCTTTTCGCCGGGAACGATGGCACGTTCGTCGTACCCGTTTTTGCCGACGACGAAGACTGTCGGCTGCCCTTGCATCAGCACGATCGAACCGCTGGGCACCGACAGCGCCGGCGCCCGCGTGCCTCCGGTCTCGATGGTGGCGCTGGCGAACATCTCGGGCTTGAGTCGGCCGTCTTGGTTCGACACCTCGATACGCGCAGGCGTGGTACGGCTGTCCTTGTCGAGCATGCTGGCAACATAGGTGACGCGGCCGGCGAAGCGCTCCCCAGGATAGGCTGTCACGGTGACCGTGGCCGCCGCGCCCGTCTTCACGCTGGCGAGCTTGTCCTCTGTGAGGTTGGCCTCGATCCACACTATGGACAGGTCAGCAACAGAGAACAGCGCCGCGGCTGGCGATCCCAGCTCACCGACGGTGGCGTCTTTCTGCACTACCGTTCCGGCCAACGGCGCCGTCAGCGCAAACGTGGACGATTCCCGCCCACCGCGCGCGGAAGACGCGGTGCCGCCAAGCAGGCGCAGTTGGTCTTCGGCAGCATGCAGGTCGGCGGTGGCCGACTCGAACCCGGCTTTGGCGCGCAGAAACTCGCGTTGCGGAATGATCTCGTCGGCACTGAGCGACTCGGCGCGCTTGAACTCAGACTGCGCCACGCGGTGCGCAGCCTGGGCGCGCTGCAGCGTGGAGTGCGCCTCGCCGAGCGCAAGGCTGTCCAGCACCGCCAGCGCCTGGCCGGCCTTCACCTTGTCACCCAGGTTAGCGCTGACCTGTACGATTCGGCCCTCCACTCGTGGAGCAACGCGGGCGACACGGTCCGCGTTCGGCCGGATCGTCGCTGTAAAGGTTACCGTATCGGCAAGGCTCTGAGCGGCCAACGTCTCGAGCTTGATGCCGGCGCGCTGTGTGTCTTCGGGAGACAGTTTCAAGCCAGGCTCTTCCTTGCCTTCGCCTTGCGCCGTGGCAGGCGGTGCGGCAGGAGCAGACTTGTCGCCCTCGCCGCACCCAGCCAAAGCCAGCGCAAGTGCGGTTGTAATCGCCGTCAGCATGAGACGGACACCAACAGTGGGGGTGGTGATCAGGAGCGTCGAGTGGTTCATGGACGGGCTTCTTCCTGCGGCCAACCGGCCGCGAGTTCGAGGGCAATGCGGGTACTTTGGTAGTCAGTGAGGGCTTCGATCAGGTCGCGGCGCGCGTCAAGTCCCTGGCGGCTGACGACGATCAGTTCGAGCAGGCCGATCTGGCCAGCCCGTTGCGATTTCAGCGACAGTTGCTGGTTGTCTTGCAACGCAGGCAGCACCGATTTCTGCAGCCTGCGGACACGCACCTCTAGGCTGTTCAGACGCGCCCAAAGCGCGTTCACATTGGCCTGTGCGTCTCGGGTGACTGCTTGCTTTTCAATCTGTGACTGGCTCAGCTCGGTGCTGGCCTTGCCAATGCCGGCGGCGTTGCGTCGAAAGAAAGGCAGCGGTATCGACACCGACAAGGTCGTCAACCTTTCGCGGGCAAAGCCCGGGCCTTCGCGGCCCACGTTCAAGCCGACTGTCACATCCGGATAGGTACTGGCACGTTCGAGCTTCAGCCGCGCAGCGGCGCTGTTTTCACGCTCTGCCAGGGCACGCAAGCGCGGCTGTGCCTGGGCAGCGGCCAGCAGGGTTTCGAGCGAGTAGCCGTCCCGCTCGGCAGCGAGGTCGCCGCTGGCCAGCGGCAGTCTCTCTGGCGGCAGTTGCAGCTGGGCTGCGAGTCCAGTCCGCGCGTCCAGCAGTTGCTCCAGGACCAACGCTAGCTGATTGCGTGCTCGCTCGGCTTCGACCCGTGCCACATTGGCATCGAGCCGAGTATCTTCACCGGCCGCGCGACGCCGTTCCACCGCCGTCGCGGTGTCCTCGAACAGCCCCAGCGCCTGCCGTTCGAGTTCGATGCGCTGCTGCAGCGCCAGCACGCGCACGTAGCGCTCGGACACCTCGGCACGAACCTGGCGCCGCACGTCAGCAATCTCCAGGCGCAACGCGCTCAGCGCGGCTTCGGCTGACTCGCGCCTGTAGCCGCGCTGGCCAGCTACCTCGAAGGTTTGGGACAACCCGGCGCCCCATTCGCTCTGGCGATCGGTGCCGGCGCCCTGTGGCACGGACCGGCGGCGCTGGTCGACCGACACTTGGGGATTGTTGTAGAGCCATGCCGCCGCGTCGGTGCGCTGGCCTTCGGCAGCGGCAAGCTCCGCCATCTTCGCCTGCAACAGTGGGTTGGCTGTCACGGCCTTGGCGAGCGCGTCGATCATCGTCAACGGACTCAACATCTGCTCTGTCGAGGGCTGCCCTTCAGGGCCCGCTGGCACCTGTGCCAAGCCTGCTCCGACAGCACAGAACAATATGCTGGCGAGCGCCAGCGATTTTTTTCGCATCGAATTCTCCTGTTTGCAACAAACAACGGAACGGAAGAATTCGGCGAAGCGTCAGTGGTCAGCGCTGGTCGTCTGGAGAAATGTCTTTTCCTCGCCGAATTATGCGGCGCGCGACCACTTCGGGCGCTCGATGGAGACTGGCGGCGATGCTGCCTCGGCTGTTGCGTCTCGGAAAACAAGATCGGCAGTTAATTCCGCAGTTAGCAGAGGTGGTGACCTGCCTATCGGTGGAACGCAACCCATGTGATGCGCAACACAATCGGGGTCATCTGCCAAGGGATTGACCTTTTGGTCCGCCGAAACAGACGGCGTTTCGCCCTTCGCCTCTGCTTGGTGTTTGTGGCTGTGATGACCGAAATGCCCGACGGCTGCCCCTTGCTCATGTCGGCAATACGTTACCGCCGCACCCCAGGCGAACTGGAGGGGCAACACTGCAAGCAGAAAGATGAGTATCAACCGACGCATCGAAAGAGTGTATCAGGTCGGCAGTCTTGATGTCGAACGCACGGCGCACTGTCCGCCAACACCGCGGCGACTCGGGCGGCACGTTAAGCGCAGGCTGTTGACAGTACCCGAAACCGGATCGCAGACAAACCAAACGAGCGAGCCAGCGAGTGCAGACTGAGCACGTGCTTTCATCATGGCGTCGCCTTCAAAGTTTGCCGCTCGACTTGAACACCTTGGGCAACACCCACCACATCAGAATGATCAACGCCGCCATCGCGCCCGCAGCGACGTTGCCCATCGCATGTCCGAAGACCGCTGAGAGAACCAGTTGCGTGACCATCACCAGCGCCAGCGACAGGGTTATTGAACCGATCACGATCTGTCGCGTGGCCAGGCGCTTGAAGCGCGCACGATCGACAAGTGGCCGGATCAGCCGGTGCTGCACCGCCGGAGCACTGAGCATCACGACGCTGGCCATCGCGAGCAGGAAAGTGGCTAGGAATACACCTTTCTCAGCGACAACGACGGCCGAGAAACCAGCGCTGAAAGGCACCGTTATGAGGAACGCTGAAAGCAACTGCGCGCTGGGAAGAAGCACACGAAGTTCACCCAACATATCGCTCAAGTCACCGTCGTCGTCGACGACGTGGGCCGACTGCGCCACGCGCGACGTATCCACAGCTCGGTCTGCCGACTCTACAGGTGCTATCACTTGGTTCTCCATTGGCAGCGTAGCTGCGCATCATGCGTTCTAGCCCGAGCTCTATTGGCGCGGGTGCCTTACGCTCGCTTCATGCACCGGCTGGATGTACTAAAAAAGCAAATTCTACGGCCCTGAGTGTCACTTTTCAAAAGAGCTGCATTGACGATGTGCAAAGGGAAAACGGAGCTGACCAGATCTAGCCAATGACCGACAGATTTGCTGTAGATCACTCGGCGTGGCAAACAAGTTTGGTGGCCGCTCGAACCCACACCTTGGTACTCTGATGCCGTTTCTGCGGGGCCGCAGCATTGGTCGTAGTTTCGATGAAGCACGCGTCGACGATGGTGGTGCCGCCGTGAACCTGAAGTCGACCAGTCCGTTGAAGCAGGGGAACAAATAGGGGAACATGTAAAAGCAAAACAACTGAGACCTAGGTTTTACGGGCCCCGCAGCGGATTGTTTAATACCCTCCGGGGCCATGGATACATTCCAAGAAGTCCCGAGACATCCCACGCTGCCTTTATCACCATTGATTTATAACGATTTTTTCGTTTATCGATCTCAAGTGCTTCCAGGCTGACCCCAGCGGTGCCGCTCAAGCAGGCGCGCGGCGCCAGGGAAGTTGCGCGGGGGCTTCATGGCGCCAAAGCCAGCGGATGGAGCGGACAGTATGCGCAGAGGTGGCTGGAACGCATGGAAAAGGACTTGTTCCCCTGGATCGGCCCCGTTCCCTTACCAGAGATCACCGCGCCAATGCTGCCCAACACGCTGCGCCGTATCGAGAAGCGCGGAGTCGAGGCGTGGTGGTGGAGAGAGTTGTCTCTGTGCCCATCAATACATTCTTCTCTGAAAAGTCCATTCTCTACGTTGGTGAAGACGAAGGGCCCGGCACGAACACGTCGGCGTGAAAGTCCTCGGCGGCCAGCCTTTTGGCAGTTGCTGCCGCGCGCACGGCAGACACCATGGGCGGTGAGCCGCAGCAGTACACGACGTGACCGGACAGGTCGGCACAGGTGACGCTCAGGGCCTGGTCCACCCGGCCCGCGAAGGCATCGTCCACGGCATTGGCCGACGCGTCGCTCAAGGCGGCGACGAAGCGAAACCCGGGCCACTGCTTCTGCCACCGTTCGACGGCGGCACGCAGATACAGACCACCCGGTTCGCGTGCCCCCCAGATCAGGGTGATGTCACGTTGCACGCGCTTTTTCAGCATGTCGTCCAGGATCGACTTGACCGGTGCAAAGCCGGTGCCGCCGGCCACGAACACGATGGGACGGACGTCGTCCTGGTCCAGTGCCACGTTGCCGAACGGCAGCTCGATCGTCAGCAGGTCACCCGACACCAACTGCGTCACGCGCGCGCTGAACTGTCCACCCGGCACATGGCGGATGTGCAGCGTGGCCCCGTCGCTCTCGTGGGGCGGGTTGGCCATGGAATAACACCGAGCGCTGCCGTCCTCCAGCAGGATCTGCAGGTATTGGCCGGCCTGGAACTTCGCGCGCTGCCCGGCGGGCAGGCGCAGCTTGAGCACGGACACGTCGGGCGCGGCCAGCTGGTTGCTGTGCACCTTGGCGGTGAAGGTCTTGCGCGCAGACGGATCCAGACGTTTCCACGACACCGGTCGCAGCACCACGTTGCTCGTGGGTTCGCACAGGCAATACAGCACCTGGTCCGGACCGCAGGTGTCGTTGCGGATGGCCGCGCCGTTGAGGCCCTGGACCTCGCCCGACACGATGCTGCCCACACAACTGCCGCACACGCCTTTGCGGCAGGAGTAAGGCAGGTCGATGCCGGCGTGCAAGGCTGCGTCCAGCAGACTTTGGCCGGGTACCGCTTCGAAAGCGACCTCGGTCGCTTCAATGGCAATGGAATGGCTCATGCGGCGGTTTGAGGATGTGGAGCACCCGACAACAGGGCGATCGTGCGCAGCAGCGCGGTCGGGTCGGCGATACCTTGGCCCGCGATGTCCATGGCGCTGCCATGACCGACGCTGGACAGGAGCACGTCCCCGCCGATGCTCAATGCACTTGCGGCATTCGGCGCCAGCAGCTTGATGGGAATGTGACCCTGGTCGTGCAACATGGCCACGTACAGGTCGTGCCCACGCTGAGACAACACCGTGTCGGCGCCATGCGGCCCATCGACCCGGTAACCCTCGGCGCGCAAGGCCGCCATGGCGGGCACCACGATCTGCTGGTCTTCCGGGCCGAACAGCGTGCCTTCCGAGGCGTGCGGGTTGATGCCGAACACGCCGACGCACGGATCGTTCACGCCGAGCAAGGCACAGGCGCGCACGCCGGCGCGCACCGCCTGCTGCACCAGTGTGGGGGTCAGCCGGTCCAGCGCCGTGCGCACGCTCTCGTGCAAGGTCACATGCACGATGCGCAGCCCGCCACCGACCAGCAGCAGGAACACCTCGTCCTGCGGCATGCCGCACACGCGCGCCACCAATGAGGGGTAGCCGCTGAAGGCGATGCCGGCCTGGTGGATGGCGGTTTCGTGGTGCGGGCAGGCGATCACCACATCGAAGTTGCCCGCGCGCACGGCCTGCAGCGCGGCCGTGGCGGCGGCGACCGTGGACGCGCCGGCGGCGGCATCGACGCGGCCGGGCACGGCGGCGCTGTCGGGCAGCGTGCCCACCTCCACATGCCGGATCTGCGGCCACAGCGCGGACAAACCACACACAGCAGCCGCGCGCTGCAGCGCAGCGCCGGGGCCGAACACGGTGATGCGCTCGCGCTGGGTCGCATCGAGCCTGGCCAGCGCCTTGAGGGCGATCTCCGGGCCGATACCGTTGGGGTCACCGGCCGCCAGGGCGATGCGGCGCAAGGGCGGCACGGCGCTCACAGCGGCAGGGCCATCAGCGTGTCGGTCACCGTGCTGTCGCAGATGGCCACGCGCTCGGCCAGCAGCAGTTCGCCCGCCTCGCGCACGAAACGGTCGCGATACTCGCCGGTGGCAAACACCTCGCTCTGCCCGGTGGCCATGATGCGCACCACGATGAAGGGCGTGCGCGCCTGCGCTACCGAATCGTCGGCGCTCTCCACCAGGGGCATGCCCAGCAGGTGGCGGTAGCGCTGGCGCTCGTAGATGTTCGCTTCACGCAGTGCCGCGATGCGGTCTTCCAGCATGGCACGCGAGTCGGCGTACACGATGCCGGCGGGCAGCCCTTCCTGCTCGTTCTCGACGTGGGTGATGCGGTAGTGGCAGTCTTCGGTGAAAAAGGCCGGCCAGGCCTCCAGCGCATCGCTGTCGATGGTCTGGGCGTAGCGCGCGTTGAAGGCAGCGATGGTCAGCAGATCGATCATGCTCAGGTTCCCATGTGGTGGCGGTAGGCTTTCCAGAAACCGCGCACCGAGGTTTCGGTGGCGCGGCCTTCGCTGGAGCCGGACTCGTCCCCGCCCATTTCCACCACGGCTTGCATATCGCTGGCACCAGCAATGCCGCGCTGCACGAAACCGCCCACCGCGCCGTCCTCCATCGAGATGAAACCGGCCGGCCCCACCAGGTTGGACTGCTTCAGTCGCACCTTGCGCTGCTCGGGCGTGTCGTCGGTATAGCCGAAGTAGGTCCAGTTCAGCTCGGTGCGGTCCACGCCCTTGGGCAGCACCTGGCGCACCGCCAGGCAGTTCTGGATCTGCTGCAGCACGAAGCCCGGAAACACCGACAGGATCTGCAGCGTGACGCCGTCGTCGTACTCTTTGAAGCCGGCCAGCAGTGTCGGGTCCTTCAGGCGGTAGCGGTCGTTGTCGGAGCGCAGAGCCTGGTCCTTGTACGAAGAATCCTTTTCTGCTGCCGTGTCGATCATCGAGAAGCTCACGTGGTGGCCACCCGATTCATCGACGATGACGCCGCCTTTCTGCGACAACCGGTTCAGCTCGAAGGTGGTGAAAAACATGTGCAGCAGGCTGGCGTGGTAACTGTCCTTGACGTTCTCCACGTACAGCTTCCAGTTGTTGGGCAAGGCTTGCGTGAAGCGGCCAATGACCTGCACCGGCTTGTGCATCACACGATCGATGCGCTGGCAGATCTCGTCGCCCAGGTACTCCTCGATGTCGGGCACGTCTTCGGAGAAGCTGCCGAACACCAGACCGCTGTACACGGCGATGCGCAGCTTGCGCGGGCCGTGCTCTTCCTTGCAGAAATCGGGCGGCATGCCGCCCTGCCCCTTGACGCCCTTCTCGAACGCCACACCGGTGAGGTCGCCCTGGCGGTTGTAGCTCCACGCGTGATAGACGCACTGGAAGTTCTCGGCCTTGCCGGATTTCTCCAGCGCAATCAGCGCGCCACGGTGCGCGCAGCGGTTCTCGAACGCATAGATCTCACCGTCTCCATCGCGCACCACCACCACCGGCGTGGTCCCGGCAAACGTGGTGCGGTAGCTGCCCTCCTCGCTCAGCTCGGCGTCCAGGCAGAGGAAGTTCCAAGTGTTGCCACGAAAGATCCTTTGCTGTTCCAGCTCGGGCACTTGCGTGTCGCTGTACAACGAATAGGGAATGCGTGTGAGCGCATCGCTGCGCCAGTGAATGGTCTGTTCCTGCATGTCGGTGCTCTCACTCCAGCGTCACGTTGGCGCTCTTGATGACCTTGTTCCACTTCTCGGACTCGGCCTGGATGAAACGACCGGACTGCTCGGTGGACCAGCCGCGCGGCTCGGCACCCTGCTCGGCGAACCGGGCCTTGACGTCGGGCAGGGCCATCGCATCACTCAGAAGCTTCTGCATGGCGGTGGCCGTGGCCGGTGGCGTGCCGGGAGGCGCCACCACGGAGAAGAAGGTCACGGCGTTCATGCCGGCTACCTTGGATTCTTCGAAGGTAGGCACCTGCGGCAGCACGGTCGAACGCACCGCGTCCGCCACCGCCAGGATGCGCAACTTGCCCGCCGTGTGGAACGGCGCCGACGAGCTCAGGTTGTCGAAGAATACATCGACCTGACCACCGACCAGATCCACCAACGCAGGCGCGGTGCCACGGTAGGGGATGTGGGTCATCTCGGTGCCGGTCAACTGCATGAACAGTGCAGCCGTCAGGTGCGAGGTGGAGCCGTTGCCTTGCGAGGCATAGGTCACCTTGCCGGGGTTGGCTTTGGCGTAGGCAATGAACTCCGCCACGTTCTGCGCAGGCACCTTGGTGCTGACCGCCATCACGTTGGGCACGGTGGCCAACACTGTGACAGGCACCCACTTGGTCGGGTCGAATGCCAGCTTCTTGTAGAGGTGGTGGTTGATGGCAATGGGTCCGGGTGGCGAGACCAGGAAGGTGGTGCCATCGGGCGCCGAGCGGAACACCGATTCGGCACCGATGTTGCCACCCGCGCCCGTGCGGTTTTCAACCACCACGCCGGTGGGAAACTGCGTGCGCAGCTTCTCACCCAGGATGCGCGGCAGCACATCCGCCGTGCCACCCGCGGGGAAGGGCACGATCAGCCGCAGGGGTTGGTTGCTCGACTGAGCCAAGGCACTGCCGATCAGGCAGGACGCCAGCGCAAAGCTTGCACCGAGGCGGCGCGGGAAGGAATGAAACATGGGTGGTCTCCGCAGTTGTTCTAGGGGGGTGGCCAGTGTTACCGCTGAGGCACGCCCAAACAAGTTAGATTTGCGCGATGCGCAAGAATGAAACAAAACCGTTGACGAATGTCAATGCGGTCGACCGCCATTTCGTCACCTCTTTGCAGAAGGGCCTGGACGTACTTACCTGCTTTGGCCGCCAGCACAGCCGCCTGACGCTGTCGGAGGTTGCACGCCTGACCGGCATGTCACCCGCGTCTGCGCGGCGCTCCTTGCTCACGTTGCACCAGCTGGGCTACCTGGACAGCGACGGCAAGCGCTTCTGGGTGCAGCCGCGTGCGTTGCTGGTGGCGCATGCCTACCTGTCTTCGCGCCCCATGCCCTCGCTGGCACAGCCGCTGCTGGACGCCTTGTCGGAGCGCACGCGCGAGTCGGCGTCGCTGGGGCAATTGCAGGACGACGACGCGATCATCGTGGCGCGGTCCACGGCGCGGCGCAGCCTGAGCACAGGCCTGGGAATCGGCTCACGACTGCCGGCCTATTGTTCGGCGCTGGGGCGTGTTTTGCTGGCCGGGATGCCTGCGCAGGACGCACTGGCTCGCGTGCGGGGCATGCGGCGCGTGGCATTGACGCCGCAGACGATCCACAGCGTTGCGCAAGTCGTCGAGCTGGTGGATCGCTGCCGGCAAGACGGCTTCTCGACCAACGATGGTGAGCTGGAAATCGGGGTGCGGTCGATGGCGGTGCCGGTGCGCGACCGCACCGGTCAGGTGGTCGCGGCGATCAGCATCGCGGTGCGGGTGGAGCGCATGGGCATGGGCGAATTTCGCGATGCCTTCCTGCCCATGCTGAACCGGGCGCGGGACACTTTGGAGTCGCGCCTTTTTCCTGATTGAACAGGACCATGCGACGAGGACAGCGCACCTGACGGTCAGCCCAGCAAGGATTTCAACGGAATCGCGGGATTGGTGAGTGCCTCGATGTCCACGGACACGCCCGCCTCGATCAGCTTGCGGGCCATCATGTGGTCCAGCGGTGCGTTGACCGATTCGGCGCACAACAACCTGCCGTCTCGGAGATGAAACAGCGTGAAGCTGCCAGCATTGGCGCCACTGCGCAGTGCGGATTCTGAAATGGGCGGCAGCAACCCCGCCATCTGCAGACGCATCGGGCCTTGTTCCGACCAGAACCACGGCAAAGCCCGATAAGGTTCCTCGCGCCCGAGCAATGTCGCCGCAGCACTGCGGGCCTGGTCGTTGGCGTTCTGCACCGACTCCAGCCGCAGGCGCGCGCCATCAGCTGCAAGAAACGCAGCGCAGTCACCGATGGCCAGCACCGCGGGGTCGCTGGTGCGCATGCACGCATCCACCAGAACACCGTTGTCCACCGCCAGGCCGCAGGCGCTTGCCAGGCGGGTTTCGGGCACGGCACCAATGCCTAGCACCAACTCGTCCACCTCGACGCGGTTGCCGTCCACCTGCATCGAACGCAACCGTTCTCCAACCAGTTCACAGCCCTCGATGTGAACGCCGATCTGCACCTCGGTGCCCATGCTCCGGTGGTGTGCCAGCACATGCCCGGCGATCAGGGCCGAGACGGAGCGACCCAGCAGCCGGGGCGCAACCTCCAGCACACCGACCTCCAGCCCAAGCTGGCGCGCCGAGGCCGCGAGTTCCAGACCGATGAAGCCGCCCCCCAGCAAGGTGAGGCGCCGGCCTGATGCCACCATCTCGTTGAGCCGGGTGCGCAGTGCGCGCGCGTCCGTGGCATCGCGCAACACGCGCACGTTGTGCAAACCGGGTGGCAGGGCGTCGAGCGTGCGCGCGCGGGTGCCGGTGGCCAGCACCAGCTGGTGGTACGGCAGTGCGGTGCCCGATCGCAGCAGGACGATTCGGGCCTCGCGGTCGATCGACACCACGGGGTCGCCCAGGTGGGTCTGAATGCCCTGCTCGGCGTACCACGCTGCCGCCTTGTGCGAGGCAATGGCCTCGTCCGCCTTCTTGAGAAAGCTCTTTGAGAGGGGTGGCCGCTGGTAAGGCAGATCGTGTTCGGCACACACCAGTTGAATGCGCCCACCCTGCCCCGCCTCGGCCAGCGCTGCACACAGCGCTGCAGCGGCATGACCACCACCCACGATGACGGTGTTCTCCACGTTCATGAGGCTCCCCGCGCCCGGCGCAGTTTCGCTTTGGGGTAGTGACGCGACAGGTAGTCGTGCGTTGCCTGCTCCACGGCAGGCAGGTTGTCGTGCAGTCGGCGCAGCAAGCCGATGAGGGTCTCACGCTCCTTGTCGTTGAGCACAGACAAGAAAGCGCGCTCGCGCTCCATCGCGAGTTCCAGGATCTCGTCGTGCAGGGCCCGGCCCTTGGGCGTGATGGTGGCCACACGCAGGCGTCCGTCGGCGTCGTCCAGGGCAATGGTGATGAGTCCTCGCGTCTGCATGCTCTTGAAAGCCCGGCTCACCGAGGCCTTGTCCATGCCGATGGTGCGTGAGATCGCCTGCGCGGTGAGCGACTTCTCGATCGCCAGCAGCACGAGCAGGCGCCAGGTCTCGATGCCGACGTTGAATGCGCTGAGGTAGGCGGTGGACGCACCGCCCGAGAGCTTGTTCGCGATCCAGGTGAAGAACGCCGGGGCATACCGTTCGAGATCGACCACGGCCGTGTCTTCAGCGACCTTGGACGAAGCCTTGCGCGTGGGCACCGAGGTGGGAGGCATCTTGCTCATGGGGGTTTCGAGATGACAAAGACGCTATTGTTGCCGCTCGGGCAGGCGCACCACCAGGCCGTCGAGCGCCGCCGACAGCTTGATCTGGCACCCCAGGCGGCTGTTGGGCAGGCGTTCGCTGGCGGTGCACTCCAGCATCTCCAGCTCGGTCTCCAGTGGTGGAGGCAGGCGGTCGGCAAAAGCCTCGTCCACATAAACGTGGCAGGTCGCGCACATGGCCGAGCCGCCGCACTCGCCCACGATACCGCGCACACCGGCCGACACGGCGGCCTGCATGAGGCTCTGACCCTCGGGCACCTGCAGCGTGCGGCTCAGCCCGCCGGCATCGATCAAGATCACATCAACCATGGGGTGTCCTCTCAGGCGGGAATCAGGCGCACCGGCATCGAGGCCAGCGCGCGCAGCGTGTTGTTGAGGCGGCGCTCTGGCGCGCCGATGAGTTCGATGCGCGCGACACGTTTGGCCAGTGCGGTGAGCACCACTTCGCCTTCAAGCCGCGCCACCACCTGGCCCACGCAGCCGTGGATGCCGGAGCCAAAGGCCATGTGGCCGGCGGGGCGGCGCTGGATGTCGAAGCGGTCGGGGTCGGGCCACTGGCGTTCGTCGCGGTTGGCCGCGGCCAGGAAGGTGACGATCTTGCTGTCTTTCGCCATCGGCACGCCGAAGAGCTCTGTGTCTTTCGAGGTGGTGCGAAAGAAGGTCTGCACCGACGACTCGAAGCGCAAGGCTTCCTCGAACCCGGGTCGGGCCAGCGTGTGATCGGCGCGCAGTTGCGCGTACTGGTCGGGGTGGTTCGCCATGCACAGGATCGCGTTGCCAATGCCGTTGACCGTGGTGTCCACGCCGGCCGAGAGAAAAGAGCGCACCAGCAAGGGCGCTTCCTCAACGCTGATCTCGCCGGCGTCGGCTGCCTGGTAGATCAGGTCGCCAAAGCCGCCGGGGCGCAGGTTCTCGCGCTGGCAGTGGGCCATGATCCAGGCCGTCACGGGCTGCACCAGCTCGGCCGACTTTTGCAGACGTTCGTTGCGCGGGCCGAAGGCGTTGAAGATCATGTTGCCGTAGAGCAGCAGATTCTCGCGGTTGGCATCGCCCACACCCACCGCGTCGGGGAACACCTTGAGCGGATACACCTCGGACAGGTGCTTCACCGCGTCGATGGTTTCGCCCGCCGCCTGGCGCGCCAGCAATCGGTCCACCAGCGACTCGGCCTCGGCCGTGAAGGTCGCGCGGATCTGCATCACCGTCTTGGGCGAGAGGATGCGCGCCAGGATCGCCCGGGCCTTGGTGTGCGAGGGTGGGTCCGCTTCGAGGATCAGGCTCTTGGGGCGGAACGGCGCCTCCTTGTTGAAGTTGGCCAACCCGACACCGGCCCCCGAGATGAAGGTGGCGTGGTCGTTGAAGACGGCGTGCACGGATTCGTGGCGCGCGCAGGCGTAGATGCCGTAGGCCGGAATCCACACCACCGGGCCGGCCTCGCGCAGGCGTCGGTGCGCCTCATAGGGGTCGGTCAGGAAAGCGTCGCTGTAGGGGTCGACGTCGACCACGGGCACGCCGGCAGGAGGGGCAGAGACGGCGGTGGAATGGGTGGCGGTGTTCATGGGACTTCCTGTCGTGTGTGTTGTGTCAATGCGCGCCAGCCACGCCGACGTAGCGCTCCAGCAGGTCCTTGCGCTGGCTCAGGGCCACGCTCTCACTCTCGTGCACCACCTCTCCGCGTTCGAGCACCACGGCCCGGGGAGCAAACCGCAGCGCGTCGTCGACCTTCTGCTCCACCAGCAGCACGGCCACACCAGTGTTCAGCGCGAGGTGCTCGAAGGCGCGCATGAGTTCGATGCAGATGATGGGCGCGAGGCCTTCCAGCGGTTCGTCCAGCAGCAGCAGTCGGGGCTTGCCCAGCAGGGTGCGGGCCACGCTGAGCATCTGCTGCTCACCGCCCGAGAGTTGCTGCCCGCCGTTCTGACGCCGCTCGGCCAGACGCGGGAAGAGTGCATAGGCTTCGTCCAGCGCGCTGCGCGGGCGGTCCTTGAGACCGGCCAGCAGGTTTTCTTCGACCGTGAGCGAGGGGAAGATGTCGCGCGTCTGCGGCACATAGCCGATGCCGGCGTGCGCGCGTTCGCGAGCCGACCATGTCGTGATGTCCTGGCCGTCCAGGCGCACCTCGCCGGCCTTCACGTCGGCCAGACCCATCACCGCCTTGAGCAGCGTGGTCTTGCCCACGCCGTTGCGCCCGATGAGCGCCAGCCGCCCGCCCGAGGCGAGCGAGAGGTTCACGCCGTGCAGCACCTGGATGGAGCCATAACCAGCGGTGAGATGGTCGATGTGCAACAGATCGGTCATGCGATCAAGCCTCCGCGCCGAGGTACGCAATGCGCACCGCGGGGTGGCGGCGAATCTCCTGCGGCGTGCCATCGGCCAGCAGCGCGCCTTCGGCCAGCACCAGCATGCGGTCGGCGAAGTTGAAAACCAGGTCCATGTCGTGCTCGATCATCAAAATGGCCAGGTCGCTGGGCAGCGTGTCGAGCGCATCCAGCACCACCTGGCGCTCGCCGCTGGGCACGCCGGCCATGGGTTCGTCCAGCAGCAGCACCAGCGGCTTGAGCGCCATGGCGAGTGCAATCTCCACCAGGCGCTGCTCGCCGTACGCCAGTTCCACCGGGCAGCGCTTGGCCAGTCGGTCCAGGCGCAGGGTGTGCAGGATCTGAGCCGCTTCATCGCGCACGGCACGAAAGCCGTCCTGCGCACGAAACATCTGGTTGACCGAGCCTTCGCGCTGGTGGATGGCCAGTTCCACCTGGCGGTGGATCGGCAACTCGGGCGCGAGTTGCGTGATCTGAAAGGTACGTGCCAGACCGCGCTGCACACGCTTGGGCTGGGGCAGGTGCGACACGTCTTCCCCCTTGAGCCACACGCTGCCCTGGCTGGGGGCGAGCGTACCGGTGATGAGGTTGATCAGCGTGGTCTTGCCCGCGCCGTTGGGACCGATCAGGCCGACGCGGTTGCCGGGATGCAGCGCAAACGACACATCGCGCGTGACGTGCAGGCCACCGAAGGATTTGTGCAGCTGGCGCACGTCCAGCAAAGCCTGTGAAGTCATGCAGCCTCCCGAGCGGTGGGCACCAGGCGAGCCAAGCGCTGACGCAAGACTTCGAACAAACGCGCGCGCGGCACCAGCACCACAAACACCAGCAGCCCACCGATGATGAAGAGCCAGTGGTAGGGGTTGATGGCCGAGGCGGTGTGGTGGATGAGCATGAACGCCGCCGTGCCGCCGATGGCGCCGAAGAGGTTGCCCGCGCCACCCAACACCAACATCACCAGGGCTTCGGCCGAGAGCTCGAAGCCCAGCGTGTCCAGGCCCACGATCTGGTTGACCTGCGCGTTGAGCGCACCACCGATGCCGGCGAACGCGCCCGCCAGCGTGTAGAGCTTGAGCAGTTGCCCGCGCACCGAGCCGCCGATGGCCGCCGTGCGCAGCCGGTTCTGGTGGATGCCCACCACCGACAGCCCGAACGGAGAACCCATGAGGCGGCGCATGGCCCACAGGCACACCAGCATCACCACGAAGCAATAGACGAAGGCCACCTTGCCGTACAGGTCGAACGACCAGACGCCGAAAAGCTTCTGCACTTCGAAACCTGTGAGTCCGTCTTCCCCGCCGGTCCAGTCGCGCAGCTTGCTGGCGCCGTTCTGGGCGATCTGGCCCACGGCCACGGTGAGCATGAGGAAGGTGAGGCCCTCGTAGCGCAGCAGGAACAGGCCCGAGAGCAGCGCCAACAGGGCGCCGGCCAGGGCACCGGCCAGCAGGCCGATCAGCGGGTTGCCGGTGAGGTGCATGGCCAGCAGACCCGCGGCGTACGCGCCGATGCCGAAGAGCGCCGAGTGACCCAGCGTGGCGAGGCCGCCGTAACCCACCACCAAGTCGAGCGACATCACGAAGATGGCCATGGTGGCGATGCGCGCAGCCAGCGGCAGCTGGTCCGGGAAAACGAAGTAGATGAGCGCGGCAAGCGCCACGAGCAGCAGGTAGGGGAGCAAGCGTTTCATGGCATCAGACCTTGCGCGCCACCAGCAGGCCGTGCGGCCGCCAGGCCAGCAGCAGCGCCATGGCCAGAAAGAAAAACAGCGAGCCCCAGTCGGAAGCGAGGTACTTGCTGGCGGTGTCGATGATGCCCAGCGTGAGCGCGGCGGCCAGCGAGCCGGCGATGCTGCCCATGCCCCCCACGGCCACCACCACCAACACCAGCACGAGGTACTTGACCGGGTAGTAGGGCTCCAGCGGCATGAGCTCCGCGCCCAGGATGCCACCCAGCCCGGCCAGGGCCGCACCCACCGCGAAGGTGACCACGTAGACCAGCTGCACTGGAATGCCCAGGGCAGATGCGGCTGCGGTGTTGTCCACCGTGGCGCGCAGCCACACGCCGAAGCGCGACTTGTTGAGTACCCAGAACGCTGCGAGCACCACCAGCAGGCCGCTCGCAATCACCAGCAAGCGCTGCGCCGGCAAGGTCCGTATGCCGAGGTCCACCGCGAACGACAGTGACGGTGGCAGGGGAATGAGCTGCACTTCGGGCCCGGCCAGCAGGTTGGCCGTGGCCACGAAGAGGAAGGTGAGACCGATGGTGAAGAGCACCTGCTGGAGCTCGGTGCGCCGGTACAGACGGCGCAACACCGTCACCTCCAGCAAGGCGCCGAGCAGGCCGGTGGCCAGCACGGCCAGCGGCACACCCACATAGAAGGACAGCCCCTGCTCGCGCACCAACCAGGCGGCGATGTAGCCACCGGTCATGGCAAACGCGCCGTGGGCCAGGTTCACAAAGCGCATGAGACCCAGCGTGACCGACAGGCCCACGGCGATGATGAACAGCACCATGCCGTAGGCGATGCCGTCGATCAGGATGTTGGCGAGCAGGGTCACGCAGCGGTCCTCTTGTCGGGCCTGGGCTTACTTGACCAGGCCGTGGTCGACCTGCGGCCCGAAGCTCTGCACTTCCTTGTTGACCATCAAGGCGCCCGCGCCTTTTTCCACCGTGCGCAGGTAGACGTTCTGCGTGATGTGGCGCGTGTTGGGGTCGATGCTCACCGGACCGCGCGGGCTTTCCCACTTGTGGCCCTTGATCGCAGCCATGGCCGTCTCACCATCGCGCTGGCCGCCGGTGGCTTCGATCATCTTGTGGATCACGGCCATGCCGTCCCAGGCGCCTACGGTGGCGTAGTTGAGCACTGCGTCCTTGTTGACCTTGGCCACGGCCGCGGCAAAGGTCTTGTTGGCAGCCGAGTCGTGCGCGGCGCTGTAGTGGAATGCAGTGGTCAAGCCCAAGGCCGAATCGCCGAACTTCTGCAGGTCGAACTCGTCGGTTTCTGCCGTTCCCAGAAACTCGACACCGGCGGCTTTCAGGCCGTTCTCGTTGTAGGCCTTCACAAAGCCCAAGTTGGGTGGTCCACCGGGCAGGAACACATAAACGGCCTGTGCGCCACTGGCCTTGATGCGCTGGGCAAACGGTGCGAAGTCGGTGGTGCGGATCGGCATGCGGATGCTCTCAACGACCTCGCCACCTTGTTTGGCGAACTCGGCCTTGAAAGCGTTTTCAGCGTCCACGCCCGGGGCGTAATCGGTGACGGCCGTGACCACTTTCTTGATGCCTTTTTTGGCGGCGTGCTGCGCCAGCGGCACCGTCACCTGCCACAGCGTGTAGCTGGTGCGCACGTAGTAGTCGCTCTTGGTCGTGATGTCGGAGGTGGCGGCATTGAACACCACAAACGGCGTCTTGGATTCCTGGATCACCGGTGCCACCGCAAACGCGTTGGGCGAGAACACGACGCCACCCAGGTAATCGACCTTGTCCTTGATCACCAGTTCCTGCGCCAGCGTGCGCGTGTTGGCCGGATTGGGGCCGCCCTCGTCGCGGTAGATGAACTCGATCTCCTTGCCCGCGAGCTTGCCGCCCTGCTGGGCCACATAGGCTTCAGCACCCGCCTTGAACAGCGCGCCGTAGTGGGCGAAGGGGCCCGAAAACGGGGCAATGATGCCGACCTTGACGGTCTGGGCAGCGACGCTGCCCATGGCGAACGCGGCAGCAAGCGTGCCGACCAGCTTCCATTGAAAACGCATGTTTGTCTCCTGGGATGGTGCTTGCGCTCTGGACGGCGAAGCTGGCTCCATCATAGAAAAACTAGTTGATATACCAACTAGTGGAAACCCCAACCAATCGGAGATCGTTTTGTCCCCTGGCTGATGGACAGACAGCGAGACGCGAGAAACCTACATTGCTTCTCACCTCACGTTTACAGACCAACCACCATGTTCATTCGCGATTGCTGGTACGTGGCCGCCTGGGTTCACGAGATCCCCGACCACGGCCTTTTTCACCGAATGATCCTCGGCGAGCCGCTGCTGCTGTACCGGCTTGCCGACGGCACCACCGTTGCACTGGAAGACCGCTGCTGCCACCGGCACGCCCCGCTGTCGCTGGGCAAGCGCGAGGGCGACTGTGTGCGTTGCGGCTACCACGGCCTGATGTTCGATCCACAAGGGCAATGCGTGGACGCTCCTGGACTGGACCGCGTACCACCCAAGGCCTGCGTGCGCACCTACCCGGTGGCGGTGCGCAACCGATGGGTCTTCGTCTGGATGGGTGATGCAGCGCTCGCCGACACGGCCTTGCTGCCCGACAACTTCTCGTGCGACCACCCCGAGTGGCACTACCAGCCGGGCTACCTGCACTACGACACGCCCTATCTGCTCATCTGCGACAACCTGCTGGACTTCTCGCACCTGTCGTACGTGCACGAGAACACGTTGGGTGGCTCCACGCGGATCGCGCAGTCCAAGCCGCTGGTCGAACGTGTGCCGCGCGGCATCCGCGTGACACGCCACGTGCCCGACGTTCCGCCGTCGGCCTACTGGCAGAGTTTTCACCCCTTCAGCACCCACGTGGATCGCTGGTTCATCTACGACTTCGTGCTGCCGGGCACGCTGCTGATGGACTCGGGTGGGCGCCCGACAGGTCAAGCAGACAACGACATGAGCGACGCCGTGCGCCTGCACAGCTGCCAGACCCTGACCCCGGAGACCGAGACCACGACGCACTACTTCTTTCAGCAGGCCTACCACGCACCGGCACCCAACCCCGAGACCACCGCCACGATCTTCCGCGGCCTGCTCGCCGCCTTCGAGGAAGACCGCCACATGATCACCGCGCAGCACCGCAACATCGTGCTCGCCCCCTCCACGCCCATGTTGCCCCTGGGCATGGACCTGGCCCTGGTGCAGTTCCGCCGCTTGATCGACGCCGAATTGGCGCGGGAGCAAACCCGCAGCGACCGCGCCACCTCGGGGACCCCGCTACGCACGATTTCCATCCAACCACAACAGGAGACTCCCCATGCTGCGTAGATCCATCAACCTGGCCCTGGCACTCGCGTGTGCCGCCGCCCTGCCCCTGTTGGCGCAGGCCCAATCAACAGCGCCGTTTCCGTCCAAACCGATCCGCATCGTCGCGTCGGCCGCCGCTGGCGGTGCCACCGACTTCGTGGCCCGCACTGTGGGCGAGCGCTTGTCCAAGTCGTTGGGCCAGCCGGTGGTGGTGGACAACAAGGCCGGCGCCAACGGCGCACTGGGCGCGGGCGAAGTGGCCCGCGCGGCACCAGACGGCTACACCTTGCTGTTGACACTGGGCGACACGCTGATCAACAACATCGCCATGTACAAGTCATTGCCCTACGACCCGTTCAAGGACTTCGCCTACATCACCCAGGCGGTACGCAGCCCGGCGGTGATCTCGGTCAATCCTGAGGTGCTGCCGGCCAAAAACATGGCCGACCTGCGCAAGCTGGCCGCCGCGCAGCGCGGCAAGCTCACCTATGGTTCGTGGGGGCTTGGCGGCTTGGGCCACCTTGCCGGTGAGCAGCTCAGCCGCACGCTGGACGCCGACATGGTTCATGTGCCTCAGCGCGGTGAGGCTCCGGTGATGGCCGACCTGCTGTCCAAAACCGTGAGCCTGGGGCTCACCTCGGCCGGTCTGGCCAAACAGCATGTGCTCGCCGGCAAGGTCAACGCGCTGGCCATCATGGGGCGAGAACGCTCGCCTGCACTGCCGCATGTGCCCACCATGCGCGAACAGGGCTTTGACGATCCACTGTTTGACGCGGCGGTCTACATCGCCTTCGTCGCTCCTGCCAGGACACCGGAGCCGGTCATGAAAAAGCTCACCGAGGAAATTCGCAAGATCCTGGCCGACCCGGAAGTCGGGCGCCTCATGAACGAGCGTGGCCTGGAGATCATGAACAGCACACCTGCAGAATTTGCAGCGAGCCACCGCACGGAGTCCGAAGTGATCCTCAAGCGGATCAAGGACTTCGGGCTGACGCCGCAGTAGTGCGACCCGCGTCGCGGGTTAGCCCCATTGGCTTGTGCGGGTGCGCTTCCTAAACTCCAACGCCATGCACTCCACCTGGACCGTTCAAGCGACACCACCGGGACACGGCATCGATGCCGCTGCCTTTGAGGCGCTGCTGGACGTGCCCACCAGCGATTCGCCCGCATCGGGCATGCTGGACTTCGTCAACGCATTCGCCCAGATCGACTACCTCTCGCTGGTGGAGTACACGGGCAGCGTGCCCTCCCAGATCGATGGATGCAGCCACCGCGACGCACGCCCCAACATCACCGCCGAATGTTTTGCGCATTACAAGCGCCACTTCAGCCACCTCGACGAGGTCACGCGCCTGGCCGAACACGTGCAGCAGGAATCACAAGCCACGGCCGACGTGGTGGTGTTGCACTACGGCCTGGCCGATATCCCCGACCCGGGCTGGCGCCAGGAGATCTTTGAGCAGGCCCGGCTGACCGGGCGACTCAGTCTGCTCTACGCGCCTTTGGCCCACACCGCTTTCGCGATCAATCTCTACCGGGACGAATCGCTCGGCGGCTTCGAGCCGGGTGAGATCGAGCGCCTGCTGGTGGCCGCACCCATCTTGCGCAAGGTGCACCTGAACACCCTGCGCGCGCGCCGCGAGAGCCTCTCGCCCGAGGTGCGCCTGGGTCTCATGCTTCACACGCTGTCGCAGCGCGCACCCAAGCTGTCCAGGCGCGAGTGCGACGTTTGCGCCCGCATTGCCAACGGCATCAGCGTGGACGGGATCGCCATGGAGATCGGCGTGGCACCCTCCACCGTGCAGACGCTGCGCAAGCGCGCCTACGCCAAGCTGGGCATCCATGGGCGTCAGCAGCTCATGCGCTACGCCTGTTGAGGGCTCTCACAAACTCGACAATCCGGCCATGTTGCGGTGTTCGAACCGCTGGAGGTTTTGAACACGTTTTGGAGTTTTTGTGAGTCTTCGAGCGCTCAACCTCGTCGATCTCGCCACCCCTGCGCACGCGCTGGTTCGACGCAGATGTCTGCTGTGGTGATGCCACAGTGCAAGCGCAGTCGTCATCTGACATCGAAACCGAACCGCCAAGTGGCCGGATGCGAACGCAACCAAAACGACTTTTCCCCCCACTTTTTCTCCACCAGAAACGACTACGCCACCCGAAGGTGGCGTAAAGCGTTGTCATGCACGACAATTTTGGTGGGCGGTGCAGGGTTCGAACCTGCGACCCCTGCCGTGTGAAGGCAGTGCTCTACCACTGAGCTAACCGCCCGATAAATCTGATCCGTTCGTTTGATCGATCTGTCGGAAGCCTCAGATTATAGCCAGGTTTTCGGCGCCTTCAGGCCACCTCAAGCGAACGCCACACGGTTTTTCCCTTGCTCGCCTTGTCCAGATCGGCCAGCACGCCGTCGTGGGCTTGCGCTTCCTGTTCATTGGCGTGCAGCACCGGCAGCTCGAAGCGGCTCAGGTCGATGGTCTCGGTCAGGCCGTTCTCGTCGGGCGCATCGCCCAGGTCCATGAGCAAGGCGTCCTGGCCCCGTGTCATGTTGATGTAGACGTCGGCCAGCAGCTCGGCGTCCAGCAGCGCGCCGTGCAGCGTGCGGCCGGAGTTGTCCACGCCCAGGCGGTCGCACAGGGCGTCCAGGCCATTGCGTTTGCCCGGGAACATTTCCTTGGCCATCACCAGGCTGTCGGTCACCTGACCGATCACGGTCTTGATCGGTGGGCGGCCCAGACGATCCAGTTCCTTGTTGAGAAAGCTGATGTCGAAAGGCGCGTTGTGGATGATGAGCTCGGCGTCGCGCAGGTAGGCCAGCAACTCGTCGGCGATGGCGGCGAACTTGGGTTTGTCGCGCAGGAACTCGTTGCTGATGCCGTGCACCTTGAGCGCGTCTTCGTGGCTGTCGCGCTCGGGATTCACATAGAAATGCAGGTTGTTGCCGGTGAGCTTGCGGTTGAGCAGTTCCACACAACCGATCTCGATGATGCGGTCGCCGTTGTCGGCGGACAAGCCCGTGGTCTCGGTATCCAGGACGATCTGGCGCATCAGTGGAGCTCTTTCGCGTGGTTGATCGAGTACTTGGGAATCTCGACGGTGACGTCGGTCTGCGCCAGGATGGCCTGGCACGACAGGCGCGAGTTCGGCTCCAGGCCCCAGGCACGGTCGAGCAGGTCTTCTTCGGTCTCGTCGAGCTCGTTCAAGCCGCTGAAGCCCTCGCGCACGATCACATGGCAGGTCGTGCAGGCAGCGCTCATGTCGCAGGCGTGCTCGATGTTGATCTTGTTGTCCAGCAGGGCTTCGCAGATCGAGGTGCCCGCGGGCGCCGTGATGCTGGCGCCCTGGGGGCAGTATTCGGGGTGGGGGAGGATTTTGATGATGGGCATGGGGTTCAGACTTCTTCGAGTTTCTTGCCGGCCAGAGCCTGCCGGATGCCGCGGTTCATGCGCAGCGCGGCGAAGGCTTCGGTGCCTTTGGCCAAAGCGGTGGTGGCCGCCTCCACGGTGTCGGCCTCGGTGCTGCCAACGGCCTGGGTCAGCGCTTCGATCAAGGCATCGATCTGCTGGCGCTCATCGCCCTGCAGCAAATCCGCATCGGCTGCCAGCGCGGTGCGGGTGGCCGCGATCATGCGGTCCGCGTCCACACGGGCTTCGACCAGCGCGCGCGCCTGCATGTCTTGCTGGGCGGTGGCGAAACTGTCTTGCAGCATGGCGGCAATCTGCTCGTCGGAGAGGCCGTAGGCGGGTTTCACGTCCACCCGAGCCTCCACGCCACTGCCCTGCTCCTTGGCACTCACCGACAGCAGGCCGTCGGCGTCCACCGTGAAGGTCACGCGAATGCGCGCTGCGCCGGCCACCATGGGCGGGATGCCGCGCAGCTCGAAGCGCGCGAGGCTGCGGCAGTCGGCCACCAAATCACGTTCGCCCTGCACCACGTGCAGCGCCAGCGCGGTCTGCCCGTCCTGGTAGGTGGTGAAGTCCTGAGCGAGCGCAGTGGGAATGGCGCTGTTGCGCGGCACGATGCGCTCGACCAGGCCGCCCATGGTCTCGATGCCCAGCGACAGCGGGATCACGTCAAGCAGCAGCAGATCACCGTCGCGGCTGTTGCCGGCCAGTGCATTGGCCTGGATGGAAGCGCCCAGCGCCACGACCTCGTCGGGGTTGAGGTTGGTCAGCGGTTCCTGGCCGAAGAATTCACCCACGGTGCGGCGCACCACCGGCATGCGGGTCGAGCCACCGACCATCACCACGCCGTTGACTTCTTCTTTCGTGATGCCGGCATCGCGCAGCACCTTGCGCACGGCGGTCATGGTTCGGGCCGTCAGCGCGGCGGTGCAGGCTTCGAAGTCTTCCGGTGCAACGGAGAGCTCGGTGGTCTGACCGGCCACGCTGGCGCGGAAGGGCTCGCTCACCGAAGACGACAAGGCCTCTTTCACCCGGCGCGCCTCGGCATGCACGGCGGCGCGTTCCGAGGCGTTGAGCGCTGCGCTCACGCCCTGTTGCGCCAACACCCAGGCGGCGAGCGCCTGGTCGTAATCGTCGCCGCCCAGGGCCGAATCGCCCCCGGTGGCCATGACCTCGAACACGCCTTGCGTAAGGCGCAGGATGGAGATGTCAAAAGTACCACCGCCCAGGTCGTAGATGGCGTAGACGCCTTCCGAGCCGTTGTCCAGGCCGTAGGCTATTGCCGCGGCCGTGGGCTCGTTGATCAGGCGCAGCACGTTGATGCCGGCAAGCTGGGCCGCGTCTTTCGTGGCTTGGCGTTGTGCATCGTCGAAATACGCGGGCACAGTGATCACGGCGCCGTACAGCTCGTCGTCAAAACTGTCTTCGGCGCGAAACCGCAGCGTGGCCAGGATCTCGGCGCTCACCTCCATCGGAGTCTTGCGCCCGGCCACGGTTTCCACCACAGCCATGCCGTCCTGCTCCACCACGGTGTAGGCCAGTTTGTCGACATCAACGACCTGCGCGCGGCTGCGGCCCATGAGGCGTTTGACCGAGCTCACCGTGTTGGCCGGATCCTGCACCTGCGCGGCGAGCGCATCAAAACCGATCTGACGACCCGAGCCACCCAGCGCCGGATCGAGGTAACGCACGACGCTGGGCAAGATCACGCGGCCATCGGTGGCAGGCAGGCATTCGGCCACGCCGTGGCGCACGGCGGCCACCAGCGAATGTGTGGTGCCCAGGTCGATGCCCACCGCCACGCGGCGTTGGTGCGGGTCAAGGGACTGGCCGGGTTCGGAAATCTGCAGAAGCGCCATGGATCACGATCGGTTCAAAGAAAACAACAACCTATTGTCCCAGCAGATCGATGCGGCTTTCCACATCGCGCGCAAAGCGCTCAACGAACATAAGGGCTCTGACCTGTTGGGCCAGCGCGGGCCAGTCGCGCAGATCGTCGGCCGTGGTCTGCAGGCCTTGCAACATGTCGCGGCGCGCTGCAGCCACGTCATCGGCCATGCGCTCCAGATCCGCCAGTCCATTGGCTTCATCAAGGTCTTCGCGCCACTGCATCTGCTGCATGAGAAAGGCGGCCGGCATGGCGGTGTTGTTCTCCGCCTGAATCGGTGCGCCGTGCAGTTCACACAGGTAGGCCGCGCGTTTGAGCGGGTCCTTCAGGCGCTGGTAGGCCTCGTTGATGCGCACCGACCACTGCATGGCCACGCGCTGCGCCTGAGCATCGGCGGTGGCAAAACGGTCGGGGTGGGCTTCGCGCTGCAAGTCCTTCCACCGTGCGTCCAGCGCGGCGCGGTCCAGACGAAAGGTCGGAGCCACACCGAAAATTTCGAAGTCGTTCGATTGCAGGTTCAGGTTCATAAAACAAAAGCCGCCGGCACGTTGACGCGCGGGCGGCTTGAATGAAATCGGTTAGAGCATCAGACCCGGAAACTCTCGCCGCAACCGCAACGGTCGCGCTCGTTCGGGTTGTTGAAACGGAAACCTTCGTTGAGGCCTTCGCGCACAAAGTCGAGCTGGGTACCGTCGATGTAGGCCAGGCTCTTGGGGTCGACCAGCACCTTCACGCCGTTGTCTTCAAACACCACGTCTTCCGGCGAGATTTCGTCGGCGTACTCCAGCTTGTAGGCCATGCCGGAGCAGCCCGTGGTCTTCACGCCCAGGCGCACGCCCACACCCTTGCCGCGTTTGGCAATGTAGCGGGTGACGTGCCGCGCGGCGGCTTCGGAAATGGAAATGGACATGGCGCCTGTGCAGCTCAGTGGCTGTGCTTCTTGCGGTAGTCGTCCACCGCCGCCTTGATCGCGTCTTCGGCCAGGATGGAGCAGTGGATCTTCACCGGCGGCAGGGCAAGTTCTTCGGCGATCTGGCTGTTCTTCAGCGCAGCCGCTTCGTCCAGCGTCTTGCCCTTGACCCACTCGGTCACCAGCGACGACGACGCGATCGCAGAGCCGCAACCATAGGTCTTGAAGCGTGCGTCTTCAATCACGCCAGTGGTCGGGTTGACCTTGATCTGCAGCTTCATCACGTCGCCGCAGGCGGGCGCGCCCACCATGCCGGTGCCGACGCTGTCGTCGCCCTTTTCGAACGAGCCCACATTGCGGGGGTTTTCATAGTGGTCAACCACTTTTTCCGAATAAGCCATGGTCTTTCTCCTTCAGTGTGCTGCCCACTGGATGGTGGACAGGTCAATTCCGTCTTTGAACATTTCCCACAGGGGGGAAAGCTCGCGAAGCTTCGCAACATTTTCCTTGATCGTTGCGATCGCGTAGTCGATCTCTTCTTCGGTCGTCCAACGGCCGATGGTCATGCGCAGGCTGCTGTGGGCGAGTTCGTCGCTGCGGCCCAGGGCACGCAACACGTAGCTGGGTTCCAGGCTGGCCGAGGTGCAGGCCGAGCCCGACGACACCGCAAGGCCCTTGATGCCCATGATCAGCGACTCGCCTTCAACGTAGTTGAAGCTCATGTTGAGGTTGTGCGGCACACGCTTCGTCTCGTGGCCGTTGATGAAGACTTCTTCCACGTCTTTCAAACCCGCGAGCATGCGCTCGTGCAGGGCCTGGATGCGCAGGTTTTCCTCGTGCATCTCGGCCTTGGCGATGCGGTAAGCCTCACCCATGCCCACGCACTGGTGGGTGGGCAGCGTGCCCGAGCGCATGCCGCGTTCGTGACCGCCACCGTGCATCTGCGCTTCGATGCGGATGCGCGGCTTGCGACGCACATACAGGGCACCGATGCCTTTGGGGCCGTAGGTCTTGTGCGAGGTCAGACTCATCAGGTCGACCGGCAGCGTCTGCATGTCGATGTCGACACGGCCGGTGGCTTGCGCCGCATCCACGTGGAAGATCACGCCCTTTTCGCGGCAGATCGCACCAATGGCGGCGATGTCCTGAATCACACCGATTTCGTTGTTCACGAACATGACCGAGGCAATGATGGTGTCCGGGCGGATCGCGGCCCTGAAAGCATCCAGGTCCAGCAAGCCATCGGCCTGCACGTCCATGTAGGTCACCTCAAAACCCTGGCGCTCCAACTCGCGACAGGTGTCCAGCACAGCCTTGTGCTCGGTCTTGACCGTGATGAGGTGTTTGCCCTTGGTCTTGTAGAAATTCGCCGCGCCCTTGAGCGCGAGGTTGTTCGACTCGGTCGCGCCGCTGGTCCATACGATTTCGCGCGGGTCGGCGCTGATCAGCGCGGCCACCTGCTCACGCGCTGTCTCCACGGCCTTTTCGGCTTCCCAACCCCAGGCGTGGCTGCGCGACGCAGGGTTGCCGAAATGCTCGCGCAACCAGGGAATCATGGCGTCCACCACCCGCGGGTCGCAGGGGTTGGTGGCGCTGTAGTCCATGTAGATGGGAAAGTGGGGAGTGCTCATGGCGGGCTGTCTTTGTGCGGGTCTGTTGGAATCGAATGAAATGGTTGCGGGAACGGAATGGCGTTGGCCTCAGACCTGCCCGGAGCACCGCTCCGGGCCGATCGGGCTCATTTGGAGAACGCCACGCCACCCAGCGCGAACACCGAATTGGGCGCATTCACGCGAATGGGCTTGACCACCGGCGCGCTGGAGATCGCTCGTTTGATCATGGGGGCGTTTTCCACCACCACGCCTTTGGCGAGTTGTTCGTCCACCAGCGATTGCAGGGACACGGAGTCCAGGAAATCCACCATCTTGGTATTGAGCGCTGCCCACAATTCGTGGGTCATGCAGCGGTGGCCTTCGCCCAGGCAGTTTTCCTTGCCGCCGCATTGCGTGGCATCGATCGGCTCGTCCACCGACACGATGATGTCGGCCACGGTGATCTCTGATGCCTTGCGGCCCAGGGTATAACCACCGCCCGGCCCACGGGTCGATTCGACCAGTTCGTGGCGGCGCAGCTTGCCGAACAACTGCTCAAGGTAAGACAACGAAATTTGTTGCCGCTGGCTGATGGCCGCGAGCGTGACAGGTCCGTTGTTCTGGCGCAGGGCCAGGTCAATCATGGCTGTGACCGCAAAGCGGCCTTTGGTCGTGAGGCGCATTTTCAAGCTCCTTAAATGTTGGCTTGACTGTCGTTGACTGGCTCGCCGGGCATCACCCTTTGAACCCCTTCTCCGCCCACCCTGACCATTGCTGGTCACTCATCGAAGGCTTTCCCGACTGTTTTCGTCGAGTATAGCGTAAAAGCCTAGTGATTTGCTCGGCATCTTAAACCGAAAAGCCGTTTTGTCCAAGACAAAAACACATTTCGACCAAAAAGACCAAAAAAAGACTGATTGGTAACTTTTGGGTGATCGGTAGCTTGATGTGACTTGGGTTGCAGCCCAATCGTTCAGAAAGAACGAAAAAATGAGGCCGCTTTCCACCATGCAAGGCCCAGCGCTTTCGATCACGCCGTCCAAGCGCTCAGGCGATGTTGTCCATGCCGGGCGCGCCGAACACCGAAGCCTTGAGCCGACCCAACTGGTCGCGCACGCTCGCTGCTTTTTCGAATTCGAGGTTGCGCGCGTGCTCCAGCATGAGCTTTTCCAGCCGCTTGATCTCGCGCGCCACGTCCTTCTCGCTCATCTCGTCGATGCTGGCGCGGTGCGCGCTTTCGGCGGCCAGGCGGTCGGCTTCCTTGCCCGCTTTCTCGCTGTACACGCCGTCGATCAGATCCTTGATGCGCTTGTTGATGCTGCGCGGCTCGATGCCCATGGCGAGGTTGTGCGCGACCTGTTTGGTGCGGCGCCGGTTGGTTTCGTCGATCGCTTTCCTCATCGACTCGGTGACGCGGTCGGCGTACAGGATGGCGCGGCCGTTGAGGTTGCGCGCGGCGCGGCCGATGGTCTGGATCAGGCTGCGCTCGGAACGCAGGAAGCCTTCCTTGTCAGCGTCCAGGATGGCCACCAGCGAAACCTCGGGGATGTCCAGACCCTCGCGCAGCAGGTTGATGCCGACCAGCACGTCGAAAGCACCCAGGCGCAGGTCGCGCAGGATCTCCACCCGCTCCACCGTGTCCACGTCGCTGTGCAGGTAGCGCACCTTCACGCCGTTTTCCGTCAGGTAGTCGGTGAGCTGCTCGGCCATGCGCTTGGTGAGCGTGGTGATGAGCACGCGCTCGTTCTTCTCCACGCGGATGCGGATCTCCTGCAGCACGTCGTCCACCTGGTGGGTGGCCGGGCGCACCTCAAGTTCGGGGTCGACCAGCCCCGTGGGGCGCACGAGCTGCTCCACCACCTGGCCGGCGTGAGTCCGTTCGTACTCGGCCGGTGTGGCCGAGACGAACACCACCTGGCGCATGCGCTGCTCGAACTCGTCGAACTTCAGCGGCCGGTTGTCCAGCGCGCTGGGCAGTCGAAACCCGTACTCCACCAGCGTGGTCTTGCGGGCGCGGTCGCCGTTGTACATGCCGCCGAACTGGCCGATGAGCACGTGGCTCTCGTCCAGAAACATCATGGCGTCCTTGGGCAGGTAATCGGTCAGCGTGGAGGGCGGCTCGCCCGGCAGGCTGCCCGAGAGGTGGCGCGAGTAGTTCTCGATGCCTTTGCAATGGCCCACCTCGCTGAGCATCTCCAGGTCGAAGCGGGTGCGCTGCTCAAGGCGCTGCGCCTCCACCAGCTTGCCCATGCCCACCAGTTCTTTCAGCCGATCAGACAGCTCAAGCTTGATCGCCTCGACTGCGCTGAGCACCTGCTCGCGTGGCGTCACGTAGTGGCTGCTGGGGTAAACCGTGAAACGCGGGATCTTCTGACGCACCTTGCCGGTGAGCGGGTCGAACAATTGCAGTGTCTCGACCTCGTCGTCGAACAGCTCGATGCGGATCGCCATCTCGGAGTGTTCCGCCGGAAACACGTCGATGGTGTCGCCGCGAACGCGGAACTTGCCGCGCGAAAAATCCTGCTCGTTGCGCGCGTACTGCATGCGCACCAACTGCGCGATCAGGTCGCGCTGACCGACCTTGTCGCCCACACGCAGCAGCATCACCATCTGGTGGTAACTCTCGGGCTTGCCAATGCCGTAGATGGCCGACACCGTGGCCACGATGATCACGTCGCGCCGCTCCAGGATGCTTTTGGTGCAGCTCAGGCGCATCTGCTCGATGTGCTCGTTGATCGCGCTGTCCTTCTCGATGAACAGGTCGCGCTGCGGCACATAAGCTTCGGGCTGGTAGTAGTCGTAGTAGCTGACGAAGTACTCGACCGCGTTCTTCGGGAAGAACTCGCGGAACTCGCTGTAGAGCTGCGCGGCCAGCGTCTTGTTGGGCGCAAACACGATGGCCGGGCGGCCCAGGCGCGCGATCACGTTGGCCATGGTGAAGGTCTTGCCCGAGCCGGTCACACCCAGCAGGGTCTGGAACACCTCGCCGTCGTTGACGCCTTCAACAAGTTTGCGGATGGCTTCGGGCTGATCGCCCGCCGGCTGATACGGCAAAAACAGCTCGAACGGGGAGCCGGGAAACCGGACGAACTCACCCTCGGTGGGTGGCCCGTTGTCTACCTCAAGGAGTGGGGTCTTCGGCGGTTGGGGCAGTGAGATCGGCAGCATCATCGGATTGTGCCGGATGGTCATCTTGGCCGCTGGTGCCCGGCGGGCGGGCCTGGCGGATGCCGGGCTTGGCAAGGATCTCCACGTAGGCCTCGGTGGCGCCCTCCTTCGCCACGGCGTCCAGATGCCCCATCAGGGCCGACAGGTGGATGGATTCGGCCGCCTCTTTGGTGGCGCCAAAACGGCAATCAAAGTCCAGGAAATCGGTGCCCTCGGCCAGGTCCCGGCGGCGCTCGCGCTTGAGGTACTTGCGGATCTCGTGCTTGACGGCTTCGAGCACGCGGTCGCGGTGAAGGCCTTCTTGGGTCAGGGGGAAGATTTTTCTCATGGCGGTCGGGCGCGCGTGCGGCGCGAAGTCTGGGAACGAAGGGCGCGATTATGCGCGCCGGGGTATCCTGAACCGCACATGACACCCCGCGAACAACACCCCACGCCCAGCAAGGACGAGATCGCCCTGCTCGAACCTTTCGAACGCCTCGGTCTGGACCGCATCGTGCTGGTGAACACCGGCGCGCAAGCCCGCGAAGCCTGCGCCGAGTTGACCGACCACGGTGTCTGGGGCTTCGACACCGAGTCCAAGCCCACCTTCTTCAAGGACCAGGTGTCCGACGGGCCACACATCGTGCAGCTCGCCACCCTGCAGCGCGCCTGGGTGTTTCAGTTGCACGACCTGGCCTGCCGCGAGCAGGTGGCGGCCTTGCTGGCTGACGCGAGGTACACCAAGGCCGGCTTCGGTCTGGGCGACGACACCAGACGCATCGTCTCCAAACTCGCGGTGGAGCCGGCCGCGGTGCTGGAGCTCAACACCGTGTTTCGGGAACGCGGCTACCGCAAGGACATGGGTGTGAAAGGTGCCGTGGCGGTGCTGTTCAACCGGCGCTTTCTCAAATCGAAAAAAGCGGCCACGTCCAACTGGGCCAACCCGCACTTGAGCGAAGCTCAGCTGGTGTATGCGGCCAACGATGCGTATGCCGCAGCCCGGGTGTTCGAAGCGTTGGAACTGCGCTGACGCGCTCCATCAGCCCCGCCGCAACGGCGTGAGCAGATCACTCAAGCCGTTGTGATCGATCTCGTGCATGAGTTGCAGCAGGCGGCCCACTTCACTCTTCGGAAATCCTTCCCGGGCGAACCAGTTGAGGTAGTTGCCGGGCAGGTCGGCGATCACGCGGCCCTTGTGTTTGCCAAACGGCATTTCCACCGTGAGCAGGCGTTCCAGGTCTTCAGGTTTCATGCGTTGGCATCGTAACGCGGCCCTTGCACGCGCTCGCCGATACTGGTCGCCATGCAACGAACGATTTTCACCACTCCCATCGTCAACACACTGCTGCGATCCTTCTCGATCGGCTTCCTGAAACTCACGGGCTGGCGCGTCGAAGGCGCCCTGCCCGCTCACGCGGCCCGGAGCGTGCTGATCGCGGCGCCCCACACCAGCAACTGGGACCTGCCCTACACCCTGATGGTGGCCTTTACGCTGCGGCTCAACATCCGCTGGATGGGCAAACAAAGCCTGTTTCGGGCGCCGTTTGGCGGGGTGATGCGATGGCTTGGCGGCATCTCGGTGAACCGCGAGCAATCCACCAACCTCGTTGCCGCCTCGGCCCACGCCATACGCGCAGCAGACGGTCCCTTTCAGCTCATCGTGCCGCCCGAGGGCACACGCAGCAAGACGCGTTACTGGAAGACCGGCTTCTACTACATCGCCCGTGAAGCCCAGGTGCCGATCGTGATGGCCTACATGGACTACGAGCGAAAGCTCAGCGGCCTGGGGCCGTTGTTCGAACCCACTGGCGATGTGGACGCCGACATGGCCACCATCAAGGCGTTCTATGCGCCGTTCAAGGGCAAGAACGCGACGCAGTTTGAATCAACCGACTGATTCAACCGACCGGCTCAGAGCGCCTGGGCCAGGCGGCCCACACCTTCTTCGATCTTCTCCAGCCCCACGGTGGCAAAACTCAGACGCAACGTGGCCGCATCGGGGTTGCGGGCGTAGAACGGCGCACCCGGCACGAAGGCCACACCTTTGTCGATCGCACGCTTGGCCAGCTCGGCACCATCAGCCAACTGGCCTCGCGCACCCGTGAGTCGCGCCCAGATGAAGAGGCCGCCTTGCGGCTGCACGAACTCGATCGCGTCTCCCAGTTCGCGCCTGAGCGCGTTGCCCATGGCGGTGGCGCGCTCGGCATAGACCTGGCGCACCTTGGCCAGCGTGGCGGGCATGCGCCCGGCCTTGAGGTATTGGGCGGCAGTGGCCTGGGCGAAAGTGCTGGTGTGCGCGTCGCTGAACTGTTTGCACATGGTGGCCTTGGCCAGCAGCTCGGCGGGCCCAACCATCCAGCCCACACGCAGCCCGGGTGAGAGCACCTTGCTCAAGCTCCCGCAATGCACCAGCAGCTCGCGGCTGCCGGGCACCTGGGCACTCAGCGCCAGCAAACTCGGCGGAGGAGCTGCGCCAAAGTAAAGGTCACCGTACGGATCGTCTTCCACGATCAGCGTGTTGTGCTTCACCGCCATCTCCAGCACAGCCCGGCGCCGCTCCAGGTCCATGAGCGCACCGCTGGGGTTGCCGAAGGTGGGAATGAGGTAGACGAACTTGGGCTTGTGCTCGGCAATGAGCTGCTCCAGCACGTCGGTGCGTGTGCCTTCGCCATCCACCGGCACGGTGATCAGCTCGGCGCCGTACAGCCGGAAGCACTGGATGGTGGCGAGGAACGTAGGGCCTTCCACGATCACCTTGTCGCCGGGGGAAATGAGCGTCTTGCCCAACAGGTCCAACCCCTGCTGGCTGCCGGTGGTGACGATGAGGTCGTTGGCCGCCACGCCAGTCACGCCCTTGGCCGCCATGAAGCTGGCGATCTGCTCGCGCAGCGGCTGGTACCCCTCGGTGGCGCCGTACTGCAACGCAGCGCCGGGCTCTTCGGTGAGCGCGGTGTTGACCGCCTCGCGGATGCCTTCCACGTCGAACAGTGCGCTGTCGGGGAAACCCCCGGCAAAACTGATGATGCCGGGCCTGCCCAGCAGCTTGAAGAGTTCGCGGATGGCGGAGGTTTCGACGTTGTCGAGGCGGGTGGCGAAGGGGATGGTCATGGCAATCGGCTTGTGAGATCAGACGGTGATGTTAGCCAATCGCCACACACGGTAGCGCACTGGGGCCATGGAGCGATGGGCCGCAAGAACAGACGTCCCTAGATTGGACAACCCGATCAACTCTGTTTTCAAACTCCATGAAATCTCCTTCTTCAACACCCACACTGCTCACCCGACCCAGCCGCCGGACTGTGCTGCTGAGCGGCGCAGCGGGCTTGCTGTTGTCGGCCTGCGGCGGTGGTGGTGACGACCCCGTCGGGCTGTTACCCGAGACGCCCACCACGCCCACCACGCCCACCGATCCTACGAATCCGATCAACCCCGGTACCACCGGGCCATGGGCAACACCGCTGACGCTGACCACAGGCGCCTCGTTGACGGCCAGCCTGCTCAACATCGCCTGCAACGATGCGGGTGACGCCATCGCTGTGTGGCAGGAAGGCAGCGTGAGCGGCACACGCCGGCTGCTCGGTCGACGCTACCGGGTTGACCTGGGCTGGGACCCCGTTCATGAGATCGCGGCCACCAACAACTCGCATGCACTGGAAACCGATCTGGCCATGGACGTCAGCGGGCAAGCATGGGTTGTATGGACGCAGCAATTCACAGTGAGCAACCAAACCTGGGCTGCGCGTCATTTGCCATTGGGCGGTTGGCAACCGGCGGTCAAGGTCAACACCACTGACGACGCTGTGTTGACGTCCCACGCCCGAGTCAGCGTGAACACTCAAGGCAATGCAATCGTCGGCTGGCTCTCCAACAGAGGGGACCCAACGACGCAAGTGTTTGTGCGCCCTTGGCTGGGCGACTCAGGCTGGGGCGCTGAGACCATCGTGAACACCGATGTCAACTCGAATCCAACCAGCTTGGTGCTTGCACTGGGACCGTTGGGTGACGGCGTTGTGGGCTGGATCGAGTCCTACGGTGCGCGCCCGACCGTGTGGGCGGCACGGTGGAACCTGGCCTCGGGAGGTCAGGTCAATGGACAAATCACCGCTGTCGGCAGCGCCACCGACCTGAGCATCGCCACTGACGCCAATGGCACCACCCTGATGGCTTGGCGACATGTCTTCGCCGCAGCCGAGCGGGTGAGCACGGTCCGGTTTCCCGCCACGGGTTCGCCCGCTCCCTTCGTATCTCACGACAATCCCGCGCCGGGTGCCGTGGGTCGACCCAGCGTCGATGCGGGCGGCCCTGGCCAGTTTTCGGTGGTGTGGAGCGAACTGCTCGGAACGCGCCGAGATGCATGGGGAACGCAGATTGCCGCGAGCGACAACGCGCCACCGTGCGTCTTGCTGGAAAACGACTCCAGCGAAGACGCGCACAGCGTACAGATCGCACTGGACCCCACCAATGAGGCGCGAGCCGCGTGGATGCGCGGTGCTGGAAGCCAGGGCGAAATCTGGTCTGCGCGCCAGCCGTTCAACAGCCCTTGGGCTGCGCCCGAGCGCATCGGCAACAGCACCAATGACGCCAGTTCGCTGCACCTGGCGGGAAGCGCAGGAGGCCGCGCGCTGGTGGCCTGGCTGCAGCCCGAGGCTGGCGTGCAACGCGTGTGGGTACAGCACCGCCAGCCTGGCTGAGCAAAGGCCCTGCGCCTACACTGGCGGCCATGAAACGCGATCAGATCGAGCCCTTCTTCGCCACCCTCAAGGCCGCCAACCCCACCCCGCAGACAGAGCTCGAATACACCAGCGTGTTCGAGCTGCTGGCTGCGGTGTTGCTCTCGGCCCAGGCCACCGATGTGGGCGTGAACAAGGCCACGCGCCGACTGTTTCCGGTGGCGAACACGCCGCAGAAGATCCTGGACCTCGGGCTCGACGGGCTGGAGGGCTACATCAAGACCATCGGCCTGTACCGCAGCAAGGCCCGCCACCTCATGGAGGCCTGCCGCCTGCTGGTGGAACAGCACGGCGGCGAGGTGCCACGCACCCGCGAAGCACTCGAAGCCCTGCCTGGCGTGGGCCGCAAAACCGCCAACGTGGTGCTCAACGTGGCCTTCGGCCAGCCCACCATGGCGGTGGACACACACATCTTTCGTGTGAGCAACCGCACCGGCCTGGCGCCCGGCAAAAACCCGCTGGCGGTGGAGCTGCAGCTCATGAAGCGCGTACCACCGGCCTACGCGGTGGACTCGCACCACTGGCTGATCCTGCACGGGCGCTACGTGTGCCAGGCGCGCAAGCCGATGTGCCCGAAATGCACGGTGGCGGCGTACTGCGACTTCAAGGACAAAACCAGGGCCTGAGAGCCAACCCCTGGGTTCTGCGTCCAGCGCTTCGTTTTGCTCACCGCTCCAGCGGCAACACACAGCCCATGCCAAGCAGGGTGCGGCCCGACAGGAGAGCGAACTTCGTGCCCATCTTGAGCTGGGCCAGTGCCAACTCGGGGCGCAGGAACTGAACTTCCAGCGTGCAAGGCACTTCGGGCACGGGCTCCTCGTCGAACGGCACCGCCAGGCGGGTGGTGAATCCCTCGGAGCCCACCACCAACGCACCATCGAAGTAGCCGGCGCGGATCGGCCTGCTGAGCCGGGGCGTATCGGCCGCCAGCAGGGTGAGTTCGATGCGGGCATGGGGCTCGAACACGGTGCCGGCCGCGAAACCCTGCAGTGTGTGTTTGGGCGCCTTCGCGCGCTGCATCAGCCAACCGATGATGTTGCCGACGATGGGCAGCCACAGCACCATCAGCAATGAGCCCAGATCGCGTGCCAGCGAAGGCTGTGGCGAGAACCAGCGCACCAGGCCGCCAATGAGCGCGAGCACCAGCATCACCACGGCGATGATCTGGCGGCGTGCGGACATGGAAGATGGTGACATGGTGCGGCAACAGGGAATTTCAAAAAGACAGCGAGGTCCAGCCACCCGGCTCGGGCGCGTCCTTGGGCCATTGGGCCACATCAGCGATGTGCACACCGCCGCTGGCCACGATGTGCTGCACCGCGCGGATCACACCCGCGTGCGTCACCCACACCACGTCGGTTATCGTTGCGGGTCGCAGATCGGCCAGCGCCGCAGCCACGCGGTAGAGCAGCATCTGCGTGCTCTCGGCGCCGCCGAAACGGTGGTGCGCGAAATCTTCCATCCACGCGTCGAAAGCGCTGCGCGGCATGCTGTCCCAGCGCTGCAGCTCCCATTGGCCAAAGTCCATTTCGTTCAAGCGCGTGTCCACGCGCGCAGCGCCCAGGTCGGGCCGCTCGGCCTGCAGCGCGCCGGCCATCTGCTGCGCACGCACCAGGCCCGACACCCACACCGGCGTGCCCGGTGGCGGCAGCGGCGCGAAGGCCTGTGCAGCCTCCCGCGTGAGCACGGTGTCCGCCGGCACGTCACTGGCGCCGTAGCACAGCCCTTCGGGCAACAAGACGCGCGCGTGGCGCAGCAACCAGAGCTTCATGGCAGCGACAGGCACAAGCCCAGGTAGAACAACACTTCACTCACCTGCTGCGTGGCGCCCAGGCCGTCGCCGGTGAAGCCCTGCAGACGGCGCTGCAGCAGGCGCCACATCCAGCCCAGGCCGATCAGCGCGCCGAGCACGGCCTGCGCCCACGGCGCAGCGGGAAGGAGCCACACCACCAGCGCCATGGCCAGCGCCCACCACAGCAAGCCCGCGGCCAAACCCGCGTTGCCGATGCTCTCGGCCAGCGGTTTACTTTTCGATTGCGGTGTGTCGCCCACATGCGCCAGCGTACGGATCACGAAGAGTGGCACGGTGCGCGAGGTGACGTGCGCGGCGAACAGCGCCACCACCGCAAGCCATGCATCCACCTGTGCCAGCAAGGCCAGCAGCGCCACCTTGGCCAGCACCGCCAGCACCAGCGCGATCGCGCCATAGCTGCCGATGCGCGAGTCCTTCATGATCTCCAGCGCGCGGGTGCGGTCCATGCTGCCGCCCAGCCCGTCGGCCAGATCGGCCAGCCCGTCTTCGTGAAAGGCGCCGGTGAGCAACACGCCGAACACGGTGCTCGCGACCGCCGCCACCCAGGGCGCAGCAGGCACCGCCGGCAACACCAGCAGCAGGCCCCACAACACCGCCGCCGTGAGAGCACCCACGATCCAGCCCACCCCGGGGAAATGCGCGGCACTGGCACGCAGCATGGCCGGGCTGAAGCCCACCCAATCGGCCAGCCGTCCCGTCACCGGGATGCGGGTGAAGAATTGCAAGGCCAGCAGGAAATGACGGGCGAATTGCGTCATGCGCGCTCGGGAGTGACCTCGTCGCTGCGCGACACACCGGCCGCCTCGAAACTCGCCATCTCGCGCAGCAGCGTACACGCGCTCACCAGCAGCGGCCAGGCCAGCGCCGCGCCCGAGCCTTCGCCCAGGCGCATGCCCAGGTCCAGCAGCGGCTCGGCCTTGAGGTGCGCGAGCATGAGCGCATGGCCGCGCTCACCCGAGCGGTGGGCGAACACGCAGCGTTGCAACACACAGGGCGCCAGGTGCGCGGCCACCAGCACGGCCGAGGTGGCGATGAAGCCGTCGACCACGATCACGCGGCGCTCTTCAGAGGCTTGCAGCACACCACCCACCAGCGTGGCGATCTCGAAACCGCCGAAGGCCGCGAGCGCGTCCAGCGGTGCCGTTGCCGCCGCATGGCGAGCCAGCACCTCGCGCAGGATGCCGATCTTGCGTTGCACCGCTGCGGCGTCCAGGCCGGTGCCGGCACCAGTGACCTCTGCCACGTCCAGCCCACCCAGGCGCGCCAGCAGCATCGACGCGGCCGAGGTGTTGCCGATGCCCATTTCGCCGAGCAGCAAGGCGTTGCCGGGCAGGCCCTTCAACACCTCGCGGCCGTTGGCCATGGCCTGCGCGCACTGCGCTGCGCTCATGGCCGGGCCTTCGAGCGCGTCGGCCGTGCCGTGTGCGATCTTGCGGACCAACAAACCCGACCGCTCGGCGAAGTCGTGCTTCACGCCGCAGTCCACCACCGTGAGGCCGATACCGTGCTGGCGCGCCAGCACGCTCACCGCCGCGCCGCCGGCCAGGAAGTTCTCCACCATCTGCCAGGTCACGTCGCTCGGGTAGGCCGACACACCGCGCGCGGCCAGGCCGTGGTCGCCCGCGCACACCAGCATCTGCGGCGCCTGCAGCAGCGGCTGCGCCGTGCCCAGGATCAGGCCGATGCGCTGCGCCAGCGCTTCGAGCCGCCCGAGCGAGCCCAGCGGTTTGGTTTTGTTGTCCAGCGCGCGCTGCAGGGTTTGCGCGAGTTCGGGTTGGGTGATGTCGGGGATGTTCATGGTCGGGTTGCGATGAGTTGTTCGAGCACGCCGGGCTCGAAGTGGGTTTCGATGAAATCGGCCAGGCCGTTGAACACGGTCTCCAGCGTGGGTGCGGTGGCGCCAAAGAGCGCATGCAGCACGCGCGGGTCTTCGAACAGGCCGTGCAGGTAAACACCGAGCACGTTGCCCGCTGCGTTCTGCCAGCCCAGACCCTCGGGCAACACCTCGCGCGCCATATCGCCACCCGCTGCCATGGCAGGGTGTTGCGCAGTCTGGCCGTGGTGGATTTCGTAGCCCGCAGCGGTCACGCCCGAGAGCGCAGACCACGCACCGTGCAGCTCGCCGAACGTGGTGTGTGTGTGGCGCACAGTTTTCTGCAGATCGAACTGCGTCACCAACGGCAGCAAACCCAGGCCGGGTGCGTTCCCATCGATGCCGTGGGTGTCGATCAGCGCCTCGCCCAGCATCTGCAGCCCGCCGCACACACCCAGCACCGCCCCGCCCTGCGCGGCGTGCGCGGCAATGGCACGGTCCAGGCCCTGGGTGCGCAGCCAGGCCAGATCGGCCGCGGTGGCCTTGCTCCCGGGCAGCACGATCCAGTCGGCGCCCGCGCAGTCGGCCGGCGCGCGCGCCCAGACCAGGCGCACGCCGGGCACGTTCTTGAGTGGCTGGAACTCGTCGAGGTTGCTGATGCGCGGGTAGGCGATCACCGCCACCGTCTTGCTCACGGCGCCCGAGGCGCGTGCGCGGTCGTCGAACACGCCATCCTCTTCCGGCAAGCCGTGCTGCCACCACATTGGGAGCGTGGCCACCGTGGGCACGCCGGTGAGGTCCTGCAGCATCTGCGGCGCGGGCGCCAGCAGGCCGGCGTCGCCGCGGAACTTGTTGAGCACGAAGCCGTGGATGAGCGCGCGCTCCTCGGCAGGCAGCAGTGCCCAGGTGCCGTAGAGGTGGGCAAAGGCGCCGCCACGATCAATATCGGTCACGAGCAGGCAGCGCGCGTTCGCGTGCAGCGCCACGCGCATGTTCACGATGTCGCTGGTGTGCAGGTTGATCTCGGCCGGCGAGCCTGCGCCTTCGATCACCACCACGTCGTTCTCCTCGCGCAGCGCGTCCAGCGCGGCGGCGATCTGCGGCCACACGTGCAGACTGCGGCCACGCCACGGCATGTTGGACAGCGCTTCGTTCACCTGCCCCATCAGCACCACCTGGCTGCGCGTGTCGGCCTCGGGCTTGAGCAGCAGCGGGTTCATGCGGACTTCGGGTTCGGACTGTGCCGCGAGCGACTGAAAGTATTGGGCGCTGCCGATCTCGCCACCGGCCACAACCCGAGCGTTGTTGCTCATGTTTTGCGCCTTGAACGGAGCGACCTTGAGTCCTTGTCTGGCGTAGTGCCGGCACAGCGCGGTGGTGAGCCAGCTCTTGCCCGCGCCGCTGGTTGTGCCCAGCACCATCACGCAGCGCGCCGTCATTCCACACGCTCGCGCTGCGCCATCAGCACAACGCGCAGGGCTGCCTGCGCCTGCTGCGGCAGCACACCCAGGCGCCAGTGGCCGGGCAGGCCGAAAGAGGTGGTGTCGCGCAGCTTGATGCCGGCCGCCCGCAGCGCAAAGGCATCCACGGGGCGCGGCGGCGCGGCACAGAAGTAGTTGGCATCGCTCGGCAACACGCTCCAGCCCAGCCCATCCAGCAACGCCTGCTGTTGGGTTTTCCAAACGCTCAAGGCGACGAGGCTCTGCGCCAGCCAGTCTTGAGCCACCGGCATCACCCAAGCGCCCAGCAGTGCCACGGCGTGCGCGCCCAGCAGCCACGAAGGCGCCAGCGCGTCCAGCGCACGAGCCTGGGCCACGGCGCCCAGCGGCGCGATGGCATACGCGCCGCGCACCCCCGTCAACCCCATGGCCTTGTTGGGGCTCCAGAGTTGCCACACCCGCAGCAGCGCGGACGGGTCCAGGCTGCTGCGCCCGCTCAGGCGCAGGGGTTCGTAGGCGCGGTCCAGCACAGTGTGCAAAGCCGTGTCTGCGACCGTGCACGCCAACACCTCGGCTTGGCCCAACGGGCTGGAGGGTTCGCACAACCAGGCCAGTTGCGCCCGCGCGGGATCGGGTGTGCGCGCCAGGCGCCAGGCCTGCGCGGCTTGTGTGCAGTCGCCATAGGCCAACGCTGGCAACCACACCTGCTGGCCACCCTCGCGCGCCACCCAGGCGGTGAAGCGGTGAATGAATTCGCTCGCACTTCCCGCCAACACGATGCGCGCCGCGTCCACCGCGTGGAAGGCCGCCAGCGATTCGCGCAGGGCTGTGTAGGCCGGGTCGGGGTAGTGGCGCGCGTCAGCCTGCTGCACCGCGGTCAGCGCAGTCGGGCAGGGGCCGCAGGCGTTGGCGTTGGTCGAGAAATCCCAGGCGGGCACGCCCAGGGCGTCGGGGCCACCGTGAGTGATGGTCATGGCAAAGCGCTCCACGCAAGCCCAGCCCACAGCAACGCCGCGCAGGCCAGCGCCTGCACCACACGCCCGGCCAGTTGAAGCGCCTGCGCCGTGTCGGCGGCCTGCGGGCTGCGGCCTGCGCCATGCAGTTCGTACACGCCGGGCTTGCCCAGCCGAACATCGAGCGCCAACGCCATGGCCGCCATGGGCCAACCGCTGTTGGGCGAGGGAGTGCGCCGCGCCTGAGCGCGCAGCGTGTGCAGGCCGCGCGCCGCGCCGAGCAGGCCGAGCAGGGCGCCGGTGATGCGGGCAGGCAGCCACGACAACACGTCGTCGGCGCGTGCGGCCCACTTGCCGGCCCAAGTCCAGTCGCGTCCGTTGCGTTCGCCGCGGTAACCCCACATGGCGTCGGCGGTGTTGGCAAAACGGTAGATCGCAGCGCCGGGCAAGCCGGCGATGACGAACCAGAACAACGGCGCGACCACCGAGTCGTTGAGGTTCTCGGCCAGCGACTCGATGGCGCTCTCGCGCACCTGCGCAGCGTCCAGTGTGGACACGTCGCGGCTCACCAGCCAGGCCAGGCGCGCACGCCCTGCCGGCAGCGACTCCCCCAGCGCCGCCTCGACCGCCTGCACCTCGTCGCGCAACATGCGCCAGGCCAGCAGCGGCTTGAGCAGCAGGCCCAGCACCAGCGCCTGCACCCACCAGGCCCAGCCGGCCGTAGCGGCTACCAGCAATGCGACCACGGCCACCACCAGCACAGCGCCGAAACACCAAGCCAACGCGCCCTGAACGAAGGCACGCGCGGCCTGCGCTTCAGCGCCTGCCGCCGGCGCGATGCGCTCACCCATGAACGACAGGTAGCGCCCCATGCCCACCACCGGGTGCCACCGCGCGGGCGGCTCGCCCAATGCACGGTCCAGCGCCAGCGCCACCAGCACCGCCAGCGGCGCGGCGATCTCCGGCGGGGGCAGCGTGGACCACATGGGGATCAGGCGCGGCGCGCCTGCATGCCCAGCTTGGCGAGCAGATTCATGTCGGCCGCCACGTCGGGGTTGCCGGTGGTGAGCAGCTTCTCGCCATAAAAGATGGAGTTGGCGCCGCCCAGGAAACACAGGGCCTGCACCGCCTCGCTCATCTGCTGGCGCCCGGCCGAGAGGCGCACGCGGGCGCGCGGCATGGTGATGCGCGCCACCGCAATGGTGCGCACGAATTCCAGCGGGTCCAGGTCGGGCTGGTCGGCCAGCGGCGTGCCCTGCACCTTCACCAGGTTGTTGATGGGCACCGATTCGGGGTAGTCGGGCGCGAGGTTGGCCAGCTGGGCCACGAGCGCGGCACGCTGGCGGCGCGATTCACCCATGCCCACGATGCCGCCGCAGCAAACCTTCACGCCCGCGCCGCGCACGCGCTCCAGCGTGTCCAGGCGGTCCTGGTAATCGCGCGTGGTGATGATCTCGCCGTAGAAGTCGGGCGCGCTGTCCAGGTTGTGGTTGTAGTAGTCCAGACCGGCGTCGCGCAGGGTTTCGGCATGGCCTTCATTGAGCATGCCCAACGTGGCGCAGGCTTCCAGGCCTTCTTCCTTCACGGCGCGCACGAGTTCGGCCACGGCCTCCACGTCGCGGTCTTTGGGCGCGCGCCAGGCAGCACCCATGCAGAAACGGGTGGCACCGGCTTGTTTGGCGCGCTGCGCGGCTTCGCGCACGGCGGCCACGCCCATCAATTTGCCGGCTTCAAGACCGGTGTCGAAATGCACCGACTGCGGGCAGTAGCCGCAGTCTTCAGGACAACCGCCGGTCTTCACCGACAGCAGCGTGGCGAGCTCGACCTCGGTGGGGTCGAAGTGCTCGCGGTGCACGGTTTGCGCGCGGAAGATCAGTTCGGAAAACGGCAAGTCAAACAGCGAGGCCACGTCGTCCACCGACCAGCGTTCGGTGGTGGCTGCCGAGGCGGCAGGACGTGGCACAAGGCGCACGGGTTGTTCATTCAGGGTGGTCGTGGTCATGGTTCTCTTCTTTCGGGAACAGGGTCAGTCTTCAATGCCGCGCTGGGCGGGAATGCCCGCCTTGAACGCGTGTTTCACCAAGGTCATTTCGGTCACGGTGTCGGCCAGCTCGATGATCTCGGGCGGGCAGCGCCGCCCCGTGATGACCACGTGCACATGGCGCGGGCGTTCGCGCAGCGTCTGCAACACGTCGTCGAGTGGCAGCCAGCCGTAGATCAGCGGGTAGGTCAGCTCGTCGAGCGTGACCATGAAGTATTCACCACCCAGGATGGCCGCGCGCGCCTTCAGCCATCCGTCGCGGGCCAACTGCGCTGAGTGCTCCAGGTCCTGGCTCTTCCAGCTGAAGCCGTCGCCCAACCCCTCGATCGGCAAACCGAGTTGCTCGAAGATGCGGTGCTCTCCAAAACGGGCGCTGGGGACTTTCATGAACTGAAAGATCTTCACCAGCTTGCCGTGCACATGGGTGCGACCGAATGCCCGCAAGGCAAGTCCGAAAGCCGCCGTGCTTTTGCCTTTACCGTCGCCGGTGTGCACGATGAGCAGGCCACGGCGCTCGCCCTCGGGTTTTTCGTAGTGTTTGTCAATGGGTGGGGCTTCGATCTGCATGAGCAGTCTCCAATCAAAAACAGTTCAACGGGGCAGCGCGACCCACTGGTCGCCCAGGGGATGGATCGCGACGCGGTGGTCAAAGACCTCCTCGATCGCCAGGTGGGTGGTCGAGTCGTCGCAAGCACCCTGATGAACCACCCGGCCCTGGGCCATCACCACCATCTGGTCGGCGTGCAGCGCCATGCCGATCTCGTGCAACACACTCACCACCGTCTTGCCTTGCGCCACCAGTTCGCGCACCAGCAGCAGCCAGTCGGCCTGGTGCGGTGGGTCCAGGTTGGCCAGGGGTTCGTCCATCAGCATCACCTCGGCCTGCACGGCCAGCAGGCGCGCCAGCAGCACACGCTGGCGCTCGCCGCCCGAGAGGGCGCCCAGCGGGCGTTCGCGCCAGTCCCAGGCCTGGGTGGCGCGCAGTGCTTGCTCCACCGCAACACGGTCGGCCCCGGAGGGCGCGGCCAGCCAGGGCTGGTGCGGCAGACGCCCGAGCATGGCCACGTCCCACACGCTGAGGTCGTCCGCGCCCTGCTCGCCCTGCCCAAGCCAGGCCAGGCAGCGCGCGCGTTCACGGCCGCGCCATTGCGCCATCGGGCGCTCCAGCAGCTGCACCTGGCCGCTGTGCGGCAGCAGGCCGGCGAGCGCCTTGAGCAGGGTCGATTTGCCAGCGCCGTTGGGACCGACGATGCTGGTCCAGCGCGCGGCGGGCAAGGCCACGTCGATGCTGTGCAGCACGGGTGTGCCACCCAGCGCCACACCGACCCCGAGGGCTTGCAGCGCGGCGGTCATTCGCAATGCCTCCGTGCTGCGCACTTCGGCACGAGCGCCTTCGGGCGGCCGGGCGGCGCTCACAGAAAGCCTCCCGGCCGGCGACGCCGGTGCATCAGCCACAGCAGATAACTGCCGCCCAGCACCGCCGTGAGCACGCCCACCGGCAGCTCTTGCGGCGCGATGATCCAGCGCGCCAGCACGTCGGCGGCCATCAGCAGCAGGCCACCCATGAGCGCGCTGAGCACCACCAGCCGGCCGTGCGTGGTCTTGACGATGGAGCGCACCAGGTGCGGCGCGGCCAGGCCCACGAAGGCGATCAAGCCGGTCTGTGCCACGGCCGCGCCGGTGGCCAGCGCCAGCACCGCCACCAACACACCGCGCACTGCGCCCAGCGGCAATCCCAGGCTCAGCGCCGTGGCCTCACCCAAGGCCAGGCCATCGAGCACACGCCCCAGAGATGCCGCCACCACCACAGCCACCAGCAGCATCGCCGCCATGACGCCGCACGCGGCCCAGCCCACAAAACCGGTGCTCCCCAACATGAAGCCCTGCATGGCCTGCAAGGTGTCGGGCGAGGCGATGGTCACCAGATCGCGCCCGGCGCCCAGCACCACGCCCACGATCACGCCAGCGAGCAGCAGGCGCAATGTGTGCTGCACGCCTTTGGCCAACGCCAGTGTGAGC
>QBMB01000009.1:21152-27978 GCA_003241965.1 Burkholderiales bacterium | reverse complement strand
TGAGCACCACACCGATCACGGCGCCGGCAAAGGCCGCGCCGGTCAGGCCCAGGCGCACCAGCCACTGGGTGGCGAACGGCGAGGCGCCGAACAAGGCCAGCGCCAGCGCCACGCCCAGCGCAGCGCCCGAGGCGCTGCCCAGCAAATACGGATCGGCAAGCGGGTTGCGAAACAGGCCCTGCGCCACCGCGCCGGCCAGGCCGAGCAGACCGCCCGCCACCCACGCGCCCAGCGTGCGCGGCAGCCGTATTTCCCACAGGATCTGCCAGGCCACCGGGTCGGTTCGTGCCTTCAGCACGCTGTCAAAGCCCGTGCTGCCTACACCGGCACCCAACATCAGCACGGCCACCGCTGTCAGCAGCAGGGCGCCGGCGAGCCACCGGCTGTGGCGTGCACCGCTCACTGCTTTCCTTTTTCTGTGATGCAGCGCGCCATCACCCGCGCAGCTTCGGCCATGCGCGGACCCGGGCGCACCAGCACGTCGGACTCGGCTTCGGTGAAGACGCACACGCGTTGCTCGCGCAGGGCGCGCATGCGCGACCAGCCGGGGCGCTGCTCCATGCCCTGCACGTTGCGCGAGCCGATCATGATGAGGTCCGGGTTGGCGCGCACCACGTATTCGGGGTTGATGCGCGGGAACGGACCGAGGTCGGGCGTGACGATGTTCTGCACACCCAGGCGCGCCATCATCTCGCCAATGAACGACTGCGTGCCCGCCGCATAACCACCGGTGCTGACCTCGAAATACACACGCAGTGAACGCGCTGAGGGTGGCAGCGACTGCGCCGCTGCCACCACGCCCGCGTCGATGGCGCGCCAGATGCGATCGGCATCAGGCACTTCCAGCAACTGGCCCAGCTTGCCCATGACACGCTGCGCGTCGGCCGAGCTCTTGGGCTCCATGGCCAGCACCTTGAGGCCCAACGACTCCAGGCGCTGCACACCGCGCGACGATGTGGCCATGAGCACCACGTCGGGCTTGAGCGCCACGATGGCCTCGATGTTGGGGTCGATGCCACCACCGGTCTTGGGCAAGCCGCGCACCGAGGCCGGGTGGTTGGAATAACGATCCACGCCCACCAGCCGCTCGCACCGGCCGAGCTCACACACCGTTTCGGTGAGCGAAGGCAGCAGCGAAACGATGCGCTGGGGCGACTGCGCGAGCGTCACCGTCACGCCACGGTCGTCGGTGACCTGGATGCCGGCGGCCTGCAGCGCACCCATCCAGACCAGCAGCGCGGCTGCGCAAAACCAACGACCTGTGAAAAGGCGCTTCATGCGGAATCCTTCAAGCTCAACGGCAGACCGGCGGCCATGAGCGTGACGCGAGCGCAGACCCCCGCCACGGACTGGTTCAGGATGCCCAGTGCATCCACGAAGGCGCGCACTTCGCGCCCCAACGGAATCACGCCCAGGCCGATTTCGTTGCTCACCAGCACCACCGGGCCCTGGGCCTGTTCGATCGCACGGCACAGCGCCATCGTCGGCGCTTGCGCCTCGACCGGCTCACCTTGCGCCGGCATGAGCAGATTCGTCAGCCACAGCGTGAGGCAGTCCACCACCACCAAGGTGTGCAACGAGCTGTGCTTCTGAAGCACTTCGGCCAGCGCCAGCGGTTCTTCGACCGTGACCATGCCGGGCACGCGCACCACACGATCGCGCTGGTGGCGTGCAATGCGCTCGCGCATCTCGTCGTCCCAGGCCTGACCGGTGGCGATCAACACCGCGCGGTGCGCCATGCTCGCGTCCAGCCAGTGCCGCGCCAGCAGCTCGGCGCGGCGCGACTTGCCACTCTTCTGGCCACCCAGAATGAACTCGCTTCGCGCGATGTCAACCATGGGACTGCATCCAGGTGGTGACGATGCGGTGCATCTGCGCCACGCCATCGGTGAGTGCAGCCGGACCGGGCTGCAGGATGTCGGCCGACTTGATCTCGAACAACTGGCCAGTCTTCACGGCCGCCACGTCCTGCCAGCCCGCACGCGCCGCCACCTTCTCGGGCCGGAATTTCTTGCCGCACCAGGAGCCGATGATGATGTCGGGGTTGCGGCGCACGATTTCGGCACCCTCCGCAATGATGCGGTTCTTGCCCAGCGACTGCGTGGCCAGTTCGGGAAAACAGTCGTCACCGCCGGCGATGCCCAGCAGCTCCGACACCCAGCGGATGCCGCTGATGTGGGGCTCGTCCCACTCTTCAAAAAACACACGCGGGCGGCGTTTTCCCAGCGCCTGCAGCGTTTTCACCGCTTCGCGAATGCCGTCGAGCTGCACGCGGTTCGCCTCGATCCAGGCCAGGCCCGCCTCGGCACAGCCCACCATGGCCGCCACCTGGAACAGCATCGAATGGATCTCGTCCACGCTGCGCTGGTTGAACACCGTGACCTGCACACCGGCACGGATCAGCAGCGCCGCAATGTCGGCCTGCAGATCGGAGAAGCCGAACACACAGTCCGGCTGCAGCGCCAGGATCTTGTCGATCTTCGCGGTGAGGAAGGCGCTCACCTTGGGCTTTTCTTCGCGCGCCCGGCGCGGGCGCACCGTGTAGCCCGAGATACCGACAATGCGGCTCTCCTGCCCCAGCAGGTAAAGCCACTCGGTGGTCTCTTCGGTGAGGCAGACGATGCGCTGCGGGCCCAGGGTGGTGTTCATGTCAGCGTCAGAACGACACGCGCAAGGCGGCGGTGAAGGTGCGGCCGGCTTCCGGGTAGATCGACGTGGTCTGCCCGCTGGCGCAACCGAAAGCCTGGGTGTAGAAGTCGCGATCGAACAGGTTGTTCACACCGAACGACAGCTCCATGTTTTTCACCTGCACGGCGTAGCGCGCATCGGCCGTGGTGTACGCGGGCATGCGGCAGACATTGGCGAAATCGGGATGCTGTGAACCGACGAAGTTCACCCCGGCACTGACGCGGTGCTGGGCCATGGGCACCCAGTCGGCCCGCAGTGCCAGCGTGCGACGCGGTGCGAGCGGCACGTCTTTGCCGCTGTAGGGACCTTCGCGGAAAGTCGAGCGCCGCAAAGCCACGCGAGCCCCCAGCGACAGCGTGCTGCTCAGCTTCCAGTCACCATCGACCTCCAAGCCCTGGCGGCGGGTCGGATCGAAGTTGATGTTGGCCCCCAGACCAAACGGGCCCGGTGCATTGCGGTCGTAACCGATCTCGTCGGTGAGGTTGCTGCGGTACAGGCGTGCTTCCAGCTTGTACGCGCCTTGTGCCCAGCGCAACCCGGTTTCAAGGTCGCGGGAGGTCTGTGGACGGATCACAACCGCCGGATTGGTGAAACTGAATTCGTCCACATTGGCCAGCCGGAAGCTGTTGCCCACGCGTGCCCATGCTGTTGTCGCCGTGTTCAGCGGCTGGCTCACACCCAGTTCCCAAGCGGTCTCGCGATCCGACAGGTTGACCGGTGCAAAGCCGTCGTCAACGTTCTTGTCGAGCTTCTCCGTGCGAACGCCGGCGGACAGGCGGGTGCCGCTGGCCAGCGTCACATCGTCCTTGAAGTACCAGCCACGCGTGGTCTGGTTGGCCACCGAGCCAAACGCACCGAACACCTCCCGATCCCATTCACCACGATCGTGCCCGATCACCAGCGTGTTGCGCGCAGAGCCCCATTGGCTGGAGTGACGCGCCTTGAGGGCCAGCTGCTGTGCCTCGACGTCGTAGGCATACACGGAGCCTGGACGAACACTCGTCAGCGACTTGTCGCGCGAACCCGCGTCCACTCCGAGCTGCCAGTTGCCCAGCATGGCTTCTGCAAACACACCACTGCGCTCGTTGCGAATGCTGGCGCGGTCGGTCGGGCTGGTGGTCTGGCGCGGGTTCGCTGCGTACTGCGCTGCGGTCAGCGAACCAGGCAGACCGGTGTCCAGCGCGTCGCGTGCGTGGCGCACGCCCAGCCGCAGGGTGTCGTTGGACCATTGGGCCGAGAGCCCGGCACCATCGGTTTCCGAACGGAAGTTGTCGCGGTGGTTGTCCGTCTCGCGGCGCTGGCCGTGCAGGTCCAGCGAGAAACCACCACTGGCCACGGTGGCGTTGGCGCGCAGTTCCCGCAAGGCATTGCTGCCCACAGCGCCGTACAGCGTTGCGCTGTTGCGGCGCGCCGAACCGTTACCCGCCTTGGTGGTGATCACGATCACGCCGCCGGTGGCGCCTTCGCCGTACAACACCGAGCCGCTGCCGCGCAGCACCTCGATGCGCTCGACCGCATCGATCGGAATGCCTGCCAGCCGCGTGCCGCCGAGATCGGCCTCGTTGAGGCGCACGCCGTCGAGCACCACCACCTGATTGCTGTCGGCGGTGGCACCAAAGCCGCGCAGGTCCAGCGTGTAGTCACCGCCGCCATAGGAGTCCTGCCGACCAGGCACACCCAGCAGTTTCATCACCGCCTCATTGACGGTGGTGGCGCCCGATGCACGGATCTGGTCGGCCGTGATCACGCTCACCCCCATCGGCAGCGAGGCCAAGGTTTCGTTGAAGCGCGTGGCGGTGACCACGGTCTCGGGCAAGCTCGAAGCGACGGTTTGGGCGTGGGAAGGGAAAGCGACCAGAACGGCCAGCGGCAACGCGGCCAAAGGCGCGCGCAAGATGCAATTTTTCATGATGATGAACAAGAGACAAAGCCCTCACCGCCTTCCCCGACGGTGCCTGAGCGTCACGGCAGCGCGCCTGTTGCCAGACGCACCACCACCTTGTTGGCCGGTATCCGGGCTGACAGAACAACCTTCATCGCCTTCCCAGACAACAACAGGTGTCGTCCAGTGGCTGCGTGATGAAAGCGGAATGGCCCGATCTGCGTCAGGTCTCTCGTCTGCTTACCGTTGCGGGGGCAGCGCAGGTTAGGTTCATCCTTGTGGACTCGCCCTCCTGCTTCCCGTTGAACTGCGGCGTGTGAACCACACCGCGAGCACCAACAGGCGGCATTCTAAGCGGCACCGGGCTGGGGCAACCCTACAATGCGAAAACTGCGAGTCCCCACCATGGCCGATCCCAAGCACATTGACCAGATCACCGAGCGTGTCGAACGCCTGCTGTTGCGGCATGAGGAGCTGCAGCGCACCAACGCCTTGCTGATCGAGCAGGTGCATGCGTTGCAGGCGGAGCGCGACTCGCTCAAATCCCGCTTGATGGCGGCGCGCGCGCGCATCGATGCACTGCTGGAACGCCTGGCACCGAGCCAGGTCGACCCCGCCCGGACGCCGTCCGACACCCACAAGGACCATTCGTGAACAAGCCCGGCAGCAAACAGATCGAGGTTCAGATCATGGGCCAGAGCTATCTGCTCTCGTGCCCACCCGGTGGCGAGTCCTCGCTGCTCGATGCGGTGGAACGCGTGGACACCGCCATGTGCCGCATCCGCGATGCGGGCAAGGTGAAGGCCCGCGACCGCATCGCCGTGCTGGCTTCGCTCAATCTCGCGTTCGAACTCTCACAAAAAGAGGCCGAGAGTTTTCAGGCCTCGTCTTTCGGTCAGGCCGACAACAGTGCATTTGCCGAGGCCGGTGGCGCTTTCGACCACGAGCCGCTGGACCCACAAACCCAGGCCCGCATTGACGAACTCATGCGCCGCCTCGACCAGACGCTGGACAAGGACGGTCGGCTGCTCTGACACCGTCCGTCACTGCGCTCCCTTTTCTTTTCCGACAGCCCCGCACGGGCCTCGTGCAACACCTACAATTTCCCTGTCTGCAGTGCGTGCCGGGCTTTATATTTCCTTGATCCAATGCTCTTAGAGCCCGGGCTTGGTACATTGCGTGGCTGGCGTGAGCGTCTCGCGTCAGACGATCCCGAAGCCTCGCTGCCCTTGCCCACCTGAACCCAGGTTCAGGATGCCGGTCCGGCTGCACTTGCAGACACCTTTCATGCCTTTGAGTCCCCTGTTGGTTTTTGAGTTGGCCGTGCTCGGCCTGGGTACCGGTTTTCTGGCCGGCTTGTTGGGAATCGGTGGTGGCATGCTCATGGTGCCCTTCATCACCTTCATCCTCTCGGCCCAGGGTGTGGAGTCCGACCTCGCCGTCAAAATGGCCATCGCCACGTCGATGGCCACCATCATCTTCACCTCCGTTTCCAGCGTGCGTGCGCACCACAAGCACGGAGCCGTGCGCTGGGACATCGTCAAAGGTTTGGCGCCCGGCATCGTGCTGGGTTCCATGATTGCCAGCCTGGGTGTCTTCGCCCTGCTCAAGGGCAGCTGGCTCGCCCTCTTCTTCGCCGGCTTCGTGAGCTTCTCGGCCACCCAGATGCTGATGGACAAAAAACCCAAGGCCACGCGCACCATCCCGGGCACACCTGGTTTGCTGGGTGCGGGCGGCGTCATTGGGTTCCTTTCGGGTCTGGTGGGTGCTGGTGGTGGCTTCGTGAGCGTGCCTTTCATGACCTGGTGCAACGTCGCCATCCACAGCGCCGTGGCCACCAGCGCCGCGCTTGGCTTTCCGATTGCGCTGGCCAATGCGGTGGGTTACGTGATCGCCGGCCAGAACGTGCAGGACCTCCCAGCCGGGTCGGTGGGCTACATCTACCTGCCCGCGCTGATCGTGATCGCCTGCGTGAGCGTGCTGATGGCGCCACTGGGCGTGAAAGCGGCGCATGCGCTGCCGGTGAAGTCGCTCAAGCGCGTGTTCGCCGGCTTGCTCTACATGCTCGCGGCCTACATGCTCTACAAGGGCATCACAGCTTAGGCCAACGCGTGGTCGGCAATCACGATGCCGTCTTCGTCAGCGTAGAGCCAGTCGCCCGGCTTCACCCACACGCCCTGAATCTGCACCGCCACATCACGCTGGCCTTCGCTGCGTTTCTCGGTGGGCAGCGGCATGCAAGCCAGCGCGCGGATG
>QBMB01000009.1:19211-21142 GCA_003241965.1 Burkholderiales bacterium | reverse complement strand
CCACGTCGCGCACACAGCCATCGATCACCACACCCGCCCAGCCGTTGCGCGCAGCCGCAGCCCCGAGGTTGCCGCCCAGCAGCGCGCGGCGCAGCGAGGCGCCGCCATCCACCACCAGCACGCGGCCTTCGCCTGCGCTGTCCACCGCAGCCTTCACCAGCGTGTTGTCCTCGAAGCATTTCACCGTGACCACCAACCCGCAAAAACGCCGCACCGCTCCGAAATCGCGGAACACCGGTGGCAGCACGCGAAAGGCGCCAGAGGTTTCGTTCTTGTGGGCATCGCACAGATCGCAGGTGGCAAAAGTGGGTGTGTTGGTCATGGCGTTTTCAGTCGAAAAGTGAAGTGCGAACAGTGAGGGAAACAGCGCCGCATTGGAGCAGATGCGCCCGCAAGCCCCGCCCCGCTTGACTCCCGCCGCCGCGAAGTGTTGTTTTCCCCGCCAAAAAGCCGCTTTCCCCCTCTGAAAACGCAGAAAAAACCGCGTTGCCCACCTTGGATTGCATGGGCATCTCCATTAGCATCCGAGACACCAGTGTGAAAGCGCGTTTTCCGCTGGGAATAAGTCCACTTCTAGAAGGAAATTCAACCATGGCAACTGCGAAAAAAGCTCCCGCTAAAAAAGCGGCCCCGGCCAAGAAGGTCGCTGCTCCAGCAAAGAAGGCCGCTCCGGCCAAAAAAGCTGCAGCACCTGCCAAGAAGGCCGCTCCTGCGAAGAAGGCTGCTGCTCCGGCCAAGAAGGCCGCTCCAGCCAAAAAAGCTGCACCCGCCAAGAAGGCAGCTCCTGCCAAGAAAGCCGCACCCGCCAAGAAGCGCACCCCCAACGCTGCGTTCATGAAGGCACTGACTCCCAGCGCCGCCCTGGCCGCCATCGTGGGTGCAAGCCCGCTGCCGCGCACCGAAGTCACCAAGAAGATCTGGGACTACATCAAAAAGAACAAGCTTCAGGACTCGGTCAACCGTCGCATGATCAATGCCGACGCGAAGCTCAAGGAAATCTTCAAGAAGGCCCAGGCCTCCATGTTCGAGATGACCAAGCTGGTCAACGACCACCTGAAGTGATCCCCGCTTTCACGCCCTGCCGGGCGTGACTCCTCCAGCAAAGCCGACGCGAGTCGGCTTTGCTGTTTTTGGCGAACACGCTGGCGGCATTCAGGGTCAGGTGTGAGAAACTGCAACAACCCGCATACCCCCACAGGCATGAACAGCAGCCCCCTATCCACCCCTCAGGCTTCAGCTGCAGACGGAACCGCGGCGACCACCCCGCCGCTTCCGCAACAGCGCCACAAGGTGGTGCTGGTGATCGATCTGGTGGAGTCGGTGCGGCTGATGGCCGCCAACGAGGCCGCCGTGGTGAACCAGTGGCTCGGCTTTGTGCACCACGCCACCAGTGTGGTGCTGCCGGACTGCAAGGGCCGCATGGTCAAGAGCCTGGGCGACGGCATGCTGGTGGAGTTCGACCAGCCCACCGACGCGGTGCGCGCAGCCCTTACGCTGCACAGGTACTTTGGCCCGCTCAACGACACCTTGCCGGTGAACCAGCGCCTGCATCTTCGCGCCGGGCTCAATGCCACCAATTTGTACGCCGATGAAAACGACGTGTATGGCCACGGGGTGAACCTCGCGGCCCGGGTGGCCGATCTGGCTGCGCCGGGCGAGACCATCATCACCGCCAGCATCTTCGACGGCATTGTGGTGGGCATGGACGCCGAGGTGGAAGACCGGGGCGAGAACTACCTCAAACATTGGCCTGAACCGGTTCGCACCTGGGCCATCCATCCGGTGAGCGCAGGATCCAGCGCGATCCGCGCCCAGGTGCCGGAAGGCGCCGCGCTGGACTTCCGCCCTTCCATTGCCGTGGTGCCCTTCGAAACGCGCAGCCACGCGGCCGAACAGTTCGTCATCGGCGAGCTGATTGCCGACGGCGTCAT
>QBMB01000009.1:15872-19201 GCA_003241965.1 Burkholderiales bacterium | reverse complement strand
CCCAACTTGCGCGAAGCCCCGATCTGCGCGTGATCTCCCGCCTGTCGACCACGGCCTTCCGGGGCCGCACCTCGAGCGCAGGCGACATCGGTCGGCACCTGGAGGCCACCTTCGTGCTGGGCGGCAGCTACGTGACTTACGGCGACAAGGTCGTGATCATGGCGGAGCTCACCGACAACCGCCGAGAGGAAGTGATTTGGGCCGATCGCCTGACCGGCGACACACGCGATCTGATGGAGGTCCAAAGCGTCCTCCTTGAAACCTTGTGTGCCGCCTGCGCCCAGGCGACCCTGAACGATGTGGTGCAGCGCACGCTGGTGCTGCCACTGCCCCAGCTCGACAGCAATGCCTTGATGCTGGGTGGCATTTCCTTGATGCACCGGTCCACACCTCGGGATCTGCACCGCAGCCGTCAATTGCTTGAAGCCGTGGCCGAGCGCCACAAGCGCGTGGCGTCTCCTTGGGCCTGGCTGGCCAAATGGCACATCATGCAAGTGGTCCAAGGCATGTCACCAGAGCCTGCCAAGGATTTTCAGCGTGCCATCGACACCGCCGACCGGGCGCTCGACCTCGAGCCAAACAGTTCACTGGCGATGGCGATCAAGGGGCATGCGATGTGCCACCTCGGCGATGACGTGGCCGCCTCCAGGAGCCTGCTGCAGGAAGCGACACAAAACAACCCGAACGATCCGATTGCCTGGCTGTACTGCGGCTTCTGGTCCTGCATGTGGGGGGACCCTGAGGCGGCCGTCAATGAGTCCGAGACCGCGGTGCAGTTGTCGCCCCTAGATCCGCAGCGGTTCTATTTCGAGATGCTGCTGGCCAACAGCTATCTCGCGTCGGGGCATCTGGCGCAATGCATCGCCAAGAGCAGCGCTTCGCTGAAGCAGAACCGGTTTCACCCCCCCACCTTGCGCACCCTGATGACGGCACAGTACGAGTCCGGCCTGGAGGCTGAAGCTCGCAAGACGTTTGACTGGTTGCGATCGATACAGCCACGCCTCACGTTGGCCGAGTACCTGAAGTACGGCAAGCCCAATCCTCTGCGAAAGCGCATCGCCAGCACCTTCTCGGCACTCGGTTTGCCCGAGAGCTGATCTCTGACCCACTTCATCAACCACGCAACAGGGAGCAACCATGTCGTATTTCAGCGGAGCCAGCGGTGCCAGTGGAGCCAGTGGGGCATCTGGCGCGAGCGGTGCTTCTGGTGCAAGCGGGGCCAGTGGGGCGAGTGCGGGCTTCATCTCCACAGATGCGCTGATATTGAATCGCGCAGCGGTGGTGGGCCCATTTGTTGGCGCGTCCCTGCACGCCACGGAACCCGGTTTCGACAAGCCCGCCAACCTCGCCCTGTGGACTGATGGTCCGCGCGTCGAAGCGTGCTTCAGTGAGCTGGTCGAAGGACTGCTGTTCAAGACGCGAAGTGGCCCGAAAGAAGCCATGTTGGAGTTTGCCAACCTGCAGGCGAGCAACATCCAGCGCAAGCCGCTGGTGCAGCTTCGCTCCCCCACCAAGGCGCAGTTCAAAAAGCAGCTTGACCTGGTGGCCGCCTACGCCGACCTGCGGGGTGACCGCGCTCTGGAAATCATGGCCCAGATGGCGCCCCCCATGGCGTTCTGGTCGTCCGTGGTCGGGCTCACCTCGCACCGCCACAAGAAGACCCTGCAGTTGCTCGATCTGGTGTTCATGTTGTGCGTCCAGGTCGAAATGCGCTTCAAACACATCTTCGCGGTGCTGCGCCCGGTCGCACTGTCGCCGCAGATCCAGCCCATGATCGAAACACCCGGGCACGGCAGCTGGCCCAGTGGCCACGCCACCGAAGCGTTTGCAGTGGCAACGCTTCTTGAGGCCTTGTTGAATGCTGTGCCGGGTACGGGTAATCCACCCAACGGCACCCAAAACCACGAACAGTTGCAACGTTTGGCCGCGCGCATTGCCACCAACCGCGTGGTCGCCGGGGTTCACTTTCCCGTGGACAGCGCCTGCGGTCGCGTGCTGGGCACCGCACTGGCCGAGTTCCTGGTGGCGCGGGCCACTGGCACCAAGGTACACGAGCGCGGCTTTGACGGCCGCCTGTTTGAAGGCCCTCACGGCGAACCGCTGGACTTCAGCCTGCACGAGTCGATGAACCACACGAGTGGCAACGCCTACACGCGATCTGCCGGCTCTACCGGTGTGGGCAATGCGCCGCTGCTGGCCTGGCTTTGGGGGGAAGCGCTCAAGGAGTGGGCATGAACGCAGTGCGGAGGGATTCCGAATGAGCGCAGCATGGACGCCGCTACCCACCGGCGAATTCACGGGTATTCACTGGAGCGAGCCGGGCGCCATTGACGGGCAAGACCCTTACCTGGCCTGGGCCGAAGCCGACCGGTTCGCGGGCTACCGCGTGAAACCGCATGGCAAGCCGCCGAAGTGGCTGCCCATCGCCATTGAACTCACAGCACAGGCCGATGTCCCCGCGCTGGTGGCGGCTTCCAGCACGAAGTGGCTGCAGATTCCACGCGTGTACCTCAACCTGCCCGCGCTGCGCTTCTGCACAGCCCATGTGAAGCCGAAATTCTTCCAGCGACTGCGCGCCGACCCACACCTGCGCAGCCTGATCCAGCGTTATGAGCTGGGCCTGGCGGTGGGCCACCATACCCAACCGATCCACGACCCTTGCACGCCGGGTTCCCGCCCCGTCATTGCGCAAGGCCGACTCAGCGGCAAGGTGCTCGGTGTGATCGATGGTGGACTGGCGTTGGCCAATCAGGTGTTCCTCGACCACCAAGGCCGCACACGGGTCAAACACTTCTGGCGCCAGGACGACACCGACGATGGCAACTGGCCCGGCAACGAGCCGCACCGCCGCACGCCGCTGGACCCGGCCCGCGCAGGCCCCCGGCCGCGCGACATGGGCTATGGCCACGAACTCTCGGGTGGGGCCATCAACCTTGCCATGGCCGAGTACACGCACCATGGCCGGCTGGACGAAGAAGCGCTGTACAAAGAACTCCAGCTCTGGGATCTGAGCAAACCTGTCAACCACGGCACCCACGTGACGAGCCTGGCCTGCGGCTCGGGCAATCTGTTGCAACCTCGGGACGACGAAGCCAGCCACTGCAATGTGATCGCGGTGCAGTTTGATGTGTCCAACGTGCGCGACACCTCCGGTGGCGCCATGAACGTGAGCGTGCTCGACGCGCTGATGTACATCCTGGCACGCTGCACGCCCCAGGCCCAACTGGTGGTGAACATCAGCTGGGGCACACTGGCCGGTCCGCACGATGGCAGTTCCATTTTGGAAGCCGCGATGGACCAACTGATCGAACTCTGCGGCGGGCGGGTGC
>QBMB01000009.1:0-15862 GCA_003241965.1 Burkholderiales bacterium | reverse complement strand
GGCTGCAGGTGACGGTGCCCGCGGGCAACGCCTACCAGAGCCGCACCCACGCCAACGACACGCTCGCGCCCGGTGCATCGCTGCCGCTGCACTGGCGCGTGCAGCCCGACGACCGCACCCAGAGTTTTCTGGAGATCTGGCTGCCCGACGGTGCGCAGGGTGTCGAGATCAGCGTGACACCACCCGGCCATGCCCAGCCGCTGCCGCCGCTGCACAAAGGCCAGTCGGGTGTGTGGGTGGACGGTGACGGCCTGCCCATGTGCGGGCTGATCTTCCCGAACGACTCGGCGCTGGGCATCGGCAGCACCTGCGCCCTGCTCGCGCTGGCACCCACGTTCAGCCGCCACCCCAAGGCGGTCACTGCACCGTTTGGCTCATGGCAAGTGACGCTCACCAACACCGGCACCGAACCGGTGGTGTTCGACGCTTACGTGGAGCGCGACGATGTGGCACTGGGCCAGAACACCGGCGCGCGGCAGTCCTACTTTGAAGACAAGTGGTACGACACCAGCGGCAACATCGACAGCTTCGTGGACCACCCGGACAACCCCACGCCCATCCGGCGCAGCGGCACCTTCAACAGCCTCTCGACCGGGCAACACACCGTGAGCGTGGGCGGCATCCGCCGGCAACCAACGCTCACGGGCGAGTTCGCACGCTACTCACCGCGCAAGCCCGACCCGGATGCCAGCCGGTCACAGCGCCCCGGTGTGAAAAAGGTGCCCGACACCCTGGCCCCGAGCGACGACAACCCGGCCCTGTGGGGCGTGCTGGGCGCCGGCAGCCTCAGCGGGAGCGTGGTGAGGTTGGCGGGCACCAGCTCGGCCGCGCCACAGGAAGCTCGGCGCCTGATCAACCAGCCCTGAGCGCAACGGGCGGGAACTTCACCACCGCGCCGGCAGCGTCTTGAGCAGCCAGACCCAGCGCTCGCGCACTTCGATGTAGCCGCCGGTTTCCAGGTCTTTCAGCAGGCGGCTCACCATCTCGCGCGAGCAGGCCAGGTGCTGCGCCATCTGCTGGTGGGTCATGCGTTCCTTCAGTGCACGCTCGCCCCGCTCGTTCGGTATTTGCGCCAGGCTGTTGAGCAGGCGGACGAGCCGGCCGTACACGTCGATGAGTGCCACACTGCGCGCGCTCTCGGTGGCCAGGCGCGCACGGCGGATGAGGCGGGCCATGAGCTCCAGGGCGAATTCGGGATGCTCACCGATGTAGGCCAGCAAGGTGGCGCGCGACACCACCGCGCAGGTGCTGGGCTCGGCGGCTTCCACGTTGGCCGAGCGCGGCCCGCCATCGAGGGACATCTCGCCCACGTACTCCAGCGGGCCGTACAGCCCCAGCGTGAGTTCGCGGCCGTTGTTGTCCGACAGAAAGGCCCGCAGGCGGCCCTGAAGAACGATATACAGCGTGTCGCCGGTCTCGCCTTCCTGGATCAGCAGCGTGCCGCGGCGGTAGCGGCGCTGCACGCCTTGTGCGGCCAGCGCTTCAATGTGTTGGTTGGGATGGGCGAATGGAGAGGCGGAAGGTGTGATGGGCATCCATGCTCACGGGTGAATTGACTCCGAAGCATTGTGCGGCATGGGCATGACGATCCGCAAGGCGGGCACCACGGGTGGCAGGCTGTTGATGCGCTGCAGCAGCCGGCGGATGCTGGGCGAGCCGGCCTTCTCGCGCAGCGTCTTGATCTGGCTGCGGATGGTGGACGAAGCCACGCCGTGTTCGGCCGCGATTTCGGGAATCTCCAGGCCACGGCACAGGCCCATGAGCACCGCCTCTTCGCTCGGGCTCAGGCCAATGGTGCGGGCAAACATGCGCACCGCCAGGTTGTCGCAGGTGCTCTGGCGCGAGAGCATGACCAACACGGTGGGCAGGTCGGCTTCCAGCGGGTGGCTCAATGGTGTGAACGCCATCGAGAGCTCGCGCGCGCCCTTGTTCAGCAGCACCAGCCGGCGCTGGCCACGAAATGCCGCCTCCATCGCCACCTGCATCTGGCCGGTGAATTCAGCACTGCTGCCCAGCAGGCAGTTGCCATACGACACCAGCATGCGCCCACTGGCCAGCTCGTGGCGGGCCAGGTGGTTGGCATGAAGGATGGTGCCCTGCGCATCGATGATCAGCATGCCGTAATCGACCTCGTCGAGCACACGCAACAGGTGGGCGCGGCCCATGGGCGACTGACCTGGCGCACTGCCCAGTTCGGGAATCTCGGATGCCCTGTTTGCACCGCTTGCTTGCCACATGGTCGCTCTCCTTGGGTTGGATGAGCCAGTCTAGGCAGGTGGTGTGCTCGGCGGGTGTATGGAAGTGCCTGGGTGTTTGTGATGTATTCACCAGGCGGCGATGCCGCCACGCGCCGGTTGATCAGCCCGCCGCCTGCGCCCGCGCCCGGATGGCGGTCAAGGTGCCGCGCGTGGTGATCACATCCACATCGATCATCACCTCGATCAGGCTGCCGCCGGGTGCCGCCAGCGCGCGCTGCAGCGCGGGCTCGAACTCCGCTGTGTGGGTGATCCGCTCGGCTGCATAACCATAGGCGCGGGCCAGTGCGCAGAAGTCGGGGTTGGAGAGGCCCGAGCCGCTGACATGCGCCGGATACTCGCGCTCCTGGTGCATGCGGATGGTGCCGAAGCTGCTGTTGTTGAGCAGCAGCACGATGCTCTTGGCGCCGTGTTGCACGGCGGTGGCGAGCTCCTGGCCGTTCATGAGGAAATCGCCGTCGCCCGCGATGGTGAACGCGGTGCGTCCGGTGAGGATGGCCGCGCCGATGCCCGCCGGCACGCCGTAGCCCATGGCGCCGTTGGTGGGCGCAAGCTGTGTCTTGTGACCCTTCACCAAGCCGTGGTAATGGAAGAAACGGTGCAGCCAGCTGGCGAAGTTGCCGGCGCCGTTGGTCAGCACTGCATCGGCGGGCAGGTGTTTCTGCAGGGTGTGGATGATGGCCGGCATGTCGATGGTGCCGGGCAGCGTGATGCCGCCGTTGGCCGGGTCGATGTTGGCCAGGTAGTCGGCGTGGCAGGCCTGCGCCCAGTCGTTCCAAGCCACGGTGGGCGGCGCGGTGAGCACCTCCAGACTGCGGGCGGCGGCATTCATGGTGGCGTTGATCGCCAGCGTGGGCTGGTAGACACGACCCAATTCTTCCGGGCTGGCGTGGATGTGCACCAGCTTCTGTTTCGGCACCGGTGCTTCGATCAAGGTGTAGCCACCGGTGGTGGATTCACCCAGACGCGGACCCATGGCAATCAGCAGGTCGCTCTCGCGCACGCGGGCGGCCAGCGCGGGGTTGATGCCCAGGCCCACGTCGCCGGCGTACAGCGCGTGGTGGTTGTCGAAGGTGTCCTGAAAACGGAAGGCATTGGTCACGGGCAGTTGCCAGTTTTCAGCGAAGCGCTGCAGCGCTGCGGCCGACTGCGGCGTCCAGCCACCACCACCGGCGATCACCAGCGGGCGAACGCTGGCCAGCAGCAGCGTGCGCAGTTCCCGCAATGAGCCAGGGTCGCTCCAGGCCTGCACCGGCTCCACGCGCGGCAGGGGCGTGGCGTCCACGGTCTGCGTGAGCATGTCTTCGGGCAGCACCAGCACCACCGGGCCGGGCCGGCCGTTCATGGCGGTGGCGAAGGCGCGCGCCACATATTCGGGGATTCGGCGCGCGTCGTCGATGCGCTCCACGCGCTTGGCCATGCCTTTGGTGGACGGACCAAAGAACGACAGGTAGTCCACTTCCTGAAACGCTTCGCGGTCGCGCGCCTCGCTGGCCACGTCGCCCACGAAAAGCACCATGGGTGTGGAGTCCTGGAACGCGGTGTGCAGGCCGATGGAGGCATTGGTCGCGCCCGGCCCGCGTGTGACAAAACAGATGCCCGGTCGGCCCGTCAGCTTGCCCTGGGCTTCTGCCATGAAGGCGGCCCCGCCTTCCTGCCGGTTGGTGATGAAGCGGATACGCTCGGCGTGGGCGTGAAAGCCATCGAGCACGGCAAGGTAACTTTCGCCCGGTACACCGAAGGCGTGGGTCACGCCCTGGGCGATCAGGCATTCAACGAGCAGGTGGCCGGCGATGCTGGACATGGATTGACTTTATTAACCAATTGGAGAATTATTCCGGCATGAGCACCACACCCACACCGGTAGCAGAAGAGCGCCTGAGAGACGCCGACCGGTCGCAGAATACCATCCTGAACGCAGCGCGAGACGAGTTCTCGGAGCACGGTTTGGGCGGCGCACGCATGGAGCGCATCGCCGAGCGCGCGGGCCTGAACAAGCGCCTGATCTACTACTACTTCGAAGACAAGGAAAAGCTGTTTCAGGCGGTGCTGGAGCAAGCCTACCGGCAGATCCGCGAGGAGGAACGCCAGCTCAACCTGCTGCACCTCAAACCCGACACCGCGCTGCGCCGGCTGGTGGAGTTCACCTGGAACTACTACCTCGAGCACCCCGAGTTCCTCACCCTGCTCAACAGCGCCAACCTGCACCGTGCGCGCCATCTCGAACAGTCGCAGCAGGCGCGTCAACTCAACTCGCCGCTCATCGCCACGCTGGGTGAAATCCTGGAGCGTGGCCGCACCGAAGGCACGTTTCGCGGCGGAATCGATCCGCTGCAGCTCTATGTGTCGATCGCAGGTCTGTCCTACTTCTACCTGTCCAACAACCACACGCTCTCGGCCATCTTCGGTCGCGACCTGATGACACCCAAGGCGCACAGCGAACGGCTCTCCCACATGTGCGACGTGATCCTAGGGTATGTCCTGATGAACTGATCGGTTTTGCAGGTTGACGCGCGACAGAGGGGTTTTTATTATTAACCGTACGGTGAATTAAATCCAGGAGACCCACCATGACCACCCTTCCCGTCCGCCATCTGCTCATCACCTCTTTCCTCGCTGTGGCCTCGGCCAGCGCCATGGCGCAGTGGAAGCCCGACAGGCCCATCACGTTGATCGTGCCCTGGGCACCGGGTGGCTCCACCGACCAGGTGACGCGCGTGACGGCTGCCGAGCTGGAGAAGCACCTGGGCCAGAAGATCGTGATCATGAACCAGCCTGGCGCGTCGGGCTCGGTGGGCACCAAGAACGCCATGGCCGCTCCTGCCGACGGCTACACCTGGACCGCCGGCGGCGCCAAGGACCTCGGCACCTACAAGGTGCTGGGCATGCTCGACACCTCGGCCAGCGACTGGAACCTCTACCTGAACGTGGCGCACATCGCGGTGGTGGGCGTCAACGCCGACACGCCGTACAAGACCATGACCGAGCTGCTCGCCGCCATGAAGGCCAACCCGGGCTCGGTCTCGGTGGCCACAGCGGGCGTGAACTCCAGCGGGCACTCGGCCATCGAGGCGATCGCGCGCGTGGCCGGGGTCACCTACAAGCACGTCACCTACGACGGTGGTGCGCCTGCCGCCGTGGCTGCCGCCTCGGGCGAAACGCAAGTGACCACGCAGCTCGCGGCCGAGCAGACCGACATGATCCGCGCCAAAAAGATCCGGCCGCTGGCGGTGGTGGGCGACAAGTCGATCGAGATCGAGGGCTACGGCACCATCCCTCCGCTGTCGCAGTTCATCCCGGGCTTCAAGGACCCGATCAACTACTTCGGCATCTTCGTGCCCAAGGCCGCACCGCCCGAAGTGAAACAAACACTGGACAAGATCTGGGCCACCGAAATGGTCAAGAGCGAGGCACTCAAAAAGTACGCACAGTCGCGTGGCGCCATGTTCGCCCCGATGGCGGGTGACGAGGCTCAAAAAGCCGTGTTCCCGGCCATCCAGTCGTACGCCTGGACGCAGCAGGCCGCCGGCAAGGCCAAGGTGTCGCCCGACACCGTGGGCATTCCCAAGCCCTGACCCACACACACGGAACACCGCATGACCGAGGGTGGAACAACCGCCCGCTCCGACCTCTGGGGCGGCGCGGGCTGGGCGGGCTTTGGCCTGTTGATTCTGGTGGGTTCGCTGAGCATGGAACGGTTCGAGTCCATGGGCGCCGAGCTCTACACCATGCCGGGCTTCGTGCCCGGCATGCTGGGCGGTGTGCTTCTGCTGCTGGGCACCATCCTGATGCTGCGCAGCTGGCACCGCGCCCGCCATGAGGCTGGCTCGGAGTCGACAGCGCCCCTGTTCAACCGGCGCATTGCCACCATGCTGGTGCTCTCGCTGACCTACGCCGCCGGGCTCATCGGCCGCGTGCCCTTCTGGCTCGCCACCGGGATGTTCGTCGCGGTTTTCGTGGCGAGTTTTGCACCGCCGGAGCAAGCCCCTGTGCGCCGCTTCACGGTGGCGCTGCTCGCCGGCGTGCTCACCTCGGCAGTTGTCACCTTCGTATTCCAGCAGATCTTTCTGGTCCGCCTCCCCTGAGATTTCCCTGGACACCACACCATGTTTGAAGGACTGATCCTTTTCGGTGAATCGATCGTGCGCTTCAGCACGCCCGAGGCCATTGCCTACGCACTGCTCGCCTCGCTGGTCGGTGTGATCATGGGCGCCCTGCCCGGTCTCACCGCCACCATGGCACTGGCGCTCATGACCACGCTCACGCTCAAGCTGCCACCGAGCGAGGCGCTGTTGATCCTCATCTGCACCTACGTGGGCTCGATCTACGGAGGCTCACGCTCGGCCATTCTGCTCAACATTCCCGGCACACCCGCCTCGGCCGCTTCATGCCTGGATGGCTACGCACTCGCTCGCCAAGGCCTGGCCGGACGTGCCATGGGCATTGCCACCACGGGTTCGGTCATGGGCACGCTGATCGGCATGTTCTTCCTCGCCACCTTCACGCCGGTGCTCGGCGGTCTGGCCTTGAAGTTCGGTGCCTACGAGTTCTTCTGGCTCGCGCTGTTCGGCGTGATCATCGCGGGCACGCTCACCGGCGACGATCCACTCAAGGGCTGGATCGCGGGCATCGCGGGCCTGTTCGTGGCCACTGTCGGACAGGAGCCGCAGTACGGCTTCGAGCGCTTTGCGTTCGGCGTGCGCGATCTGGCTGGCGGCATTCAGCTCGTGCCGGCGCTGGTGGGTGCCTTTGGTTTCGCCGAACTGCTCACCGCCATGCGGCAGCGCCAACTGCCGGTGAAGATCAGCGCGTTCGACACCGTCATCCCCAAACTGCGCGACGTGACGCAGTACTGGCGCACCATCCTGCGCTCGGGCCTCATCGGCACCGGCGTGGGCATCGTTCCCGGCGTGGGTGAAGACGTGGCGGCCTGGTCGTCGTATGCCGCTGCCAAGCGCGCAAGCAAGGAAAAAGAAAAGTACGGCAAGGGTTCGGTGGAAGGCCTGATGGCCGCCGAGACCGGCGACAACGCCTGTGTGCCCGGCGCCATGATCCCGGTGCTCACGCTGGCCATTCCGGGTTCGGCGCCGGCTGCGGTGCTGATGGCCGCCATGATCATCCACGGCATCAAGCCCGGGCCGTTGATCATGGTGGAGAACCCGCAGTTCGTGTACGACGTGGTGGCCATGATGCTGTTCGCCACCATCGGCATCCTCATCTATGGCCTGGTGCTCACCAAGGCGCTGGTGCAGGTGCTGCGGGTGCCGCAGCACCTGATCGTGCCGATCATTCTGGTGCTCTGCGCTGTGGGCAGCTTCGCCATCGCGGGGCGCCTGTTCGATGTGTACGTGATGCTGGCCTTCGGCGTGATCGGCTTCTTCCTGCGCCACTTCGGCTATCCCATGGCACCGCTGGTGCTGGGGATCGTGCTGGGCGACCTGATGGAGAAGAACCTTCGGCGCGCGCTCATCCTCTCCGACGGTGGCCTCGCCCCCTTCTTCACGCGCCCCATCGCCGGCACCGTGGCCGCCATGATCTTCGCCACCATCGGCTGGAAGCTCTGGAGCTTGTACCGCCAGCAAAAACAACGCGAGACCGCCGCATGAAACTCGCACTGTGCAACGAGGTGCTGCGGCCCATGGGCCTGGGCGAACAATGCCAGGCAGCGGCGCGCTTGGGCTACAGCGCGCTGGAGATTGCTCCCTTCACGCTGACCAACGACCCGACCACGCTCGACACCCTCACCGCACACCAGGTGCGTGGCACGGCACACAGCCATGGCCTGGCGATCTCCAGCCTGCACTGGCTGCTGGTGAAGCCCGAGGGCCTGTCGCTGGTGAGCACCGACGCGGCCCTGCATGGACGCACGCTCGACCTGCTGCGCCGCCTGATCGACTTTGCAGCGGCCTGCGGCGCGCAGGTGCTGGTGCACGGCTCGCCTGGACAGCGCTCCCCGGCGCCGGGCCAGAGCGTGCTGGACGCCACTGCGCGCTTTGAGGCCGCGCTGGCCGAGCTCGCACCGCACGCGGCCGCGGCCGGCGTCGTCTACTGCATCGAACCGCTCGGTCCGTTCGAGACCCAGGTGATCAACACCGTGGCCGAGGCCGCCGCCATGGTGGACCGCATTGGCTCGCCCGCCATCCGCACCATGCTGGACGTGAGCGCCGCCTCCCACAGCGAAAGCGAGCCGGTGCACGAGGTGCTGCGCCGCTTTCTGGCCAGCGGGCACATCGCCCATGTGCAGCTGAACGACAAGAACCGTCGCGGCCCCGGCCAGGGCGAGACCAACCAGCGTCCGGTGTTGCAGGTGCTCAAGGACCTGCACTACGCGGGCTGGGTGGCGGTGGAACCCTTCGACTACGTGCCCGATGGCCTGGGTTGTGCCGATTTTTCGTCCCGCCATGTGCTTGGGCTGTGGAGGACCTTGTCATGAGCGGTGTGCCTCTGCGCATCCACGAGGTGCACCTCCACCAACGCCACGTCACGTTGCGCCTGCCTTTCCGTTTTGGCGCGGCCACCGTGACGCAATGCCCTCAAGCCTTTGTTCGCGTGCTCGCCGAAGTGGACGGCCGCCGCGTGGAAGGCGCGAGCGCTGAGCTCATGGTGCCCAAATGGTTTGACAAGAACCCGGCACTGACGCACGAGCAGAACTTCGAGCAGCTGCGCGAGTCGCTGCGCAACGCCCGGGAAGCGGTGCTGGCCTCACGCGAAACCATGAGCCCGCACGCGCTTTCGCAGACCGCAGGCGACAACGCCATCGCCGTATCGGTAGCACGCGGATTGCCACGCCTGGCCGCACAGTTCGGCCCGGCCCTGCTCGACAAAGCCGTGGCCGACGCAGCCCTGCGCGCGGTCAACCGGTCGTGGGTGGACGGGTTGCGCGCCGGCGTGCTGGGCGACCCGTGGAGCGCACAGCTGGAGCTGGTGCGCCCGACCCAGGTGGTGCTGCGCCACACCGTGGGCCTGGCCGACCGGCTGACGGAGCACGACGCCGGCACCGACCCGCAAGACGGCCTGCCCGCCACGCTGGAGGCGGCAATCCAGCGCCATGGCCTGCACCATTTCAAGCTCAAGCTGTGCGGCCAGATCGAGGCCGACGTGGAGCGGCTCACGCGCATTGCCGAAGTGCTGGCGCGTCCGGGAGGCGACTGGCGCGTCACGCTGGACGGGAACGAAACCTTCACCGATGCGGGCAGCCTGGGGCGCTTTTGGCAGGCGCTGAAGGCCACACCCGCCTTGAGCGACCTGGTGAAGCGCACGCTGTTGCTGGAGCAACCGCTGGCCCGGGCGGTCGCGCTGCGCGAGTCCATTGCCTCGCTGGGCATTGAGGTACCTGTGATCCTGGACGAATCCGACGACCATGCCGGCGCACTTGAAGAAGGTCTGACGCTGGGCTACAGCGGCATATCGAGCAAGGCCTGCAAGGGCATCTACCGCTCGCTGGCCAACGCACACCGCATCGCGCAGGACCCCCGCCTGCTGCTCTCGGGCGAAGACCTCACCTGCCAGGCTGGCCTTGCGGTGCAGCAAGACACCCTGCTCGCGGCCAGCCTGGGTGTGCGCCACATCGAGCGCAACGGCCACCACTACGTGGACGGCTTCGGCACGGCGCCGCCCGAAGAAGCCCTGGCCTTCGCCGACGCCCATCCCAGCCTGTACGAAACCGCCTCGGGCCGCCCCCATCTGGCGGTGCGAAACGGCCTGCTGGACCTCACCTCGCTGCACGTCACCGGCTTCGCGTCGGCCGCCTCACCGCAATGGCGCAGCCTGCAAGGCATCGCCTGAACTTTCACCCAACCCACAAAACCTGGAGACCCACATGAAACTGATCCATGCCGCCGCACTCACGGTGTTCGCCCTGGCCGCCACCATGCCCGCCACCGCCCAGCAGGCCTATCCGAACAAGCCCATCCGGGTGATCGTGCCGTTCGCCGCCGGCAGCACCACCGACATCATTGCGCGCTCCATCACCGACAAGATGAGCCAGAGCATGGGCCAGCCCATCGTGGTCGACAACCGGGGTGGTGCCAGCGGCACCATCGGCCAGGCCGCGGTGGCCTCGGCCGCGCCCGACGGCTACACCATCATGATCCACTCGTCGTCGCACACGGTGAGCCCGTCCACCTTCGCCAAGCTGTCCTTCGACACCACGGTCGACTTTGCCGGCATCACGCCCATTTCTTCCACGCCCAACGTGCTGGTGATCGCGCCCAGCAAGAACATCAAGACCTTGCCAGCACTGCTGGCCTACGCCAAGGCCAACCCCGGCAAGATGAACTTCGCCTCCGCCGGTCAAGGCAGCGCCACGCACCTGAACGCCGAGAAATTCAAGATGGCCGCGAAGATCGACGCGCTGAACATTCCGTTCAAGGGTTCGGCAGAAGCGGTGAGCGAAGTGCTGTCGGGCCGCGTGGACTATTACTTCTCGCCCATCGCGCCGGTGATCGGCCAGATCAGGGGCGGCACCCTGCTCGCCCTGGCCGTGGGCTCGCCGCGCCGCGCCAGCGCCCTGCCGGACGTGCCCACCACCCTGGAGGCCGGTGTGCCCGACTCCGAATTCAACTTCTGGATCGGCATGATGGCGCCCGCCAAAACGCCACGCGACATCGTCAACCGTCTGCACGCCGAGGTGGTGAAGGCGCTGGCCAATCCCGATGTGAAGGAACGTTTCCTCGGTCTCGGTGCCGACGCCTGGACGCTCTCACCCGAGCAGTTCGACGCCTACATCAAGGACGAGATCAAGAGCAACGCGGTGCTCGTGAAGGCCGCCGGCCTGCAAGTGGCCAACTGACCCTGAACCTGAACCTGAACCTGAACCTGAAGAATTTTCAAAGAAAGAGAAGGACCTGACGATGGCCGTTCAATCACTCGGAATCATCATGCACGGCGTCACGGGACGCATGGGCATGAACCAGCACCTGATCCGCTCCATCTGCGCGATCCGCGCACAAGGCGGCGTGACGCTCTCCAACGGCGACCGGGTGATGCCCGACCCCATCCTGATCGGCCGCAACGCCGAGAAGATGGAAGCACTGGCCAAAGCGCACAACATCGCGCGCTGGGGCACCGACCTCGACGCCGCGCTGGCCAACCAGAGCGACACCATCTTCTTCGACGCCGGCACCACGCAGATGCGCCCCACCCTGCTGGCCAAAGCCATCCGCGCCGGCAAGCACGTGTATTGCGAGAAGCCGATCGCCACCAACCTCAACGAGGCGGTGGAGATCGCGCGCCTGGCCGAGAGCTCGGGCCTGAAACACGGCGCGGTGCAGGACAAACTCTTCCTGCCCGGCCTGCGCAAGCTCGACATGCTGCGCCGCGCCGGCTTCTTCGGCCGCATGCTCAGCGTGCGCCTGGAGTTCGGCTACTGGGTGTTCGAGGGCGACCTGCAGCCCATCCAGCGCCCGAGCTGGAACTACCGCAAGGAAGACGGCGGCGGCATGATCCTGGACATGATGTGCCACTGGCGCTACGTGCTGGACAACCTGTTCGGCGAGGTCCGGTCAGTCTCATGCATCGGCACCACGCACATCCCCACGCGCTGGGACGAAGCCGGCAAGCCCTACGAATGCACGGCCGACGACGCGGCCTACGCCACCGCCGAACTCACGGGCCACAACGGTGAACCGGTGATTGCGCAGCTCAACATGAGCTGGGCCACCCGCGTGAACCGCGAAGACCTCGTGACCTTCCACGTCGACGGCACGCACGGCTCCGCCGTCGCCACACTCACCGGCTGCAAGGCACAGAACCGCGTGAACACGCCGCGCCCGGTGTGGAACCCGGACCAGAAACAGATGATGAATTTCATCGACCAGTGGCAGGAGGTGCCGGACACGCAGGTCTACGACAACGGTTTCAAGATCCAGTGGGAACACTTCATTCGCCACGTGGTGGAAAACGAGCCCTACCAATGGACGCTGCCCGAAGGTGCCAGGGGCGTGCAACTGGTGGAGCTTGCGCTGGAGAGCTGGAAAGAGCGCCGCTGGGTCGACGTGCCGGCGCTGAAGGTTTGACCATGGCACTGTCCCTGAAACTGCCGAATGCCTCGGGCCAGGTCGAGACCTACACGCTGCGCGGCACCGCACCGGTGAGGCCTGCGAAGGGCGTGAAATTCAACCGCATCGCATACTCCGCTGCCCACGTGGTGGCCGATCCGCTCGCGGCCATCGACCCGTGGCTGCAGTGCGCGGTGGACTGGGACACGACCATTGCCTACCGACAACGCCTGTGGTCGCTCGGCCTGGGCGTTGCCGAGGCCATGGACACGGCGCAGCGCGGCATGGGCCTGGACTGGCCGACCTCGCTGGAGCTGATCGGCCGCTCGCTGGACGCGGCACGCGACTTCGGCCCCGGCGCACTGGTGGCCTCGGGCTGCGGCACCGACCACCTGGTGCTGGAGAACGTGAAGACGGTCGATGAAGTCATTGCCGGTTACGAAGCGCAGATGGAAGCGATCGAAAAACTCGGCGGCAAGCTGATCGTGATGGCCAGCCGCGCGCTGGCCCGTGTGGCCAAAAGCCCAGCCGACTACGAACGTGTGTACGACCGCATCCTGAGTCAGGCGAAACAGCCCGTGGTGCTCCACTGGCTGGGCGACATGTTCGACCCGGCGCTCAAGGGCTACTGGGGCAGCAACGATGTTGACCAGGCCATGGACACGGCACTCGCGGTGATCGCGGCGCACCCGGACAAGGTGGACGGCATCAAGATCTCCCTGCTCGACAAGGACAAGGAGATCGCCATGCGCCGGCGCCTGCCCGCCACCGGAGGGGCCGATGGTTCCGGCGTGCGCATGTACACCGGCGACGACTTCAACTACGCCGAGCTCATCGCCGGCGACGGCTTCGGCAGTGAGATCACGCATGGCCAGAGTGACGCGCTGCTGGGCATCTTCGACGCCATTGCGCCGGCGGCCAGCGCTGCGCTGGGCGAGCTGGCGCAAGGCAACGTTCAAAAGTTCCACGACATCCTCGGCCCCACCGTGCCGCTGTCGCGCCACATCTTTGCCGCGCCCACGCGCTTCTACAAAACGGGCGTGGTCTTCATGGCCTGGCTCAACGGCCACCAGTCGCACTTCACCATGGTGGGCGGCCAGCAGAGCACACGTTCGCTGCCGCACTTCGCCGAACTCTTCCGCCTGGCCGATGCGGCCAACCTGCTGGAGCAGCCTGAGCTGGCGGTGCGGCGCATGAAAACGCTGGCGACCATGCACGGAGTCGAATGATGCGCGACTTTTCCCACGACCACGACTGGCTCTCCATCAACACCGCCACGGTTCGCAAGAGCCGGGGGCAGGATCTGCCGCTCACCGACATCCTCGATACCTGCGCGCGCCACGGCATCAGCGCTGTGTCGCCCTGGCGCGACCAAGTCGCCGCCGTTGGGCTCAAGACCATCGCGGCCCAGGTGAAGTCGCTCGGCCTGAAACTCTCGGGCTATTGCCGCGGTGGCATGTTCCCCGCCGTGGACGCCGCCGGTCTGCAGGCTGCGCGCGACGACAACCGCCGTGCGGTGGACGAAGCCTGCGAACTCGGTGCGCCCTGCCTGGTGCTGGTGGTCGGCGGCCTGCCCGGCGCGCTGGCGGGCAAGGCCCTGCACAAGGACATCGCCCATGCCCGCGAGCAGGTGAGTGACGGCATCGCCGAGCTGCTCGAGTACGCGAAGGCCCACGGCATGCCGCTGGCCATTGAACCGCTGCACCCGATGTTCGCGGCCGACCGCGCCTGCATCAACACGATGGAGCAGGCGCTCGACGTGTGCGACGCACTGGACCCGGGCCAGACCGGCGCGCTCGGTGTGGCGGTGGACGTGTACCACGTGTGGTGGGACCCCAAGCTGCAAGCGCAGATCGAGCGTGCGGGCCAGAGCCGGCTGCTCGCTTTCCACGTGTGCGACTGGCTCACGCCCACCACGGATTTGCTGAACGACCGCGGGATGATGGGCGACGGCGTGATCGACATCCCGCGCATCCGCGGCTGGGTGGAAGCGCAGGGCTTCGCGGGCTTCAGCGAAGTGGAAATCTTCTCCACCGGCAACTGGTGGCAACGCGATCACGACGAGGTGTTGAGCACCTGCATCGAGCGGCACCGCAGCGTTGTTTGAGGCAGCGCTTCAGGAAGTGCGCCGGCCCACACCCAATGCCGCCACCACCGACAGGCCCAGAAACACCGCGCTGCCCACGAGCGTGGCGGCGAACCAGCCCCGGTCCATGAACAGGCCGAACATCAAGGGCGCTGCTGCAAAACCCACGTCCAGCCCGGAGTACACCGTGCCATAAACACGGCCGGTGGCGCCCTTGGGCGTGGCGCGTTTGATCATCAGGTCGCGGCTCGGTCCACCCACGCCCACGGCGAATCCGGTGGCGGCCAGCGCCACCAGGGTGCCGGTGGCGCCCAGCCAGCCGGTGGCGCAGACCAACAGCAGCACGGCGCCCAGCGCCATGGCCCAGGCCACCACGTGGTCGCTGGAGAGTTGGTGGTGGTGGCTGTAGGCCGCCACAAAACCGCCCACCAGCATGCCGAACGCGGCACACAGCATGTAGGCGCTGATGGTCAGCGTGGCCACTTCCATGCTGGTGTCGTGCATGGCCTTGAGGATGGACGGCGCAAAACTCTGAACCACCGCCAGCGACATGGTGGAGAGCAGGAAAAACGCAAAGCACCACCACACCACGGGCAGCTTCAGAAACCCGAGATCACCCCCGCGCGGCGCGCCTGCGGCCTGCACCACCACCTCGGTGCGCAGCTTGTCGCGCTGCCAGAACATCACGCCCAGGACCACCAGGTACAGCACGGCCGCCACCTGGTAGGCCACGCGCCAGTCGGCCCAGGCCGAAACACCCACCAGCAACGCGGGTGCGAGCGCCCAGCCCAGGTTGCCGGTGAGGCCGTGGGCGCTGAAAGCATGGCCCAGCCGGGGCAGCGACACGCGCTGGTTGAGGATGGTGAAGTCGCAGGGGTGCAAGGGGGCGTTGCCGGTGCCGGCCAACACCGCCACCAGCATGAGGCCCGCGTAGCTGGTCACCTGTGAGGCCGCCACGGCGGCCAGAAAAAACATGCCGACAGCGCCGAACAGCACCGGGCGCGCGCCCACACGGTCGACCAGAAAACCCGCCATGGCTTGCCCGATGCCGGAGATGACGAAAAACACCGTCATGAGCAGGCCCACGTCGGCAAACGACAGACCGAAGTCGCGGATGAAGACGGGGAACAACGGCGCGAGCAGCAGCTGCGAAAAATGCGAGGTGCCGTGAACGAGGCCCACCAGGCCGATGACGGCGGCGTCCTGTTTGAGCGAAACGGGGTTGGCGGGCGCGTCAGCGCGCAAGGTGGCGGTGTTCATGGACACGATCGTAGGACGGGTGGAGAATGTCTGTTCGCGACAGAACGACAAACATCGTCGAATCTCGGCCAACCCCTGCCTGGAGACTCCCTTGCGCCGCCCATCCCCCCGCCACCGGCTCCTGCCCACCAGCGACAGCGACCCGTATTGCCCCACCCCGGCGCACCCGGTGCGCTGCCGCGCGCGCCAGGTCGACAGCGACAACCAGTTCGAGCCGCACCACCACGCCTGGGGGCAACTGGCCTATTGCGCCAGCGGGCTGC
>QBMB01000099.1:433-14317 GCA_003241965.1 Burkholderiales bacterium | reverse complement strand
TCAACCGGCGCTACATTGCGCATAGGCCGTGTCCGGAACTACAGGGGCAAGATCACAAACGTACGACTGGTACACGCCGTCGAGCGGCGGCGTCAATAGCGACCCCAACATTCCGCGAGATCGTATGACCGGCCAGCCGCTGGATGGGAAGGGTCGCTACAGCCAGACGGTAGTGTTGGACGGAAAGTTGTATGAGCCCAAATACCTTCCCTGCGCTACAACCGATTGCCTTCGCATGGGGGTCAATCTAGACATGAGTGACCCGGCCACGTACGCCTACGTGAAGGCACTAGATCGACAGGTCTTCAAGGACATTGGGACAGGAGCCACGATCGGATCGTTGGTGACGCCGGTGGGCGTGGGCGGTGCGGTATTGACGGGTGTGGGTCTTGGGGCTACAGCGGGCGAGGTGGCGATAAGCGAGGCACCAGTTGAGACGGCGCGAGACGAAGCGATCAAAGCTGGTCTGGAAAAAGGCGGCGAATCGACAATGAGAAACCTGCTCGGCCACACACCAGCGATTTCTGCACGAACCTCAGCATTGATAGACCTTGGTGGAGGGTGGGATGCGTTTACCGAACGCGTCAAACAGGATCTTTTTGGAATCAAAGCAAATGACCAGAAAAAGTGAATCACTATCGACTTGGGCTGGACTCACTTTGTTGACTCTAGCTGTCGTCGTCCTTCGAGATGTCAGCCACTACACCTACAGCGCACTCATTTTCATTTGGGCGTTTTTTTCTTGGAACCTAATCGCCTACGGTTTCGACAGAAACATGTGGCCAGTAACCTTTGTTGAGTTGGATGGTCATGACAAAGGCAATCCTCTTGCTCGAAAGGTGGTTTTTTGGTTGACCGCCGCCGTTTATCTCATGCTGCTAGCGACCATCGCTTGGGCATAGTGGACTCCGCAACCTTGGCTCCAAGCAAAGGCACCGCCGGCGCGGGCCGCTACAGCAGCGAGCAACTCAACCGCGTGGCAGGTCTGTATGTGTCGGGCACAGCCGGTGTGCTGCTGGCCAGCGCCGGGCGCGATGTGAACCTGACAGCCGCCGTGCTGCAGGCCAGCGGCGCGCAAGGCAACGTTCAGGTGCAGGCCGGGCGTGACCTGAACATGGGTACGGTCAACACAGGCAGCTTGACCGACCTCAACTGGGACGCCCACAACCGCCTGCGCATGGACCGTCGTGAAGAAACGGGTACCCGAATCACCGGCGGTGGCGACGTGACGCTGCGCGCCGGGCAAGACATCACAGGCCGCGCCATTCAGGTGCAGGCCGGTGGTGACCTGAGCGCCGTGGCGGAGCGCAACGTCGTCATTGAAGCCGGCGAAGCAACTTTCGAGGTGGACGCAGCAAGCCGCACCAAGAGCCGTGGCCCGGTCTCCAGCAAGACCACCACCACGAAGATCACCCACCGCAGCGCGCAGGCGCAGGTCAGCCAACTGCAAGGCCGGACCGTGGAAGTGCTGGGCACCAACGTCGTCAGCGTGGGCACGCGCATCCAGGGCCAGGACGGCGTGCACATCGAAGGCACCGACCATACCCTGCTCTACGCCGCGCAAGACCGCAGCTTCACGCAGGTGGACGTGACCACCAAGCGCAGCAGCGTGGTGGGCCCCAAGTACCGCAAGACCGAGAGCACCGACATCCAGTTCAGTGACGTGGGCATCGGCACCGAACTCCTCTCTGATGAGGCCGTGCGCATCGGTGTGGGCGAGCGCACCGAACTCATCGGCGCGCGCGTGAGCGCACCCAGCATCGAGTTCACCCGCAGCGAGAATGCCGCGCCCGATGCAGCCGGTGAACTGTTGCTGGGCGCCGTGGTGGAGAAGGACGTCCACAGCCACCAGAGCAAGACCGTCACCGACGGCGTGTGGCAAAAGGTCATCAGCAAAGGCCACGAGACCGAAACCCTCAAGTCCACCGAGTTGCACGGCCAGGTGCGCTTCGACCCCAGCCTCGCCATCAGTGTGCAGATACCCGCCGGAGCGCCGCGCCAGCACATCGAACAACTCGTGCAGCAACCCGGCCTGGAATACCTGCAGGCACTGGCACAACGCGAGGACATCGACTGGCAGGCCATCGAACTCGCCCAGCGCCAGTGGAACGACAAGCAGCAAGGCCTCACCGGTGCGGGCGCAGCCATCCTTGTTCTGGTCGTGGCGTTCTTCACCGCCGGCATGGGCACCGAACTGGCCATTGCGGCTTCCGGCAGCACCACCGGCGCCACCGCCACCGCACTGACCACCACCACCGCTGCAGGCGTCACCGGGTACACCGCCGCCGGCGCTGCAATCAACGCCGGCTTCACCAGCCTGGCCAGCACCGCCGCGGTGAGCTTCGTGAACAACGGCGGCGACCTGGGTGCTGTGTTCAAGGACCTCGGCTCCAACGCCAACGTCAAACAACTCATCACCGGCATGGTCACCGCCGGCATCGTCAACAGCCTGGCCAGCCAGCTCACCGTCGGTGGCAAGCAGTTGGGCAGCATCACCGCCAAGGACGGCTTCACCAGCTACTTCAGCAAATCGCTGATCGAACAGAGCACCAGCGCCGTGGTGAACAGCGCCCTCAACGGCGTCTCGCTCCAGGACGGCCTGCAGGCCGCCCTGATCAGCAGCGCTCTGGGCAGCGCCACCGCCCTGGGCGCCAACGCCATCGGCGACCTGGGTCTGCTGCAAGACCTGAGCGGCCAGCCCGTGCTCAACCCGGCCGGCAAAGCCCTGCTGCACGCGCTGCTGGGTTGTGCGGGCGGGGCGGCGCAGGCCGGCTCCACCGGGTGCGCGGCCGGCGCCAGCGGCGCCGTGCTCGGTGAACTGGCCGCCGCCTGGTACGACCCCACCGGCAACAAGCCCCGCGCCGAGACCGAAGCGTTTGCCGCAGCGGTGGCCGGCATGGGTGGCGTGCTGGCCGGGGATGAGAGTGGCTTGGGTGTGAACATTGCCGCAGCGGCCGGGCGCAACGCGGCGGCGAACAACTACTTGAACCACGTCGAAGCGCAGCGACTCGCAGCGCTCAAGATGCAGCGGCTGCAAGGGCGGTGCGACAGCGCCTGTGACACCGACATCCGCGCCCTTGAGGCCTTGGACGCACAGCGCAACCGCACGCTAGCGGCATGCGAAGGCAGCAGCACACCCGCCTGCCAGGCGGCCCGGCAAGAAGTGCAAGTGGCCGCTGCCCAGTACATCCGCGCCAACGACCCCAGTCTGGACTTGCGCTACCGCCAGGAGCAAGACGAAACCCTGGCCCTGGCGCGCAACGCCATGGGTGGCGTGAACCTGGCAAATGTGGCGCGCGGCTTTGGCGGCGTTTGGTCCGAAGGCGCGCAAGCCTTGATCGACGGAGCCCAAATCTTGGGCAAAGCCTTGCAGGGCGATGCGGTCGCACAGCAAGCCCTGCGCGAGGGGGCCGCAGATGCCTGGGGCACCGTGCAAGACCCGGCCAACTGGCCGCTGCTGCTGGGTGCCATGAGCCCGCAGCAGCGCGAGGCTTTGGCGCAGGCCTATGAGCGCGGCGACATCCAGACCGTGGGCCGCATGATGGGCGAGCAGGTGGCCAACCTGCCCTCGGGTGGGGGCATGGGCAGCATCAAGAAGGTGGGCACGCTGCCCAAGCCGGGGGCCTCATCGATCGACATCGCGCATACCATCGGTGCCGACTACAACCCGCGCAACGGCAAGGTCACGGGTGGGCACACGGTGATCAATGGGGATGTGCGGGTGACGGAGGTGATTGCCGGACCGGATGCGAATGGGGTTTACATCGCCAAAGTTGAGATGAAAACGCCCGATGGGCGTTGGGTGGAAAAGGTTTCCAACAACGGCGAGAACACGATGTTTCCGAAGGACTGGGATTCGCTAAAGGTGCAAGCAGAGATCGAATCGGCTTGGGCCAACCGGGTCCCTCACATGGACGGGACGGCGGGAAAGTGGCAAGGGCTGAGCAGCAGTGGCGTCAAGATGGAGGGGTACGAATCCCCGCGCGCAACGGCCTACCCTGTCCATGGAGCACAAAAATGAGCGTTCGGATGAAGTTTTTCTACGCGTGGCTTCACTCAGCGTTTGGTCACCCATCAGTCCTCACAGAGGCGCGCAGCATCAACGCGCTTCTTCGCGGGCAGGATCACCCCTTCTACAGACTCAGCGGTGGACTTTCTGACTTCCCACCTCCAAACTCACGGAGACACGTAGACGAAACTCTCGTACGCGTTGCGCAAGTTGAAATCGGCGAACTGACTGAGTACGAGTACGAAGGCCAAGGCTTCACCCACCACATCACCCGAGACCGCGTGCGCTTCGAGCACAGCGTTTTCGGCGAGTGCCCCGAGTGGCCGATCTGGTGCTGCACCCTGGCGCAGTACAAGGCTGCGCTTCTGGGCTACCGACAGTTTCTGGACATGCCTAAATCCATAGAAACCGAGCTGATCATCGACTTGCCCGAGGGCGAAGCACGCTGTGATTGAACAGCGATCGGTGCGGTGAAGGGGTGCGAGATGGCGTCACCAGCCTGACCGGCACAGCTGCATCAAGCCACGACTCACTGAGCTCAAACAACGCCTCACTGCTCAAAATCAAATTCAAGCGCCTGATCTAGGACACACCATGCAATGCCCCACGTGCAATCACCTCAACGATGCGATGTCCGTCCGCTGTCTGCAATGTGGAACCGTGCTCATTCATGAGGCAGCGGGACACAGCGCTGCCTACAAGAAGGCCGTGCGTGTTCTCGACGCTCGGATGTACTCGGGAATCGGCGGACTTGCCGGCTTCTTCACCATCGCAATTGCGCTGAAGTTTGTCTTCACCCAACATTGGCTGACCGACGCCGAGATCGTCAGCGCAGCAGGAGTCAGCGCGGTTCTGGGCGCTTTCGCAGGTGGCATGCTGGCCCGCGCCAAGCATCCGCTGTAGCTCGCCCTGCCAGCCTTGGCGGGGCTTTCCCCCGACAATCGGGCCATGACCCTGCCCATCCGCCCTGCCGTGCTCCACAGCCCGGACTACCCCTTCAGCCCTGTCAACGCCCCGGTCAAGCTCGACCAGAACGAGTCGTTCGCCGACTTTCCACACGAGCTGAAGGCCATTGCGCTGCAGCGCATGCACGACCTGCCGTGGCACCGCTACACCGATCTCAACGCCGAGGCCTTGAGCGCAGCCATCGCCGCGCACGACGGCTGGGCGGCCTCGGGGACTGTGGTCACCACCGGGAGCAATGTGTTGATCGCCTTGCTGATCCAGCTCTGTGCGCTGGGCGGGCGGGTGGTCACGGTGAAGCCCAACTTTGCGCTGTATGCGCTGGACGCAAAATTGCTCGGCGCTTCGCTGACCGAGGTGCCTTTGCGCACCGACATGTCGCTGGACATGGACGCGGTGATCGCCTCGCTGGGCGGCACTGCGGGCGAGGGTCCGCACGGTGTCATTTACATCCCGCGCCCGCACGCACCCACCGGCTCGCTGTGCGCGCTGGACGAGCTCGAGCGGCTGGCGCAGGCGTGCCCCGGCTGGCTGCTGGTGGTGGACGAGGCCTACCACCAGTTCGCGCCCGACGATGCGCGCGAGCTCGCGCTGAGGCACGCACACGTGGTGCTGCTGCGCACCTTCTCCAAGGCCTGGGGGCTGGCGGGTGTGCGGCTGGGCTATGCGCTGGCGTCTGATGCGGTGGCGCGGCAGCTGCGCAAGCTGGTACCGCCGTTCGGCGTGTCGCTGATGCAGTCGGTGTGTGCGCAGGTGGCGCTGGAGCACCCTGCGTATGTGCAGGAGCGTGTGATCCTCACACTGCGCGAGCGCGAGCGTTTGGCCACGGCGCTACAGGCGCATCCCACCTGGCGGGCGCTGCCCTCACATGCCAACTTCCTGCTGATCCGCACGCCCGACGCGGCCGCGGCGCACGCGGCCTTGCTCACGCAAGGCGTGCTGGTGCGCCGGCAAGACAGCCTGCCCGGGCTGCAAGGCTGCATCCGCGTGACGGTGGGCACGGTGGACGAGAACAGCGCTTTCCTGCGCGCTGCGGGTCTGGGCGTTTAACGCACCACCGGTGCGCCCGGCATGGCCGGCATGGGCTGCAAGGGCGCCATGGGTTGCGGTGGTGGCATCGGCTGCATGGGCTGGGCCGGCGGCATGGGTGGCATCGGCGGGACCGCCGGCACCGGTGTGACGAGCTCGCGGATCTGACCGCCGCCCGCCACCGATCCGCTCACGCTGCCTTCACCGTGCACCATGCGTTCGCAGATGGCCTTGTTCTCGGGCGGGAGGTCCACACAGCGCTTCATGGCGTTGTGCATGCGCGACTCGGGCGTGTCGCCCGCCATCGGCATCTTGCGTGCACCCTGGGCGCGCACGGCACCGGCCTCGCGCAGGCAACTGGTGCGCTCGTGCTGCGAGTCGCTGCGCATGCAGGCGGAGCGGTCTTGCTCGTAGGTCGACTGGGCCCAGGCACCGGCCGTGGTCAGGACACAGGCCGCGACCAGCGCAGTGCGCAACACAAAAGCAGTTGGATTTTTCATGGGGGTTCCTTGTCTGGCAACGAGCGTCACGTGCGCCCCGCCTCGTGCCGACACGCTACCCCTCGCAGCGTGTAAGGTCTGTGCTCCAGCGCACCCCGAGTCCGGAGACACCCATGAGCCTTGTTCACCTGCTGCTGCGCCACGCGCGCCTGACGCCCGAGCGCGTTGCCATCCTGCGCGGCACCCAGACCTGGGCCACCCACGGCCAGTGGGCGCAGCGCAGTGCGGGCCTGGCCCAGCGCATGGGAGACGCCGGTCTGGTGCCCGGTGACCGGGTGGTGCTGTTCATGCACAACCACCCGCGTTACCTCGAAATCTTGTGGGCCGCGTGGTGGGCCGGGCTGGTGGTGGTGCCGGTGAACGCCAAGCTGCACACGCGCGAGGCGGAGTGGATCGTGGCCAATGCGGGCGCGCGCTGGGCCTTCGTCACGCGCGACGTGGCACCCGAGCCGCTGGCCGGGCTGGAGCGTCAGGTCGATGTGGACGACGCCGCCTGCGACGAACTGCTGGCACCCGTGAACGATGCGTTTGCGGTTCCGGTGATCGAGCGCAACGCGCAAGATGTGGCCTGGCTGTTCTACACCAGCGGCACCACCGGCCGCCCCAAGGGCGTGATGCTCACGCACCGCAACCTCATGACCATGGGCCTGACCTACTTCATCGACGTGGACCCGGTGACGGCGCACGACGTCATCGCCTACGCCGCGCCCATGTCGCACGGCGCGGGTATCTACGCCATCCCCCCCCTCATGGCGGGCGCGCGCCATGTGGTGCCCGCCTCGGGCGGTGTGGACCCGGCCGAGCTGTTTGCACTGGGCGAGGCCCTCGGGCCGCTGTCCACGTTTGCAGCCCCCACCATCGTCAAGCGCCTGGTGGACCACGCCGAACAACACGGCCTATCCGCAGACGCCTCGGGCCGGGCGTTCAAGACCATCGTGTACGGCGGCGCCCCCATGTACGCGGCCGACATGGCGCGCGCGCTGCGCGTGATGGGCCCGCGCTTCGTTCAGATTTACGGCCAGGGCGAAACGCCCATGGTGGGCACCGCACTCTCGCGCCAGCAGCTGGCCGACACGAGCCACCCGCGCTGGGCCGAGCGCATGGCCTCGGTGGGGGTGGCGCAGACACCGGTGCAGGTGCGCGTGGCCGATTTCGAGGGCCGCAGCCTGCCCACGGGTGGCGTGGGCGAGGTGCTGGTCAAGGGCGACAGCGTGATGGCCGGCTACTGGCTCGACCCCGAGGCCTCCAGCGCTGCCGTGCGCGACGGCTGGCTCTTCACCGGCGACGTGGGGTGCCTGGACGCCGACGGTTTCCTCACGCTCAAGGACCGCAGCAAGGACCTGATCATCAGCGGCGGCTCCAACATCTACCCGCGCGAGGTGGAAGAGGTGCTGCTGACCGCGCCCGGCGTGGCCGAAGCGGCGGTGGTGGGCGCGCCCGACGCCGAATGGGGCGAGGTGGTGGTGGCTTTCGTGGTGGCGCAGGCCGCGGGTGGCGTGACGCCCGAAGCACTGGACGCGCACTGCCTGGCGCAGATGGCGCGCTTCAAACGGCCCAAGCGCTATGTACTGGTGAACGAGCTGCCGAAGAACAACTACGGCAAGGTGCTCAAGACGGCGCTGCGCGCGCTCGCCTGAAGCATGGAACGCATGGCGGCCGCGGCCCTCCAATGCCGACATGTTCAAAAAATTTCGCTACCGCATCAGGCTGAATGCCGCCCTTCGTGAGCTGGACATCCAGCCCGCCACCTTGAACCCGGTTTTTCGCGATGAAGTGGTGGCCATGGGGTTGCGGGAAAACCTCGCACCCAAAGAGGCGGCCATGGAAGTGCTTTCGGTGGTGTATCCCGGCCTCAATCTGGTCGACCGGCTCGGCACGTTGGCCGTGATCCGGCGGTGGCGGCGCAGCGCTTGCGTGCGCGAATCGCGCTTTCAGCGGGCGCTCAATGGCAACCTGTCGGATCTGCAATCGACCGCGTTTCGGGACAAGTGAGTCGCCTGCCGGGTTCGGTACCACGGCAGAATCGGCCGACTCCTCTAACCACAAGGCATTTCCATGAACCACGAAGCCGACTTCCACAGCGAGCCCTGCCTGCAGGCGCGTGCCGATCTGGCACTGGCCCTGCGCGCCGCGGCCCGCTTCGGCCTGTCGGAGGGGGTCTGCAACCACTTCAGCCTGGAGCTGCCCGACGGCTCGGGCCGCTTCCTGCTCAACCCGCGCGGGCTGCTGTGGAGCGAGGTGCAGGCCGACGACATCGTGATGGTGGACACCCAGGGTGAAGCCCTCGCGGGCAAGCACCCGGTCGAGTCCACCGCCATGCACATCCACAGCGGCATCCACCGGCTGGCGCGCCAGGCCGTGGTGTTGCACACGCACATGCCCTACGCCACCGCGCTCACGCTCACGCAGGACCGCGCGCTGGACACCGCGCTGTCGCAGAACGCCATGCGCTTTCATGGCCGGGTGGTGATCGACCCGGTCTACAACGGCCTGGCGCTCGACCAGCTGGAGGGTGAGCGCATCGCGCGTGCCATGGGCTCGGCCGACATCGCCTTTTTGGCCAACCACGGTGTGGTGGTGTGCGGCGCGCGCATCGACCACGCCTTCGACGACCTCTACTACCTGGAGCGGGCCTGCATGGCGCAGGTGCTGGCGCAGTCCACCGGGCGGCCGCTTGCGCCGGCCGATGCGGCCACCGCCGCGCGTGTGGCCGGCCAGATGCACAGCGACCGCCTGCAGTCCGAGCTGTTTTTCGAGGCTTTGCGCCGCAGCGTCTGAGCCAGGCTCAGGAGGCCACCGCTTCCAGCCCCAGGCGGGACAACAGGTTTTCGCTGGCGCGCGCGGCGTGCTGCAGAGCCAGTTCACGCGCCCGAGGCACATCGCCCGCCCCGATCGCATCGGCAATGGCCTGGTGCTCGTCCCAGATGGGTCGGCGCAGTCCGTGCACCTGGATCACGCCCCCCATCACCCGGCGCAGGTGCACCCAGTGCATGCGGGAGCTGTCTTCAATCAGCGGGTTGCCGCTGGCCTGGTACACAGCGCGGTGGAAGGCCATGTCGGCGTCGATCATGGCGCGCACGTCGTCCCCGGTGCTGATCTCCCGCCCCTTGCGGATGACGTCGGGGTCGATGCGAGCCCGCTGCTCGGCCGCCAGGCCCGCGGCGAGCTCGTCCAGCACACCGCGGATCTTGTAGACGTGCCCGATGGTCAGCGGGTCCAGCGGGGCAATGAGCACGCCGCGCCCGGGCGCGTCCTGCACCAGCCCGTCGGTCTTGAGTTGGCGCAAAGCCTGGATCACGGGGGAGCGCGACACCTCGAGCTGTTCGGCCAGCTCTTCCTGTGTGATGCGGGTGCCCGGGGCCAGCGAGCCGTCGCTGATGGCGTCCAGCAGGACCTTGTAGACCTCGTCCACGTAGTTGGTGCGGGAGGGGAGTTTGGCGGTGAGCGACATGGCGACCTTCTGGTTTTTGGATTCAGAGTACAGCAGCAGACCGAAGGTTAAACCCGTTCGGGTTGACAGAATGGGTCAGCCCCTTTATCTTTGAACTCTGTATTCAGAGTTCAAAGACCTTCTTTTTTCCAGAAACCGCCGGAGACACCGCATGACCACACCCATGGACAAACACGACAGCCAACGCTCGACCGGCACCGCCGCACCGGTGGAAAAGAAGCTGATTCCCTACGGCGGGTACCACACCAACAAGATCCCGGGCCATGACCCGGAGCTGACCGAGGTGGGCCCGGGCACGCCCACGGGCGAATACATGCGCAGTTTCTGGCAGCCGGTCTGCATGTCCATGGAGCTCACGGACACGCCGCATTTCCTGATGATCCTCGGCGAAGAACTGGTGGCCTTTCGCGACAAGAGCGGTCGCGTCGGCTTGCTGCATGCGCACTGCGTGCACCGCGGCGCGTCGCTGGAATACGGCTCCATCCAGGAGCGCGGGATCATGTGCTGCTACCACGGCATGGTGTTCGACATCGACGGCACCTGCCTGAAAGTGCCTTTCCCCAAGGGCGAAGAGGCGGACGCCGAGCGCTATGCCTGCTCGATCCGCCAGGGCGCCTACAAGGCCTTCGAACGCAACGGCCTGGTGTTTGCCTACATGGGCCCACCCGAGAAGGAGCCGCCTTTCCCCGAGTGGGAAAGCGACTTCACCGTGCTGCCCGGTGACGAGCTGGTGCCCTACAGCAACTTCCAGCACTGCAACTGGCTGCAGGTGCAGGACAACGCGGCCGACAACTTCCACACCGCCACACTGCACTCGGCCAAAAACGTGGTGGGCGGCAACTTTCAGGGCACCACCTTCGACGAGGTCGGCGCGCCTTCGATGGAAGTGGCGCCCGACATGCAGTTCGTGCCGGTGCAGGGTGGCCGCTCGCTGGCCTGTGCGGGTGCCCGCCGTGTCAGCGACGACCGCCTGTTCATCCGTGTGCAACACCAGGTGCTGCCCAACCTGAGCCTGCACGCCTACACGTCCGAAGACGGTTCGGCGCAGAAGCACTTCAGCCGCTTCCACATCATCCGCTGGACCGTGCCGGTGGACGACGTGAACAGCAAGATGATCGGATGGCGCGTGATGGGCCCGGGCATCGACACGCGCGGCGTGGGCATCAAGGAGCTGGTGGGTTACGAGTCCATCGATTTTCTGGAAGGCCAGGTGGCGCTGCGCCGGCCCGAGCGCTTTGGTGAGCACACCATCAATGAACGCCCCGAGATTCCGACCAACCACCGCCAGCGCGCCAGCTACAAGCAGGCCCAGTACGCACCGGGCGACTACGAAGCCATCATCAGCCAGCGCCCGATCGCCGTGCACGCGCTGGAGAACCCGACCAAGCTGGACGCCGGCGTCTACATGTTCCGCAAGCTGCTGCGCGACGCCGTGCGCGGCACCAACAAGAACGCCAGCGCCGAAGGCTTCGCCGAGTGGTTGCGTCAAGCCGCCGGCATGCCGCGCAGCTTCTGTTCGGGCAACGTGCTGGAGATCCCGGTGGGTGCGCGGGTGGAAGACGAGATCGTGCGCCGCCGCCACGTGACCAAGGCCGTGGTGACCATGCTGGCCGAGAGCGAGCACCTCCAGGGCGCCGAGCGCGAGCAGTTCGTCAAGACGCGCATGCTCGCGCTGGAAGCGGAGATGAAAGCCACGGCCACCGCGTGAACACGCTGGCCATGACCCCACCCGACGCCACGCAGGATCTGCTGAACCTGCTTGTTCGCCAGATCCGCTTCGAGGCCACCGGCATCCACTCGTTCGAGTTGAGCGCGCTCGACCACGAGCGCTTGCCGCCCTTCACCGCCGGGTCGCACATCGACGTGCACCTGCCCGGCGGGTTGGTGCGCCAGTACTCGCTGTGCAACGACCCGGGCGAGACACACCGCTACGTCATCGGCGTGTTGAAAGACCTCAAAGGACGGGGCGGCTCACTGCGCGTGCACGAGGCGCTGAAGGTCGGCGACACGGTGCGCGTGAGCCGTCCCCGCAACCAGTTCGAACTGCAACCGGGCCAGACCTCGGCCCTGCTGATCGCCGGTGGCATCGGCATCACGCCACTGAAGTCCATGGCGCACAGCCTGTTGCAGGCGGGCACGCCGTTCGAGCTGCACTACTGCGCACGCTCCAGCGAGGTGGCCGCGTTCACCGACGAGCTGGTCACCCTCAACCGCCAGGCACCGGGTTCGGCACGCTGGCATTTCGACAACGGCCAGATCGGCGCGGGGTTGGACCTCACCACACGGCTGGCGAGCCAGCCCGCGGGTGCCCACCTGTATTTCTGCGGGCCGCCCGGCTTCATGAAGGCCTGTGCCCAGGCCGCAGCGCACTGGGTGCCCGGCACCGTGCACTCGGAGCATTTCCAGGCACCTGCGAGCACCGAGCCGGCGGCACCGACCACCGGGGCGACCGTGCGTCTGGTGCAAACGGGACAAGAACTGGTGCTGCCCGAAGGCGGCAACCTGCTGGATACGCTGCGCGAGAACGGCGTGCACGTGCCCACGTCATGCGAGAGCGGCCTGTGCGGTACCTGCAAGACCGGCTACGCCGACGGAGAGGTCGAGCACAACGACTTCATTCTGGGCGACGACGAAAAATCGTCGTGCTTCACGCCGTGCGTGTCCCGCATCACAAGCCGCAGCATCACGCTGCACCTGTGAGGCGTGCGCGCGGTCAGGCCAGCGCCACCACCTCGCCGCCATTGATCGCCACCCGCTGGAAGCCCCAGTCGGTGGCGAGCCAGCGGCGCAGGGCCTCCCACAGATGGTCTGGCAAACCTCCAGCGAGCTCGGATGTGCGCACCCAGTAAAAAACATCGGCGTCGGCACCTGTCTGCGAGGGCGGAAAGAGGTACACACAGCCCAGCACCTGCGAGGCGTCCAGCGTCTCCACCGTGAAGGTGTAGGAGCCGCCGATGTCGAACTCCTTCTGGTGCCACGCCAGATCGATGATGTCCTGCTCCAGCGAGAGCGTGTCGGCCGGCCAGCCGGTGCCGGGGCCGAACAGCTCCCAGATCTCGGCGCGGCTGGTCATGACCGCGTCAAAGTCTTTCACCGCGTCGTGGATGGTGAGGGGACGCAGGCGCATGCGTTCGGTCAACAGCTCGCGCGGAATGGTGGGGGTGGGAATCCAGGGATTCTTCATGGAGCACCTTGCGTGAACGAACAAGCCGGCCAGTTGAGCACAGCCGACGACGGCATGAGGACGGTCCACACAATCCCGACGCCCGCGATACAGCATCACCGGAACTTTGCCAACGTGCGCGTGTCAGTCACCCGCCATTTCGCACACCTTCCCGACCCGCCGCTGCGCGGGCAACCGGAGCCCACCATGTTCGCCCACCGCTTGTTCGCCCTGCCCGCGCTGCTGCTCGCCTGCGCAAGCTTCACCGCCCAAGCCCAGCCCACCTTGGCAGACACCGAGTCTTCCGCGCCTGCGGCAGGCGCCGCCCTGCAGGGACCGGCGTTGCTCAGTGCGCTGCAGAGTGGCGGCTACGTGGTGTATTTCAGGCACACCGCCACCGATTTTTCACGCGGTGATTCGGCCATGAAGTCGTACGACGATTGCGCCAACCAGCGCCTGTTGTCGCCCCAAGGTGAACGCGACGCCACCGCCATCGGACAACGCATCCGCGCGCTGAAGCTGCCGGTGGGCGAGGCACTGGCCAGCCCGTACTGCCGCACCATGGACCACGCCCGGCGCATGCTCATCAACGTGACGCCGCGCAACGAGATACGCGAAGCGCAGGGCAACAACTACGCCGGGCTCAAGCAGTTGCTGGCCACGCCGGTGCAGGCCGGCACCAACCGCTGGATCGTGGGCCACGGCACCCCGTTTCGCGCCGTGGCCGGTGCCCCGCACCTGGCCGAGGGCGAAGCCGCCGTGATCCGGC
>QBMB01000099.1:0-423 GCA_003241965.1 Burkholderiales bacterium | reverse complement strand
CCCCCGGCGGGCGGGGGGTGGCCCGCCTCGCGGTGGCCGACTGGCAATCCATCGGCAACGCGCGGTGAGTCGGGCAGACTGCGGTTGGTGTGTCGGCACACAGACAGGGAATGCAACGCCAACGCATGATTGGATGCTCGGGCTGGTGCGCCTCAATCTCTGCGGCGCCAGCACGACCTCACTTCAAACCACACCGCCATGAACCTTCACCTGAGCATCGGCCCGCTGGTGGCCCTCATCGCCGGCATCCTCATCCTCATCATGCCGCGCATGCTGAACTACATCGTGGCCTTCTACCTGATCATCGTGGGCCTGATCGGCCTGTTCGGGCGCAACCTCAACTTCTGAGCACGACACAGCGGCCCGGGCGCCATCGCCCCGGGCTTTGGTCAAGCGTTTCCCCTCCCCCAACGTTCCCCCATC
>QBMB01000098.1 GCA_003241965.1 Burkholderiales bacterium | reverse complement strand
GGGACACCCGCCAGCTCAATGACGCATTCGCACTATTTGCCGGGTGGGCAGGGCACGGGAGCGATGGACCGATAATCTCGACCCATGAGCGGTAACACCTTCGGCACCCTGTTTTGCGTCACCAACTTCGGTGAATCCCATGGCCCGGCCATTGGCTGCGTGATCGACGGCTGCCCGCCGGGCATGGAACTCAGCGAGGCCGACATCCAGGTCGACCTGGACCGCCGCCGCCCCGGCACCAGCAAGTTCGTCACCCAGCGCAACGAGCCCGATGCGGTGGAGATCCTCAGCGGCGTGTACGAGGGCAAAACCACCGGCACGCCGATCGCGCTGCTGATCCGCAACACCGACCAGCGCAGCAAGGACTACGGCGCCATCGCCCAGACCTTCCGCCCCGGCCACGCCGACTACACCTACTGGCAGAAATATGGCATCCGCGACCCGCGCGGCGGTGGGCGCAGCTCGGCGCGCCTTACCGCGCCCACCGTGGCCGCTGGTGCGGTGGCCAGGAAGTGGTTGAAGGAGAAATACGGCACCACCTTCATCGGCTGCATGACGCAGGTGGGCGACATGGTGATTCCGTTCGAGAGCTGGGAGCATGTGCCCCACAACCCGTTCTTCGCGCCTGTGGCCGACGTGTCCGCGATCGAGGACTACATGAACGCGCTGCGCAAAAGTGGCGACTCGTGCGGCGCGCGCATCCGTGTCACGGCGCAAGGCATGCCCGTGGGCCTGGGCCAGCCGCTGTACGACCGGTTGGACGCCGACATTGCCTACGCCATGCTCGGCCTCAATGCGGTCAAGGGCGTGGAGATCGGCGCCGGGTTCGCCAGCGTGAGCGACAAGGGCAGCACGCACGGCGACAGCCTCACGCCCGAGGGCTTTGCGGCCAACAAGGCCGGCGGCGTGCTGGGCGGCATCAGCACTGGTCAAGACCTGGAGGTGTCGATCGCGATCAAGCCGACCAGCTCGATCTTGATTCCGCGCGAGACCATCGATGTGGCGGGTGCCTCCACCGAGATCATCACCAAAGGCCGCCACGACCCCTGCGTGGGCATCCGCGCCACCCCGATTGCCGAGGCGCTGCTGGCGCTGGTGGTGATGGACCACGCGCTGCGCCACCGCGCGCAGTGCGGCGACGTGCAACTGCCCACACCCGACATCGCGGCCAAAGCGCGCGGGTGAGCCACAACCCGTTCGGGCTGAGCTTGTCGAAGCCCTGGTGAGCCCTTCGACAAGCTCAGGACGAACGGAAACTCTTGTGAGCCAGAGAAAAAACCTGTTTCCGTTCGCCATGCTTAGCGCGAGCTACTTCGCGCACATCGGCTTCTTCAACCCCTACCTCCCGCTCTGGCTCAAGGAGCTCGGATTCAGCCTGCTGGCCATCAGCGTGCTGACCTCGGTGCAGTCGGCCTCGCGGTTGTTTGCACCCTACCTCTGGGGCTCGCTGAGCGATCGCACCGGTGAGCGTGTGCGGTTGCTTCGTTACGGCGCCACGGTGGCCCTGCTGCTTTCGCTGGGGCTGTGGTTCAACCTCGGGGGTGTGGGCCTCTTCGTGCTGCTGCTGCTCATGTTCACCCACACCAGCGGCATGATGCCCATGAGCGAAGCCGCGCTGGCGCACCTGGTGAGCCACGGTGGCGCGTTCGACGCGAAACGCTATGGCCGCATTCGCCTGTGGGGCTCGCTGGGTTTTCTGGTGACGGTGGTGGCTGCGGGCTTCTGGTTCGAGCGCTTTGGCCTGGTGCACTTTCCGGCGTGGACGCTGGCCACGCTTGCAGCCGTGACGTTCAGCGTGTGGCTGTTGCCCGACTTTCGAGAACCCGCTCATGCCGACGAGCTGCAGCCCAGCGTGTGGCCGGTGCTGCGCCAGCCGCCGGTGCGCTGGTTCTTCGCGGCGGTGTTCTTCCATGTGCTTGCGCACATCTTCATCTACGTGTTTTTCTCGCTGTATCTGGACTCGCTGGGTTACAGCAAGACCGTGATCGGTCTCTTGTGGGCGCTGTCGGTGGTGATCGAGATCGGCTGGTTCTTCACGCAAGGCCGCTGGCTGCCGCGCCTCTCGCTCTCGGCCTGGTTGGTGCTGGCCGCAGCACTCATGGCCTTGCGCATGGGCCTCACGGCGGGCTTCCCACTGGTGTGGCCGGTGTTGCTGGTGGCGCAGGCGCTGCACGCCATCACCTTCGCCGCGCACCACACAGTGTGCATCGCACTGCTCTCCCACCATTTCCCGGGTCGCCTGCGCGGGCGCGGCCAGGCGCTCTACACCGTGGTGGGTTACGGGCTGCCGGGTGTGGTGGGCGGGGTGGCCGGTGGTTTTCTCAGCTCGGCGCTGGGGCTGGCCAGTGTGTTCTGGCTGTCCTCGGCCTGCGCCGTGGCCGCTTGCGCGTGCGCGGTCAGGGCGTGGGCGTTGCAGCGAACCACCGCTGCAGCGGGTTGAAGCCCGTCACCAGCGCGGTGGCCAGCAGCACCAGTGCCCCGCCGGCAAAGATGCCGGGCGACAGGGCTTCGCCGAGAAACAGGTGGCCCCAGGTCACGCCGAACACCGGGATCAGGAAGGCCGGGCTCATGGCGGCCACCGGCGTGACATGGCGAATGATGCGCAGGTGCGCCCAATAGGCCAGACCCGAGGTGACCACGCCCATGACGAGCAACGCACCCACGGCCACGGGGGTGAATGACGCTTCTGGCCAGGCCCACAGCGCACCCGGGAACACCAGCACCATGGCCGCGAGGTGGATGCCGGCTGCAATCGCCAAGGGCTGCATGCGGGTGGTGGCGCGTTTCATGAGCGGGGTGGAGCAGCCGTAACAGGCCGCCGCCAGGATGCAGGCCAGGGCGGCGGCGATGGTGCCGGCGTCGGGCTGCACCGGGCCCAGCCGCACGATCAGGCCCACACCGATAAAGCCGCACAGGCAACCCAGCAGCTTGCGCGCGGTGAGTGTGTCTTCCTTGAGGAAGCTCGATGCCAGCGTGCCGAACAGCACCGCCGTGGTGTTGAGCAGGGCGCTGTAGCCTGCCGGAAGGCGCAGCGCGGCCCAGGCGTAGAGCAGGAAGGGCGCGGCCACCGAGAGCGCGCCCAGCAGCAGCAACTCGCGCCAGTGTTCCCACGGCCAGCGCTGCTTCAGGCCCCGCATGATGAAGGCCAGCGTGAGACCGGCCAGCGCCACGCGGCAACCCGCGAGCACCAGCGGCCCGATCACGGGGCTGGCAATGCGGATGAACAGGAAGGACGCGCCCCAGAGGGCAGACAGACCCACGAGCTGGGCGAAGTGGCGGGTTTTCACCGCGCGATTGTGCGGTGCGGTGTGACCACGGCCGGTACCTGCGCTGTCGCGGGCAGGACTCGTGGCTGGGTCAGGCGGCGCCGGCCTTGCGCGCCAGGCCTTCGATGGCCAGGCGATAACCGTCGGTGCCGAAGCCCACCACGATGCCGGCCGCGGCCGGAGAGATGTACGAGTGGTGGCGGAAGGATTCGCGCGCGTGCACGTTGGAGATGTGCACCTCGATCACCGGCAGGGGTTTGACGCCACCGATGGCATCGAACAAGGCCACCGAGGTGTGGGTGAAGGCGCCTGCGTTGAGCACCACACCGGCGAGCTCGCCGGCCTGGAAGCGGCGGCCTGCGGACTGGATCTGGTCGATCAGCGCGCCCTCGTGGTTGCTCTGGAAACATTCCACGGCAAAGCCCAGGCGCTGGCCGTGACCAACACATTCGGCCTCCAGTTCGGCGAGCGTGGTGGCGCCGTACACCGTGGGTTCGCGCGTGCCGAGCAGGTTGAGGTTGGGGCCGTTGAGGATGAGCAGGGTCTTCATGGCTTTGCTTGCTTTGGGTCCGGGAATGGGCGAGGGCAGTATAGGTCGCGGGGTGGTGATCTTTATACGGGGCATGGGTCTGCGGGTTTGCCCGGTGTCGGCTGCCTTGACAGGCGGATGTGTCAAAAGAGGCCCTTTTCGAGCACAGGCGCGGCCCTGCTCGCTCGCGGCGCTGCGGCGCAAATCTTGCAGGTTGTCGTTCGGGGAAGTGGCGCCCAGCCACGACTTCGAGACAAGCCGCATCTTCGGCGCATACCAACAAGATTCCAGGAGACATTCATGAGTTTCAAGCGCATTCGGTCCACCCTGCGTGCCGTGCTGCTGCCCGCACTGTTTGCCGTGTCGGTGTCGGCCCAGGCCGGGCCGTTTTCCGGCCTCTACATTTTTGGCGACAGCCTCTCGGACACCGGAAACGTGAGCATCCTCACCGGCGGCACCCAGCCGGGCACGGCCCAGCCGTATGCGCCTGGCCGGTTCTCGGATGGTCCTCTGTGGGTGGAGACGTTTGCGGCAGGCCTCGGACTGGCCGGGCAGGCGACCCCTTTCCTGGCCGGTGGCAACAACTATGCGTTCGCCGGTGCACGCACGGGCGCCGTCGGCGGGCCAAAAGATCCACCCGGCGTGTTGGCACAGGCAGTTGGTTACTGGGGTGCGAATCCGGCCGCGCTCCCCGTCAACCCCAACGCCCTGTTTGTGGTCGTGGGCGGCGGCAACGACATGCGCGATGCCCGTCTGATCTCCACTGGAGATACCGTCGCCGACGGTATCGCCCGACAGGCCGCCGCGTTCGCCGCCATCAACAACCTGGCGAAGACCATCAGCTACCTCGCGGCCAGCGGTGCGCGCAACATCCTGATTTCGACCTTGCCCGACTTGGGCGCCACGCCGGAAGCGCTGTTCATCGGCAGGCAGGCGGCGTCCACCGACGTCACCAACCGCTTCAATGCGCTGGTGCCCGATCTGCTCGATCTGGAAGGGGTCTTTGCCGGTCTGAACATCGAGCTGCTCGACATGGCCGCCATTGCGGCCGATGTGCGCAAAAACCCTGTCCACTTCGGCGTGACCAACACAGGCCTGCCGTGCGCCGGTTTCCTGGGCAGCGCCGGTGACAGTTGTGCCACCTCGCTGTTCTCCGACGCGCTGCATCCCTCGGCATTCGCACACCGCCTGATCGGCGAGGCCGCGTTGGCGGTCTACGGCGTGCCGCTGCCCGGCACGTTGGCTCTGATGGCGCTGGCCTTGTTCATGCTGATGCTGGTTCAGCGCCGCCGCGCGGGTGGGGTCTTGCTGAAGGCGGATGCCTTCAATCCAGCGGCACAGTGAGCCGCTGAATCACCGGGCCGCTTTCAGGCCGCACGCCGCGCCACCAGGCAAAGGCCTCGGCGGCTTGTTCCACCAGCATGCCCACCCCGTCGGCGACGGTGCTCACGCCAGTGGACTGAGCCTGCCGCAGGAACGGCGTGAGGCCCTTGCCGTAGACCATCTCGTAAGCGATGGCGCCCGGTGCAAAAACGCCGGCAGGCAGCGGCAGCGGTTCCTGTGTGAGTCCGGTCGAGGTGGCGTTGATCACCACATCGAAAGCCTGGCCCGCGAGATCGTCGAACCCGCCGGAGTTCAGTTGGGCATGCGCTGCGAAATCGCGCTGGAGCGCATGGGCTTTGTCGGCCGTGCGGTTGGCCACCGCCAGCAGGGCGGGCCTCTGCGCCGCAATGGGCAGCAGTGCGCCGCGCGTGGCACCGCCGGCGCCCAGCAGCAGCACCCGTTTGCCGGCGAGCAGGCAGCCCAAGTTGTTCTGCAAGTCGTTCACCAGACCCACACCATCGAAGTTGTCGGCCAGGATGCGTTCGCCGTCAAATTTGAGGCAGTTGGCCGCGCCGGCCAGCCGCGCGCGCTCACTGGGCTCGGTCGCGATCTCGAAGGCCTGCAGCTTGAAGGGCAGGCTCACGTTCAGCCCGAGCCCGCCGCCGGCGCGAAAGCCCAGCACGGTCTCGTTGAACCTGTCCAGCGGGGTCTCGATGGCGGTGTAGCTGATGTCCTGTCCGGTGGCTTGTGCGAACAGGCTGTGGATCAGGGGCGATTTGCTGTGGCCAATGGGGTTGCCGAGGACGGCGTAGCGGTCGGTCATGTGCGTGCAATCAATGGGGGTGCGGTGATTGTGGCGCAAGCCCCTGCCGCGTTTGCGGTCAAGGGGCACCGCCTACCATCAGATCCATGACCACACTCCTCAAGATCGATTTTGTGTCCGACGTCTCGTGCCCCTGGTGCGCCGTCGGGCTGGGCGCACTCGAAGAAGCGCTGGCCAAACTGCAGGGCGAGGTATCGGCCGAGCTGCACTTCCAGCCGTTTGAACTCAACCCGAAGATGGGTGCCGAGGGCCAGGACATCGGCGAGCACCTGACGCAGAAGTACGGCTCCACCGCTGCGCAACAGGTGCAGATCCGCGAGACGATTCGCGCGCGCGGCGCCGAGGTGGGGTTTGTCTTCAACCCGGAAGGCCGCGGCCGCATCTGGAACACCTTTGATGCGCACCGCTTGCTGCACTGGGCCGAGCTCGAAGGCGCACCCGACCAACAACATTCGCTGAAGAAGGCATTGCTCGCTGCCTGCCACACGCGCTCGGAGGCCATGGGCGACCACGCTGTGTTGCTGGCTTGTGTGCGCGAGGTGGGGCTGGACGAGGCTCGCGCCCAGGCCATTCTGGCCAGCGATGAGTTCGCGCAGGCGGTGCGAGAGCGCGAGGGTTTCTACACCAGCGTCGGCATCCACTCGGTGCCGGCGGTGATCATCAACGACCAGCATTTGATTTCGGGTGGGCAGCCGGCGGCGGTGTTTGAGCAGGCGCTGAGGCAGATTGCTGCTGAAGCTGCTTGATCTGTGCGCGTGCCCTCACCCCAGCCCTCTCCCAGGGGGAGAGGGAGCAAGGCACTCACGCCGGCTGGGTCAGCGCCTTGGCGATGCGGTTTCTGCCCACCGTCGATTTGGGCACCTTGCCCGGCAGGTGGCTGAACCAGGCTCGCACGTCTTCGTCCAGCCCGATGCCGTGCATGTAGTTGTAGATCGCCTTGCGCAGGCCCACGCCCAGCGCGTCGTGGTCCACGCCGCTGGGGTCGATGAAGCCAATGTCGTTCTTGGCAAAGGTCACCGGCGGCAGTGGAATCAGTTCGATGCCATAGGCGGCCGGGTCCAGACCCACCGGTGAATGCACGGTGCAGGTGAAGCGGTGGAAAAAGCCACTTTGGATGCAGCCGTTTTCGAAGAGCTGGCGCACGTACTCGAGCGCGTCCACTGTGTCCTGCACGGTTTGCGTGGGAAAGCCATACATGAGGTAGGCATGCACGAGAATGCCGGCGTCCGAGAACCCTTTGGTCACGCGCGCCACCTGCTCCACGGTCACGCCTTTTTTCATCAGCGTGAGCAGGCGGTCAGACGCCACTTCGAGCCCACCGCTCATGGCGATGCAGCCGCTGTCGGCCAGCCGCTGGCAGAGCTCGGGCGTGAAGGTTTTTTCGAACCGGATGTTGCCCCACCACGAGATCGGCAACTGGCGGCTGATGAGCTCGTCGGCCAGGGCTTTCAAGGCCTTGGGCGGTGCGGCTTCGTCGACGAAGTGGAAGCCGGTCTGGCCGGTCTCGTTCACGATGGTCTCGATGCGGTCTGCCAGCGTGGCGGCGGAGGCGGTCTCGTACCGGCTGATGTAGTCCAGGCTCACGTCGCAGAAGCTGCACTTTTTCCAGTAGCAGCCGTGCGCCACGGTGAGCTTGTTCCAGCGGCCGTCGCTCCACAGCCGGTGCATGGGGTTGAGCATGTCGAGCAGGCTGAGGTAGCGGTCCAGCGGCAGGCCGTCCCAGGTGGGGGTGCCCACCTCTTCGAAGGGCACCTCGGGCTCGACGAAGTTGATGTAGCGCACGGTGGCTTCTTCGCGCACGAAGGTGCGCACGAGGCGCTGTTTCGAGCGCTTTCGCTGCAAATAATCCAGGAGCGCCAGCAGTGGGCGCTCACCGGAATCCAGCGTCACGAAATCCACAAAGTCGAACACACGCGGCTCGGCCAGTTCGCGCAGCTCGGTGTTGACGAAGCCGCCCCCCAGGGCAATGGTGATGTGCGGGTTCTGCGCCTTGATGGTCTGCGCGATGCGCAACGCGGCGTAGAGCGCGCCCGGGAAGGGCACCGAGAGCAGCACCAGGTCGGGCTTGTGCTGTGACAGCGTGGCCAGCGTGAGCGTGTGCAGGATCTCGTCGACCAGCGTGAAGGGTGCGGCCAGTGCGGCGGCCATCGGCTCGAAGGTGGGCTGGCTGCTGGCCAGCGACTCGGCGTAGCGCACGAAGGCAAAGCGTTCGTCCACCGCGTCGCGCAACACGTCGGCCAGGTCGTTGAGGTAGAGCGTGGCGATGTGGCGCGCCTTGTCCTGCACACCCAGCGCCCCAAAGGCCCAGGCCAGCGGGTCGCCGCCTTCTTCGCTGAGTGCGGCGTCCACGTACACCTCCAGCGCGGCAAAGCGCGGGCCCTCGGGCAACAGTTCGCGCGCGGCGATGCGGTGCGCCAGGGTGGAGTCGCGCCCTTGCAGGAAGGCGATCACCAGGCCGATGGTGGCGCGGTAGCGCGCGAACTGGTCCAGGAAAGCGTGCACGCTGGCCGTGCGCTGCGACTCTGCTTGTGCCAGCGCATGGCTGCGCACGGACTCCAGCCCCGCCGGCGAGAACAGCTTGAGCACCAGCGCCAGCGCCAGATCGGCCTGCACCGCATCGACCCCACGCGAGCGCAGGAAGCCGGTGATGTAGGCGGTGGAGGGGTAGGGCGTGTTGAGCTGCGTCATCGGGGGGATGAGGCTGAGCACGCGCAGGGCTGGGGTGGTCATGGTGTCGCTTTTGGGGAGCCTCGATTGTGAGGCTTGGGACCTTTCCTGCTGGCCGGCGGGGTTGGTGTTCTGCGGTTTCGCTCGGCGACCTCGCGTCAGGCCGGTGGCGGCGTCCGCCTGCTCCGGCCCTGCTCGCGGGTGTCTGTCTGGGTGCGCCTGCACCGTTTTGTCAACGCCTTGGTTGGTCCGCGGTCTCTGTGGCAACCGCGAATGGGGGCCTGCGCATGCGGGCACCGCCACCGTCCTGCGAAATGATGTTGGCGCACCCATCTTTGCGCTCCGGACCACCAAGCCTCACCCACCATTCAGGCGTGAAACCAAAAAATCAAGCAGCGTAGTCAGAGAGAGGAACGCAACTGCAGAAGAGATTCCGATCCCCATACACGTTGTCCACCCGCCCAACCGGCGGCCAGTACTTGGCATGCGCACGGGTCGAGGTGCTCGCGGCACCCACGTCGCGCGCGTAGGGGTGCGACCAGTCGGCCGTCATGAGGCTCGCAGCCGTGTGCGGCGCGTTCTTCAGCGGGTTGTCGTCCTGCGGCCAGATGCCGGCCTCCACGAGACGGATCTCTTCGCGGATCGCGATCATCGCGTCGATGAAACGGTCCAGTTCGGCCAGCGTCTCACTCTCGGTGGGCTCCACCATCAGCGTGTTGGCCACCGGGAAGGAGAGTGTGGGCGCGTGGAAACCATAGTCCATCAGGCGCTTGGCCACGTCCTCGGCCATCACGCCGCTGGTGTCCTTGAAGTGGCGCAGGTCCAGGATGCACTCGTGGGCCACGTGCCCGTTGGCGCTGGCGTAGAGCGTGGGGTAGTGCGGAGCGAGCCGCTTGCTGATGTAGTTGGCCGCAAGGATGGCGGCTTCGGTCGCGTGCTTGAGACCGTCCGCCCCCATCATGCGGATGTACATCCAGCTGATTGGCAGCACGGCTGCGTTGCCCAGGGGCGCCGCCGAGATCGCGCCCACGCCGTTCACCGGCAGGCCGCCCGTGGCGTGCCCCGGCAGAAAGGGCACGAGGTCTTCGACCACACAGACCGGTCCCACGCCCGGGCCGCCACCGCCGTGCGGGATGCAGAAGGTCTTGTGCAGGTTGAGGTGGCTCACATCACCACCGAACTCACCCGGGGCGGCCACGCCCACCAGCGCGTTCATGTTGGCGCCGTCCACATACACACGCCCGCCGTGCCGGTGCACCAGCGCGCAGAGTTCCTTGACCGTGGTCTCGAACACGCCGTGCGTGCTGGGGTAGGTGATCATCACCGCGGCCAGGTTGGTGCTGTGTTGCTCGCACTTGGCCTGCAGGTCGGCCATGTCCACGTTGCCGTTTTCATCGCACTTGGTCACCACCACCGTCATGCCCACCATCTGCGCGCTGGCGGGGTTGGTGCCGTGCGCGCTGCTGGGGATCAGGCAGATGTTGCGGTGGCTCTCGCCGCGCGAGGCGTGGTACGCCTGGATCACCAGCAGGCCGGCGTATTCGCCCTGCGAGCCGGCGTTGGGCTGCAGGCTGATGCCGGCGTAGCCCGTGGCCTGGCAGAGCCAGGCGCGCAGCTGTTCGTCCAGCTTCTTGTAGCCGAGCAACTGGCCTGCGGGCGCGAACGGGTGCACGTTGGCAAAGCCGGGCCAGGTGATGGGAATCATCTCGCTGGTGGCGTTGAGCTTCATGGTGCACGAGCCCAGCGGGATCATGCTGCGGTCCAGTGCCAGGTCCTTGTCCGACAGCGCACGGATGTAGCGCAGCATGCCGGTCTCGGAGTGGTGGCTGTGGAACACCGGGTGCGTGAGGTAGTCGCTGGTGCGGCGCAACTCGGTGGGAATGCGCGGCTCGATGCCTTTCTCGAATTCGGCAAAGCCCGGCAGGCTCTGGCTTTGCAACGCAAACACGCCCCACAGTTTCTCGATGTCCTCACGCGTGGTGGTCTCGTCCAGCGTGATGCCCACGTACTCGCCCCAGGAGAGGCGCAGGTTCATGCCGGCGTCCGCCGCGCGCTGCAGCAGCGTGGCGGCGCGGTCACCGGCCTTGAAGGTGAGGGTGTCGAAGGCGGTCTCGCTGGTGGGCGTCCAGCCCAGTTGTTCAAGCCCTTGCGCGAGCACAGCCGTGTAAGCGGCCACTCGCTGTGCGATGCGCTTCAAGCCCGTCGGGCCGTGGTACACGGCGTACATGCTCGCCACCACCGCCGGCAGCACCTGCGCGGTGCAGATGTTGGAAGTGGCTTTCTCGCGGCGAATGTGCTGCTCACGCGTTTGCAGCGCGAGGCGGTAGGTGGGGTTGCCGTGTGCGTCCACGCTCACGCCCACCAGGCGGCCGGGCAACGAGCGTTTGAATTCGTCGCGGCAGGCCATGAAGGCGGCGTGTGGCCCGCCCGCGCCCATGGGCATGCCGAAGCGTTGCGTGGTGCCCACCACGATGTCGGCGCCCCACTCGCCGGGCGGCGTGATGAGGGTGAGCGCCAACAGGTCGGCGGCAGCGATGAAGGCCGCGCCCTTGGATTGCACGGTCTTCACATCGGCGGCCAGGTCTTCAATGCGCCCGCTGGTGCCGGGGTACTGCGCGAGCACGGCGAAGTAGTCGTCCCCGGCCAGCGCTGCTTCCCACTCGGCGGCCGAGTTGGCGAGCTTCACGGTGAAGCCCAGCGGCTTGGCGCGCGTCTGCACCACCTCGATGGTCTGCGGATGGCAATCACCCGCCACCACGAAGGTGTTGCCCTTGCTCTTCACCGAGCGTTTGGCCAGCGTCATGGCTTCGGCGGCGGCAGTGGCTTCATCGAGCATGGAGGCGTTGGCGATGGCCATGCCGGTGAGGTCGCACACCATGGTCTGGAAGTTGATCAGCGCCTCCATGCGGCCTTGCGAGATCTCGGCCTGGTAGGGGGTGTAGGCGGTGTACCAGGCGGGGTTCTCCAGCACGTTGCGCAGAATCACGCCGGGCGTGTGGGTGCCGTGGTAGCCCTGGCCGATGAAGCTCTTGAGCAACTGGTTTTGCTCGGCAATGGCCTTGAGCTCGGTCAGCGCCGCAGCTTCGGTGATGGCCGGGGGCAACTGCATGCCCTGGCTGCGCGCGATGCTGCGCGGCACGATGCCGTCGATCAGCGCGCGGCGCGAGGCCTCGCCGATCACGGAGAGCATCAGGGCCTCGTCGGCTTCGCCGATGCCGATATGGCGGGCCACGAACTCGGACGGATTCTCGAGTTCATCCAGGGGTTTGACAGACGGCATCAGCATGGCTTACCTCAAAAAACTAATGTCAAGGGCGGGAGTCGAAACCAGTGGCACCACGGAACCGGCTTTGCCGGGCCGTAGGTGCCGCCCCCTTGAGGGGGTCGCGCGAAGCGCGGCGGGGGTGTTCGTCACTGCGCCGCGAGTGCGGCGTAGGCGGTCTCGTCGAGCAAGGCGTCGACCTGTGCGGGGTCGGACAGCTTGACCTTGAAGAACCAGCCGCTCTTGAGCGGATCGCTGTTGGCGAGCGACGGATCGGCGCGCAGGGCTTCGTTGACCTCGGTCACTTCGCCGCTCACCGGCATGTACACATCGGCCGCGGCCTTGACGGACTCGACCACGCCGGCCACGTCTTTCTGCGCAAAGCTCTTGCCCACTTCGGGCAGGTCGACGAACACCACGTCGCCCAGCGCGTCCTGTGCGTGCACGGTGATGCCGACGGTGGCGATGTCGCCGTCAACGCTGATCCATTCGTGGTCTTCGGTGTACTTGGTGGTCATGGTTTCTCCAGGTTGAAATGAATCGATTTCCGTTAGCCCTGAGCTCGTCGAAGGGCATCCAACGGTGGTGAAGGCTTCGACAGGCTCAGCCCGAACGGGGGTGTGTCAACCGCGGAAGTAGCGGTTGGGCACAAACGGCATGGCGCTCACTTCCATGGGCACCGGCTTGCCACGCACGATGGCATGCAGGCGCGTGCCCACCGCAGCATGCGCGGGGCTTGCGTAACCCATGGCCACGGGCTTGTCGGCGCTGGGGCCCAGCAAGCCGCTGGTGACTTCGCCGATGGTCTCGCCACCGGGGGTTTGCAGCTCGGTGTGGTCGCGCACGGGGATGCGCTCCAGCGCGACCAAACCCACGCGTTTGCGTTGCAGCGGCTCCGTGCCATCGAGCTGCGCGAGCACGCGGGCCGCACCCGGGAAACCGCCCGCGCGCGCTCCACCGGTGCGGCGGACCTTCTGCATGGCCCAGTTGAGCGCGGCTTCCACCGGTGTGGTGGTGGTGTCGATGTCGTGGCCGTAGAGGCACAGGCCGGCTTCCAGCCGCAGCGAATTGCGCGCGCCCAGGCCCACGGGCTTCACCTCGGGTTCTGCGAGCAGGGCGCGGGCGAAGCCCTCGGCGCGATCAGCTGGTACCGAGATTTCGAAGCCGTCTTCGCCGGTGTAGCCGCTGCGGGTGATGAACAGGTCGGCGCCTTGCCAGGTGAAGGCACCGCCGGTCATGAACACCAGCTTTTCCACGCCGGGCACAAGCCGCTGCAAGGCGGTCACGGCCTGCGGACCCTGCAGGGCGAGCAGGCCGTGATCAAACTGCTGCTCGACATTGCAGCGGCTGCCGATGCGCTCGACGATGTGGGCCAGGTCGCCGTGTTTGCAGGCGCCGTTGACGATGACGAAGATGTCTGCGCCGCGGTTGACGAACATCAGGTCGTCGATGATGCCGCCGGCATCGTTGAGCAAGAGGCCGTAGCGCTGTTTGCCCACAGCCAGATCGATCACGTCCACCGGCATGAGCGATTCAAAGGCTGCGGCGGCATCCGCTCCGACCAGCTTGAGCTGGCCCATGTGCGACACGTCGAACAGGCCGGCGGCGGCTCGGGTGTGGTGGTGTTCGGCCATCAGGCCAGCCGGGTACTGCACCGGCATGCTGTAGCCGGCAAACGGCACCATGCGGGCGCCGAGTTCGGTGTGCAGGGCGTGCAGCGGGGTCTTGAGGAGTTCGGTGTCGGACACGGCAGGCTCGCAGGCAAAAGGGGGCAGGCCCCACGGGGGCGAAACACGGTTCATCCGTGCGCTGCCCCACTGTCCGCTTTACCTGAGAGATTCGCGCGGGCGATGCCGCGTTTGCTCCTTCGGTGGGCCGCTTCGGTGAGCGACCTCTCTCCAGGGGGGTACACCGGCCTTGCGGCCCGTGTTTGTCAGTCCTTTTGCCTGAGCGTTCAGGGCCACATGGGTGACCTCCTGCGCCTTCGGCGGCCACCTCGGGGGTGGCGCTCTCCTGACCGGGTTGAGTGTATCCGAGCGCGGCCGATCAAGACCCTTCCAGGGCGGATTCAGGCAACAGTTTGGCCAGCCGCTCGCTGATGGCGTCGGCCCGGGCGGCGCCGGCCATGGCTTCGATGGAGATGAGCATTTCGCGGCTCACGACCAGCATGGCCGGGGCGTCGCGTGCTTCGCGCAAGGCATCGCGAAACTGCAAGGCCAATGCCTTGTTGCGCGGCGCGAACATGCGCTCGCTGATGTCGAACAGGAACATGCGTGCGCTGGCCAGGGAGCGAGGGCCCGAGAAAGCGTCGACCGAACCCCTCGGTGCTTCCAGTGGCGGCGTTGGTGATGGCGTTGGCGCGACAACCGGGGCAGATGGCGCGACCGGGGCTTCTTCGACGACGTAGCCCTGCGCCAGCAGGTCACGCACGATATCGGCACCCAGGCCTGCGAAGAGAGCTTGCAGCGAGGCTGTGGCTTTGCTGCCATCGGCCACCAGCAGCACGGCGCGTTCGCGCTGGCCCAGGGTGCGTTGGCCGGGCTGCAGTTCGGCGCGGCCCTTGTCGGTCTTGTTCAGCATGGCGTGGGGGTCGGTGGAGGCACAAGCCCGCACTGTGGTCACGCCATGTGACGACGCGGTGAAACGCAGGCGAGAAAAAGCCGCCCGCAGGCGGCTTTCGGCACGAATGTTCGAAGGCCGTGACTTCGCTCACATGCCCGCGTAGTTCGGACCACCGCCACCCTCGGGCGTGACCCACACGATGTTCTGTGTCGGGTCCTTGATGTCGCAGGTCTTGCAGTGCACGCAGTTCTGCGCGTTGATCTGCAGGCGGTCGGTGTTGTCCTCGTTTTTCACGTATTCGTACACGCCCGCCGGGCAGTAGCGGCTCTCGGGGCCGGCGTATTTCGCCAGGTTGATCTGCACCGGCACGCTGTCGTTTTTCAGCGTGAGGNGTAACGGCTCTCGGGGCCGGCGTATTTCGCCAGATTGATCTGCACCGGCACGCTGTCGTTTTTCAGCGTGAGGTGTGCCGGCTGGTTCTCTTCGTGGTTGGTGTTGCTCACGAACACGCTGGAGAGTTTGTCGAAGGTGATCTTGTTGTCGGGCTTGGGGTAGGTGATCTGCGGCATCTCGGCGGCTGGGCGCAGCTTCAGGTGGTCGGGCGTGGTGTTGTGCAACGTCCAGGGCGGCGTCTTCACGCCGATCTTGGGCAGGAACCAGTGCTCCACACCGGTCATGAGCTTGCCCAGCAGCGGGCTCTTCTTGAACCAGTTCTTGAAGTTGCGGTAGGTCCACAGCTCGTCATGCAGCCAGCTCTTCTCGAAGCGCTCGGTGAAGCCGGCGAGCTCGTCGCTCTGGCGGCCAGCGGCCACCGCTTCAAAGGCGGCCTCGGCGCAGAGCATGCCGCTCTTGATGGCGGCGTGGCTGCCCTTGATGCGCGCGGCGTTCAGGAAACCGGCGTTGCAGCCCACCATGGCGCCGCCCGGGAAGACGAGCTTGGGCAGGGCCTGCGGCGTGCCGTTGTTCAGTGCACGCGCACCGTAGCCCAGGCGTTTGCCGCCCTCGATGTGGGCCAGGATGCTGGGGTGTTTCTTCCAGCGTTGCATTTCTTCAAACGGCGACATCCAGGGGTTCTGGTAGTCCAGGCCGACCACCAGGCCCAGCGTGACCTTGTTGCCTTCGAGGTGGTATAGGAAACCGCCGCCGAAGGTGTCGGCGTCCATGGGCCAGCCAGCGGTGTGCACCACCAGACCAGGCTTGGCTTTGTCGGCCGGAATCTCCCACAGCTCCTTGATGCCGATGGCAAACGTCTGCGCGTCCTTGCCTTCTGTGAGTTTGTATTTGGCGATGAGCTGTTTGCCCAGGTGGCCGCGTGCACCTTCGGCGAACACGGTGTATTTCGCGTGCAGTTCCATGCCGAGCTGGAAGTGGCCGGTGGGTTCGCCGTCCTTGCCCAGGCCCAGGTGGCCGGTGGCCACGCCCTTCACAGAGCCGTCGTCGTTGTAGAGCACCTCGGCGGCGGTGAAGCCGGGAAAGATCTCCACGCCCAGCGCCTCGGCCTGTTCGCCCAGCCACTTGGTGACTGCACCCAGGCTGATCACGTAACAGCCGTCGTTGTGGAAGTTGCGCGGCATCAGCCAGTCGGGTGTGCGGGTGGCACCGGTCTCGGTGAGCACCAGCAAATCATCGCCAGTCACTGGCTGGTGCAGTGGTGCACCGCGCTCTTTCCAGTCGGGGAAGAGTTCTGTGATCGCGATCGGGTCCATCACCGCGCCGCTCAAAATGTGCGCGCCCGGCTCGGAGCCTTTTTCCAGCACGCACACATTGATCTCGCTGCCTTTCTCGGCGGCCAGCTGTTTCAGGCGGATGGCGGTGGCCAGGCCTGCCGGGCCGCCGCCCACCACGACCACGTCGTACTCCATGGCTTCGCGGGGGCCGAACTGGGCCAGCAATTCATCGTGGGTCATCGGGGGGTCTCGCTGATAATGATTTTCAAGAAGGCGCAGAGTGTGCCTTGCGTGTCACTCGACAGACAGCATTTTATGCGGCACCCGCACAAAATCGAACGGTCGTACTAATCTTCACTGAGGGCTTGCATCGTGGCATACAGCATGGACTTGTCGGGCCGCGTGGCCTTGATCACCGGTGCATCGGGTGGCCTGGGTGAACAGTTCGCCAAGACACTGGCCAAGGCGGGCGCTGCCGTGGTGCTGGCCAGCCGCCGCACCGACCGCCTCATGGCCTTGCGCGCGCACATCGAAGCCGAGGGCGGCGACGCCCACGTGGTGGCCATGGACGTGACCGACCAGGCGTCCATCAAGGCGGCGGTGGCCCACGCCGAGACCGAGGTGGGCGCCATCGACATCCTCGTGAACAACTCGGGCGTGAGCACCACGCAGCGCCTGCAGGATGTGAGCGAGGAAGACTACGACTTCATCTTCAACACCAACACGAAGGGCGCGTTTTTTGTGGCGCAGGAAGTGGGCAAGCGCATGCTGGCGCGCGCCAAGGGTGCTGCACCGGGCACCTATGTGGGCGGTCGTATCGTCAACATCGCGTCCATGGCGGGCCTGAAGGTGCTGCCGCAGATCGGCGTGTACTGCATGAGCAAGGCCGCGGTGGTGCAGATGACCAAGGCCATGGCGGTGGAGTGGGGCAAGTACGGCATCAACGTGAACGCCATTTGCCCGGGCTATATCGACACCGAGATCAACCACCACCACTGGCAGACCGAGCAGGGCCAGAAGCTCATCGGCATGCTGCCGCGCAAGCGCGTGGGCGTCCCGACCGACCTGGACGCGTTGCTGGTGATGTTGTGCTCCAACGAGAGCCACTTCATCAACGGCGCCGTGATCGCGGCCGACGATGGCTTTGGTGCCTGAATGAGCGTTGCCGCCTTGGGCCAGCCCTCTGGCTGGCCGCCGGGCATGGTCGCCGGCATCCTCGCTGGCCTGGGCGCTGGCGCGTTCTGGGGCACGGCCTTCGTGGCGCCGCTGATCACACCGGGGTTCAGCTCGATCGATCTCACGGTCGGCCGTTTTCTGGCGTGCGGGCTCCTGTCGGTGGTGTTGCTGCTGTGGGCCGGGCTGCGTGGGCGTGCCCACCTGCCCACCTGGCGCCAGACGGGTGCGGCGCTGTGGCTCAGCCTGCTGGGCTACACCGGCTACTACCTGCTGCTGGTGCTGGGCATCCAGGCCGCAGGGGCAGCGCTGCCGGTGCTGATCATCGGCACCATCCCCCTGTGGATCATGTTGATCGGCAAGCCCAAGGGTCTGCGCTGGCGTTCTCTGGTGCCGGGCCTGCTGCTCACCGTGGCTGGCCTCGCGCTGATGATGCGGGTGACCCCGCACGGCGCCGAGGCCGGTGGCGGATCGAATCTTTGGCTCGGCATTTTTTACGCTGTGCTCGCCATGGTGGCGTGGACCGCTTTCGGCCTGTTGAACGCGCGCTGGCTGGGCCGGCACCCGGAGGTGAATTCCACCGTGTGGGCCAACTGGTTGGGCGTGGCGGCGGGCCTGGGAGCGCTCGGGATCTGGGCCGTGGCCGGCACCGATCTGGCCACCTTGATGGCGCGCCCGGGCTTCGGCACCTTCGTGATCGTTTGCGTGGTCACCGGCATTGGTTCAGCCTGGATCGCCTCTGTGCTGTGGAACATGGCCAGCCGCCGACTGAGCGCGAGCCTGGCGGGCCAGCTCATCGTCAGCGAGACGGTGTTTGGTCTGGTCTACAGCTTCGCCTGGGACAACACCTGGCCCGCCGCCTTGCAGTGGACCGCGTGTGCGCTGTTTGTGCTGGGCATCCTCGCGTCCATCAGGGCGCACCGCTGAAGGACGGTCTGGCGCTTCAGTTGTCGAGTTCGATTTCCTGAGCGTAGCGCTTGCCATCGCGCATCACGTATTCAATTTCGACCCGTTGGCCCACCTTGAGGTCCTGAAAGCTGCGCAAGCCGTCGTCGTAGTCGGTGGACTGCGTGGTGATGATGGTCATGCCTTGCACCACCACAGACTGGTTGCTGGCCTGGATCGATTCGATCGGACCTTCAATGTTGTTGTCGGCCCAGGCGGCGCCCGAGAGCAGCAGGCTGGACGCCAGAAAGAAGGACGGGAATGTTTTTTTCATGATTTTTCTCGGAATGGTTCCATATCCGACGCGGTTGGTAGGAATTGGTTCCATGCCAGTGTGAGCCGATGACCATCGACCCAGATTCCGGTGAGTGCTTTTCAGCGCGCTTTCGGCACACGACCCATCAGGTAGAACTCCGGATTGGGCTGCATGTTGCTGAAGCTGGCCATGCGGTTGGACAACCCGAAGAACGCGGTGATGGCTGCGATGTCCCAGATGTCTTCGTCGGAGAAGCCGTGAGCGTGCAGCGGCGCAAAGTCGTCGTCGCCCACCTCATGCGAGTTCAGGCAGACCTTCATCGCAAAATCGAGCATGGCTTTTTGGCGCGGCGAGATGTCGGCCTTGTGGTGGTTCACCGCCACCTGGTCGGCCACCAGCGGCTTTTTCTCGTAAATGCGCAGGAGCGCCCCGTGTGCCACCACGCAATAAAGGCATTGGTTGGCCGCGCTGGTGGTGGTCACGATCATCTCGCGGTCGCCCTTGGTGAGTGATCCCTCTTCCTTCAGCATGAGCGCGTCGTGGTAAGCGAAGAACGCGCGCCACTCGGCCGGGCGGCGGGCCAGCGCCAGGAACACGTTGGGAACAAAACCAGCCTTGGCCTGCACTTCGAGCACCTTGGCCTTGATGTCTTCGGGCAGGTCGTTGATGTCGGGTGCGGGGTAGCGGTTCATGCGGGTCTCCGGGTTGTATTTGTGAAAGCCTGTGCCCTGCATCGTACCGGCCACGAAGAGCCTGCGGTATCGTTGCCGACAGCTTCACTTTTTCTCTTATGGAACACACCATGCAGGACAGCAGCGACCCCGAGTTCGAACGCGGCCTGGCCATGCGCAAGCAGGTCATGGGCGAGGCTTTTGTGGCCAACGCCTTCGACAAGATGACGCCTTTCACCGAGCCGATCCAGCAGCACATCACGCGCAAGGCCTGGGGCGACGTGTGGCAGCGCGGCACGCTGGACCTGAAGACGCGCAGCCTCATCACCGTGGCCATGCTGGCCGCGCTGGGCAAACAAAATGAACTCAAGGGCCATGTGCGCGGTGCGCTCAACAACGGCGCCACGCCCGAGGAACTGCAGGAGGTGTTGCTGCACGCCGCGGTGTACTGTGGCGTGCCCACCGCGGTGGAGGCGTTTCGCACCGCCGCATCGGTGGTTGAAGCCGACCCCAGCTGAACTTTTTTCAAGGAGCTTTCATGTCATTCAATGTCACCCGCCGTGCCGCCCTGGCGGCCTCACTCGTGTTGAGCTTCGGGCTTGCGCAGGCCCAGTCCACCACCCGCATCCTGGTGGGCTTTCCACCGGGCGGCGGTACCGATGCGATCGCGCGCATTCTGGGTGAGCGGCTCAAGGACGAGCTGGGCCACGCGGTGATCGTGGACAACAAGCCCGGTGCGGGTGGGCAGATTGCAGCGCAGGCGCTCAAGGCTTCGGTGGCCGACGGCAACACGCTGTTTCTGAGCCACGACCACAGCATCACCATCCTGCCCATGGTCATGAAGGCGCCGGGCTACGAGCCCGCCAAGGACTTCGTGCCGGTGGCCGGCTTTGCCACCTTCGTCAACGCGTTCTCGGTGAGCAGCGGTACACCCGCCACCAGCTTCAAGGCCTATGTCGACGGCGTGAAGGCCGCCGGTGGCAAGGGCACGGTGGGCATCCCCGCGCCAGCCTCGGTGCCGCAGTTTCTGGTGCAGGTGATTGCCAAACAGAACGGGCTGGATCTGGTGGCCGCACCCTACCGGGGCAGCGCGCCCATGATGGCCGACATGCTGGGCAATCAGATTCCGGCCGGCGTGGCTTCCGTCCCCGACTTCATCGAGAACCACAAGGCCGGCAAGGTGCGTGTGGTGGCCGTGATGGGCTCGCAGCGCCAGGCCGCCATGCCCGAGGTGCCCACCTTTGCCGAACTTGGGCTCAAGGGTTTTGAGGACGTGCCGTACTACGGCCTGTTTGCGCCGGCCGGCACGCCCAAGGCCACGCTGGACCGCATCGCCCAGGCGGTGCAGAAAGCCATTGCCCAGCCCGACGTGCGCGACAAACTCACCGCCATGGGCCTCACCGTGGGCTTCATGACCGGCGAGCAGCTCGGTGCGCGCGAACAGGCCTACGGCAAGGTGTGGTCAAAGATCATTCAGGACTCTGGTTTTCAGCCTCAATGAAACGAGAAGCCGTTCGCCCTGTGCCTGTCGAAGGGCATCCCCACGCGCAAGCCTGAAGGCTTCGACAGGCTCAGCCCGAACGGAGAATCAACCCGCAAGCAGGCGGTGCACGAGATCCGGCGTGCTGTGCGCGCCGTACTTGCGCATGAGCCGCGCCCGGTAGATCTCCACCGTGCGGTGGCTGATCGCCAGGACCTTGCCGATCTCCTTGCTGGTGAGGCCATTCATGAGGTGGGCCGCCACCTCCCGCTCTCGCGGCGTGAGGTCGGCTTTGACGGAGCGGCGCGAGCTCAGGTCTTCGAAGCTCCAGATGCCTGCAGCGTGGGGCGTCTCCAGGCGCAGCGCACGCCCGGTCACGTGGCACCAGAAGGTTTCGTCCTGCAGGCGGCCGCCCACACGTTTCATGATGCGGTCGTCTGCGTAGGTGCCGCCCTTGCCCAGCAGCGGCGCCATGCGGGCACCCAGGCGCTCGTATTCGTCGGCGCTGGGGTAGAGAATCAGGAAGCTCTGGCCCACCAGTTGTTCGCGCGTGGCGCCAAACATCTCGCACAGCGCCTGATTGCAATCGATCATGGTGCGCTGGCGCGAGAGGGCCAGGCCCACGGGTGCCATGTCGAAGGCCAGGCGGTAGTCGATGTCCATGTGGGCGAGGGTTTTACTTTACGAACTACTACGTATGTTGTTACGTAGTATCGTACCGGCTTCCTTGCTTCAACCCAGGAGACAGCAACGTGAACAAGATCTATCCGAGCGCGGCCGACGCGCTCAAAGACATCGTGGCCGACGGCCAGTTGTTCGCTGTGGGCGGCTTCGGCCTCTGCGGCATTCCCGAGGCGCTGATCGACGCGCTGCGCGACAGCGGCAAGAAGAACCTCACCGTTATTTCCAACAACGCGGGTGTGGACGGTTTTGGTCTGGGCAAGCTGCTCGAAACCCGCCAGATCACCAAGATGATTTCGAGCTACGTGGGCGAGAACAAGGAGTTCGAGCGCCAGTACCTGGCCGGTGAGTTGCAGCTCGAATTCACGCCGCAAGGCACCCTGGCCGAGAAGCTGCGCGCTGGTGGCGCGGGGATCCCGGCCTTCTTCACCAAAACCGGCGTGGGCACCTTGGTGGCCGAAGGCAAGGAACTGCGCGAATTCGACGGCGAGACCTACGTGATGGAGCGCGCCTTGGTGCCCGACATCTCGCTGGTGAAAGCCTGGCGCGCAGACACCTCGGGCAACCTGCAGTTCCGCTTCACCGCGCGCAACTTCAACCCCGCCGTGGCCATGGCCGGCAAGATTTGCGTGGTCGAGGTCGAGGAGATCGTGGAGAAGGGCGCCATTGCGCCGGATCAGGTTCACCTGCCGGGCATCTACGTGCACCGCCTGGTGCTCAACGCCACGCCCGAGAAGCGCATCGAAAAACGAACCATCACCGACAAGGCGGGAGTCTGATATGCCGTGGAACCAAGACCAGATGGCTGCGCGCGCAGCCCACGAACTCGAAGACGGTTTTTATGTGAACCTGGGCATCGGCATTCCCACGCTGGTGGCCAACTTTGTGCCTGCCGACAAAGAGGTGTGGTTGCAAAGTGAGAACGGCATGCTCGGTATCGGCCCCTTCCCAACGGTTGACGAGGTGGATGCCGACCTGATCAATGCGGGCAAGCAGACCGTGACCACCATTCCCGGCTCCAGCATCTTTGGCAGCCACGACAGCTTTGCGATGATCCGCGGCGGCAAGATCAACCTGAGCATTCTGGGCGCCATGCAGGTGAGCGAGAAGGGCGACCTCGCCAACTGGATGATCCCCGGCAAGATGGTCAAGGGCATGGGCGGCGCCATGGACCTGGTGGCGGGTGTCAAGCGCGTGATCATCCTCATGGAGCACGTGGCCAAGAAGAAAGACGGCACCGAAGACCTGAAGATCCTCGACCAGTGCACCTTGCCGCTGACCGGCGTGGGCGTGGTCAACCGCATCATCACCGACCTGGGCGTGATGGACGTGACACCTCAAGGCCTGAAGCTGGTGGAGCTGGCGCCTGGCGTCACGCGCGAGTTCATCCAGTCCAAGACCGGCCCCACGGTTATCTGATGGCTATACTCCCGGCTGCACCCGTCATTGGGGAGTAGCCGCTCTGCACCTTGCAGAGGTCTGCGTCAACACACTTGGCCCTCAAGGCCATGGCGCCGACAGCCTTCAGCCTGGCAAGACCTTTGACCACATTGCATCCGGATGGGCCGGGGATGCCGTGTGGTCTTTTGGTTTCTGCCGGCCCTTGGAGCACTGTCTTGGAAGCTTTCCTCATATCCACCGGCATCGTCGCCCTCGCCGAAATGGGCGACAAGACGCAATTGCTGGCCCTCGTGCTGGCCGCGCGATTCAAACGTCCCTGGCCCATCGTCTGGGGCATCCTCGCCGCCACCTTGCTCAACCACGCGCTGGCCGGCTTGGCGGGCGCCTGGATCATGGCCACTGTCGGCCCGGACGTGATGCGCTGGGTGCTCGGTGTCTCGTTCATCGCCATGGCACTGTGGATGCTGATCCCCGACAAGCTCGATGACGAGGACGCCGTGCCCAAGCGGCAAATGGGCGTGTTCTTCATCACCACCTGGGCATTTTTCCTGGCCGAGATGGGCGACAAGACCCAGATCGCCACCGTGGCCCTCGGCGCGCAGTACGAGCCTTTGTATGCCGTGGTGATGGGCACCACCTTCGGCATGATGCTGGCCAACGCGCCGGTGGTGTTCTTTGGCGACGCGCTGACGCGGCGGGTACCTATCAAGCTGGTGCACTCCATAGCGGCGCTGATCTTTGCCGTGCTGGGTGTGTTGACGCTGCTGGGTGTCGGAAAATCTTTCATGCCTTGACCGCCGATCTGCAACGAAAAAGGCCCCGCGAGGGGCCTTTTGCATGTCTGGAGCGGGTGAAGGGAATCGAACCCTCGTATGAAGCTTGGGAAGCTGCCGTTCTGCCATTGAACTACACCCGCATGGTGCAACCCGTTGATATTCAAGAGGTTTTTCGGGAAAGTGCTTGATTCGGTTCAGGTTTTTCAAAGTTCGGGGCGCTTGCGCTTCCCGTCTGCACCCGTCCAGATCCGTCTACACTTGCCGCCTCGGCGTAGGTTTTGGCGTAGGTTCTTGAGAACCCTGCCTGCCTGCGCCTGGCCCGCCGGTCTCTTGGCCCCGGCGACCTGCAGGAGTATACGGAAGATGTTCTTCGATGCACGCGCTGCCAAGCTGCTTCAGCCGGGCCAGCACCTGGTGATCGATGGCTGTCCCGGCTTGCGTCTGGTGGCCACGGCCACCCGCCGCACCTGGACGTACCGCTACAAGGAAGTGGCCACCGGGCGCATGAAGCAGGTGTCAATTGGGCACTGGCCGGCGATGGGCGTGCAGCTGGCCGCGGGCGAATGGCAGACCTTGCGCGAGCAGCGCTCCGGCGGCGAGGATCCTGGCCAGCTCAAGCGCGCAGCGCGACCTGGTGCCGCTCAGCGAGTCGATGCAAACGCCTACACGGTGCGCCAGGTCGTGCAGGCCTACATCGATGGGCCGCTGCAGGAGCGCAAGACCGAAGGCGCGATCGCGGCCGAGAGGGCGCTGACCAGGTTGCTGGAGGAGGAGCCCGAGCTGGCCGAGCAGCCCGGTGGCACTGTGACGCGATCGCAGGCCTATGACGTGCTCGACAGCCGCAAGGACACGCCCACGGCCACAGCAAAGCTGCGCTCGATGCTGGGCTCGGCCTGGGATCTGGCACTCGATGCCGGCCGCCTGCCCGAGACCGCGCCGAACTGGTGGCGGATGATCCTCAAGGGCAAGCTGAAGAGCCGCGGCAAGGTCGTGGGCGGTGAACACGTTGGCGCGCAGCGACGTGTGCTCAGGTCGACCGAGATCTCGACGCTGCTGGCCTGGCTGCCGAACATGCACGAGCTGGGGCGGGACACGCTGCAGATGTACCTGTGGACGTGTGCGCGCGGCGCCGAGATCCTGGCCATGCGCGCGGAGCACGTGGGCGAGGAGCCCACAGGCTGGTGGTGGACGGTGCCCGTGGAGCTGACGAAGAATGCTCGCCATGAGCACGCGGTCGACCACCGGGTGCCGCTCTTCGGTCGCGCGCTGGCCATCGTGCAGCGCCGGCTCAAGGCCGTGGGCAAGTCAGGCTGGCTGTTCGAAGATGCGCGCCAGGACCAATACCGCCAGCACGACTTCAGCACCTACATCTACAGCTTGCAGCCGCACTCGGTGAAGGTGGCCAAGCGCCAAGGCGAGGGCCTGGTGCTGCCGGTGTCCGACTGGACGCCGCACAACCTGCGCCGCACCAGCCGCACGCTGCTGGCTTCGCTGGGTTGTCCGGAGGAGATCGCCGAGGCGGTGCTGGGGCACCTGCCCAAGGGCATCGTGGGCGTGTACAACGCGTACACGTATGACAACGAGCGCCGGGTCTGGCTGGAGCGCCTGGCGCATCACCTGGAGGCGCTGGCGGCCTCGGGTGCTGCAGGCTTGCCTGCGCGGCCGTAGCCGCTGTCTGGCGCTGGCAGCAGGTCGGAGTGCGGCCTGGCTCGGCCCCAGGCCTCCAGTTCCTCTACCAGCCAGCCCACGCGCGCTGGGCTCACCTTGCGTGGCTTTGGGGCCTCTCCCTTGGCCACCAAGCTCTCCAGCGTTGTGGTGGAGATCGACAGGAACTTCGCAGCTTCCTCGCGGCCGAGGTACATCGGTTTGATGGTGACGATGGTGGTCATCGTTGGGCTCCCTTTTCGGTGGAAGCATTCAGCGCTGCTTTCACCCTGTCAAACATGAGGCCAGACTGGCATTCAAGCATGGCGTGGCAAGCGGCTGTGATCTGTTCGTGTGTGAAGGCCGGTCGACGCTTTTCTTTCCACAGCCACACGTATGCACCGAGCAGGCTCGACGCCGTGAAGGCCACCTGCTGGGCCAGCATTCCCCAGTGCGCGTGGATCCACGCGAACAGGATCCAGCCGGCGTTGCTGACCAGGTAGGCCACGAAACCCCAGCCGGCGCGTGGGCCGTTGAGGGCCAGCAACACTGTGCCGAGCACACCGAAGGCTGCGGCAGTGAGTTCAAGGAAGAGGTTCATAGGTCCATTACGTCCACGTCGTGTGCCAGGCGCCTGCCCGACTGGATGGCACGCACGCGCCGCTCTGTGAGGCGCTGCGCCCGGATGATGGTTCGCGCTGGCAGCTGCTCGACCAGATCGCTGTAGTCCTCCAGCATCGCGCGCACGGCCTGAATGCCGGGCCCATCAAGCCGAATGGGCAGCCCATCGCGGAACCGGTGGCCAGCTGCCACCAGGGCTTTGATCGCGTCTTCGAGCAGGCCCTGGTGGTCTGCAGCGACCTTCATCACCACGATGAGCGTCTCCAAGTGGTTGAGCGCGTCGCTGCAGCGCCGCCAGTCGTCAAGCGTGGGCTTCTCGCCGCGCTCGATCGCTGCCAAGCCCTGCAACATGTGGGTGAGCTCATGCGTGCGCTTTTGCAGCGGCAACGGTTCGGTCTGGCTGGCAAGCATCTCGTCCAGGATCGTGATGGCAAACGGAGGTGCCTTGTGCCGGCGGCTCATGATTCCTCAACTCCGTCCACGCCGATATGCACCGGTGGGTGTGTCATGCCCATGGTCGAAAGACGAACAGAGGCACCGCGCGCGATCGCTGCGCGCTCCTCATCGCTCGGTTGCCAGAACGACCACACCGCGGGCATGCCGTTGTTGAACTTCACTCTGGTGATGGGCAGGGGTCTACATTCCTCTCGGCTCATCCCCTCGGGAGGGCGCAGCACGTCGTTGTTGCTTGAGTGCTGGACAGGGTTCATGCGAGGCTCCCACCCTGTGAGTGCTGTTCGCTGCGTGCGTACTGGTACCGGTCCAGGCTCATGGCCAGCCGCAGCGCCATGGCGGCCGTCTGGATGGCTTCACTTCGCACCTCGTCCTGGGTGGTCTTGTGCGGCTCGTAGGTGAGCTGCAGCATGGCTTTGGTCAGCTCGCCGAACTCTTCGCCGAGTACAGCCAGCGCGTGCAGGGGATCGGTGGGCCACGTCGGGAACTTGACGGTGGCTCGCGATACCTCAGCCGACACAGCTGCTTCGATGGTCGACGCTGCCGAAGGTGGGCGAGCGCCCGGAGTGCAGAAATTTAGACGCCTCCAGGTGAAGCCGGCCGAACCTTTGCGCCAGCGGTTTTGTACCGCGTCAGGCAGGTAAGACCATGGATGGTCGGAGCCGCTGCATGCCTCGTACAAACCGCTGGCAAGGCCCTCCGCCTCGCCTTCGACATCACCGCCAGGCACCCATTCCCCACACTTCAAACGCAGCACAGCCAGCAGCACAGCCCTGTATGCATCTTGCTCTGGCGCGGGCGATTGCGAGTTGACTGCCCGGTACGCGGTGACCAGGTCCATGAGGTTCTGAACATCTGGACTCAGTGGCGCGCTCGCGAGCAGCAGTTCGTGGGCGCGCTCTGGCGAAAGGTAGTCGCTCATGCTGCCACCGCCTTCCTGCCGCTTTTGGGGAATGGCCAGGCGACGCTCGCAGGGGTCGAGACGGGACCCTCGTCGTTACTGCCGCCCTGGTCCGCACCGCCGTCGTCGGCGGTGCCTTCGTTGCCTTGCGCCGCATCAGCGGCGCCTGGATTCTCGGCCGTCGCAGCGGCCGACTCCTCCCCGCCCTGCATCGCGGCAGCGATGCCTTTCATGGCTTCCTCCGCCGATGTCTTGGGCTTTGCCGGCGAAGCCGGGGTCTTGGTCTTTTTGCCCTTCCTGGGTATTTCGGACCAACGTGACCGCTGGTTTCGGTATCGTGACCGAGGATTTCG
>QBMB01000097.1 GCA_003241965.1 Burkholderiales bacterium | reverse complement strand
GGCATGGGGCCGGCAGTGTCGCACAGGCGTGTTGCAAGTCCGGAAATGAGACCCCACAAACACACACCCGGGGGCATGCTGGGCTAAAATCCCGCATCCGAGGAGCGTTGCAGCGTCCCCATCTTGCGGGGCGTGAGGCTCGGACCATCCATGCAACGACGCTCATCCACATCCCGTGCGATGAGTTTTTTTTCGCCCGTCGATGTGGTTTATCCATCCTTACTGGAGCGAACCATGAATGCACGTCTGAACAACCCCACCTTCACCGATTGCGCGATCGCCGACATTGCCCTGGCCGATTGGGGCCGCAAGGAAGTCAAGATCGCCGAGACCGAAATGCCCGGCCTGATGGCCATCCGCCAGGAATTTGCCGTTGCGCAGCCGCTCAAAGGCGCACGCATCACCGGCAGCATCCACATGACGATCCAGACCGCCGTGCTGGTCGAGACCCTGCAGGCGCTGGGTGCCAGCGTTCGCTGGGCGTCGTGCAATATCTTCTCCACGCAAGACCATGCGGCCGCTGCGCTGGTGGCCAACGGCACGCCGGTGTTCGCGCACAAGGGCGAGTCGCTGGACGAGTACTGGGCTTTCACCCACAGCATCTTTGAATTCGGCGCCGCCGGCACCGAAGGCGAAGGCCCCAACATGATCCTGGATGACGGCGGCGACGCCACCTTGCTCATGCACCTGGGCCAGCGCGCCGAGAAGGACGCCTCCGTCCTGAACAACCCACAGAGCGAAGAAGAGATCTGCCTGTACAACGCCATCAAGGCGAAGCTGGCCGAAGACAAGACCTGGTACACCCGCAAGGCTGCGCAAATCATCGGCGTGACCGAAGAGACCACCACCGGTGTGTTGCGCCTGAACGAAATGTCGGCCAAGGGAACCCTGCAGTTCCGCGCCATCAACGTGAACGACAGCGTGACCAAGAGCAAGTTCGACAACCTGTACGGTTGCCGCGAGTCGCTGGTCGACTCCATCAAGCGCGCCACCGACGTGATGATCGCCGGCAAGGTCTGCGTGGTCGCTGGCTACGGTGACGTGGGCAAGGGCTCGGCCCAGGCCCTGCGCGCCCTGAGCGCCCAGGTCTGGGTCACCGAGATCGACCCCATCAACGCCCTGCAGGCCGCGATGGAAGGCTTCAAGGTCGTGACCATGGAATACGCCGCCGACAAGTGCGACATCTTCGTGTCCGCCACCGGCAACAAGAACGTGATCCGCTACGAGCACATGGCCGCCATGAAAGACGAAGCCATCGTCTGCAACATCGGTCACTTCGACAACGAGATCGATGTCGCGTCGCTCGAAAAGTGCGTGTGGGACGAGATCAAGCCCCAGGTCGACCACATCACCTTCCCCGACGGCAAGAAGATCACCCTGCTGGCCAAAGGCCGCCTGGTGAACCTGGGTTGCGCCACCGGCCACCCCAGCTTCGTGATGTCGTCGAGCTTCGCCAACCAGACCATCGCGCAGATCGAGCTGTTCACCAAGCAGGACCAGTACGAATCGGGCAAGGTCTATGTGTTGCCCAAGCACCTGGATGAAAAAGTGGCGCGTCTGCACCTGAAGAAAGTCGGCGCCATGCTGACCGAACTGAGCGACGAGCAGGCTGCCTACATCGGCGTCTCCAAGCAAGGCCCGTACAAGGCCGACACGTACCGCTACTGATCCGCATGCGGGCAGACCAACTGCTCGTCGAGCGCGGGCTGGCGGCGTCCAAGTCGCAGGCCCAGCGCCTGATTGCATCGGGCGTGCGCTGGCGGCTGCTGCCAGGCGACTGGACAACCGTCTCGAAGAACGGCCAGGAGCTGCGCGAGACGGTGGAGCTGCAGGCGGTGGACAACGCCGAGACGCGATTCGTCTCGCGCGGCGGCCTCAAGCTCGACGGTGCGCTGCAACGCGTGACGCTCGACGTGCGCGGCCTGCGCTGCCTCGACGTGGGGCAGAGCAGCGGTGGTTTCACCGACTGCCTGCTGCAACGCGGCGCTTTGCAGGTGGTGGGCGTGGACGTGGGCCAGGGCCAGTTGCACCCGCGCTTGCGTGATGACGCGCGCGTGGTCTGCATTGAACGCTGCAATGCGCGTGATCTCACCGCCGATGCGTTGACGGATGCGGGTGGGTCAGCCGCCGCCGCACCGTTCGACCTCATCGTGGGCGACCTGTCCTTCATCTCGCAGACGCTGGTGTGGCCGGCGCTCGTGCCCTTGCTCAAGCCGGGCGGGCATGTGCTCTTGCTGGTCAAGCCGCAGTTCGAACTGCAGCCCGAGCACATCGGCAAGGGCGGGCTGGTCAAGAGCGAAGCGAGCTACCCGCTGGTGCGCGAGCGCATCGAGCAGGTGGTCAAAGACAGTGGCCTGGCGCTGCTCGACTATTTCGAAAGCCCGATCACAGGGGGTGACGGCAACCGCGAATTTCTGGTGTTCGCCCGCCTGCCGGTCTGAGGCTGGCGGCGGTGTCGAATCCGCACATTTCTGCCTATTTCTGGAGATTCCCCATGGGCCTGCCCGTGAGTTTTGAATTTTTTCCGCCCAAGACACCCGAGGGCGTGGAGAAGCTGCGCGCGGTGCGCCAGCAACTCTACCCATTGAAGCCCGAGTTCTGTTCGGTCACGTATGGTGCAGGTGGCTCCACACAAGAAGGCACCTTCAACACCGTGCGCGACATCCTCGCCGAGTCGGTGCCGGCGGCCTCGCATTTTTCGTGCATCGGTGCCACCAAGGCGTCGGTGCGCGAACAGCTCGCCACGCTCAAGGCCATGGGCGTGAAGCGCCTGGTGGCGCTGCGCGGCGACCTGCCCAGCGGCTATGGCGCCGGTGGGGAGTTCCACTACGCCAGCGACCTGGTCTCGTTCATCCGCAGCGAGACCGGCGACGATTTCCACATCGAGGTGGCGGCCTACCCGGAGGTGCATCCGCAGGCGAAGTCGCCCGAATCCGACCTGCAGGCGTATGTGACCAAGGTGCGCGCAGGCGCCCATTCGGCCATCACCCAGTATTTCTACAACAGCGACGCTTACTTCCGTTTCGTGGACGACGCCTACAAGCTCGGCGCCGACGTGCCGGTGGTGCCCGGCATCATGCCCATCACCAGCTCCACGCAGCTCATGCGTTTTTCGGACGCCAGTGGCGCCGAGATCCCGCGCTGGATCCGGCTGCGTCTGCAAGCCTTTGGTGACGACACCGCTTCCATCAAGGCCTTTGGCCTGGACGTGGTGACCGACCTCTGTGACCAGCTGCGCAATGGTGGTGTGCCGGCGCTGCACTTCTACACCATGAACCAAAGTGTGGCCACGCTGGAAATCGCGAAGCGGCTGCAGCTGTCATGAGTTTCAAGTCCGCGCTCTCGCTCGCGCTGGCCACGGTGTTGTGGCTCGGTGGCTGTGCGACGCGTGTGCCTTCTGTGCCGTCCTTGCCCGATGGGGACGACCCCGCTGCTGCGGTGCTGGAGGGGCGTGAAATCGGACGCGGTCTGGCCTCGTGGTACGGCGAGCCCTTTCATGGCCGGCGTACCGCCAGCGGCGAGATCTTCGACATGAACGAGCTCACCGCTGCGCACAAGACGCTGCCCTTCGGCACGCGCTTGCGGGTTCGCAACCCGGTCACAGGCCAGGAAGTGCTGGTCCGCGTCAACGACCGAGGCCCTCATGTGGGCGGCCGCATCATCGATCTCAGCCGCGCGGCGGCGGAGCAGATCGGTTTGATCCAGTCGGGTGTGGCGCGAATCGTGTTGCTGCGCGACTGAAGCCTTGATCTGCGTCAAGGGCGCTTGCGGCCGCTGTGCCCGCGAACGGCCCCTTTGATGCAGCGCAACACTGCGCCCATCGTGGTCTTCTGTAATCGGTTTTGGGAATCTTCCCGGCTCGATCACTGAACACCATGAAAAAGACCACTGCTGCCCTCGCCTCCCTTGTGTTGATGGCATCGGGCGCGGCCATTGCGCAAGATTTCACCGCGGGCTCGCTGCTGGTGCGCGCCCGCGCTGTGCACCTGGACAGCGCCAACAAAGACAGCACCGGCCTGGCCTTGTCGATCGACAACAAAACGCTGCCCGAAGTCGACTTCACCTACTTCTTCAGCCCCAACATCGCTGCCGAGCTGGTGTTGACCGTGCCGCAGAAGCAGCGCGTGTACGCCGGCTCCACCCAGATCGGCAGCCTCAAGCACCTGCCGCCCACGCTGACGCTGCAGTACCACTTCAACCACGCCAGCGGCATCAAACCTTATGTGGGCGCGGGCTTGAACTACACGCGCTTCAGCTCTGTGGATCTGCTGGGTGGCGCGGCTGACCTCAAGCGCAACAGCTACGGCCTGGCCTTCCAGGCGGGTGTGGACATTCCGCTGTCCAAAAATCTGTACCTGAACGTCGACGTGAAGAAGGTCTACATCAAGACCGACGTGATCGCCGGCGGCAGCAACATCGGCACCTTCAAGGTCGACCCGGTGCTGTTCGGTGTTGGTCTGGGCTGGCGTTTCTGAGGCAGCGCTGAGGCAGCGCCTCAGCGTTCGTCGTAGCTGATCACCAGGCGATCGCTCGTGGGGCGCGCCTGGCAGCTCAGCACAAAACCCTTGTCGGTTTCCCAGGGCTCCAGCGTGTAGTTCTTCTCCATCGCCACCGAGCCTTGCATCACCTTGGCGCGGCAGGTGCAGCACACGCCACCACGGCAGGACCAGGGCAGGTCCAGCCCCGCGTTGAGCGCCACGTCGAGCACACGCTCGTCGCGGTTCATGCGCAGCTCGTGCGGCTTGCCGTCGAGCAGCACGGTGAGTGCCACTTCGCCTTCGGTACGCACCGCTGCGTCGGCATGGCCCAGCACCACGGCCCTGCGTGCCTCGGGCGGCAGGGCGTCGAGTGTGGGTGATGTGAAGCGCTCGGTGTGCACGCGGTCGGGCCGCACGCCGGCATCGAGCAAAGCCTTTTCGGTGGCGTCGATCATGGCCTCGGGCCCGCAGATGAACACCTCGTCCATGCTGGCCACCGGGAGCAGTGTGGCGATGAGTGCGCGCACCTTGTCGCCATCGATGCGGCCTTGGAGCAGCGGCACCTCTTGCGCCTGGCGCGAGAGGATGTGTATCAGTGTGAGCCGGCCGGCGTATTGGTCCTTCAGGTCTTGCAGCGCTTCGTTGAACATCACGCTGTCCATGCGGCGGTTGCCGTAGACCAGGGTGAATTTGGCCTGTGGCGATTCTTCGAGCGTGCTGGCCATCAGCGAGAGGATGGGCGTGATGCCCGAGCCTGCGGCAAAACCCACGCGGTGCAGAGCGCGCGGCTTGTGCACGGTGAAGCGGCCGTCGGGCGGCATCACTTTCAATGTGTCGCCAGCCTTGAGTTCGCTCGCCGCCCAGTTGGAAAACACGCCACCGTCCACCGGCCGTATGCCCAGCGTGAGCTCACCGCGGTGAGTGAGCAGGCTGCGCGGGCTGCTGATGGAATAGCTGCGCCGCACGTCCTGCCCGCCGATGGTGGCGCGCACGGTGAGGAACTGGCCGGGTTCGAACGCGAACGCCGTGCGCTGCTCGGGCGGGATGGCCAGGGTGATGGCCACCGCGCCGGCGGCCTCGGGGCTGATGCGCGCGATGGGCAGCTCGTGGAAGCGGGGTGCGGTGCTCATGGCATCAATAGGGTTTGAAATAGTCGAAGGGTTCGAGACAGTCGAGGCAGCGGTACATGGCCTTGCACGCGGTGGAGCCGAAGGGCGAGGTTTCGGTGGTGTGGGTCGAGCCGCATTGCGGGCAGGGCACCGCCTCGCGTTGCAAGGCCTGGCGCGAAAATTTCAGCACGTTGGTGCCCGCGCTGGCGCTGCTGCCGCACTGCGGCGGCGCAATGCCGTAGGCGCGCAATTTCTCGCGCGCAGCCTCGCTCATCCAGTCGGTTGTCCAGGCGGGGGCGAGTTGTGTGACCACGCGTGCGCTGATGCCGGCCTTGGCCAGGGCGGCGCGCACGTCGTCCTCGATCTGCCCCATGGCCGGGCAGCCGCTGTAGGTGGGCGTGATCACCACCTCGGGTGTGCCGTCGGCGCCCGTTCGCACTTCGCGCAGGATGCCGAGTTCGCTCAGGCTGACCACCGGAATCTCGGGGTCGCTCAGGTCGGCGAGTGCGGCCCAGATGACCGTGTGGTCGTGCTCCGTGGTGGCTTCCATGGCGAGCCTCACCACACCGCTTGTGGGTGCGTGCGCGCCAGGCTCTGCATCTCGGCCAGCAGAAAACCCATGTGTTCCGAGTGCACACCCAGCTTGCCTTGCGGTATGTAGCCTTGCACAGCAGGGCGCGTCAGTGTGGCTTCAAGAACAGTGTCGTCCACCAGCGCATCCCAGTCGGGCTTGAGGCTGGCGATGTCGGCGCCCGTGCCACTTTGAACAGCTTGTGCTTCAGCTTCGCTGCCGATCCAGAATTCCTGGCAGTACGGCAGCAGGTGGTTGAGCGCGGCTTGTGCGCGGGCGTGCGACTCGTCGGTGCCGTCGCCGAAGCGCACCAGCCAGTCGCTGGCGTGGCGCAGGTGGTAGCGCACCTCCTTCAACGACTTGGCGGCAATGGCGGCCAGTTGCGCGTCGGCCGAAGTCAGCAGCCGGTCCCACACCAGCACCATGAGTGCGCTGTAGAGGAAATTGCGGGTGATGGTGGTCGCGTAGTCGCGGTCGCCTGAGGCGGTGCTGGCCAGCGCGCCGTTGTGTGGCAACTCCAGCAATGTGAGGTTGCGGAACTCGTGCGTGTCGCGGAAATAGGCAAGCGTGTCTTCGGTCACGAGGCCATCGGTGCGCGCGCCTTGCAGGTGTTTGAAGCGCTGCGTCAGGTCGGCGTCGTCGTTGATGCGCGCGGCGGCGTGCTGGTAGAGCATGCGTGCCTGGCCCAGCAGGTCAAGGCTGTTGTTGGCCAGGGCCAGGTCTTCCTCCAGCGCTGGGCCATGGCCGCACCACTCGGCGTTGCGCTGGCCCAAGACCAAGGCGTTGTCGGCCAGGTGCAGCAGGTAGTCCACTGGCGTATGCGTAGATGCCGAGACCATCACATGTGCCCCACGGAGTCGGGGATCTCGTAGAAGGTCGGGTGGCGGTACACCTTGTCGGCCGCCGGGTCGAAGAAGCTGTCCTTGCTGTCGGGCTCGCTGGCCGTGATGCTGTTGGACGGCACGACCCAGATGCTCACGCCCTCTTGGCGGCGCGTGTACACGTCGCGCGCCATCTGCAGCGCGTGGGGTGCGTCGCTGGCGTGCAGGCTGCCGCAGTGTTTGTGTTCAAGGCCCTGCTTGCTGCGCACGAAGACTTCCCAGAGGGGCCATTCCTTGAGGTCCGGTGAGTTCATGCAGCCTCCTTCATGGCACGTGCTTCTTGCTTGCGTGCGTGAGCGAGCGCCGATTCGCGCACCCAGGCGCCATCGTTCCAGGCCTTCACCCGTGTGGCCAGGCGCTCCTTGTTGCAGGGGCCATCACCGTTGACAACGGCCCAGAACTCGTCCCAATCAATTTGCCCATAGTCGTGGTGGCCACGCGCTTCGTTCCATTTCAGATCGGGGTCGGGCAAGGTCACGCCCAATACTTCGGCCTGCGGTACGGTCGCGTCCACGAACTTCTGGCGCAGGTCGTCGTTGCTGATGCGTTTGATGCCCCAGCGCATGCCCTGCACGCTGTTGGGGCTGTCGGCGTCGGGCGGCCCGAACATCGCCAGGCACTTCCACCACCAGCGGTTCACGGCGTCCTGCACCATGGCCTTTTGCTCGGACGTGCCCTGCATCATGGTCATCAGCGACTCGAAGCCCTGGCGCTGGTGGAAGCTCTCTTCCTTGCACACGCGGATCATGGCGCGCGCATACGGGCCGAAGCTGCAGCGGCACAGCGGGATCTGGTTCATGATCGCCGCGCCGTCCACCAGCCACCCGACCACGCCCACGTCGGCCCAGGTCAGGGTGGGGTAGTTGAAGATGGAGCTGTACTTGGCCTTGCCCGAGTGCAGCGCGTCGAACATCTGGTCGCGGCTGGTGCCCAGGGTTTCGGCCGCGCTGTAGAGGTACAGGCCGTGGCCGCCTTCGTCCTGCACCTTGGCCACCAGGATGGCTTTGCGTTTCAGGCTGGGTGCGCGCGAGATCCAGTTGCCTTCGGGCAGCATGCCCACGATCTCGCTGTGCGCGTGCTGGCTGATCTGGCGCACCAATGTCTTGCGGTAGGCGTCGGGCATCCAGTCGCGCGGCTCGATCTTGCCGTCGGCGTCGACCACGGCGTCAAAGTGCGCCTGCAGGGCGGTGTCGTGGGGCACCGACTTGAGCGGCGAGCCGGCGTTGGCGTCGGTGTCCGGAACGTTGAAAGATTGGGTGTACATGCGCGTCTCCTGCGCCGCTGGCCGGGCGCGTGGATCGCAGTATAGCCAATTAGCCGACCGAGCGGTCGGCTAATTTTCAACCGCCCGATTCGAGCGCTTGCGACTTGCCCCGACCGCGTCCCAGGTGGGTCAGCAGCTGCGGCAATGCCGCTTGCATCACCGCCTTGAGCGTGTGGGGCGGGTTGACCACGAACATGCCGCTGGCGGTGAGACCGGGGCGGTCTTCCGGTCCGTGCGTCGGGTCCTGGCCGATGGCCAGCGTGGCGTTGAGCCAGGGCTTCTGCGCCTGGTTGCACAGCGTCTTGAGGCGGCGCGGCAAATCGTGAGCCTCCGGCCGCGGAATCACCGGGTACCAGACCAGGTAGGTGCCGGTCGGAAACCGCTTGATGGCTTCCTGTATGCATGCGCTCACTTTGCCGTAATCGCTCTTGATCTCGTAGCTCGGGTCGATCAGCACGACCGCGCGCTTGGAGCCGGTGGCCGACGGCGGCGGCGGCAGCAGCGGGCGCAGGCCCTCAAAACCATCTTCGCGCGCCACGGCGATCTGGCGCCCGGCGTCGAGCTGGGCGATGTTGGCCGAGAGCGTCTTGCCATCGGTGGGGTGGAGTTCAAACAGCTTGAGCCGGTCGCGCGACTCGGTGCGCATGAGCTGCTGCATCACGAACGGGGAGCCGGGGTAGACGCGCAGCGCGCCTGAAGGGTTGAAGCCCGCGATGGTGTCGAGGTAGTCGTCGATCGCGGGCGACACGTCCTTGACGGGCGGCTTGTCAGCTGCCCGCAGAGCGGCCATCAGCTTGACCACGCCGTCTTTGGCCTCGCCCCCGGTCTCGGTGTAGTCGCCGTCCAGGCGGTACAAACCGGCGCCGGCATGGGTGTCGACCAGGGTGATGCCGGCCTCTTTCTGCATCAAATGACGCAGCGTGGCGATGAGGGTGGTGTGCTTGAGCACGTCGGCGTGGTTGCCGGCGTGGAAGGCGTGTCGGTAGCTGAACATCCCGCGATGGTAGCGGTTTGACCACGCCGGGCGGGTCTTCGCATGCCGAAATTTGCCAGCCAACCCCGCAATTTTGTACAATCGAGGGCTTCGCAGCGAACTGCTGGCTCCGCGGCGAAGTATCCAACCCCCACCTAAGAGCGTTCCGTCAGAGAACGACCGACCGTGGAAAAGAGCCGCCAAACCACCTCTCCAAGAGAAAACTCATGACCAAAACGTTCAGCGCAAAACCCGCTGACGTGACGCACGAGTGGTTTGTGATTGACGCGACCGACAAGGTCCTCGGACGAGTAGCCAGTGAAGTTGCTCTCCGTTTGCGCGGCAAACACAAGGCCATTTATACGCCTCACGTCGATACCGGTGACTTCATCGTCATCATCAACGCAGCCAAGATCCGCGTCACCGGCAACAAAGCCACCGACAAGATCTATTACCGCCACTCGGGTTACCCCGGCGGTATCTATGCCACCAACTTCCGCGACATGCAGGCCAAGCACCCCGGCCGCGCTCTCGAAAAGGCTGTCAAGGGCATGCTGCCCAAAGGCCCGCTCGGTTACGCCATGATCAAGAAGCTCAAGGTGTACGGCGGTGCAGAGCACCCGCACACCGCCCAACAGCCGCAAGTGCTGGAACTCTAAAGGAGCCTTGAGATGATTGGTGAATGGAACAATGGAACCGGCCGTCGCAAATCCAGCGTCGCCCGCGTTTTCCTGAAAAAAGGCTCTGGCCAGATCGTGGTCAATGGCAAGGACATTCAGGCCTACTTTGGCCGTGAAACCTCCATCATGATCGCCAAGCAGCCCCTGCTGCTGACCAACCACGCCGATACCTTCGACGTGATGGTCAACGTGCACGGTGGCGGTGAATCCGGCCAGGCCGGTGCTGTGCGCCACGGCATCACCCGCGCCCTGATCGACTACGACGCCACGCTCAAGCCGAGCCTGTCGCAAGCCGGTTTCGTGACGCGCGATGCCCGCGAAGTCGAGCGGAAAAAAGTCGGTCTGCGCTCTGCGCGCCGTCGCAAGCAGTTCAGCAAACGCTAATCTGTCTGGCCCCAACGCAAAAGCCGCCTTCAAGTCGAACTTGGGGCGGTTTTTGCTTTCCGGGCCCGGGTTGCGTTTGCTTTCACTTTGAAAGGTTTGCATGCGGTTTCGGCTTCTGCGCAGAAAACTCACCGTCAGTGCCCCGCGCATGGCGGTCCGCAGTGCGTTGCCGTGGCCGTTTCGCTGGTTGCTCGGTGCGGTTGTGCTGGGGTTTTCGGGCTCGCTGGCGCTGTGGGCGTTCGAGTTCGGTCGCGACATTGCCGGGCTGGACCGCGAATCCAAACAGGAGCTGACCCAGCTGCGCAGCGAAGTGCAGACCTTGCGTTTGGAACTGCTCACCGCGCAGTCGGTGGCCAACACGTCCGAGAGCCGGCTGACCACTGAGCGCAGCGCGCAGGAGCAGCTCGCGATGCGCATCCGCCAGCTGGAGGCGGACAACGAACTGCTGCGCAGCGATCTCGGGTTTTTTGAACGCCTGATCCCGGGCGCTGGAGGCGATGCGCTGAGCATCCGCGGCTTGCAGGCCGAGCGGGTGTCCGACACACAATGGCGCTGGCAGGCCCTCATGATGCAGGCCACGAAAAATGCGCCTGATTTCAGAGGCGCGCTGGAGATCACATTCACCGGAACGCTCGACGGCAAGCCTTGGTCGCTGGCCCAGGCGCCCGCGCCCCAGCCGGTCTTGATCAAGGGCTACCTTCGGCTTGAAGGCATCGTCGATGTGCCCGCACAGGCCGTGGTAAAAAATGTGACGGCCAAGATCCTCCAGGGGAGCTCGGTGCGATCGGTTCAAACATTCCAGCTGTAAAAACAGCGATCTGTCGTTAGGAGCTTTCCATGTTTGGCAAGAAGAAGCAGCCCCCCATCAAAAGCCTGATCGCACAAGGCACCCGCATCGAAGGCAATGTGCTCTTTCATGACGGCTTGCGTGTCGACGGCGAGGTGGTGGGCGACATTCGCGCCAGCGATGAACACCCCAGCATCCTGGTGATCAGCGAAGTGGCTGTTGTCACGGGTCAGATCCTGGCCGACCATGTGATCATCAACGGCCACGTCAAGGGCCCGGTGCAGGCTTTTGAGTTGCTGGAGCTGCAGCCGAAGGCGCGCATCGAGGGCGATGTGTCTTACAAGGCGCTCGAGATGCACCAGGGCGCCACCATCACCGGCCAGCTCAAGCCCATGGTCGGGGGTGTGGAGGACAAACCCACACTGAAACTGGCGGCAAACAACGGCTGAGCGCATTCCCGAGCGAATTGATTTAGTATCTTTCTAAACCCCGGTGCGCAATGCGCCCGATCCTTTCTCCGTGGACCTGCTCGAAGGGCCACAACATCCCAAGAGGTCACCCATGAGTGCAGTCGCAGAAAACATCCAGACTGAAATGCCGGCGCCGCTGGTGTTCACCGACAGCGCAGCCGCGAAAGTGGCGGAGCTGGTGGCAGAAGAGGGCAACCCCGACCTGAAGCTGCGCGTGTTCGTGCAGGGCGGTGGATGCTCCGGTTTCCAGTACGGTTTCACTTTTGACGAAGTGACCAACGAAGACGACACGACCATGTCCAAGAATGGCGTGTCGCTGTTGATTGATGCGATGAGCTACCAGTACCTTGTGGGCGCCGAGATCGACTACAAGGAAGATCTGGAAGGCGCTCAGTTCGTGATCAAGAACCCGAATGCCAACAGCTCCTGCGGTTGCGGCTCCAGCTTCAGCGTCTGATTCTCCGAAGGCCGTTTGCGCCAACAAAAAAGGAAGCTTGAAGCTCCCCTTTTTCACGCCTGTTTGTTGCAGCTCTATTCGGCGCTGGCCTGCTGAACGCTGGCTGCAGCGTTGAGGTTGATTCGCTGCAGTTGAGCCACGGCATCGAAGCGGGCGCGGGCTGCCGGGTTGATCGGGACCGACTCGCTCTGGCGGGCAATTGTCAGCGGATCTTGATGAACACCGTTGTCTCGAAACTCGAAATGCAGGTGGGGACCGGTGGATGCACCAGTGGTTCCCACGTTGCCAATCAAATCACCCTGGTTGACCTTCTGTCCCTGGCGCACGCCAATGCGGCTCAGGTGGGCAAACACTGTGGTCTGGTTGCTGCGGTGGCGGATGTAGATCACGTTGCCGTAGCCACCCTGCACGCCGGCGAACTCGACCACGCCGTCACCGATGGTGCGCACGGGTGTGCCGGTGGGCGCGGCGTAGTCCACGCCCATGTGGGCCTTGCGGGCGCCTGAGATGGGGTGAAAGCGGATGCCGTAACCGCTGCTCACGCGAGAGAACTCCAGCGGGGAAGACAGGTAGAACTTGCGTGAGCTCTCGCCGTTGAAGCCGTAGTAGGCGCCGCGCTGGCCGGGCTCTTCGAACCACACGCCTTCGTGCTTGCGACCATTGTTGATGAACTCGGCGCTGAGCACGCGCCCGGTGCGCATGCTCTCGCCATCGGCTTCAAGGCTTTCATAAACCACACTGAAGCGGTCGCCCTGGCGCAGGTCGCGGCGGAAGTCGATGTCGCTGGAGAACATTTCGGCCAGCTGAACGGCGACGGGGTCAGGGATGCTGGCGGCGTCGGTGGCGGCGAACAGGGAACTGCGGATCACACCACTGGCCAAGCGAGCCGATGCGGTGAGTTCACCGGTTTCGAGACGCGACTTGAAGCCATCGGGACCGTTCTCGATCACCAGGCGCGAAAACTGGCGGTCATCGCCGGCGATCCAGCGCGAGGTCAGGCGTTGCAGTTCCTGGCGGTCGTTGGTCTCCACGCTCACCAGACGACCGGCGCGGCCGAGCAGCTGGCGAGCGGTGGTGTCGTTGCGCAGGAACCCTTGGGCTTCGGAGTCGACCACACCCAGGCGCTGCAGCAGGCTTTGGGCTGTGTCATCGCGTCGGGTCACCTCGCTGCGGAACAGCACGAATTCGGTGGTGGTGGCGCCAAGCAAACTGGCAGATGCGGATACGGAGGTGTCGAGGGCTTCAACCACCTGACGCACGGGCAAGTCGGATGCGTCGGGGGCGAGCGGAGCGATGCCGAAAGCGGTGACACCGGTGCCCAGCAACAAGGCGCCAATGCCGCCCATGATGCGGCGTGGGTTTCGTGCAAGGCATTGGCGGGTGGCTTCGGCGACCTGGGTCAGCGAGTGGAGCAGCGAACGGATCAAAATCGGTGTTTCCTGAAAAGAGGCCCAACGGTCTGTTGGATGGCACACACAGGCTGAGAGGCTCAGGCGGAACAAGTTCACGCGAATTGCGCCTGGGCGATGAGCCGGTTCTTGGAAGTGCAAAAAGCGCGCCAACTAAAATCCGTCACCCGGCGCGCAGTATAGCCAGCGCCATGTAGCCCGCACCTCAGAAAACGCTTATGAATCACAGCACCCCGACAACCCAAAGTACTCACCCCAGCCATCCTGTGGAGGGCGTACTGACAGACGGTGTGAAAAATGCCTTGAACGTGACACTTCGTGGGTGCGAAGAATTGATCCCCCAAGCCGACTGGATCAAAAAATTGTCACAGTCGGAGAAGAGCGGCCAGCCGCTGCGCATCAAGCTGGGGCTGGACCCCACGGCGCCCGACATCCACATTGGTCACACGGTGGTGCTCAACAAGATGCGCCAGTTGCAGGACCTGGGGCACCAGGTGATCTTCCTGATCGGCGACTTCACCAGCCTGATCGGCGACCCCTCAGGCCGCAACAACACACGCCCGCCGCTGACCACCGAGCAGATCAAGTCCAACGCCGAGACTTACTACAAGCAGGCCAGCCTGGTGCTGGACCCGGCGAAAACCGAGATTCGCTACAACAGCGAATGGAGCCTGCCGCTGGGTTCGATGGGCATGATCCAGCTCGCGGCCAAGTACACGGTGGCGCGCATGATGGAGCGCAACGATTTCCACGACCGCTTCAAGGCCGGCACGCCGATCAGCGTGCACGAGTTTCTCTACCCGCTGATGCAGGGCTACGACTCGGTGGCGCTCAAGAGCGACCTGGAACTGGGCGGTACCGACCAGAAGTTCAACCTGCTGATGGGCCGCCACCTGCAAGCCGAATACGGCCAGGAGCCGCAGTGCATTCTGACGATGCCGCTGCTTGAAGGTCTGGACGGCGTGGACAAGATGTCCAAGAGCAAGAACAACTACATCGGCATCACCGAGCCCGCGAACTCGATGTTTGCCAAGGTGCTGAGCATTTCCGACACGCTGATGTGGCGCTGGTACACGCTGCTGTCGTTCCAGTCGCTGGAACACATCGAAGGTTTGAAACAGGCGATTGCCCAGGGTGCGAATCCGAAGGACGCCAAGGTGGCGCTGGCCAAGGAAATCACCACACGTTTCCACAGCAAGGCCGCGGCCGATGCGGCCGAGCAGGACTTCATCAACCGCAGCAAGGGTGGTGTGCCGGACGAGATTCCCGAGGTGTCCTTGTCGGGTGCGCCGCTGGGCATGGGTTCCTTGTTGAAAGCAGCAGGCCTGGCGCCTTCCACCAGCGAGGCCAACCGCTTGATCGAGGGTGGTGGTGTGCGTGTGGATGGGGCGGTGATCAGCGACAAGGGTTTGAAGCTGCCTGCGGGGACGTTTGTGGTGCAGGTGGGGAAGCGGAAGTTTGCTCGGGTTCTTCTCAGCTGAAACCGTTTCATTCGTTGCGCTTCTCTCATTGACCTAGCGGGATCGGAGCGGCACGGCGCTCTGCTCCGCGAATGTCCCCCGGGGCCTGCGGCCCCTCCTCCTTGATTTCGCTGCGCAGAGCGCCATGCCGCTCCGATCTGACGAGATGTGGGTGCTCCGACGTTGGCCTGCTGCCATGTGGGCTGTCTGATGAGCTGGTGTGGCCGACGCAGCGAAATAAAGACACCGTTCTGTTTGTCAAGCAGTCAGAGGCGCGAACCGGCTGGCATCAAAG
>QBMB01000096.1 GCA_003241965.1 Burkholderiales bacterium | reverse complement strand
CCTCTGGGGGCTATGGCGTTTGCCCCCTCTTGGGGGGTGGGCAAGCGGCTTAAAATCGGCCGATGCCTGCTGATTTTGCCCCCATCAACCTGACCAATCATTTCCTGATTGCGATGCCCGGCCTCAGCGATGAGCTATTTGGCCGCAGCGTGGTGTTCATGTGCGAACACAGCGAACGCGGGGCACTTGGCCTGGTGATCAACAAGCCCAGCGACATCCTGCTGCCCCGCCTGTTCGAGAAGGTGGACCTGCCGATGGGCCGCGATGATTTGCTGGAGCACCCCGTGTTCCAGGGCGGCCCGGTGCAGACCGAGCGCGGCTTCGTGCTGCACGAGGCGGTGTCGGGCGAGGGCGAATCGGTCTACGCCTCCACGCTCTCGATTCCCGGTGGTCTGGAGATGACCACCTCCAAAGACGTGCTCGAAGCCATGGCCTCGGGCGCCGGCCCGCGCCGGGTGTTCGTCTCGCTCGGTTACGCCTCCTGGGGCCAGGGCCAGCTCGAATCGGAGATCACCGAGAACAGCTGGCTGACCGTGGAGGCCGACCCTGCCGTGATCTTTGATGCGCCGGTGGCCGAACGGTACGAGCGGGCCATGGCTCTTTTGGGTTTGCAGCCCTGGATGTTGTCTCCCGACGCAGGCCACGCATGAGTGCACCTGCCGCTGCGCCCACGACCCTTGAAGTCCCGGCGCATTGCCAGATGTTTCTGGCGTTCGACTTCGGACTCAAACGCACCGGCGTGGCCACCGGCAACCGCATCACCCGCAGCGCCACGCCACAGGCCACCATTGCCGCCGAAGGCGACGCACGGTTCACCTTGATCGCACAGCGCCTCAAAGAGTGGCAGCCCGACGCCTTGGTGGTGGGTGTGCCCTACCACCCCGACGGCGCGGCGCACGAGAACACCGCGCGTGCCCTGAAATTTGCCCGCCAGCTGCGCGGCCGCCACGGCCTGCCGGTGTATGAGGTGGACGAGCGCTACAGCACCACCGAAGCCCACAGCCTGGGCGCCAAAGACGCCGACGCCGCGTCGGCTTGCATCATCCTGGAACAATTCTTGAGGAGTTTGCCTTGACGTTGTCGTCGACTTCCCACCTGCCAGACGCGGAGGCGCTTTACTCCGAGCTCGTGCGCGGCGTGAAACACCTGCTGTCGTCATCGCCCGAGCCTGTCGTGCTCGCGGGCATCACCTCCGGCGGCGCCTGGCTGGTCGAGCGCCTGCAGCGCGACCTGGGACTGCCAGGCGACGCCGGCGTGATCTCGTCCAGCATGCACCGCGACGACTTCGCGCAGCGCGGGCTCTCGCTCAGCGCGCAGACCGTGCTGCCGTTTGAAGTGAACGGCGCCCACGTGCTGCTGGTGGACGACGTGCTCTACACCGGGCGCACGCTGCGCGCGGTGATCAACGAACTCTTCGACTACGGCCGCCCAGCCAGCGTGCGTCTGGCGGTGCTGGTGGATCGCGGTGGGCGCGAACTGCCGATCGAAGCCAACGTGTGCGCAGCGCGCGTGACGATCGCCGATGACCAGTTGCTGGCGCTGGCGCGCGACGACGGCGGGCGCCTGAGCTTCGTGATTGAACCCAAAAAGGCCTGACCGTGCGACGCAATCCCCAGCTCAACAAGAACGGTGAACTCATTCACCTGCTCTCCACCGAGGGCCTCTCACGCGACATCCTCACGAAGATTCTGGACACTGCGGCCAACTTCGTGAGCGTGAGCAACCGCGAGGTGAAGAAGGTGCCGCTGCTGCGCGGCAAAAGCGTGTTCAACCTGTTCTTCGAGAACAGCACACGCACGCGCACCACCTTCGAGATCGCGGCCACGCGCCTGAGCGCCGACGTGATCAACCTGGACATCGCGCGCAGCTCCACCGCCAAGGGCGAGTCGCTGCTGGACACCATCTCCAACCTCAGCGCGATGGCGGCCGACATCTTTGTGGTGCGCCACAGCGAGTCGGGCGCGCCCTACCTGATCGCGCAGCATGTGGCTCCGCATGTGCATGTGATCAACGCCGGCGACGGGCGCCACGCGCACCCCACGCAGGGGTTGCTCGACATGTACACCATCCGCCACTACAAGCAGGACTTCACCAAACTCTCGGTGGCCATCGTGGGCGACGTGCTGCACTCGCGCGTGGCACGCTCCGACATCCACGCCCTCACCACATTGGGCTGCCCCGACGTGCGCGTGGTCGGCCCGCGCACCCTGGTGCCGAGCGACCTCTCGCAAATGGGTGTGCGCGTGTGCCACACGCTCGAAGAAGGCATCAAGGACTGTGACGTTGTGATCACGCTGCGCCTGCAGAACGAACGCATGAGCGGCGCGCTGCTGCCATCGAGCCAGGAATACTTCAAGAGCTTCGGCCTCACCACCGAGCGCCTGCGCTGGGCCAAACCCGACGCGATCGTGATGCACCCGGGCCCGATCAACCGCGGTGTGGAGATCGATTCGGCTGTGGTGGATGGTCCGCAGAGCGTGATCCTGCCGCAGGTCACCTACGGCATTGCGGTGCGCATGGCCGTGATGTCCATCGTCGCCAGCAATGAGGCCTGAAGCATGAAAATCCTGATCCAGAACGGCCGTGTGATGGACCCGGCCACCGGCCGCGACGAGATGGCCGATGTGGCCATCGCCGCCGGCCGCATCATCGCCATCGGCAACGTGGCGTCCGACTTTCACGCCGCGCGGACGATCGACGCCAGCGGTTGCGTGGTCGCTCCTGGTCTGGTGGACTTGGCCGTGCGCCTGCGTGAACCCGGCCAGGAACACGCCGGCATGCTGGAGAGCGAAATGGCCGCGGCCGTGGCGGGTGGTGTGACCTCGCTGGTCTGCCCGCCCGACACCGACCCGGTGCTGGATGAACCCGGTCTGGTGGACATGCTCAAGTTCCGCGCCGAAAAACTGCACCTGGCGCGCGTGTTCCCGCTGGGTGCGCTCACGCGCGGCCTGCAGGGCGAGGTGCTCACCGAAATGGCCGAACTCACCGAGTCCGGCTGCATCGGTTTTGGCCAGGCCGAGGTGCCCATCGTCAACGTGCAGGTGCTGCAGCGCGCGCTGCAATACGCCGCCACCTTCGGCTACACCGTGTGGCTGCGCCCACAAGATTTCTGGCTCGGCAAGGGTGTGGCTGCCAGCGGCCCGCTGGCCACGCGCCTGGGTCTGGCCGGCATTCCGGCGGCGGCCGAGACCATTGCGTTGCACACGCTGTTTGAACTCATGCGCGCCACCCAAGGCAAGACGCCCGGCAGCCCCAACGCACGCGTGCACCTGTGCCGCATCAGCAGTGCCGCGGGCCTCGCGCTGGTGCGCCAGGCCAAGGCCGAAGGCCTGCCGGTGACGTGTGATGTGAGCGTGCACAACCTGCACCTGACCGATATCGACATTGGCTACTACGACAGCCGCCTGCGCCTGCAGCCACCCGTGCGCCAACAACGCGACCGCGACGCGCTGCGCGCGGGCCTGGCCGACGGCACCATCGACGCGCTGGTGTCCGACCACAACCCGGTGGACAGCGACGCCAAGACGCTGCCGTTCGCCGAAGCCGAGCCCGGCGCAACCGCGGTCGAGCTGCTGCTCGGCCTGGCCTGCACCTGGGCGCAGCAGGATGGCCTGGGCTTGATGCAGGCGCTGACCGTGATCACCAGCGGCCCTCAGTCGGTGCTGGGCGCGAGCCTGGGCACGCTGCAGGCCAGCGTGGGCCGCCTCGCGGTGGGCGGCGTGGCCGACCTCTGCATCTTCAACCCCAACGTGAGCTGGACGGTGGAAGCCGGCGCGCTGCGCAGCCAGGGAAAACACACGCCCTTTGGCGGGCACGAACTCCCGGTGAGCGTGCGCTCCACGCTGGTGGGCGGGCAGGTGGCGCACCAGGCCGCGGACGCCACCGCGTGAAACGCTTGCGCGCTGCCTGGCGCGCCCTGCGTGGCATTGGCCATGTGCTGCGCGGCCTGTGGATCATCCGCACCGAGTTTGGTCGCCTGACGCTGCCGCAAACCCAGCTGCTGGTGCGCGAGTGGTCGCGCCAGATGCTGACGATCATCGGGGTGGAGCTGGTGGTGCAGGGCACGCCGCCCGCCCATGGCCCGCTGCTGATGGTGTGCAACCACATCTCGTGGCTCGACATCCTGGTGCTGAACGCGGCTCACCCCAGCCGCTTCGTCTCCAAGGCCGACGTGAAGGGTTGGCCGCTGCTGGGCTCGCTCATCACCGGCGCGGGCACGCTCTACATCGAACGCGAAAGCCGGCGCGACGCCATGCGCGTCGTGCACCACATGGCCGAGCGCTTGCGCGCGGGTGACATCCTCACCGTGTTCCCCGAAGGCACCACCGGCGACGGCCGTGAACTGCTGCCCTTTCACGCCAACCTGCTCCAGGCTGCCATCACGGCCAATGCGTCGGTGTTGCCGCTGGCATTGAGTTTTGTCGACAGCGTGCGCGGCGGTCTTCACGATGGCCCGCTGTTCATCGGCGACACCACGCTGGCTGCATCGATCTGGTCCACGCTGTGCGCCGATGGCGTGCAGGCGCAGGTGCGCTATGGCGAGCCACAACCCCCGCGCGGGCGTGACCGGCGCACCTGGGCGCACGACCTGCGTGCGGCGGTGCAGCAATTGCAGCCGGATTGACCCGACCTTAAACCCAGCTGGCTGCCAGCACGGGCGTGAGCGCGGTGCGCAGGTCTTGCGAGAGCGTCATCTGACCGGGTGCGGGGGGAGAGAAGGCCGCCATGGCCTGAACCAGCGCATCGACCTGGTTTGACAGCAGCGTCTGCCCACTGCTGGTCTCGAATGCATCGATGCGCAGCGGCGTGCTGCCGTACCAGCTGTTGAGCCGCACCGTGTCCTCGGTGCCGATGATGCTCACCTCCAGGTTGGTGTTCACCCGCCGGAACCACAGCTGGTCGATGCTGATGCCGTCCAGGAACTGCAGCGTGTCTTGCGCGGCAAAGCCCGCATCGGCCGCGTAGTCGGGGTTGTGGATCTCGTCGCGCCCGTCGCCCCGCCCGAAGCGGTAGGAGTCGGAGCCGGCGCCGCCGTTCAAGTAGTCGTTGCCCGCACCGCCGTGCAGCACGTCGTTGCCCGCTTCACCGTAGAGCCGGTCATCTCCCAGGCCGCCCAGCAACTGGTCGTGGTCGTTGCCGCCATAGAGCTGGTCGTTGCCAGCGCCACCATCCAGCGCGTCGTGCCCGGCCGCACCGCGCAGCAAGTCGTTGCCATTTTCTCCAAACAAGGCATCGTCACCACCATTGCCCAGCAGCTCGTCGTCGCCACCCGCACCCAAGAGCTGGTCTGCGTTGGTTGTTCCATTCAACACGTTGTTGGCCGCCGTGCCGAAGCCCAGACCCACACCCATCGCGCGCAGCTCGACCGCGATCGTGGAGCCTGTGGGCAGCTCGGCCATCCAGCTGCGCAGCAGCGCCTGCGCGTCCACACCCGCCGCGGTGAGCGGTGCTTCGGCGTGCAAGGCCAGATCGGCCAGGTCCAGCAAGGCCTGGCGCGCATCCGTGCCGTGCCGCTCGGCCAGCAGCGCTTGAAGGCCTGAGCCGTCCCAGCGCATGCCGGCCTCGTCGATCACCAGATCGATGCGATCCAGATACGGCTTGAGACGGGTCTGCAGGGCCAGGGCGCCATAGACGCTGTCTTCCAAGGCGGCCCAGCTCTCGGTCAACAAACGATGGCGCGTGGAGCCGGTCCACACGTTGGTGGTGCCGGTGGCCTTCAACGTGGCGTAGTTCTGCCCGTTGAAGGCTTCCAGCACGGCAATGCGCTCGCCCCAGACGGCGGCCTGGGCGGTGTCCAGCTGGTACAGATCGAAGGTGACGGTGTGGCCGGCAGCGGCCCAGTCGCCCAAGGTCACAAAGTCGCTGGTGTCGGCCCAGGCTTTGAGGATCGGATTCAGCAAGGCGCGTTGGGCATCGCGTGTGCTGGCTGCGGCGAACTGCGTCAGCAGATCGCCCAGCAGAGGAGACAGCGTGGCCGCTTCGCGCAGGTCGCGCACGGCGCCCGAGCCTTGCATGTCGGGCAGGACGCCAGCCGAGGAAGACGACTCGATGGCCGTGGCGAACTCCCGGTAGAACGGGTTCTCGGCGAACCAGGCGTCGGTGTAGGTGTGCGTTTGGCCGTTCAGGACGAAGCTGGCCTGGCCGTCCAGGCGGGTGCCGTCGGTGAGGGTCTGGGTGAAGGCGGTCTTGGCGAGGTTGATCTGGGTGATCCCGGCGGCTTCCAGCGACTGCAGTTCGCCTGCGTCGCTGACCCCGTCCTGGTCCAGATCGCGCCACACGCGCAGACCGGCGAACTGGGCATCAACGGCGTCGATCAGGCCGTCGGCGTTGGCGTCCAGGGCACGCAAGGCGGCGTAGCCATCGGCGGCCTTCTGGCCATTCGCGAGCACGGTGTTGTTGCCGAAGAGTTCGCGCCCGGAGTCGATCAGGCCGTTGCCATCGAGGTCGAGCACCAGCAGGCCATCGTCAGCGCCCGCCCAGGCGGTGCCGGTGCGCACGCCATCGGCGTCGTGGTCGAAGGTGATGGCGCCCGTGAGCGCGGTGATCTCGATGCCGTCACCGTCCAGGTCCAAGATGAGCGGGGAGGAATTGAGGCGGGAGGATTTGTAGTGGGTGTTCACAGTCTCTTGGATCGGTTTATTCGACAGCAGACCCCCCGGGTGATTTCCAATTGTCCAGTAGTCATCCGCGCCTATTCCTGCAGGAATGACTGGGATAGGTTCGGGGGCTGTTCCAAAAGCGACGCTTTCTTTATAGTGTTCCCAGATTTGTTTGCCCAACCATGAACCAATTCCACCAAGTGCCATTACACCCAAGACCGGTACAACACCGGTAAGTCCAAATACACCCACACCGATAGCACCGATGGTGGATAAAGCGATGGACGCAATGGCTGCAGTGGATGCTCTGCCAATCCGATCCGGATCGCCACTCTTTACAGCAATTGCTACAGTCAGAGCTTCGGCGCCAGTGGACAACACTGTCATTTTTGCTAACGCAAGTCCAGATGCAATAGATGGGTTGCGTCGAAACGCATCGGAAATTAATTCCTGAATTGCTCCTGCTGCACCGCCAATCCCGTTGGATGCGATTGTGATTGTGAATGTATCTTCTGTATTGCTCATGATTTTTCCTTCATTAGTTTTTGAACACTTGCTTAATGTGAAGCCACCAAAACAGACATATCGCCAGAAACATGCTGGCGCCAATTGGGATCAAGAAGCCCATTGTTGCCAAGCCGAGTCTGGTTTGATATATCAAAGAGGTGCGAACATCTGTTGTGTCTGTCGATTCAAAGTTTGCAAAAATGGCTATAAGTATGATTGCCGGAAAAAACAAACCAGCAAAAAATGCCGAAGCCCATTTATTTGCCCTGCAACTTTCAAGAACCATCTCCTTTTGGTCTTTGACATACAAATACCAACCGTAAGTAGCGATTGGGGTCAACAACCACACTGTGGAAAAGTAAACAATAGATATTTGATCCAATAGATAGCCTCCTTTCATCTTCTCAATCGTTGGAAATATGAATTGAGCTATCTTTACCAACTTGTTAGCGGCACTATGGCTGGATATTTGTAATGGCAAGCAAAATGCGAGAATTGCACTAACTAGTATCGGGACTGCAATCAAGGATATGGCGAGCTGCTTTTTATTCATGAGGTCTTCCGGCTCCTATCTTTCAGGGTTAATTATTCGAAATTACTATTCTTTCGATATGTGTCTACTCCTTGGGGTTGGTTGACAAAGGGAAGGGGGGTCGATCAGCGCGGGGCAAATGGCGTTGCCTCTGGCTGGCTGGGGTCGTGCCGAAAGCCGAGCACGATCTGGGTGACCATGGGTTGGATCTCGCGCCAGTGCTCCAGCAGAGGACGGCGGTACTGCGCTGTGAGCTGGATGCGAAGGTCTCGGTCTTCGAGAGACCAAACCTGACTGCAGGTGGATCGATTGATGTCGGCCCGTATCACCGTGCATCGGATGTTGGTGACCAACCGATCTGTAGCGTCACGACCGAAGTACTCCTCGTGAATGATCAGCTTCATCGGATCAGGCCCTTCGGGCGGTGAGGCCAGCTTGTAGACCTCCAGTCCGAACTCCTTCAGCGTTTGTGGGTGGTACCGAAACAGTGCAGATGTGTGGTCTCTGTTTTTTAGGATCGACTGCATGTAGCGGTGCAGAAAACCGTGCCCGGGGTAGTGCTTGCTGCTGGCTACCCCGGCACTGATCCACCGGTCTTCCCAAGGCGGCGTCAACCGTTTCTCCTCCCGCCGCTCCCACGAATCCAGCGTGGCTCCATCCGGGAAGCGCAGGTAGAAGCCGAAGCTGCTGATCTTCGAATCGAAGGTCCGCACGGGCGGGAGCCAGTCGGGCGCGGGCGCCCAGCCCGGGTCACCGTCGTACTCCAGCAGTTCGGCAAGGTGGCGCGGCAGCTTCACCGGCATGCCGCCCAGCTCGCCGATGGCGAAGCCCGGGTAGGGCTGAGACGCCTTGTAGGCGGCTGTCAGCGCATTGCTGCGGTGGCTGAACTGCCACCACCGCGCGGTGAACGCGGCCATGGCCAAAAACACCAGAACCATGAGCAACAGCAGCCAGCGGCCCTTCCGGCGTCTGTGTTGGTCACCGGCATACGGCCCTTCGCCAGGGCTGGATTCCGCGGGCCGGTGTTCGTCTTTCTCGGGTCTTGTCAACGCCGTCCTCCCTCGTCGTGTTGATCGGTCGCCTCTCTGCTGGAGGCGTCAATCGCGCGACGATAGACCCGCTGGATGTCGACTACAGGTGGGGGGTATGCGGGGGCAGGTGTTCCACCCCGGAACACTTCCGGTTCAGGGAAATCCCGAGGGTGAAAACGCCGCGGCACAGGAGGAACATGCGTGGGTTCACTCTGGTGCGCGTGCCTGGCCCGCGACCGGATGGGCGCCCCACAACAGGCCTGCCCAGAGCAGGTTGCACAGGAGACACGATGAACACCACACCCCTGTCCCGTTTCGGGTGGCGAGCGGCCGCAGGCCTGCTTGCTTCCCTGGCACTGACTGCCACTGCGTTCGCCCAGGCGCCTGCCAAGGGCTCGGCGGCGCACATCACCGCCACGGTCAACAAGGTCAACGCCGCGTTCATGAAGAGCAACGCCAGCAAGACACCCGACTGGCCGAGCTATGGCCTGGACTACGCCGAGACGCGCCACTCCAAGCTCAACCAGATCAGCACGGCCAACGTGAAAGAGCTCGGCTTGGTGTGGTCGTACAACCTGGAGTCCAAACGCGGCGTGGAGTCCACCCCGCTGGTGGTCGACGGCATCATGTATGTGACCGCCTCGTGGAGCGTGGTGCACGCGGTGGACGTGCGCACGGGCAAGCCGATCTGGACCTACGACCCGAAGGTGCCGCGCGAGGCCGGCTACAAGGGCTGCTGCGACGTGGTCAACCGTGGCGTGGCGCTGCACGAGGGCAAGGTCTTCGTTGCGGCGTACGACGGCCGCCTGATCGCGCTGGACGCCGCCACCGGCAAAGTGGCGTGGGAAAAAGACACCATCATCGACCGCAAGTTCAGCTACACCATCACCGGCGCACCGCGTGTCTTCAAGGGCAACGTGATCATCGGCAACGGCGGCGCCGAGTACGGTGTGCGCGGCTACATCACCGCCTACGATGCCAAGACCGGTGCGCAGAAGTGGCGCTGGTTCACGGTGCCGGGCGACCCGAGCAAGCCGTTCGAGGACGAGTCCATGGCCAAGGCCGCCAAGACCTGGGACCCCGCCGGCAAGTGGTGGGAAGCCGGTGGCGGCGGCACGGCGTGGGACGCCATGGCCTTCGACCCCGAGCTCAACCTGATGTACATCGGCACCGGCAACGGTTCACCGTGGCAGCGCGACAAACGCAGCCCGGCCGGTGGCGACAACCTGTACCTGGCGTCCATCGTCGCGCTCAACCCCGACACCGGCAAGTACGTGTGGCACTACCAGGAAACCCCCGGCGACAACTGGGACTACACCTCCACGCAGCCGATGATCCTGGCCGACCTCATGCTGGACGGCAAGAAGCGCAAGGTGGTGATGCACGCGCCCAAGAACGGCTTCTTCTTCGTGATTGACCGCGTCACCGGCCAGTTCATCTCGGCCAAGAACTTCGTCGACGTGAACTGGGCCACCGGCTACGACAAGAACGGCCGCCCGATCGAGACAGCGATTGCGCGCACCGGCGACCGCCCACGCGAAATCATCCCAAGCGCATTCGGTGCTCGCAACTGGCATTCGATGTCGTTCAACCCGGCCACCGGCCTGGTCTACATGCCGGTGCAGGGTGTGCCGCTCACGCTCATGGACAACAAGGACTGGAAGTTCAACGGCGAGCGTCCGGGTGAACCGCACAGCGGCATGGGCTGGAACACCGCCAACTTCGCCAACGTGGAAGCCCCCACCAGCAAACCCTATGGCCGCCTGGTGGCCTGGGACCCGGTGAAGCAGCAGGCCGCGTGGACCAAGGAGCAGATATCGCCCTGGAACGGCGGCACGCTCACCACCGCGGGCAACCTGGTGTTCCAGGGCACGGCCGACGGACGCTTCATCGCCTACAACGCCAGCACCGGCGAGCAGCTGTGGGAAGCGCCCACCGGCACCGGCGTGATCGCCGCACCGTCGACCTACCTGGTGGACGGCAAGCAGTACGTGTCGATTGCGGTGGGCTGGGGTGGTGTGTACGGTCTGGCCCAGCGCGCCACCGACCGCCAGGGCCCCGGCACGGTCTACACCTTTGCCGTGGGTGGCAAGGCGCCGGCACCGGCCTTCGTGAAGTACCAGATGGACAAGCTGGTGGCCGGCGTGAAGTACGACCCGACCCATGTGCCCACCGGCACCGCGCTGTACGTGAGCAACTGCGTGTTCTGCCACGGTGTGCCGGGCGTGGACCGCGGCGGCAACATTCCCAACCTGGCCTACATGGACGCGTCCTACATCGAGAACCTGGACAAGTTCGTGTTCAAGGGCCCGGCCACCGAGCGCGGCATGCCCGATTTCACGGGCAAGCTGAGCATGGACGACGTGCAGAAGATCAAGGCGTTCATCCAGGGCACGGCAGACGCCATTCGCCCCAAAAACTGAAGGGCGCTGAGCCACAAAAAAGCCGGGCAGTTGCCCGGCTTTTTCATGCGCGCTGCGCTGGCGTGTTCAGCCTTTCGCGCGCTTGAGCATCAGCTCGGTGTTGGCCTTGCGCTCGGCATTCACCTTCTGCAGCGTGGGGCGCTCGCCCATCAGTTTCAAGTAATCGCGCACCGGCAGATCGGCCAGATAGTCGCGGCCGTAGATGATCTTGGTGGCGCTGCTCACCAGCGGCAGGTGCACGGCGGCGGCGCAGTCGGCCAGGGTGAAGGTGTCGCCGGCAATGAAGGGCGAGAACTTCACCAGCTGGGCAAAAGCGGCCACGTTTTTGGTGAGTTGTTCGCCGGTCTTTTCCTTGGCCGCATCGCTCACCTTGCCACCAAAGAAAGCCTCGCCATACAGGTTGCGCGCCACCAGTTCCAGGTGCAGTTCGAGGTAACGCACGATCTCGCGCACCTTGCCCTTCTGAAACGCGTCGGCCGGCATGAGCGGATGGGCCGGGTAGGCGTCTTCGATGTATTCGAGCAGCACGGTGGACTCGGAAAGGGGACCCGCGTCGGTCTTGAGGTAGGGCACCTTGCCCAGCGGGCTGGCGGCCTTGTCGGTCTCGCCGAGCCAGGCCAGTTCCTCTTCAAAGGCCACGCCTTTTTCGAGCAAGGCGAGCTTGACCTTGTTGTAGTAGTTGCTGGCTGCGAAGCCGCAGAGTGTGAGCATGTCTGTCTCCGTTGTTGGGGTGGCGTGATGGTAGTGGGGGCACGCGGTGGCCGTGGGTCTCGCAGTTGACCCCGCTGATAAACTTGACCCCCATGTTTGGTCGTCCCCTTCACCGTCGCTGTGCTGCCTGGCTGGCCTTGCTGGCTGTGCTCTGGGGCGCGCTGGTGCCCACGCTGGCGCAGGCCGCGGTGTCCACCTCCAGCCGCCAGGGCTGGGTGGAGGTGTGCAGCGCCAGCGGTGTGCTGTGGATGCGGGTCGATGGCGGGGCCCAGTCACCCACCAGCCAACCCGGCAGCATGGCGGACGCCTCCGCCCATTGCCCTTGGTGCCCGATGCAGGGCGCAGCCGGTCTGCCGCCCGAGCCCGCGCTGACCACCGCCGTATGTGCCCAAGGCCCTGTGCCTACCGCTGCGTTCACCTCGGCTCGCCCTGCCTTGCTGTGGTCCAAAGCGCAATCGCGCGCTCCGCCGGCCGCCTGAGCCCGTGTTGTGTTGCCCGTGCCGTGCACGGGTCTTTCTCTTTTCTGTGCCTGACCCTGCGCGTGCGCCTTTGACCGCTCGTCCGTCAGATTCACTTCTAGCTTTTTGGAACCCCATGAAAAAAATCATCATCGCCACCCTGCTGTCGCTCACCGCCAGCGCCTGGGCACAAGCCCCCGCCAACGTTGAAGTCAAAGACGCGTGGGTGCGCGCCACCGTGGCGCAGCAAAAATCCACCGGCGCGTTCATGCAACTGACTGCCGTGGCCGACACCCGCGTCGTGCAGGTCAGCTCGCCGATCGCCGGTGTGGTCGAGATCCATGAAATGGCCATGGACAAGGACGTGATGAGGATGCGTGCCGTGCCCGCGCTGCCCCTGCCGGCCGGCAAGACCGTGGAGCTCAAGCCCGGTGGCTACCACGTGATGATGATGGACCTCAAGGGTCCCGTGAAAGCCGGCGATGTGGTGCCCGTCACCCTGGTGCTCGAAAGCAAAGACGGCTTGCGCTCGACGCTGGAGGTGAAAGCCGTGGCGCGCCCGCTGGGCAACGCCGCTACCGCCGCGCCTGCTGCGGCCGGCCACAGCGAACACAAGCACTGAGGCCATGAGCCATATCGCTGAACGCGCGTCCCACGCGGACGCGGGGACAAGGCCGTCCCGATTTCACACAGTGGCCTGGCGCTGGCACTTCTATACCGGCCTCTACGTCGTGCCGTTTCTGCTCATGCTGGCCCTCACTGGCGCCGTCATGGTGTTCTTCACCGGCTTCCAGACCCGGCTCGGCTTCACGGTCCATGTGGTGCCGCAGGCCACCACCCTGCCCGTGAGCGCGCAGGCGCAGGCCGTGCTGGCGCTACGCTCGCAAGGCCAACTGGTCGAATACATCGCACCGCGTGCGCCCGACGAGGCGAGCTGGTTTGTCGTGAAGCGCGACGGCCTCACCGAGGCGGTGGCGGTGGACCCGCACACCGCGCAAGTGCTGCACCTGGTGGACAAGGAGAACACGGTATTTGCCTGGGCCGAGCGCATCCACGGCACGCTGCTCATGGGTGATGTGGGTGACCGATTGATCGAAATCGCGGCGGGTTTGGGCATCGTGATGATCGCCACCGGGCTTTACCTTTGGTGGCCGCGCGTCGGCACGCGCTGGGCGCAGGTGCTGGTGCCCGACCTGCGGTTGAAAGGACGTCTGTGGTGGCGCTCGCTGCACGCCAGCGTGGGCTTGTGGCTCAGCGCGGTGCTGTTCGTGCTCCTGCTCACCGGCCTGTCGTGGACGGGCGTGTGGGGCGCGCAGTTTGCACAGCCTTGGGGCACGTTTCCCGCCGCCAAGTGGGACGCCGTGCCGCTGTCGGAAGCTGCTCACATCACACTGAACACCGCCGGCCAGAAAGAGGTGCCATGGGGTCTGGAGCAGACGCCGCTACCCGCCTCGGGCTCGGTCGCCGGGGTGGTGGGTGTGCCCGCCGGCCAGCCGGTGACCATCGACACCGTGGCCGCGCTGGCGAAGCAGCTCGGCTTCAGCGGCCAGCACCACATTCAGTTGCCGCAAAGCGCCACCGGCGTGTTCACGCTCTCGGCCGACACCATGAGCGGCGATTTGAAGAACCCCACGCGGGACCGCACGGTGCACGTGGACCAGTACACCGGCCGTGTGATCGCCGAGGCCGCGTTTGCCGACTATTCGCTGGTGGCCAAAGGGATGGCGGTGGGCATTGCGCTGCACCAGGGCGACCTGGGTTGGTGGAACGCGGCGCTCAACCTGTTGTTCTGCGCGGCCATCGTGTTCCTTTGCGTCAGCGGCATGGTGATGTGGTGGATGCGCCGGCCGGCGCGCAGCTGGCGCATCGAGGTGCCGCCGATGCCGCGCAACCTGCCTCTGTGGAGAGGCGGCGCGCTCGTGATGTGTGGGGTGGCGCTGGCGTTCCCGCTCAGTGGTGCGGTGTTGTTCGCGGTGTTGCTGCTGGACTGGCTGGTGGTCTCTCGGCTGCCCGTCCTCAAGCAAGCACTGGGCTGATCAGGCCACGGGCACCCGCGCCACGCCCGGCGCCGGCGGGCTCGACGCGCCCGATCCGCGCTCGAAGGTGACCACGTGGTCCACCTCGGCGCGGATGCCGATCCACTCGCCCACCGCGTGGTTGTGGTGCGAGGGCACGTGCGTCATCAGCACCTCGCCGCTGGCCAGGCGCAGCGTGTAGAGAAATTCCGAACCCCGAAACGCCTTGCGCAAAATCTGCGCTTTCACCGGCGCGTTGTCGTCGTGCACGATGTCGTCGGCGCGCAGCAGCACGTCGCACAAACCCGAAGCGTAGGCCGTGGGCAGCGGGCATTCGTCCACGTCCTGCAAGGCGCCCAGCGGTGTCTGCACCGATACCTCGTTGCCGTTCATGCGGATTTGCGCCGGCGCGAACACGCCGTGCCCGATGAACTCGGCCACAAAGCGCGTGGCCGGGCGGTGGTAGAGCGCGTAGGCGTCTTCCCACTGGTGCAGGTGGCCTTCGTGCATCACGCCGATCACGTCGCCGATGGCAAAGGCTTCCAGCTGGTCGTGCGTGACGAACAGCGCCGTGGCGCCGGCCGCCTTGAGGATGCCGCGCACCTCGTGCGCCAAGCGCTCGCGCAGGTCCACGTCAAGGTTGGAGAAAGGTTCGTCCAGCAGCAGCAGGCGCGGGCGCGGCGCCAATGCGCGGGCCAGCGCCACGCGCTGCTGTTGCCCGCCCGAGAGTTCGTGCGGAAAGCGCTTCTGCATGCCGCTCAGCCCCACCAACTGGAGCACCTCGGCCACGCGCGCGTCGCGCTCGGCGCGGGGCAGGCGGTCGATGCCGAAGGCGATGTTCTTGCCCACATCGAGGTGCGGGAACAGCGCGTAGTCCTGGAACACCATGCCGATGCGGCGCTGCTCGGCGGGCATGTGGTGCGCACCGTCGCTCACCTTCTCGCCTTCGAGCGTGATGCTGCCGCCGCTGGCGCGCTCCAGGCCGGCCACCGCGCGCAGCAAGGTGGTCTTGCCGCAGCCCGAGGGGCCGATCAGCACGCCGATGTCGCCCGCGCGCAGCCCGAGCGAGACACCATCCACCGCGGCCTGGGGCTGGCCGGGGTAGCGCACGCTGAGTTGGGCGACGTTGAGGAACATGGTGGTGATCGGTGTTGGGTC
>QBMB01000095.1:4275-15511 GCA_003241965.1 Burkholderiales bacterium | reverse complement strand
GGTGGCGGCTGGGTTCATGAGAGTGTGTGCAGCGAGGTCGGAGGGGGAAAGCCGGGGCGGCCCGCAGGGGTTTGCCTCGTGAGAGGCCCGGATTGTGCCCTGCTCCTAAAATCCACGCATGAATGCAACACCCCCGCGAACCGGTACCCCCCGGCGTTTTGACGTCGCCGTGCAGGGCGCAGGTGTGGTGGGCCAGACCCTGGCCCTGTTGCTGGCCCGCGATCGCCTGCGCGTGGCGCTGGTCGGCAGCCCGCGCAGCGCAGACACGCCCGACGTGCGGGCCTACGCCATCAACAGCGCCTCGCGCGAATTGCTGCGCTCGGTGCGCGCCTGGCCCGAGGCCGGCGCCAGCGACACCAGACCCAGCGCCATCACCCCGGTGAGCAGCATGCAGGTCTGGGGCGACGACGGCGGTGAACTCAGCTTCTCTGCCAGCGACCAGGGCAGCGAAGCCCTCACCTGGATCGTGGACGTGCCCGCGCTGGAGCAGCGCCTGAGCGATGCCGTGGGTTTTCAGGGCGGCATCGAACGTGTGACCGAAACGCCGGCCGCAGCACTCACCGTGGTGTGCGAGGGCAAACGCAGCCAGACCCGCGAGCAGCTGGGCCTGGCCTTTGATGTGCGGCCCTACCCGCACAAGGCGGTGGCGGCCCGGCTGCGCTGCGAGCGGCCCCACGGTGGCGTGGCGCGCCAGTGGTTTGCCCACGGCGAGGTGATGGCTTTGCTGCCGCTGGGCGGCGCCGGTGGGAACTCGGTGGCCCTGGTGTGGTCAGTACCAGCAGAGCAGGCCGACGCCTGGCTGCAATCCGACCCTTCAGTCCTGGCCCAGGCGGTGCAAGCGCGCAGCGCCAACACCCTGGGCACCCTGCACATGGAAAGCCCCGCCCAAGCCTGGCCCCTGGAACTCTCGCGCGCACAACGCTGGATCACCCGCACCGCCACCGGCGGTGTGGCGCTGGCCGGCGATGCGGCGCACGCCATGCATCCGCTGGCGGGCCAAGGCCTCAACGTGGGGCTGGCCGACACCGCCGAACTCGCCCGCGTGCTGCACGAGCGCGAATACTGGCGCGACCTGGGCGACCTCAAGCTGCTGCGCCGCTATGAGCGCGCTCGCGCCGCCGATGTGAACGCCATGGGCTGGGTCACCGACGGCCTGTTCGGCCTGTTTTCGCACGGAGACAGCCGCGTGCAGGCGCTGCGCAACTGGGGTCTGAACAGCTTCAACCGCAGCGGGCCGGTCAAGCGCTGGCTGGCGCGCCACGCCATGGGCCAGACGGCCTGAATCCTTTTTTTTCTCCGACCGCCTCAGAGCGCCCCCACGATGAAACTCCTCAAGATCCTGTTGCTCACGGCGCTGACCGCCTTGTCCCTGAGCGCACTCGCGCAGGAAGCCACCATCCGCAAGAACCTGGCCGAGCGCCTGCCCAAGCTGCCGTCGATCGACGAGGTCAGCAAGACGCCGATGCCGGGCATCTTCGAGGTGCGCATCAACCAGAGCGACATCTTCTACACCGACGCCGAAGGCAACTACCTGATCCAGGGTGCCTTGATCGACACCCGGGCCAAGGTCAACCTGACCGAACAGCGCCTGGAGAAGCTCACCGCGCTGGCCTTCAAGGACCTGCCCCTGAAAGACGCCTTCACCCTGGTGCGCGGCAACGGCAAACGCAAGATGGCCGTGTTTGAAGACCCCAACTGCGGTTACTGCAAAAAGCTGCACCAGGAGTTCGCCGATCTCGACAACGTGACGGTGCATGTGTTCCTCATCCCCGTGCTCGGACCGGACTCGGCCGAAAAAGCGCGCCGCATCTGGTGCGCCAAGGACAAGGGCAAGACCTACAGCGACTGGATGGTGAACGGCCAGGCGCCTGCCGCTGCCACCTGCGACACCGCCGCCATCGAGCGCAACAGCCGCCTGGCCAGCAAACACGGCATCAAGGGCACGCCCACCATGATCTTCACCAACGACACCCGGGTGCCGGGCTACATCACCGCCGACCGCATCGAAACCATGCTCAACTGATGTTGCCGCGCATGTCTTTGCCCGACGCAGGCGACGAGCCACAGAAGCACCCACTCATCCACAACCTGGGCCATGCCGGCCTCATCCCCCTGGTGGGACTCGCCCTGCTCATCTGGCTGGTCAGGCCCGATCTGCAGGCCTGGGTGGCGCTGGCGCTGGCGTCCTACGCGGCCCTCATCACCTCCTTTCTGGGTGGCATCCACTGGGGCATCGGCTGGAGCCAGATGACCCGGTTTCCCCACAACAAAACCCATTTCCTGTGGGGCGTCATGCCCTCGCTGCTGGCCTGGCCCGGCCTGGTGATGCCGCCCTACGCCGGGCTGGCCTGGCTCGGGCTGGTGCTGATCGTCTGCTATCTGGTCGACCGCAAGCTGTATGCACAAGCCGGGCTGGCTGTCTGGCTCGAATTGCGCTTCCGGCTCTCTGCCGTGGCGGCGCTGAGTTGTTTCATCGGCGCAGGAGCCCTCTGATGCCCAAACGTCCATCCTCCATCTCCTCCGCCACCGGCGTGCGATTCACCGTTTCGGTGCTGGACGCCAACGCGCACCTCTTCGCCGTCACCCTGCTGGTCGAACAACCCGCCAAAAACCAGCGTGTGAGCCTGCCGGTGTGGATTCCCGGCAGCTACCTCGTGCGCGAGTTTTCGCAGCACTTGCAAAACCTGCAAGCGTGGCAAAACGGCCAGCCCGTGGCGATCAAGCAGCTCGACAAGAACCAATGGCAGGCCACAGCGGTGGAAGGCCAGCCGCTGGAGTGGCAGTACGAGGTGTATGCGTTTGACGCCTCGGTGCGCACCGCTTTCCTGGACAGCACCCGTGGCTTCTTCAACGCCACCAGCCTGTGCCTGCGGGTGGCCGGGCAGGAAGACCTGCCACACGCGCTGGAGATCGCAGCCGGCGCCGCAACACAGGGCTGGAACGTGGTGACCGGCCTGCCCAGCCACAGCGTGGACGCCGCCGGCTTTGGCCACTACCGCGCCGACAACTACGACGAACTGGCCGACTGCCCGGTGGAGATGGGCCGGTTCTGGAACGGCCGCTTCACCGCCGGTGGTGTGGAACACCGCTTCGCCATCAGCGGCGCGGGTGCCTGGCTCGATGGTGAGCGCCTGATCGAAGACACGCGGCGCATCTGCGAAGCGCAGATCGCGTTCTGGCACGAGGACGGCGCGCCGCCGTTTGCCAACTATGTGTTCATGCTGCATGCCAGCGCCGACGGCTACGGCGGGCTGGAACACCGCGACTCCACCGCACTCATCTGCCAGCGCGCCGACCTGCCCCGGCTGCGCTCCTCTGCCAGCGACAAGCCTGCCGCGCTCAAGGCCACCGATGGCTACACCACCTTGCTGGGCCTGATCAGCCACGAGTACTTCCACACCTGGAACGTAAAGCGCCTGCGCCCGGCCGAATTCCGCCGCTACGACTACACGGCCGAGAACTACACCGAGCTGCTCTGGTTCTTCGAGGGCTTCACCAGCTACTACGACGACCTGATGCTGCGCCGCGCCGGCCTGATCGACGACACGGCCTACCTGCAGCTGGTCACCAAGACCATCAACCAGGTGCAGCAGACCCCGGGGCGCCATCTGCAGAGCGTGGCGCAGGCCAGCTTCGATGCCTGGGTGAAGTACTACCGCATGAACGAGAACACGCCCAACGCAACGGTGAGCTACTACACCAAGGGCTCACTCGTGGCGCTGTGCCTGGACCTGACCCTGCGCGCCGAGGGCCACACGACGCTGGACGACGTGATGCGCGAACTCTGGCTGCGCTGCCAGGGCGGCCCCATGCGCCAGACCGATCTGCTGCGCGCCTTGAAACGATTGGGCAAACGCAGCTTCGAAGGCGAGATCGCCGCCTGGGTGCACAGCACGGCCGACCTGCCCTTGATGGGCTTGCTGCAAGGTCAGGGCACGAAAGTCACGCACGACAAGGCACCACTGGCCCAGCAACTGGGCTTGCGCGTGGCCGAGTCCGGTGGCAGCGTGCAGATCAAGACGGTGCTGCGCGGCGGCGCGGCCGAGGCCGCCGGCATGGCCGCCGGTGACGAGTGGCTGGGCGTGGAGCTGGCGCCGGTGCGCCGTGGCGGCGCGCCCGAGGCCTGGCGCATCCACAAGCTCGACGATGTGACCATGGTGCGCGGCCAGCGCCCCCGCATCACCGCGCTGGTCTCGCGCGACAACCGCCTGCTCAAGTGCCCGCTGGACTGGCCCACCGAAACCCAGGCCGTGAAACTGGCTGTGGCCGATGCGACCCGGCTGGGCCACTGGTTGAGCGGAACAGCGCACGAAGCCTGAGGCGATCGGCGCGGTGGCGTCACTTCCTCAGGTCGACCACGCGCCGGGCCTTGCCCTGGCTGCGCTCCACGCCACCTTCAGGCTTGAGCTCCACCGCCACACTGCTGCCCACGTACACCTTCACCTCGTGCTGCAACTGTTTGGCCGCAGCACGCGCCTCGATGCTCTCGGGCGAGAGGCCGGAGCGCGTTTCGACCACGACCGTCAGGTTGTCCATAGGGCCCTCGCGGGTGAGCACGCACTGGTAGTGCGCGCTGAGCTCGGGGCGCTTCACGATCAGCTCCTCGATCTGAGTGGGGAACACGTTGACGCCGCGCACGATCATCATGTCGTCGCTGCGCCCGGTGATCTTTTCCATGCGGCGCATGGTGCGCGCCGTGCCGGGCAAGAGGCGCGTGAGGTCGCGCGTGCGGTAGCGAATGATGGGCAGCGCTTCTTTGGTCAGGCTGGTGAACACCAGCTCGCCCATCTCGCCATCGGCCACCGGCTCGCCGGTCTCGGGGTGAATGATCTCGGGGTAGAAGTGGTCTTCCCAGATGGTCGGACCGTCTTTCGTTTCCACGCACTCGTTGGCCACGCCCGGGCCCATCACTTCCGACAGGCCGTAGATGTCCACCGCGTCGATGGCCATGCGCGCCTCGATAGCCACGCGCATGTCGTTGGTCCAGGGTTCGGCACCAAAGATGCCGATGCGCATGCTGCTCTCGCGAGGGTCCAGCCCCAGGCGCTCGAACTCGTCGGCAATGGCCAGCATGTAGCTGGGCGTGACCATGATGATGTCGGGCTTGAAGTCCTGGATCAGCTGCACCTGGCGCTCGGTCTGGCCGCCGCCGAAAGGCACCACGGTCAAGCCCAGTTTTTCGGCGCCGTAGTGCGCGCCCAGGCCGCCAGTGAACAGGCCGTAGCCGTAGCTCACGTGCACCAGGTCACCGGGGCGCGCGCCGCTGGCGCGGATGCTGCGCGCCACCACGGTGGCCCAGGTGTCGATGTCTTTCAGCGTGTAGCCCACCACCGTGGGTTTGCCGGTGGTGCCGCTGCTGGCGTGGATGCGCGCGCACTGCTCGCGCGGCACGGCGAACATGCCGAAGGGGTAGCTGTCGCGCAGGTCCTTCTTGGTGGTGAAGGGAAACTTCGCCAGATCGGCGAGGCTGCGGCAGTCGTCGGGGTGCACGCCCGCTGCGTCGAACTTGGCGCGGTAGACCGGTGAGTTGGCATATGCGTGGCGCAGCGTGGACCGCAGGCGCTTGAGTTGCAGGGCGCGCAGTTCGTCGACGCTGGCCTTTTCGATCGGCTCCAGGGCAAAGGCTTTCATGGCTGTCCTTCTTCGGGGAACACCGTCCCGGGGATTTGTGCACTTTTGCCGCGAAACAGCGCCACCACCTCGCCGCGCTGGTTGCTCACGCGCATGTCGTAGATGCCGTGCCGCCCGCTCAGGGTTTGCTCCACGCCTTCGCAGGTGAGCACGTCGCCCGCGTGCGCGGGGCGCAGGAACTCGATGCTGCAGCCCGCGGCCACCGCATTCTTGTTGTGGCTGTTGCAGGCGAACGCAAAGGTGGAGTCGGCCAGGGTGAAGATGAAACCGCCGTGGCAGATCTGGTGGCCGTTGAGGTGCAGCGGCTGCACGGCCATGCGGATGCTGGCCCGGCCGGGCTCGCAGCTGAGCAGTTCCATGCCCAGGGTGTCCTTGCTCGCGGTGTCGACCGCGAACATCGTTTCGCCGACTTTTTTCGCTCGTTCGTGGGGAGACATCATTCCCCCTTGAACTGCGCCGGGCGCTTTTCGCGGAATGCCATCACGCCTTCGATGTAGTCGTGCGTCTTGCCCAGTGCCGACTGCGTGTCGCGCTCCACATCGAGCTGCTGGCTCAAGGTGCGCGTGGACGCATCGCGCAAGAGCGCGCGCGTGGCCACCAACGCCTGGGTCGGCATGGCGGCGAGTTTGCTGGCCATGGCCAGCGAGGCGCCCAGGCAGTCATCGGAAACCTCCCAGATCATTCCCCACTCCTTCGCCTGCGCCGCCGGCAACTTGTCGCCGGTCATGGCCAGCGCCATGGCACGCGCCAGGCCCAGGCGCTCCACCAGCAGCCAGCTGCCACCGGCGTCGGGCACCAAGCCGATCTTGCTGAAGGCCTGGATGAAGCTGGCAGCGGGCGCAGCGATCGCGATGTCGCAGCACATGGCGAGCGACGCACCCGCGCCCGCTGCCACACCGTTGACAGCGGCGATGGTGGGCATGCGCAGGCCCTGCAGGCGCCGCGCGGTGGGGTTGAAGGCCTGCTCGATCACCGGGCCGGGGTCGGCGCGCTGCACCAGGTCGGGCCCGGGCGCAAAGTCGAACTCGGCGAGATCGGCACCGGCGCAGAAACCGCGTCCAGCGCCCGTGATCACCAGCGCCCGCACCAGCGGGTTGGCCTCGGCCCGGTCCAGCGCGGTCCACAGGTCACGGTGCATCTGGCGGGTGAAGCTGTTGAGCGCATCGGGGCGGTTGAGCGTGACCAGGGCCACGGCCCCGCGCTCTTCATAAAGGACGGTTGCATCAGGCATGGCGTGGGGTCTCCTCGGCGGGCTGTGTTGGTTTGGCGATGCAATTTAACATTAACCAACCAATCGGTCGGTGAATGTTTTCCCTCGGTACCGGCCGCTATAGTGGACAACGTTCCCACCCACACCGACACCCGAGGAGACCCCATGACCACCACCACCGCGCCCGAATGCATCACCGTCCGCACCGAGGGCCGCGTAGGCATCGTCACGCTCAACCGCCCCAAGCAGCTCAACGCGCTCAACGAGCAGTTGATGACCGAGCTGGGCGATGCGCTCAAGGCGTTTGATGCCGACCCAGACATCGGCTGCATGATCCTCACCGGCAGCGAAAAGGCCTTTGCCGCCGGAGCCGACATCGGCGCCATGGCCAACTACACCTTCGCCGATGTCTACAAAGGCGACTACATCACCCGCAACTGGGAAACCATCCGCACCATCCGCAAACCCGTGATCGGCGCGGTCAGTGGCTTCGCGCTCGGCGGCGGTTGCGAACTGGCCATGATGTGCGACTTCATCATCGCCGCCGACAACGCCAAGTTCGGCCAGCCCGAGATCAAGCTGGGCGTGATCCCCGGCGCCGGCGGCACGCAGCGTCTGCCGCGCGCCGTGGGCAAGTCCAAGGCCATGGACATGGTGCTCACCGCCCGCATGATGGACGCGGTGGAAGCCGAACGCGCGGGCCTGGTGAGCCGTGTGGTGCCGCTGGACAAGTTGATGGACGAAGCCCTGGGGGCGGCGCTCATCATCTGCGGCTTCTCGCTGCCCAGCGTGATGGCGGCCAAGGAATCGGTAAACCGCGCTTTCGAGGGCTCGTTGTCCGACGGCGTGATGTTCGAGCGCCGCATGTTCCATGCGCTGTTCGCCACCGCCGACCAGAAAGAAGGCATGGACGCCTTCGTGAACAAGCGCAAGCCCGAGTTCAAGCACCAGTGAGCCGCTACACGCCGTAACACCCGCTGCGGGAGGTAAGGCCTATAAAAGAGGCCCCACAACATTCAAGGAGAAAACCCATGACCACCCGCCGCCACTTCATCTGGCTGCTGCCCGCATCAGGCGCCGCGCTGCTGGCCGCCTGCTCCGAATCGGCGCCACCTCCCGCCGCAGCACCAACAGCCCAACCTGTCCCGGCTTCACCACCTGAAGCGCCAGTGACTGCACCTGCTCAGGCACCGGCGCAGACTCCGTCCGCCACCGGGCCGATGGTCGATGCCACCGAGCCCACCGCCGTGGCTCTGGGCTACGTCACCTTGGCGTCTGCCGTCGACAAGGTCAAGCACCCGAACTTCGCAGAGGGCAGTGCATGCGGCAACTGTGCGCTGTACCAGGGTGCAGTCGGCTCGGCTGCTGGCCCTTGCCCGCTGTTCACCGGCAAGCAGGTTGCGGCCAAGGGGTGGTGCGCGTCCTACGTGAAGAAGACAACCTGAGCGAGGGGCATCTGCCCTTGAGGCGCCCGGACCGTCCGATGATCTGGGCTACAATGCCGACCGCGTTGGTGATATAGCTCAGTTGGTTAGAGCGCAGCATTCATAATGCTGATGTCGGTGGTTCAAGTCCACCTATCACCACCAACCATTCAAGAAGCGGGCTCTGGCAACAGGGCCCGCTTTTTTCATTCCAGTTTTCCGCAACGCGAGCCCGCGCCCATCAGAGACACCCAGACTCCGGCTGCGCCGGCCCGAGGTGTCGCCCCCCTTGTGGGGGTGGCGCCGAAGGCGACGCGGGGGGACCTCCAAATATGGCCATCAAGTCCACCATCTTCAAGGCAAGTCTGCAGATCGCCGACATCGATCACAGCTACTACGCCGACCACGCGCTCACGCTGGCCCGCCACCCCAGCGAGACCGACGAACGCATGATGGTGCGCCTGGTGGCCCTGGCCATCCACGCCCACGAGCTGCAGGACACCTGCCGAGGCGATGGCACGCTGGCCTTCGGCACCGGCCTGTCCGACCCGGACGATCCGGACGTCTCTCTCACCGATTTCACCGGCCGCAAGCGCCTGTGGATCGAGGTCGGCCAGCCGGAAGACAAGCCCCTGGCCAAGGCCTGCAGCAAGGCCGACGCGGTCGTGCTCTACGCCTTCGGCAGTGCGGCCGATGTGTGGTGGCGCGGCATGGCAACCAAAGTCACGCGGCTGGACCGGCTTCAGGTCTGGCGCCTGCCCACCGAGGTGGCGCCCGCCCTGGCCGAGATGGCCGAACGCAGCATGCAGCTGCAAGCCACCGTGCAGGAAGGTGTGCTCACGCTGTCCGGCGAACGCGGCAGCGTGGCGGTGGAGCCGATCCGCTGGAAGTGACCTCGCCCTGGTTCAGGTAAGCCAAAGCGCGCGGTAGGCACCATCGGCATCGTGGTCGCGGGTCTGCTTCTCCACGTTGAAGCGGCGCCCACCACGCGGATCGGTGCCGCGCCCGGCGATGTAGAGCCAGTTGCCCTGGTTGCTGTGCACGTCGAAGTCCACCAAACAAGATTCGAACCAGGCGGCACCCGCGCGCCAGTCGCAGGCCAGGTCGTGGATCAAATAGCTGGCCACCACCTGCCGCAACCGGTTCGACAGGTAGCCCGTGGCGGTGAGTTCGCGCATGCCGGCGTCGACCAGCGGCTCTCCGGTCTCGCCACGGCACCACCTGGCAAACGCGGCCGCATCGTGCGATGGCTCGGACAGCTCGCTGAGCCCGCGCGCGCGGTACAGCGCACGTCCGTGGCGGCGGTGCAGCAAGCGGAAGTGCTCGCGCCAGAGCAATTCAAAAACGATCCACCGGCTGCCATCGCTCGCACCCACCCGGCTTTCATGCGCTTGAAGTGCGGCGTGGACCTGGCGCGCGGACAACGCACCACAGGCCAGCCAAGGCGAGAACTTGGTCGAGTAATCGGTGCCGCTGAGCTGGTTGCGGGTGGCTTTGTAATGTTGCGCCAGCGCTCCGCTGAAGTAGCGCTGCAGATGCGCCAGCCCCGCCGTTTCACCGCCGGCGAATTCGGGTCTTGCGTAGGGAAATGAAGATCGAGCATCGCCGCAAGCCGGCGGTGGTGTCGGCGAGGGAACGTTTGAGACGGCGGGCATGGGCGGCAAGCGTGCAGGCACGGGTGCCAACGCCGGCGCCCGCACCATGGCGTGCTCCACAGACTGGCGAAACGCAGTGAACACGTCGGGCACGCGCTGTGGCTCAAACGGCAGGTCGGCCAGTGCGAACAGGCCCGACTGATCCCGCGTGTGGACCGTCAACCCGGCCGCACGCAGCGCCATCACCTCGTCCTGCTCTTCGGGGGCGGCAATGTCTTCGGTGACCACGGCGTCGATCTGCAGCTCTCGCGCCAGCGCCGGCAACGCATCGCGCGCGCGGCCGGGCAACTGCAACAAACGACTGCCCCGGGCCTGGAACTGGGTGGACAGATCAGCCAGGCTGTCGTGCAAGAAACGCTGGCGGTGCGGGCCGCGGCGCACAAATCCCCAGCGGGTGTCGGCGTCCTGCGCGGGGTCGTGGCAGAAGACCGGCAGCAGGGAGCCGGACGCGGCGCAAGCCTCGGCCAATGCCGGGTTATCGCCCAGCCGCAGGTCGTTGCGAAACCAGTAGAGGGTGCGCCCGCCCGGCTGCAGGGCGCGCTGGTCAGTTGTCACTGCGCCGGTGCTCGACCCAGATGAGTTCGCGCGTGTTCACGCCGACCTGTGCAGCTTGTGCTACCAGCTTGTCACGCACGCCCGGGGGCAGTTGTTTGTCGCGCGCCAAGATCCACAGGTAGCCCGTGTCGGGGCCGATCACCATGGCCCAGCGGTAGTCCGGGTCGAGTGCGATCACGTGGTAGCCGCCGTAGAACGGGCCAAAGAACGAGACCTTGAGCGACGCGGTGTTGCTGTCGCCCGTGAACAGCGCCTTGCCCACCGCTTCCTTCCACTCGCTCTTTTCGGTGTTGAAGCCACGGTTGATCACGGCCACGCTGCCGTCGGCCTGCAGCCGGTAGGTGGCGCTCACGTCGGTCAAGCCACGCTCGAAGCTGTGGTCCAGGCGCGCGATCTCGAACCACTGCCCGGCGTAGCGCTGGACGTCGAACGGACTCACCACCTTCACGCCTTCGGGCGGCGAAGTGCAGGCGTTGAGCAGCGGCAGGAGCCCCAGGCACAACCACAACGCGGCGCGCGGCCACCAACGGCGCACAAGGCCGCAAGACACAGACGGCATGGAGGACTCTCCGGGTTTCATGGACAACTTTCATTGTGCGCCGTACATTGAGTTGCCCGCCTGCGCAGGGCCATGCACCCGCGCCTCCCCGAACGAGAATTCCCATGTCGATGTTCAACCAGTTGCCCGGTTTCGTGCGCACGCCCGCCGGGCTGGAGCGCGTGATCCTGCGACGCATGCCCAAGGCCCTTCTGCTGAGCGG
>QBMB01000095.1:0-4265 GCA_003241965.1 Burkholderiales bacterium | reverse complement strand
GTCCAGAGCAGCAGCACCACACCGATCGCCACGAAGTCCACCATCTGGATGCTGTCGGCCCGCTGGTTCGACTGGAGCGGCAGCGAGGCCGCGGTGGCCGCCAGCATCCAGATGGTGGACTTCGTGGCGATCGGTGTGGTGCTGCTGCTCTGGACCCTGCTGCTCACGGTGGGCATCGGCGCCTTCATCGTCATGGTGATGAAGGGTCCGGCCTATGTGGCCGATGGGTATCCGCTGGTGGAGTCGGACCAGCCGCTGGACGGCCCGCGCCGCCCTTGAAAGTGGGGGTCGCGCAGGTGCGTGAGACAATCGCGCCCTCGCTGCAACAGGCCTTCCCGATGGGGTCTGCGGCCCTCCCCCACAGCCTCTGGACACACACCATGAACCGCTGCCCTCTCGCCATCACTTCCAGCGCCCTGGCCGCGCTGCTGATTGCCGCCCCCCTGCTGGCCCATGCCCAGTCGGGCACGCGCGAATTCCCGCCGAAGGCCCTGCGCGGCGCCATGACGGTGGTGCAGCCGCCCAACGTGCTCATGGACGACCGCGCGACGCGACTCTCACCGGGCGCGCGCATCCGCAGCACCAACAATTCGCTGGTGATGTCCGCCTCGCTGCTGAACCAGGAGGTGGTGGTGAACTACACCACCGACCACCGGGGCCAGATCCAGAACGTCTGGATCCTGACGGAAGCCGAAGCGAAAGAGAAGCGCGCCGGCTACGGCGTGCAGCGCAACTACGTGTTCGAGTCGCAGCAGACACAACCGGCCGGCACCGCCAACTGAAGCGCCACCGCTGCGCGGGCCTGTTTGGCCAGCGGTGACTCCCCGATTTCCACCCCATCTGCGCCCAGCGCGCGCACCTGCATTCGACGCCGGTGCGACAGGAGCTTTCCATGAGCAAAAAAGTCTTCATCAAAACCTTCGGTTGCCAGATGAACGAGTACGACTCGGACAAGATGGCCGACGTGATGCACGCTGCCGAAGGCTATGAGCCCACACAGGATGTGGAAGAGGCCGATCTGATCCTCTTCAACACCTGCTCGGTGCGCGAGAAGGCGCAGGAGAAGGTGTTCAGCGACCTCGGGCGCGTGAAGCACCTCAAGGACAAGGGCGTGCTGATCGGTGTGGGTGGTTGCGTGGCCAGCCAGGAAGGCGCCGAGATCATCAAGCGCGCGCCCTATGTGGACGTGGTCTTCGGCCCGCAGACCCTGCACCGCCTGCCCGATCTGCTGGAAAAGCGCGCGCGACTGGCGGTGCCGCAGGTGGACATCAGCTTCCCCGAGATCGAGAAGTTCGATCACCTGCCGCCGGCCAAGGTCGACGGCGGCGCGGCCTACGTGAGCATCATGGAAGGCTGCTCCAAGTACTGCAGCTACTGCGTGGTGCCCTACACGCGCGGCGAAGAGGTGAGCCGCCCGTTCGACGACGTGCTGGTGGAAGTGGCGGGCCTGGCCGACCAGGGCGTGAAGGAGGTGACGCTGCTGGGCCAGAACGTGAACGCCTACCGCGGCCCCATGGGTGACACGGGCGAGATCGCCGACTTCGCGCTGCTGCTCGAATACGTGGCCGACATCCCCGGCATCGAACGCCTGCGCTTCACCACCAGCCACCCCAACGAGTTCACGCCGCGCCTGATCGAGGCCTACGGCAAGATTCCCAAGCTGGTGAACCACCTGCACCTGCCGGTGCAGCACGGCAGCGACCGCATCCTCATGGCCATGAAACGCGGTTACACCGCCATGGAATACAAAAGCACGGTGCGCAAGCTGCGCGCGATCCGGCCCGACCTCGTGATGAGCAGCGACTTCATCGTCGGCTTCCCCGGCGAAACCGAAGAGGACTTCGACAAGATGATGAAGCTCATCACCGACGTGGGCTTCGACACCAGCTTCAGCTTCCTTTTCAGCCCGCGCCCGGGCACGCCCGCGGCCAACCTCGCCGACGACACGCCCTACAGCGTAAAGCTCAAGCGCCTGCAGCACCTGCAGGCCACGATCGAAGAGAACGTGCGCCGCATCAGCGCCAGCCGCGAAGGCACGGTGCAGCGCATCCTGGTGGAAGGTGCGTCGCGCCGCTCCAGCACCGATGTGCCCGAACTCATGGGCCGCACCGAGTGCAACCGCATCGTCAACTTTCCCGGTGGCCCGCTGGCCGAGCGCCTGGTCGGCCAGATGATCGACGTGCGCATCACCGAGGCCAGGCCGCATTCGCTTCGGGCCGAGGTGTTGGTGCACGAACCCGCCCTGGGTGCCTGAGGCCAGCGCTGCCTGTGAAATCGCTTCGTTTCTCTTTCCCCCAGCTGCTGCTGGTCGCGTTCCTGTTGATCGGCTTGCTGCTGGGCGCGGCCGCCTTGCGCGCGCTGTTCTCGCTGGAAGCCTTGATGGCCCAGAGCCGCGAGAGTTCGGCGCAGGCGATTGCGCTGTCGACCGCGGCGCAGTCGCTGTCCGAGCGCAGCCTGACCATGGAGCGCGCGGCGCGCCAGTCGTTGGTGTTGCGCGACTTCCCGCTGCGCCAGCGCTTCAACGAAGCGGCCGACAGTGCCCGCGACATCCTCAAGCGCCTCGAAGACAACGAACTGCCGCCCGAGTACGCCACCAACTGGCGCGCCCAACTGACCGTCATCTCCGAGCTGCTGGATGGCCCACCCGAGACCGCGCTGGACCGGGAACGTGAAGTGGCGCGGGCGTTTCGCGAAATCGACGGCCACAGCGCGTCGATTGTCCAGAAGGTGCAGTCCATCATCGGCACGCGCAACGAGACCCTGCAGGCGCGCTTCGAGACCAGCCGCCAGGAACTCACCCAGCAGGTGCTGGGCTCCATCGTGTTGGCCGCGGTGATGGCGCTGGGCTTCGGCGTGTGGCTGGCGCGCCCGTTCAAACGCATCGAGCGGGCCATCCAGGGCCTGGGCGAAAACCGGCTCGATGTGCCGATCGACATTCCCGGACCCAGCGACGTGCGCCGCGTGAGCCAGCAACTGGACTGGCTGCGCCTGCGCCTGACCGAGCTCGACGCCGACAAGGCGCGCTTTCTGCGCCACATCTCGCACGAACTCAAAACACCGCTGGCCTCGCTGCACGAAGGTGTGGCGGTGCTGGGCGACGGCGTGGCCGGTGCTCTCAACACCAACCAGGCCGAGGTGGTCAACATCCTGCAGCACAACACCCTGATGCTGCAGCACCAGATCGAAGCGCTGCTGCGCTTCAACGCGGCGGCCTTCGAGGCGCGACAACTCAAGCGCGAGCAGACCGATCTGCTGGCCCTGGTGGAAGACCAGATCGATGCCCAGCGCCTGCAGTGGCAGGCCCAGGGACTCACCGTGCGCGCCGAAGGTGTGCCGGTGACCCTGCCCATCGACCGCGAGAAGATCGCCTCGGCGGTGGGCAACCTGCTCTCCAACGCGATCCGCTTTTCACCCCACGGCGGCCTGATCCGCTTCGTGCTGCTGGACCTGCCCGGGCGCGCCAGCCTGGACATCATCGACCAGGGCCCCGGTGTGGCCGAGGCCGACCGCGACCGCATCTTCGAGCCCTTCTACCGCGGTGAACGACAACCCCAGGGCGCTGTGCGCGGCACCGGCATCGGTCTGTCCATCGTGCACGAGTACATTGTTGCCCACGGTGGCCGCATCGAGCTGCTGCCCCAGCGCCAAGGCACCCATTTCCGTATTGAGCTCCCCCATGCGAACTAGTCTTTCTGCCGCCTCCATCGCGCTCCTCCTGAGCGCCTGCGGCACCACGCCCACACCCACACAACCGCCCGCCGTCACGCCAGCGCCCCCCGTGATCAGCTTGACCGGGCCTGCGCCCCAGGTGCTGGTGGTCACCCCGGTGCAGGCGCCGTCGACGGCGTCTTCCGAAACACTCAACACCGAGGCCTCTCACCTGCCCGATGGGGTAACGGCGCTGCTCACGTATTCGGAGCGACTGCGCCAGCTCAATCCGAACGATCTCGCCGCCGAAATCGCAGTGCAAGGTGAACCCGGCAATGCGCCCATGCGGCAAATGCAACTGGCTCTGGCCCTGATGCAGATTCCCCAGGCGGTGGACACGGCGCGTGCGCTGGGCCTGGTGCAGCGGGTGGTGGGCAGCGCCTCACCCGAAGCCACCCCGTTAAAACCATTGGCGCGTTTGCTGGTGCACCGGCTGCTGGAACAGCGCAAGCTGGAAGACAACCTGGAACGCCAAGGTCAGCAGCTGCGGGAGAACCAGCGCCGCATCGACCAGCTGAGCGAGCGGCTGGAGGCCATGCGCGCGATCGAACGCAGCC
>QBMB01000094.1:12961-15584 GCA_003241965.1 Burkholderiales bacterium | reverse complement strand
GGTGGGGACGTGTAGAGTCCGGGGGGGCTTTCGCGGTGGTTTGCAGTGTCGCAGACTTCGGCTGTTTCCTCGCCCATCCCACGCCACCCATGACCGAAAAATTGACAGGTTTGACCGACTGGTTTCAGACCCCACCCGGCCGGTATTTGCTGGGCTGGGAACAGACACAGTTCGACCTGGCGGTGGCCGATCTTTTTGGCTACAACGCCATGCAACTGGGGCTGCCGGAGTTGCAGACCTTGCAGGCCAACCGCATGCCGCACCGCTGGCTCGCACTGCCCGAGGAACTGCAGTCCTTGCTGGCACAAGAGGCACCAGCGGGTGGCCTGAACGGGCAACCCCAACGCATGCGGGTGGCGCTGGTCACCGACGCGGCCGCCCTCCCGTTTCCCGCGGCCAGCCTTGATCTGGTGGTGTTGCCGCACACGCTGGAGCTCAGTGCCGATCCGCACCAGGTGCTGCGTGAGGTGGAGCGCGTGCTGGTTCCGGAGGGTCGGGTGGTGATCTCCGGATTCAACCCGGGGAGCCTCTGGGGTTTGCGTCAGGGAAGGGCTCGCCTGAGCGGTCGGCTGGGCCTGCTGGGCACCCCGAATCTTTTTCTGCCCGAAGCCGGTGATTTCATCGGTCCCTGGCGGATGCGCGACTGGCTGAGCCTGTTGAGTTTTGAAGTAGAGTCAGACCGCTTTGGCTGCTACCGCCCGGCGATAAGGACCGACAAGTGGTTGCAGCGCACCGCCTGGATGGACCGTGCCGGCGCACGCTGGTGGCCGATTTTTGGCGCGGTGTATTTCGTGGTGGCAGTCAAGCGTGTGCGGGGCATGCGCTTGCTGGGTCCGGCCTGGAAGCCACGGCGCGTGGCATCACCCGCGCCGGTGCCGGTGGCGAACCGGCGCTGAGTCCTGCACTCGGCACCCCCCCTTTTCCTTGTGCATTCTCAGGAGTTTGACGTTTGAACCATGTGGTGATCTACACCGACGGTGCCTGCAAAGGCAACCCGGGGCCTGGTGGCTGGGGCGTGTACCTGCGCTCCGAAGAGTTCGAGAAAGAGTTGTGGGGTGGCGAGCGTGACACCACCAACAACCGCATGGAGCTCACGGCGGTGATCGAGGCGCTGGCCGCGCTCAAACGCCCGTGCCGCGTGTCGCTTTTCCTGGACAGCGAATACGTGCGCAAGGGCATCACCGAATGGATCCACGGCTGGAAGCGCAAGGGCTGGATGACCGCGGCCAAACAGCCGGTGAAAAACGCCGAACTCTGGCAGCGGCTGGACGCCCTGGTGCACGGTGGCATCCACCAGATTGAGTGGCACTGGGTGAAGGGCCATTCGGGCGATCCGGGCAACGAACGGGCCGACGCGCTGGCCAACCGGGGTGTTCCCGGTTGATGAACATCAGAAGACTTCCGGGGGCGTTGGGAACTTCACACCGGCGCGCCGCTCTGCACTGATACATTTCCAAGACTGTGAGCATGCCATCGATCTGGCTGTTCCAGCCTTGCACCGTTTCCGGGCATTCCCCGACCGAACTTTCTCAGAAAAGACCATGGCCAAGAAAGCTGTTTATGTTGTGGTGGCGGTTGCGGGCATGGCCCTGGCTTCGGGCGCAGCCTGGTGGTGGCAGCACCGCGCCGCGCCTGCCGGCTCGGGCGCTGTGGGTGGCGCGAACGCTGCGGCTTCGCCGGGTGGCACCGCCCGCAGCGGTGCCACCGCGGCCGCACCCGGGGTGGAAGTGAAGAAGGTCAAGGCCGTGCAGTTGCAGGACGACGCCCAGGCCGTGGGCACGCTGCGCTCGCGCCAGAGCGTCACGCTCAAGCCCGAGGTGAGCGGCCGGGTGGCGCGCATCGCGTTTGCCGACGGGGCACAGGTCAAGACGGGTCAGCTGCTGGTGCAACTGGACGACACCTTGCAGCGCGCCGAACGCAGCCAGGCGCAGGCCCAGCAATCGATCGCCCGCGCCAACCTCAAGCGCAACCAGGAACTCGTGGCCCAGGGTTTTGTGGCCACCCGCGTGGTGGAAGAAAGTCAGGCCAACCTGCAGGTGGCCGATGCCCAGGTGGATCTGGCCGATGCCCGCCTGCAGCGCATGCGCATCACCGCGCCGTTCAACGGCACGGTGGGCCTGCGCAGCATCAATCTGGGGCAGTACGTGGGCGTGGGCGACGATCTGGTGAATCTGGAAGACACGTCGGTGCTGACGGTGGATTTCCGCTTGCCCGAGCGTTACCAGACGCGCCTGGCGCCAGGCCAGCCCGTGCAGGTGCAGCTCGATGCCTTGCCGGGGCGCAACTTTGAAGCGAAGGTGCTCGCGGTGGACCCGCTGCTGGACGCCAACGGCCGCTCCATTGCCGTGCGCGCGGTCATGCCGCCCACCAGCGGCAATGTGCTGCGCCCGGGCATGTTCGCCCGTGTGCTGACCATCTTCTCGGTGAACGATGCCGCGCTGGTGGTGCCCGAGGAAGCCCTGGTGCCGCAGGCGGGCAAACAGTACGTGTACCGGCTGGCCCAGGAAGGCGAGGGCGACGCGCGCAAGACGGTGTCGCGCCGCGTCGAGGTGCAGCTGGGTGTGCGCCGCGGTGCCGAGGTGCAGGTGACCCGTGGCCTGGCGTTGGACGACACGGTGGTGGT
>QBMB01000094.1:7297-12951 GCA_003241965.1 Burkholderiales bacterium | reverse complement strand
GCACCCGACGCCACCGCCAAGCCTTGATACCCGCTTCACAACGCTTGCGGAGCCTGCCCCATGCAACTGCCTGAAATTTCGATCCGCCGCCCGGTGTTTGCGACCGTGTTGTCGCTGCTGATCCTGCTGGTGGGTTTTGTCGCCTTCAACGGTCTCACGGTGCGCGAGTACCCCAAGATCGACGAGCCCACCGTGACGGTGAGCACCACGTTCGGTGGCGCCTCCAGCGAAGTGATCGAGTCGCAGATCACCAAGGTGCTGGAAGACTCGCTCGCCGGCATTGAAGGTGTGGACGTGATCACCTCGATCAGCCGCCAGGAGCAGAGCCAGATCACGGTGCGCTTCAAGCTGGAGCGCGACCCCGATTCGGCCGCGGCCGATGTGCGCGACAAGGTCAGCCGCGTGCGCCAGCGCCTTCCGCAGGACATCGACGAGCCGGTGATCGCCAAGGTGGAGGCCGACGCCCAGCCGGTGATTTTCCTGGCCATGATCTCGGAAACCCACACGGCGCTGGAGCTCAGCGATTTCGCCAACCGCCTCGCCAAACCGCAGCTGCAGACCGCCCCCGGCGCGGCTGATGTGCGCGTGTACGGCGAGCGCAAGTACGCCATGCGCGTGTGGCTGGACCCTGATCGCCTGGCCGCTTACAGCCTGACCGTGCAGGACGTGGAAGACGCTCTGCGCCGCTCCAACCTGGAAGTGCCGGCCGGGCGCATCGAGAGTTCGCTGCGCGAGTTCAACGTGACCGCCGCCACCGACCTGCAGACGCCTGCGCAGTTCACCGATGTGGCGCTGCGCAACGTGAACGGCCAGACCATCCGCCTGGGTGATGTGGCGCGGGTGGAGCAGGCACCGTTGGACGAGCGCACCTACATCCGCCTCAACGGCCGCGAAGGTGTGGCCCTGGGTGTGATCCGCCAGGCCACTGCCAACCCGCTGGAGCTGTCGGCCGGTGTGCGCGCCATGCTGCCCAAGATCATCAGCGACCTGCCCGCCGGCGTGAGCGTGGAGGTGGCCAACGACAACTCGGTCTTCATCGACCGGTCCATCAAGGCCGTCTACACCACGATCGCCGAGGCCGTCGTGCTGGTCGCGTTGGTGATCTTCGTGTTCCTGCGCACGCTGCGCGCATCGATCATCCCGATCATCACCATTCCCGTGAGCCTGATCGGCTCGTTTGCGTTGATGGCCTTGTTCGGCTTTTCCATCAACACGCTCACGCTGCTGGCGCTGGTGTTGGCCATCGGGCTGGTGGTGGACGACTCCATCGTGGTGTTGGAGAACATCTACCGCCATATTGAAGACGGCATGAAACCCTTCGAGGCGGCGATCAAGGGCGCGCGAGAGATCGGTTTTGCCGTGGTGGCCATGACGCTCACGCTGGCCGCCGTGTACGCGCCGCTGGCCTTCACGCCAGGGCGCACCGGGCGGCTGTTTGCCGAATTTGCACTGGCGCTGGCCGGCGCGGTGGTGGTGTCGGGCTTCGTGGCGCTCACGCTCTCGCCCATGATGTGCAGCAAGCTGCTGCGCCACAACCCCAACCCCGGCCGCTTCGACCGGGGCATGGAGCGGGTGCTGGTCGGTATCACCAACGGCTACGACCGTGTGTTGGCCTTGTCGCTGAAGGCGCGCTGGCTCGTGGTGGGCGTGATGATCGCCAGCGCCCTGGGCAGCTGGTTGTTGCTCAAGAACACCCGCCAGGAACTCGCGCCGATCGAAGACCGGGGTGTGATCCTTGCGTCGATCAACGGCCCCGATGGCGCCACGCTGGCCTACACACGGCGCTACGCCGAGACCATCGAGCGCATCGGTCAGGAGTACCCCGAGTTCAACAACGTGTTCAGCAACGTGGGCAACCCCTCGGTGGCCCAGGGCAGCGTTTTTCTGCGTGCCAAGCCCTGGGAGGAGCGCACGCGCACCACGCAAGACCTGGCGCGCGAAATCGGGCCACGCATGGCGTCGCTGCCCGGTGTGAGCGCGTTTGCCATCACACCGCCTTCGCTCGGACAGGGCTTTCGCGAGCGCCCGATCAACTATGTGATCGTGACCTCGGACAGCTACCAGAACCTGTCGGCCACGGTGCGCAAGTTCCAGGACGAGCTGGCCAAGTACCCCGGCTTCGTGCAGGTCGATACCGACCTGCGCTTGAACAAGCCCGAGATCCGCATGGACGTGGACCGCGAGCGCGCGGCCGACATGGGCGTGAGCGTGGACGCCATCGCCCGCACGGTGGAGACCATGCTGGGTGGGCGCACGGTCACGCGCTACAAGCGAGACGGCGAGCAGTACGACGTGGTGGTGCAGACCGTTTCGGCCAACCGCAGCACGCCCGAAGACATCGACCGCCTGTTCGTGCGCGGGCGCGGGGACGCCATGATTCCACTGGCCTCGCTGGTCAAGGTGTCCGAGGTGGTGGTGCCGCGCGAACTCAACCACTTCGGCCAACGCCGCAGCGCCTCCATCACCGCCAACCTGTCGCCCGACTTTGCACTGGGTGACGCTTTGACGGTGATGGACCAGGTCGCGCGCGAGGTGCTGCCCCCGGGTTACACCACCGACCTCAATGGTCAGAGCCGCGAGTTCCGCAATTCATCGGGTTCGCTGGCGATTGTTTTTGCGCTCTCGCTGCTGTTCATCTACCTGGTGCTGGCGGCGCAGTTCGAAAGTTTCATCGACCCGTTCATCATCATGCTCAGCGTCCCGCTGTCCATGCTGGGCGCGCTGGCCGCCCTCAACCTCACGGGAGGCACGCTCAACGTGTTCAGCCAGATCGGGCTCATCACACTGGTGGGCCTGATCACCAAACACGGCATCCTGATCGTGGAGTTCGCCAACCAGCTGCGCGAGCAGGGTGTGGAGAAGATGGAGGCAGTGAAGCGCTCGGCGGCACTGCGCCTGCGCCCCATCCTGATGACCACCGGCGCCATGGTGCTGGGCGCGCTGCCGCTGGCGTTGGCCACCGGTGCGGGTGCCGAGAGCCGTCAACAGATCGGTTGGGTCATCGTGGGCGGCATGAGCCTGGGCACCCTTCTCACCATCTTTGTGGTGCCCACCATGTACACGCTGCTGTCGCGCACCAAGTCGCACAAGCCGGCGCCTCCTGTGGCGCATGGCGATGGTTCGGTGGAGGTCGTTCCCGCGAAGTGATGGCAGGCTGAAGCGGAAGTCCGGATCAGAGCCGCGACAACCGCTTCAGCGCCTCAAGCAGGGTGTCGTCCTTCTTCGCAAAGCAGAACCGCACCACCCGCTGGTCAAACCCGTCGCCGTAAAAGGCTGACAAGGGAATAGCCGCCACGCCGATCTCGCGCGTGAGCCACTGGCAGAAGTCGCCTTCGGGCAGATCGCGTTCGGGCACGGCCAGGCTGGAGATGTCCACACACTGAAAGTAGGTGCCTTCGCCCGCCAGCATGCGAAAGCGCGTGGTGGCCAGGCCTTCACGGAACAGGTCGCGCTTGCGCTGGTAGAACGCGCCGAGTTCGAGGTAAGGCGCGGGGTTGGTCATGTAGGCGGCCAGCGCATGTTGCACCGGCGTGTTCACCGTGAACACGTTGAACTGGTGCACCTTGCGGAACTCGGCGGTGAGCGCGGCGGGTGCCACCACGGTGCCCACTTTCCAGCCGGTCACGTGATACGTTTTACCGAAGCTGCTCACGATGAAGGCGCGCGCCGCCAGGTCCGGGAAACGCGCGGCGCTCTGGTGGGCCTGGCCGTCAAACACCATGTGCTCGTAGACCTCGTCGCTGATCAGCAGCACGTCGGTGGGGGCCAGCAGGTCTTGCAGGCGCTGCATGTCGGCTGCGCTCCACACGGTGCCGCTGGGGTTGTGCGGGCTGTTGATCAGGATGGCGCGCGTACGCGCTGTCATGGCTGCGGCAATGCGGTCGAAGTCGGGCCGGAAGGTGCCTGGGGTGAGCGGCACGCGCACCGGTACGCCGCCGGCGAGTTCGATGTTGGGCACGTAGCTGTCGTAGCAGGGCTCCAGCACGATCACCTCGTCACCCGGATGCACCACGGCCAGCAGCGCGGTCAGGATGCCCTGCGTGGCGCCGGCGGTCACGGTGATCTCGGTGGCCGGGTCGCAGCGCAGGCCGTACAGCGAGAGCATCTTGTCTGCCATGGCCTGGCGCAGCGCGGGCACGCCGGGCATGGGCGGGTACTGGTTGTGACCGGCCTGCATGGCCTGCGTCACGGCGTCGACCAGTGCCGGGTCGCAATTGAAGTCCGGAAACCCCTGGCCCAGATTGACCGCCTTGTGTTCGGTCGCCAGGGCCGACATGACCGTGAATATGGTGGTGCCGACCTGGGGAAGACGGGAGGTGATGGCGGGTGTGCGGGGTGGATTGGGGCTCATGTGCTCAGAGTTCGTAGTCATCCGGGGTACCAGCCATGGCGCGCATGACCTGGTCGCGCGTGAGGCGTTCGCTCAACAGCTCGGCGAAACGCAGCACGAAGTGGCGCAGGTAGGTGCCGCGCTTGAAGGCCACACGTGCGAGGTTGTGACCAAACAGGTCGGCGGCCGGGCGCGACACCAGGTCGGGCGTCTGGTTGTCGCCGGCCATCGCCATCTCGGCCACGATGCCCACGCCCATGCCCAGCTTCACGTAGGTTTTGATCACATCGGAATCGATCGCTTCCAGCACGATGTTGGGCTGCAGGTGGCGCAGTGCAAAGGCCTGGTCGATGCGGGTGCGGCCGGTGTAGCTGGGGTGGTAGGTGATCAGCGGCACCTGGGCCAGGTCTTCGTGCGTGATGCGCTCGCGCTCCAGCAGCGGGTGGTCGAACGGGAACACCAGCACGTGTTGCCATTCGTAGCAGGGCAGGGTGACGAGTTCGGGGTAGTTCACCAGCGATTCGGTGGCCATGCCGATCTCTGCCACTTCTTCCATCAGCATCTTGGCCACCTGGTCGGGTGAACCCTGGTGCAGGCTGATCGCCACCTTGGGGTAGGCCTGGCGCAGCGCAGCCACCGGCCCGGGCAGCACATAGCGCGCCTGGGTGTGGGTGGTGGCGATGGAGAGCGTGCCGCTGTCCTGCGCCGAGTACTGTTCGCCGATGCGCTTGAGGTTGTTGACCTCGCGCAGGATGATCTCGATGCTCTTGAGCACCTGAAGGCCGGGCTCGGTCACGCGTTTGATGCGCTTGCCGTGGCGGGCAAAAATTTCGATGCCGAGCTCGTCTTCGAGCTCGATGATGGCCTTTGACACGCCGGGCTGCGAAGTGTGCAGGGCCTTGGCGGCTTCGGTCAGGTTGAGGTTGCGGCGCACGGCCTCCTGCACGAAGCGGAACTGGTGCAGGTTCATGGCATGGGTTCCAACGCGATCTGCGCCAGCAGCGCGGTCAGGCGGGGGTCTTCACCCGCGGCGGGCAACTGCTCGAAACGCACTTGCGGGTGGGCTTGTGCGAGTTCCTTCATGAGCACCGGCAGGTCTTCGCGCGCATGTTTGCCCATGCCGAAGAACAGGGGCAGCACCCGCACGCGCGTGGCGCCTGTCTCGACCATCTGGCGCACGGCGGTGGCCATGTCGGGCTCACACAGTTCCAGGTAGGCGCACGACACGGCTGCAGCCGGATCGCTGCGCGCGATCTGCTGCGCCACGGACTCCACAGGCAGGCGCCACAAGGGGTCGCGCGACCCATGGGCAAACACGATCACA
>QBMB01000094.1:229-7287 GCA_003241965.1 Burkholderiales bacterium | reverse complement strand
AGACAAGCCAGCCAAACGCGGCCAGCGAAAACACCGAATAAATCAAGGCGGGCGATGCCGCCGCCAGCCAGGGCTGCCACTGGTTGAGGTTGCCGATGTAGCCGAACACGTTGTTGAGCAGGAAGAAGCTGATGCCGATCATCACGCCACCAAACACATATGCGGTGATGCTGCCTGAGCGGAAGTGCAGGTAGGCAAACGGCAGGGCGAGTACCACCATCACCAGGCAACTGAGCGGGTAGAACACCTTGCGCCAGAACTCGATCTCGTAGCGCTGCGCGGTCTGCCCGTTGGCCTGCAGGTGGCGGATGTAGCCAAACAGGTCGGCCGTGCGCATGGTCTCCGGCTTGAGCAAGGCCACCGACACCATCTCGCTGTTGATGCCGCTGGGCCAGCGGAAGGTGTCCAGTTCGCTGCGCACGATGCGGGCCGAGTCTTTGCCGGCAATGTCGAATTCGCGCCGCTGTACCTGTCGCAAGGTCCACGAGTCGTCGGCCTCGATCTGGCCGGTGGCAGCGGTGATCGTGGAGACCAGCGAGCCCTGGTTGTTGAACTCGAAGATGCGCACATTGCCCAGCCCGCCCTGGGAGGACATGGAGCCGACGTTGACCGAGAAGTTGCTGTAGGGCTGGCGCTCCTTGAGCCACGCGCCGGTCTGGCCGACGCTGATGTCGCCTTGGTAGCGGGCCTTGAGCAGTTGGGCGGTCCGGTCCGATAGCGGGGCCACGTAGTCGCCCAGTGCAAAGGTGAGCACCACGAACATGGCGCCCAGCCCCAGCAGCGTGCGCAGCGCGCGCCAGGGTCCCAGCCCGCTGGTGCGCAGGATCGTGTATTCGGACCCCTGGGCCAGCCGCGCCAGCACGAAGACGGCGCCGATCAACACCGAGATCGGGAGCAGTTCGTAAATGCGGCTGGGCATGAGCAGGCCCACGTACAGCAGGGCATGGGGCACTTCGTACACCAGCTTGGGGTCCAGGGCCGAAGGTTTGCCCAGGTCAGGCAACTCGTCGACGAAATCGAAAAAGAAGAACAGCGACAGGAAGGCCAGCAGCACGAAGCCCACTGCCAGGAAAATTTCGCCGTAGATCAGGCGCCGGATCGTTTTCATGCGGTGGCCCGCCCAGACGCTGCGCTTGCGTTTCGCCGGCTGTTGACCCAGGTGCGCAAGCTCAGGTTGTAGTGACGCTTGATCAACCAGAGCACGGTGAGCACGAACACCCCGCCGTGCAGCATCAGCATGAAGCCGGTCAGCCCCACCAGCCCGCCGGACACCCAGCTCTGGCCGAGGTTGAGCAGGTTGTAGTAGAAAACGAAGGCAAACAAAGTGAAGAACAGGTTGCCGCCACGGCCTGCGCGCGGATTGCCCGCTGTGGTGGCCAGCGCGATCAGCACGAAATTGAGCGCGGTGAGCGCCATGCCGATGCGCCAGCCCAACTCTCCGAGGTTGGCCCGGTCGGGCTCGGTGATGAGCAGCAACGTGCTGCGTGACTTGAGTGCCTGTGCGCCCCGTTCACCGATGGCGCTGGATCCAATCTGCGTGCCGTAGCTTTCGAATTCACTGACCCTCAAGCCGCTGCCGTCGGCGGCCATCTGCAGCCGCTGACCGTTGTTGAGCATCAGCAGTTGCTGGTCGTTCTCCCACTCGATACGCCCCGATCGTGCGGACGTGACAGTCTCGCTGCCGTCGTCTTCGGTGCTCGATATGAAGATGTTGCGGCCTTCGGTGCCGCCCGCCGTGTCCTTGTCGATGAAGAACACGCGCCGGCCACTCGACGATTCCTGAAACTGGCCGGGCGCCACACGCTCGAGATCGCCGCGGCGCTCGAACCGGCTGCGCAGGTTGTCGGTCTGTTGGTTGGCCCAGGGCCAGACGAAGAACACCATGAGTGTGATCACCAGCAGGATCGGCCACGAGAAGCGCAGCACCGGCCCGAGAAAGCCCCCGAGCGAGCGCCCGCTGGAGAACCAGATGATCATTTCGCTGTCACGGTACATGCGCGAGAGCGTGAAGACGATGGCCACGAACAAGGCCAGCGTGAGGATGGTGGGCATGCGACCGATGACGGTGTAGCCCAGCACCAGCGCGATTTCCTGCGGGTTCACGCTGCCACGCGAAGCCAGGCCCAGCGTGCGGATCAGCAGCATCGTCAGCACGATGGTGAAGAGCACCACCAGGGTGGCTCCGAAGCTGCGTGCCAGCTCTTTGCGGATGGAAGAATGGAATAACATCGATTGACAACAGGAAAACACGATTATGGACTTCGAACTCAAATCCCTCACTGCTGCACAAGCGGTCCAACTGCCCGTCGATGCACTCCTGGTGCTGGTGCCTGACACGACCCCCACAACGAAGTCCGCCGACCAGGCCCTGACCCGTCTGGTGGCGCAAGCCGTCGAGCACAACGACCTCGAAACCGGCGCGGCCAAGCTGCTGGCCTGCTACCGGCCCGAGGGCTTCAAGGCTTCTCGCGTGACGCTGGTGCGGGTGGGTGATGGTTCGGCCGCCTCTGTGCGCAAGGCCGTGTCTGCCGGCATGGGGTCGCTGAAACAACCCGGCATTCAAAAGCTCGCTCTGGTGTTCAGCCTGATCGACGCCACCGATGACGGCGTGCGCGCCGCCATGCAGGCCTGCGCCGACGCCACCTACTGCTACACCACCACCAAACCCAGCGCCAAGGCGCGCACCGTGACACAGGTGCTGGTGGGTGTGGCGAAGGCGGGTGATGTGCAGCGCGGCTTCAACATCGGCAAGGCGCAGGTGGTGGGCGTGGAGTTCGCCAAGGAATGGGCGAACCGCCCCGCCAACCACGCCACGCCAACCATGCTCGGTGAAGCTGCGCGCAAACTCGGCCGCAAGCCCGGCATGAAGACCGATGTGCTGGGCCCCAAACAGGTGGAAGCGCTGGGCATGGGATCGTTCCTGTCGGTGGCTCGCGGCTCGGTGGAGCCGCTGCGCTTCATCGTCATGCACTACAACGGTGGCGCCAAGGGCAGCGCACCCGTGGTGCTGGTGGGCAAGGGCATCACGTTCGACACCGGCGGTATTTCCATCAAGCCCGCCGCCGAGATGGACGAGATGAAGTTCGACATGGGTGGTGCTGCCAGCGTGCTCGGCACCTTCGCGGCGCTGGCCGAACTCAAGCCGGCCATCAACGTGGTGGGCCTCATTCCCAGCTGCGAGAACATGCCCGATGGCCAGGCGGTGAAGCCCGGCGACGTGGTCACGAGCATGAGCGGACAGACCATCGAAATCCTCAACACGGACGCCGAGGGCCGCCTGATCCTGTGCGACGCCTTGACCTACGCCGCGCGCTTCAAGCCCCGCAGTGTGGTCGACATCGCCACCCTCACCGGTGCCTGCGTGATTGCCCTGGGCGCTGTGCGCTCCGGGCTGTTTTCGGCGCGTGACGATCTGGCCCAAGCACTGGCCAGCGCGGGCGACAAGTCGCTTGACCTGTGCTGGCGCATGCCGCTGGACGACGAGTACGCCGAAGGCCTCAAGTCGAACTTTGCCGACATGGGCAACGTGGCCGGCCGCGCCGGTGGCGCCATCACCGCCGCCAAGTTCCTGCAGAAGTTCGCCACGGAACTCCCTTGGGCGCACCTCGACATCGCCGGCACCGCCTGGAAGAGTGGCGCGGCCAAGGGTTCCACCGGCCGGCCTGTGCCGCTGCTGCTGCAGTACCTGCTGGACCAGGTGGATGTGCCCGCCAAGGCTGTGCCTTCGCCCAGGTCAAACGCTCGTCGCGCAGCCAAGGCCTGAGGCCGGCGTGCCGGAAGTCGCTTTTCATTTCAACGCGCCGGATCGGTTGGCGTACGCCTGCCGGCTGCTGCGCAAGGCTTACTTGCGCAAGGCACGTTTGTTCGTGTGGACGGCCGACTCAGACCTGGCAAAACTCGATGCCGCGCTCTGGACCATGGGCGCAGGCGAATTTGTGCCGCATTGCCGTGTGGATGACGCCGATCTACTGAGGAGCCGCTCTCCGATCCATCTGGGCAGCGCGCTTCCCGACGATCGCGGAGCCTTCATTCTGGTGAACCTGCGCCACGACATGCCCGACGACCCGGGTGCGTTCAGCCGGATCATCGAGGTGGTCACGCTCGATGAAGCCGATCGTGCGCCGGCCCGTGAACGCTGGCGCCAGTACAAAGCGCTGGGCCTGGAACCCCAGCGGCACGATCTGCAACTGGCGCCGGCGGACTGAGCGCGGCGCTGCAAGGCGGCTCCCTTGCGGCGCATGACCTTCGCTAATGCAGCATTCATCGCAGTGATGTGGTCTGGGAAAACCCTTGAACCTGCTTTCACCTTGTCACACATGTGAAATTCGCAGCATTTTTGGAGTATCTTTATGAGCGTGATGGCAAAAGTTCCCATCGCTTAACTTTTTTACTCCTTTTTGAGGAAAACCATGCAACTGAACCTGAAACTGGCCGTTCTTGCGGCGGCTGTCGCCCTTGCCGCTTGCGGCAAAAAAGAAGAAGCCGCGCCGGTCGCAGCACCCGCGGCGGCTCCTGCACCTGCAGCCCAGGTCATCAAGATTGGTCACGTCGGACCCACCAGCGGTGCGATTGCCCACCTCGGCAAGGACAACGAAAACGGCGCCAAGATGGCGATCGAAGAACTCAACGCCGCTGGCCTGACCATCGGCGGCGCACCCGTCAAATTCGAGCTGCTGGCTGAAGACGACGCTGCCGATCCCAAGCAAGGCACCGCTGCCGCCACCAAACTGGTGGATGCCAAAGTGGCTGGCGTGATCGGTCACCTGAACTCCGGCACCACCATCCCCGCGTCGCAGATCTACAACGACGCAGGCATTCCTCAAATCTCCCCATCGGCCACCAACCCCAAGTACACCCGCCAGGGTTACGCCGGCGTGTTCCGCATGGTGGCTGACGACGTGCACCTCGGTGGCACGCTGGGCAAGTACGCTGTGGAAACGCTCAAGGCCAAGACCGTGGCCGTGATCGACGACCGCACGGCCTACGGCCAGGGCGTGGCTGACGAGTTCGAAAAAGGTGTGGCCGCAGCTGGCGGTACCGTGGTCGGCCGTGAGTTCACCAACGACAAAGCCACCGACTTCAACGCCATCCTGACCACCCTGAAGGCCAAGAAGCCTGACGTCGTGTTCTTCGGCGGCATGGACGCCGTGGCCGGCCCGATGCTCAAGCAGATGAAACAGCTCGGCATCACCGCCAAGTTCATGGGCGGCGACGGCATCTGCTCCAGCGAGCTGCCCAAGCTGGCCGCTGACGGCATGGCCGACGACCAGGTCTACTGCGCGGAAGCCGGTGGTGTTGAAGGCGAGCAGAAAGAAGGCATGGACAAGTTCCGCGCCGACTTCAAGGCCAAGTACGGCGCTGACGTGCAGGTGTACGCACCCTACGTTTACGACGCTGTGAAAGTCATGGCCAACGCCATGGTGACCGCTGGCTCCGCAGACCCCAAGGTTTACCTGCCCGCACTCAAGGCCACCAACTACAAAGGCGTGACCGGCAACATCGCGTTTGACGAAAAAGGCGACATCAAGAACGGCGCGCTGACGCTGATGACCTACAAGGCCGGTGCGCGCACCACCTTGGCCGTGATCCGCTGATCCAGCGTTTCCCGCTTGTTCAGAAAGGCCACCTTCGGGTGGCCTTTCTTTTGGGCGGTGTCCTACACCGGCAAAGCTGCGATGCAGCTAACTTCAGGCCTGAACCCGACATACCCACGGAGATCCGCATGGACAACATTTATGAAGCCCTGAGGGAGAGCCACGACCTGCAGCGCAAGCTGTGCCGGCAACTGGTTCGCATCAAGCCCGAAGACCCGCGCGCTCAAGAGATCTACAGGGAGCTGCGCATCGAACTGGCGGCCCATGCGGCGGCCGAGGAGCGTTTTCTGTACGCCCCCATCTTGCTGGACGACCTGGGCCTCAAGCCTTCGCGGCACGCCTTGTCCGAACACCACGAGATCGACGAATGTGTGGAGGCGCTGGGCGAAGCGCGTGACAACCCGAAGGCCTGGCCCGAGCTGGCCAAAAAGCTCTCGCACGAGGTGCACCACCACCTGAAGGAAGAGGAGACCAAGTTCTTCCAGCTGTCGGGAAAGATCCTGAGCGAGCTGCAGAAGAGCAGCCTGGCCGGCAAGTACCGGCGGGACCTGAAGCGCATGCGCGGCGTGGTGGCCTGACGCGAGCGAGCGCCACCACCAGCGAGGTGGGTCACCCGGCCGGCAGCCGGGGTCAGCTGTGCCCGGTGAGCCGGGCGTACAGCAGACCGGCGATCACGGCGCCAGCCGCCATGGCCAGCAGGCCGGGCAGGTGGCGTGTGGCATCGATGAACACCGGCATGGGTGCGACCGCGTCGACGCAACGAACGGCGGCCACCATGCCGGCGCCTGCCGCCGCAGCCAGCAGCGGGCTGCGCCAGGCCGGCCAGCGGCGTGCCAGGAAGGTAGCCAGAGCCAACGCCGGCAACCAGCCAGCGGCCAGGATGCCGGCATAGACGGGAGCGAAGCCGATCAGGTCCTGCCAGGTCGTGCGGGCGCGCTCGGCGGCGGGTATGTCCACGCCCAGCTCCACCAGGGCCTGCAGGTTCCAGTGGGTTTGCACCACCGAGCCCCAGACCGCAGCCAGCAGCCAGGCCAGCAGCAGCGGCACAAGATGCCTTGTCCAACGCTGGTGCGGGGAAGGGGTCACATGGCTGGAATTCATAATCGTTCATTATGAAATACGTGATGGTTCTCTTCGTGGGCGCGCTGGCCACTGTGATGTCGGTCCAGGCCGCTGGCTACCGGGTCGAAACCGTTGCCAGCGGGCTCGATCACCCCTGGTCGCTGGCCTTCCTGCCCGATGGGCGCATGTTGGTGACCGAGCGCCCGGGCCGACTGCGCCTGATCGAGCCTGGCCCCGATGGTCGGCCGCAGCTGCGCCCCGCGGCGGTGGCCGGCGTGCCGGTGGTGCTGGCACGTGGGCAGGCAGGCCTCTTCGACGTGGTGGTCGATCCGGCCTTCGCGGTCAACGGCCATGTGCTGCTGTCTTTTGCCCATGGCAGTCCCGAGGCCAACCACCTGCGCG
>QBMB01000094.1:0-219 GCA_003241965.1 Burkholderiales bacterium | reverse complement strand
ACCTGCGCGTGGTACGCGCCCGGTTCGACGGCCATCAATTGTTGGAGGTGCAGCCGATATTCACATCCCAGCCGGCCAAGGCCCGGACGCAGCATTTCGGCGGCCGCATGGCCTGGCTGGCCGACGGCAGCCTGCTGCTCGGCATGGGCGACGGCAACATCGAGCGCACGGATGCGCAGCGACTGCACACGCATCTGGGCAAGCTGCTGCGCATCCAGC
>QBMB01000093.1 GCA_003241965.1 Burkholderiales bacterium | reverse complement strand
GGGGGGGTGGTCATGGCGTCGGGCTTTGAGGGATGCCGAAATTGTAGGCGCCGACCGCTGGTTGCATCGACGTCACCGGGATAAAGAAAGTCCCACCACGGCTTGAAACAAAGCCTGCCGTGCCTGGACAACAACCTTCGCTTTCCACGCATCCGTGTTCACGTAAAACGCTGCCAACACCCGGGCCTTGATCTCGGCACGCAAGGCCTCGGGCGCTTCGGGATGCAGGTGCAACCAGTGATCCCCACGCAGCGAGTCGATCACGGCTTCGATCGGCACCGTGCCGTATTCCATCGCAATGCCGGTGTACTGCGCCTGCGGGCACTCCTCGTAGGCAGCGCTCCACATCAGGCCGGTCAACAGGGCCGAGGTGGACGAACCGTCGTAGATGGAAGTCACGGGTGTCTGGCCATTGCCGCCCCACCAGGCGCGGGCACGCTCCAGTGCCACCGCGTCATCGCGACAGGCGCAAATGCGTTCGCCCAGACCCTCTTCGCCCAGACCGGTGTGCAGGTCGATCCACGCCAGTTGGCGGGCTTGGCGGCCGTGCCGGCGCAGCACCTCGCGCAGCGTGCGGTTGCTCCAGGTGGGCGCGGTGCCGCCAAAAAACATGCCGTCGGCAAACGCGTGCTGGCCCTGCGACACCGCGGCCTGAAAGCGCGTGAGGCCATAGGTCTCGATATAGGCGCCGATGGACCCTGCGTTGTCCACGCTGGGTGGCCACTGGGTCGGCAACAGCAGACCGTGCAGGTCGGCGTAAGCGGGGTTGACGGGCAGTGGCTGGCTGAAGTCCTGGAAATTGCGGTTCAGGTCGACGTTCTCGTGCGTCACCCGGCGCACCCAGGAAAAACCGTGCGGGTTCAGGGCATGGATGTAGAGCACCGCCACACCGGCATCGCGCGCGTGCTGGCGCCACTCGGCGTCTTGTGCGGCAAACACCTGCACGCCGGAGCCACAGAAACCTTCGACACCGTGGCAAGCGCTGCTGACGATCAGCAGGCGCTCGGCGGCCGGGTCGCCATCGAGCGCCACGTCCATCGCCAACACCTCACCATCGCGTCCCGGCAGCGGGTGGTTGTGGCTGCTGATGGCCATGCCTGCGCTGGCGGCCGCTTCCAGAAACTTCACCCGGGCCCGGGCGTATGACGTCGAAAACGCGTCGCCGGGCGCGATCAAGCAGCGGTCCCCGGGCGCGGGCGGCTCAACCACTTTTCGGCCAGCTGCACCCAGTACGTGGCACCCAGCGGGATCAGGTCGTCGTTGAAGTCGTAGCTCGGGTTGTGCAGCATGCAGGGGCCGCCGCCGTGGCCCATTTCGCGGTGCGCGCCGTCGCCGTTGGCGATGAAGGCGTAGCAGCCCGGGCGGGCCTGAAGCATGTAGGCGAAGTCCTCAGCCCCCATGGTGGGCTCCTGCTCCACCACCCGGTCGGCGCCCACGATGTCGGCCATGACTTCGCGCGCGAACGCGGTCTCGGCCGCATGGTTGATGGTGGGCGGGTAGTTGCGCTTGAACTTGAACTCCACCGTGGCGCCGAAGGCCGCGCTGGTGTGCTCGGCCACCTCCTGCATGCGGCGCTCGATCATGTCGAGCACCTCGTACGTGAAGGTGCGCACCGTGCCCTGGATCTCGCAGCTGTCGGGCACCACGTTGGTGGCCTCGCCGGTGTGGATCATGGTGACCGAGATCACGCCGGCGTCCACCGGCTTCTTGTTGCGCGAGATGATGGTCTGGAAAGCCATGACCATCTGGCACGCCACGGGCACCGGGTCGATGCCGTTGTGAGGCAGTGCGGCATGCGAACCCTTGCCGCGGATGGTGATGTGGAACTCGTTGCTCGACGCCATGACCGGACCTGCGCTGGCGGCGAACGTGCCCACCGCCATGCCGGGCCAGTTGTGCATGCCGAAGACCGACTCCACCGGGAACTGCTCGAACAGGCCGTCCTTGATCATCTCGCGCGCACCGCCACCGCCCTCTTCGGCCGGCTGGAAGATCAGATAGACCGTGCCGTCGAAATTGCGGTGCTTGGCAAAGTGCTGGGCTGCGGCAAGCAGCATGGCGGTGTGCCCGTCGTGACCGCAGGCGTGCATCTTGCCGGCGTGCTGGCTGGCGTGGGCGAAGGTGTTGTGCTCCTGCATGGGCAGGGCGTCGATGTCGGCGCGCAGGCCGATGGCGCGACCGCAGGCACCACCGTCGCGGCCGTGCACGATGCCCACCACGCCGGTGGTGCCCATGCCCCGGTGCACCGGAATGCCCCACTCGGTGAGCTTGTCCGCCACCACGTCGGCGGTGCGCACTTCCTTGAAACAGAGTTCGGGGTGGGCGTGGATGTCTCGGCGAACAGCGGCGATGCCGGCGGCTTGCGTGAGGATGGAATCGATGAGTTTCATGGGGACCTTTGCATGCCGTCGCACCGGCGGGAAGCACAAAGGGCCATGGTACCCAAGCCCGTCCGGCGGCGAGGCCCCGCTGGCGACATCCCCGCCGTCAGCCGGGACACCTCGCCCCCGGGGCATCACTCCTTGCGGCGGATCACACTGGCCCGTGCCGCATCGTCTTTGTAGACATACGTGCGCTCGCCGCCTTGCCAGGTGCCCAGCCACAGCATGTTGGCGGAGATGGCGTCGTGGTCAGCGCTGCTGAACGGTTTGTCGTAGGTGGTGACCACGCCGCGGTAGGGCTGCTGCAGGTTCTCCAGCGCGGTCTTCAGGCTCTTGCCCGTGATGTTGCCTTTGGTGAGGAACATGGCGCGCAGCAGCAGGTGCACCGAGTCGTAGGTCTGTGCTGCCGACATCATCGAACCAATGGGACGCTCCTTGGAGATCTTGGCGTAGCCGCGCAGGAAGCTGCTGTTGCGCTCCATGAAGGTGTTGGGCAGGACGGTCTGCACGACATAAGTGCCCTCGACCGCACCCTTGGAGGCCTCGAAGGCTGAGGCGTGCGACAGGCCCCAAGGGCCATACTGAGGCACGTTCCAGCCTGCTGCTGCGCGGCTGGCCGAGATCACGCCCTGCTCGGGCCCCACGGTCCAGCCAATGAGGGCATCGGCGCCCGAATCCTTGAGCTGCTTCATTTCGTCGGCCAGGGTTTTCACGCCCACCTTGAAACGCACAACGATGTGCGGCTTGAGGCCCACGGCCTGCAGCGCGGCTTCGAGGTCCTTCAGGCCACCGTCACCGTAACCGGTGGTGTCCACCAGCAGGGCTACCTTCTTCAGGTTGCGCTTGACGATGTCGGCCACGAGAAACTGCGACTGCAGCTGGTCGCGCGCCGAGGTGCGAAAGATGTAGCTCTCGGCCGCCGGGTACTTGGCGGTGATGGCAGTGCCCGTGGCACACGGCACGATGAGCAGGTGCTGGTTTTTCTGGAACACGTCCAGCGCCTTCATGGCCACGCCGCTGTTGCAGAAGCCCACGGTGGCGGTCACCTTTTCGGTGAGCACCAGTTCTTCCGCGTGCTTGAGTCCCATGTCGGGATTGGCCTGGTCGTCGCGGATCACCAGCTCCAGCTTGCGGCCAAGGTAACCGCCCACGGAGTTGATTTCGTCCACCGCCACCTGCGCACCCACGCGCGCGCTGTTGCCCATGTCCGAGGAGCCGCCGGTGAGCGGCAGTATCACGCCCAGGCGGATGAGAGGTGGAACGGGTGCGGCGGGTGCGGCGGGCGTCTGGGCCCAGGCAGGCGCCAACGCGAGGGACAGGGCGAGGGCCAACAGGTGGCGAACGTGCAGCTGCATCAAAGACCTCATGAGTGATGGGATGTACAGCGATGGGATGTACTTTTCCCGACTCAAACAGGCTACAGCGCAAAGCTTTGCGATGGCAATCGGGCCTAACGATCTGTGGGCTGACGGCCCCCAAGCAGCGCAACCGGGCCGCGTAACCACATTTACATCAAACCGTGTCTTTCATTCCGCCGATTCAGGACGAAAAGAATACAAAGGAAATCATCTTCAATGGTGAGAAAACGCAGAGGCCAACAGGCCCGCAGGCCCCGGATGTGATGCAACGGTGCAACGCGACCGGCGGGACAGGGCTTACCGGCGGATGCGCCCGTCTTCGGTGAGCAGGGTGAGCTCGACGAAGCGGGAACCGGTGTGTTTGGCGGGTCCGAAATCCACCGGAAACCCGCCCAGGTTCACGTTCTGCATGCCTTGCACCGCGTTGATGAAGCCTTCACGCGTCAGGGCCCGCCCGGCGCGGCGCACGGCTTCGGTGAACACCTTGGCCGCCACGAAGCCTTCAATGCCCGAGTAGTTGGGCTCGATGCCGCGGCGGTCCTTGATTGCCGCGAGGTATTCACCCGACAGGGGTGTGGCCGGGGTGTACGGAAAGGGCATGACCTGGCTCACCGCCACACCGCGGGCCTCGGCGCCCAGCTCGTCGATGAGGGCCTGGGTGCCCACAAATGAGACGTTGTAGAAGTTGCCGATGAAGCCCGCCCGGCGCGCCAGACGCACGAAGGTGGAGACCGCCTTGTACGCACCGATCTGCACGATGGCTTCCGGTTTCTGGTCCAGGATGGTCTTCACGGCTGCCGCCACGTCGGTCGTGTTGCGCTCCACCGTGCCCAGCGCGGTTGGCTCCAGATCGAGCGTCTTCAATGCACGCGTCACGCCTTCCAGCCCGGTCTTGCCATAAGCATCGTTCTGGTAGAAAACCCCGACCTTCTTGATGCCGGTCGAGGTGATCTGGCGCACGATGGCCGCGGTCTCGTCGAAATAGGAGGCCCGCACGTGAATCGCATAGCGGTTGAACGGTTCGCGCAAGGCCTGTGCGCCGGTGAAGGGTGCGAAGAACGGCAACTTGGCCTCGGTGGCCAGCGGCAGGGCCGCCAGGCTGGTGGGTGTGCCGATGTAGCCAAAGAGCGCGAACACGTCATCGGCGATGAACTGGCGGGTGTTGGCCGCGCAGCGCTCGGGCTCGTAGCCATCGTCCAGCTTCTTGATCTCGATCGTGCGGCCGTTGACACCACCCTTGGCATTGAGCGCGCCAAAGTAGGCCTGGGCGCCGATGTGGAACTGCGAGCCGAGCTGCTCGGCCGCGCCCGTGAAAGGCGCCGACTGGCCCAGCACGATGCGCGAGTCGGACAACGAGGCGCTCTGGGCGCTGGCCGCCACACCCCAGGAGGCCAGCGCTCCCGAACCAACCAGCTTGCACACAGTGGATAGGGCTTCACGACGCTGCATGCAAATACTCCTGATATGCTGATTTGGGAACTCCGCAGGGTAAAGCAAATGCCCTGCCAGTTCCCCCTACAAAAGACCCCCATTTCACTTTCTTCCGATGAACACGACTGCGCACACGATCCGCGGTGCTTGCCCCCACGACTGCCCAGACACCTGTTCGTTTGTCACCACGGTGGAGAACGGCATCGCGGTGCGCGTGCAGGGTAATGCCGAACACCGACACACCGACGGTGCGCTGTGCACCAAGGTGTCGCGCTACACCGAGCGCACCTACCACCCCGAGCGCCTGCTGCACCCGCTCAAGCGCACCGGCCCCAAGGGCAGCGGACAGTTCGAACGCGTGAGCTGGGACGAAGCACTGGATGCGATTGCCGCACGCCTGAGCGCCATTGCCGAGCGCGACCCGCAGGCGGTGCTGCCCTACAGCTACGCCGGCACCATGGGCCAGGTGCAGGGCGAGGGCATGGCCGCGCGCTTCTTCCACAAGCTCGGCGCCTCGTTTCTGGATCGCACCATCTGCTCCTCAGCCGGTGGCGAGGCGCTGGTGCAGACCCTGGGTGGCAAGGTCGGCATGAAGGTGGAGCATTTCGCCCACTCGAAACTCATCGTGATCTGGGGCAGCAACTCCATCGGCAGCAACCTGCATTTCTGGCGCCTGGCCCAGCAGGCCAAACGCGACGGCGCGCGGTTGGTCTGCATCGACCCGCGGCGCACCGAGACCGCCGAAAAGTGCCACGAGCACATTGCCCTGCGCCCCGGGACGGATGCGGCGCTGGCGCTGTCCCTCATGCACCAGCTCATCACCCACGACTGGCTGGACCACGACTACATCGCCCAGCACACGCTGGGCTGGGAAGGTCTGCGCGAGCGCGCACTGCAGTGGCCGCCCGAGCGCGCGGCCGAGATCTGCGGCATCCCGGTGCAGCAAATCACAGACCTGGCGCGGGCCTACGGGACCACGAAGCCGGCTGCGATCCGGCTGAACTACGGCATGCAGCGTGTGCGCGGTGGCGGCAACGCGGTGCGCGCCGTGGCCTGCCTGCCCGCGCTGGTGGGCGCCTGGCGCGAGCCGGCGGGGGGCCTGTTGCTGTCCAGCTCGGGCATGTTCCCGGTGAACCGCGCGGCCCTGCACCGGCCCGACCTGCTCGCCGGCAAAAGCCCGCGCATCCTCAACATGAGCACCATCGGCAACGACCTGTTGAACGAGGGCTCGGTCGATTTCGGCCCGAAGATCGAAGCGCTCATCGTCTACAACAGCAACCCGGTGGCGGTGGCGCCCGAGTCGGGCAAGGTGGTGCAGGGCTTCCTGCGCGAAGACCTGTTCACCGTGGTGCTGGAGCACTTTCAAACCGACACCGCCGACCACGCCGACTTCATCCTGCCGGCCACCACGCAGCTCGAACACTGGGACATCCACGCCAGCTACGGCCACACCGACGTGCTGCTCAACCGCCCGGCCATCGAGCCCGTGGGCGGGTCCCGCACCAACACCGATATCTTCCGCGCGCTGGCCCAACGCATGGGCTTTGACGACGCGTGTTTTCAGGACGACGACGAAACGCTGTGCCGCACGGCGTTTGGCAGCGCGGTGGATTTCCAGCTGCTGCTCGACCAAGGTTTTGCCACCCTGCCCGTACCCGAAGCCCCATACGCCAACGGCGGCTTCCCCACCGCCTCGGGGCGCTGCGAGTTCTTCAGCGCGCGCCTGGCCGCGCAGGGCCAGGACGGGCTGCCAGATCACCTGCCCAACCACGAGCTTCAAGGCTCATCAGCGGCCTATCCGCTGGCCATGATCTCGCCACCGGCGCGCAACTTCCTCAACTCCACCTTCGTCAACGTGCAGAGCCTGCGCGACATCGAAGGGGAGCCACTGCTGGAAATCCATGCCGACGACGCCGCACTGCGCGGTATCGAAACCGGCCAGATGGTGCGTGTGTTCAACGACCGAGGCGAGTACCGCTGCAAGGCCAAGGTCTCCACGCGGGCTCGGCCCGGCGTGGTCAACGGCCTGGGCATCTGGTGGCGCAAGCTCGGACCCGCCGGCACCAATGTCAACGAAGTCACCAGCCAGCATCTCACCGACATGGGGCGCGGCCCGGTCTTCTACGACTGTCTCGTGGAAGTGGCCCCTGTGGCTCTGGTGGCCGGCGTGCCCTGAGGTGTTCGTGAGGAAGCTGCTGGCACTTGCATTCGCCACCCTGCTGAGCGCGGGCTGCGCCAGCACCACCGGTGTGGGCTACTACTGGCAATCGGTCACCGGGCACCTGCAGCTGATGCAGGCGGCGCGTCCGGTCGACGATTGGCTTGCGGATGAGGCGGCACCGCCGGCACTCAAGGAGCGGCTGGAAAAGGCCCGTCGCATCCGCGCATTTGCGGTGAGCGCGCTGGCCCTGCCCGACAACGCCAGCTACCACCGTTACGCCGACCTCCAGCGCCGCGCCGCCGTCTACAACGTGGTGGCCGCACCGGCGCTCTCGCTCAAGCTGGAAACCTGGTGCTTTCCGGTGGCCGGGTGTGTGGGCTACCGGGGCTACTTTCTGGAAACGGACGCGCAAGCGTTTGCCGACAGCCTGGACGCGCAACTGGAAGTGGCTGTCTACCCGGTGCCCGCCTATTCCACGCTGGGATGGATGAACTGGGCTGGCGGCGACCCGCTGCTCAGCACCTTCATCAGCTACCCGGAGGGTGAACTCGCCCGCCTCGTCTTCCACGAACTCGCCCACCAGGTGGTGTACGTGCAGAACGACACCACCTTCAACGAATCGTTTGCCACCACGGTCGAGCGCCTGGGCGGCGCGCTGTGGTTGAACCGGGCCGGCGAGCAGGCGCGCAACGACTACGCCACCTTCGACAACCGCCGCCGAGCCTTCCGCGCCCTCACCCGCTCCACCCGGGAACAGCTGCAGGGCATCTACACCGACGCAGTGCTCGATGACACGGCCAAAGCACAGCAAAAAGCCCTGGCCATGGCCGCATTCCGCCAGCGCTACTCAGCGCTCAAGGCGGGGTGGAACGGCTACGCCGGCTACGACCCGTTCGTGGCCCGGGCCAACAACGCCAGCTTTGCGGCGCAGGCGGCCTACGACGACTGGGTGCCCGCGTTCGAAGCCCTGTTCGAGCGCGAAGGCCGCGACTTTGCGCGGTTTTATGATGCGGTGCGGGCACTGGCCGAGCGTCCGAAAGAAGAACGCATGGCCGCCCTGCGGGTGCTGGCGCCCACCGCCATGGTCACCGCCCTGAACCCCGACAACAGCGACCGCCCCTGACAACCACTCTGTGAGACACACATGGCCGACATCCACATCGAACGCGATCACCAACTTGGCATGGGCGGCGCGCGCAAGCTGGCCTGGCGCTGGGCCGAACAGGCCGAGAACGACTTCGACATGAGTTGCACCTACGAGGAAGGCGAGGCCTGCGACGAAGTGCAGTTCACCCGCTCGGGCGTGAGCGGCACGCTCAAGGTGTCGGCAGACAAATTTGAGCTCGAAGCCCGCCTGGGCTTCCTGCTGGGGGCCTTCAAGGAGCGCATCGAGAGCGAGATCGTCAAGAACCTCGACGAACTGCTGGCGGCGAAGAAACCGGCCGCAAAAAAGAAAAAAGCCGGCTCAGACAAGCCGGCTTGAACCAGGCTCAGCTCAGGCTCTGAATGAGATCGATGTACTGCTGCATCGCCCCGTCTTTGTCCGTGCCTTTGAAACCGTTCCACGCGTCCCACTTGGCGCGCCCGACCATGTCGCCAAAACCGGGCTTCTTGCCCTCCACATCGCCCTCGGTGGCCTGCTTGTACAGCGCGTAGATCTTCAGCAGGGTGGCGTTGTCCGGGCGCTCGCTCAGATTCTTGGAGTTCGCCACCGCGGCTTCGAAAAGGGACTTGAGATCGGCCATGAATGCTCCTGTTGTTGAAATGAATCGCCCCGCCGCCCTGTGCCGGGCTAAGGGCTCTCCCGCTATCTTACGGTTGGCGGCCTCTGCACAATAGGCCCACAAGCCAAGACCCGCACAGCCACCCGAGGAGCATTCATGGTTCAACGCGTTGCCGCCCGCAGCGGCACTCCGTCGGCGCGCGCCGGTCGTCCCGATGCAGCCAACGGGCTGCCCTCGGTGAAGCAGGCACTGTCCACCACGCTCGGTCTGCAAGGCGAGCGCATGAGCAAGGTCGACACGGCCTGGCTGCGCATGGACTCCCCCAGCAACCTCATGATGATCCTGGGCGTGTGGATCCTGAAACCGGGCATCACCATCGAGGCGCTCAACGAGCGGGTGCGCGAGCGGCTGCTGCCCTACCGCCGCTTCGTGCAGCTGGCGCGGGAAGACGCCACGGGGGCGCACTGGATCGCCGACGCAGACTTCCGGCTGGAGCGCCACGTGGTCACACACCGGCTCTCGCAGACCGGTGCACAAAATGAACAGGACGCCTTGCAGGCCCGCGTGGCCGAACTCGCCATGCAGCCCCTGGACCGCCAGCACCCGCTGTGGCGCTTCGAACTGATCGAACAGTACGGCGGTGGCTCCGCGCTGGTGGCGCGCATCCACCACTGCATTGCCGACGGCATTGCGCTCATCAGCGTCATGATGAGCCTGGTGGACGGCGGCGCTGCGCCGCCGCAACGCACCAACCGCAAGACACCCAAGCCGGGCCTGGACGGCGCCGAAGACTGGGTGGTCGACACGCTGATCCGCCCCTTCGGCGACCTCACCGCGAAGGCGCTGGAAGCTGCCGGCGGCGGCGCTGCCAAGTCGTTGGCGATGCTGGCCTCGCCCCAGCAGAGCCTCACCGACTCGCTCGGCCAGGCGGTCGATCTGGCGCGCATGGGGGGCCAGCTCGCCAGCGATCTGGCCGCGCTCGCGCTCATGCCCGACGACTCGCCCACGCGCCTGAAAGGCCAGCCCGGCAACACCAAACGTGTGGCCTGGTGCGAACCGATCCCGCTGGACGAAGTGAAAGCCATTGGGAAGGCACTGAACTGCTCGGTCAACGACGTGCTGCTGGGCTGTGTGGCCGGCGCCATCGGCGCCTACCTGCGCGGCTTGGGCGACGACCCCACCGGCCAGGAGATCCGCGCCATGGTGCCGATCAACCTGCGCCCGATGGAAGACGCCTGGAAACTCGGTAACCGCTTTGGCCTGGTGCCCTTGGTGCTGCCCATCGGTTGCACCAACCCCGTTGAACGCGTGTTCACCGTGCGCTCGCGCATGAACAACCTCAAGGGCAGCCTGCAACCGTTGCTCACGTTCGGTTTGCTATCGGTGGCGGGGTTGCTGGTGAAGCCCGCGCAAGATGCGATGCTCAGCCTGTTTGGCCGCAAGACCACGGCGGTGATGACCAACGTGCCCGGCCCGGCCACCAAGCTCCAGGTCTGCGGCTCCACGCTGGAGCAGACCATGTTCTGGGTGCCACAGACCGGCACCGTGGGCCTGGGCGTTTCGATCCTGAGTTACGGCGGCGGCGTGCAGTTCGGCGTGATCGCCGACACCACCCTGTGCCCCGAGCCGCAGCGCATCATTGATGAATTCGAGCCGGAGTTCCGGCGTCTGCTCACATTGACGTTGATGCTGCCATGGGGTGAAAGCAAGCCCTGAAAGGCTGGCCGATTCAAGCCAGCGCAAGTCGGCGCGAGGCCATCTCCAGCAGCCCGTCAAAGATCAAGCCCTCCACCAGCTCGACCTGCAAGGCCATGCTGGGGGCCATCTTCCAGCCAGCGCCACCGGTCATGAAACACAGCGGCTCGTCGCCGCAATGGCGGCGCAGGTTGTCCACCATGCGCTGCACCGCGCCGGCGATGGCGAAGGTGCCGCCGCTGGTGAGCGCGTCGCTGGTGTTGGTGGGAAAGTCGCGCACCTCGCCGGTGGGCACGTGCAGGCCGGCGGTGCCCGATTCGAGCGCGCGCAGCATGATGCCGTGGCCCGGCAGGATGATGCCGCCGAGAAACCGCCCTTCGGTGTCGATGGCCTCCACGGTCACCGCCGTGCCCACCATCACCACCACACAAGGGCGCTTCAGGCCGAGCGACACCAGCCGCTGGCGCGCACCGATCATGGCCACCCAGCGGTCCGAGCCCAGGCGTGCCGGGTGGTCGTAGCCGTTGGTCAGGCCTGCTTCAGCGGCACTGGAGACAACCCACTGCGGCGTCACATCCCACAGTTCGAGCTGCTCTGCCACGCGGCGCCTGACCGCATCCCCGGCAACAACACAGCCCAGGACCCAACGCGGGACAGGCAGGCCGGCCCAGTCGCCTTCGGCCAGTGTTTCGATGTTTTCAAGGAATTGCGCACCTTGCGCGATCAGCCGCGAACCGGAGCGCGGCTCTTCATACAAAGCCCATTTCAGGCGGGTGTTGCCAACGTCCAGGGCCAGGAATGTCATGCGCGGATTATGACCATGCCAACCCCGGGGGGTTTTCGCACTGCAGCATGACGATCCGGCGTGGGGGGCCACGCCCTTGGCCCTAGATCAGGCCAATCCAGCAAGCGCGCTGCACGGCTGCCAGCTTGTTGTCGGTCTTGAGCTTGGCCATGGCGTTGGCCAGGTGGTAGTTCACCGTGCGTTCTGAGCAATCCATGCGCAAAGCGGTTTCGCGCGCGGTGAGACCTTCAAAGGCCATGTTCAGGCTTTCCAGCTCGCGAGGACTCAGGCTCACGCGCGCCTCGGCGATCGAACGGCGCAGCATGGGCCAGATGTTGAAGGCCGACCAGGCCAGCGCGGCTGCCTCGGAGCGGTCTGCAAAGGCCCTCGGGCTGAACATGAAACATTCAAAGGCGCGCCCGGCCGGCAGGCTGAAGGCCACGCGCACCAGCGTCTGGTAACCATGCGCCAGCCACAAACGGCGCCAGCGGCTGGACTGCTCGAACACCGACTTTGAAATGTCCTGCCAGGCCACCAGAGGCGCGTCGCTCTCGCGCCAGCTGGCGCCAAAATCCCCGCTGTCGGCCAACGCCTGAGCGGCCACCAGCATGCGCGGCGGATGCACCGCGAGCACCTCGCGCTCTTCGCGTCCACCGGTTGGCGACGGTCCGAGCACCATCACCGACTCCACACCCTGGTCCCGCAAGGCGCACACCCAGTCAGCCAGGATGCTGTCCAAACTCACACTGTCAAAGTTGACAGGCAAGGTCATGGCTTGAAACACCCTGTTGCAGACACAATGGGGCCTGTGGGGGTGTGGCCGGTGCGGGCAGCGGCTGCCTTGCATTCGAAGGAGTACATATTGCCTCTGGACCGGTTGAGGTGGCACAGCGCCAAGGCGCGCTTGTGGCGTTGGCTGCTGGACGAGGTGGTCCGTGCGCCGCTGGAGCCTATTCTGCACCCATCCCGTGCACGGCTGCAGTACCTGGGTGCCTTCACCATGCTGGGTCACATCGGATTCGGACTGATCTGGTCCGTGCTGTTGCCACAACCCTACGAGAGCTTGCCCACCCGCCTGGCCATGGCCTGCCTGGGCATTCCGCTCGTACTCGGTCTGGTCAACCGCGACCTCACGTCCAGGACCACCATCTGGATCTTCTCGCTCTCCTGCTGGTTGCAGCTGCCCATGTTTTTTTCGTGGATGTACTGGCTCAACGGCGGCAACGACGTGTGGCTTGCCAGCATGGCCTGCATGCTCGTCATCCACTACCACCTCACCGACTGGCGTCTGGCCACCGTGGGTGTGGTCACCGGCGTGGGATTGAGCCTGGGCCTGGCCCATGCGCTGCAGATTCCGCTGTCTGGCGACGCCACCCGGGCCGATCACCTGGTGGTGCTGGCCTTCGCCTGGGGCGCGGCGCTGATGCTGGGCGCCTCCAGTGCCAACCTGCGCCGCACCCGCCTCCTCAACACCTTGAGCACCATGGGCGTGATGGCGCACGAGCTGCGCACGCCACTGGCCACGGTCAATCTCATGGGTGATGTGTTGCGCAACCTCTCCCAGCACGACCTTCCCGAGAGCAAGCAGAAGAAGTTCGAGGAGCTGGCCACGCGCTTGCAGAACCTGGTGCGCAGCATGAACCGCCAGATCGACACCCAGATCTCGAACGCCCAGCTCACGCGCCTGCCGCGTGACCAGTCGTCGATCCGCGCCGCCGAGCTGGTGCAGGACGTGGTGCTGAACTACCCCTACCGCTCTTCGCGCGAGCGGGACTGCGTGCAGGTGCACATCCAGCAGGACTTTTATTTCGTCGCATCCCGCCCCTTGTTCTCGCAGGTGCTCACCAATCTGATGAAGAACGCCCTGCATGCGCTGGCCTCGGCCAGCAATGCGCCCAGCCCGGGCGACTTGCGGGTGGAGGTGGGCGTGCACCATGGCAAGGGCCGCATTGCAGTATCTGACGACGGCATCGGCATCGCCCACGAACAGCAGGCGAGAATCTTCGAACCGTTCTTCTCCACGTTGGCAGGTGCCGGCAACGGCCTGGGCCTGACGTTCTGCAAGAACGTGGTCGAGGCTGCACAAGGTCACCTCAGCGTGCATTCCGAACCCGGTCGGGGCGCGGTCTTCATGATCGACCTGCCGCTCACCACCCAGGCCCTGGCCGCTTCAACTTCTTCTCGCTGACGAACCGATGGCACTGACGATTCCCCTTTTCCACCGTCCCGGCAGCGTCCTGTTCCTGGACGACGACACCGACTACCTCGACATGCTCGGCATGGTCATTCCGACGCACTGGCAGGTGGAGCTGTTCTCGCGCCCATCGGGCTTCTCGCAGCGCATGCAGCAGGAGCCCGCACGCTGGGAAGCCGACGCCATGACGCAGTTGCAGATGATCGAGCGCTGGCGCCAGGGCCAGCCGCTGCTGCCGCAGATCCTGCGCTACTGGGCGGTGAACCCATCGCGTTATCAGCTGGTGAAGACCTGCGTGGTGGACTACGCCATGCCCGGGACCGACGGGCTGAAGGTGCTCAACACCTTGCTCGACTGGCCGGGTTCACGGGTGCTGCTGACCGGTCAGGCCGACGAGCAGATCGCCATCCAGGCCTTCAACAACGGCCTGATCGACCAGTTCGTGCCCAAGCAGACGACCGACATCACGCGCCACCTCATGGGGGTGTTGCGCAAACTCATGCATGCACCCCATCCGCGTCTCAACACGCTGTGGCGCGCGGCCATGCAACCGTCCCAGCAGTCGCTGCTGCAGATTCCCTCCATCGCACAGGCCCTGCAGACCTTCACCAGCCAGAACTGGGTGGAATACGCGGTGCTGGGGGAGCCGTTCGGGCTGATCGGCCTGGACAGCGCGGGCGATTGCCACTGGCTGCAGCTGGAATCCACCAGCAGCCTGGGCGACCTTGCCGAACTGGCCGGATCGGCAGGGCTGGGGTTCGAGGTGGTGCGCGCCGTGCAGGCCGGTCACCAGCTCGCAGCGGTCGAGCTGCACCAGCAGCTCAACCTGAGCGGCCCGGTGCGCACGGCGCCGGCCTTCGCGCTGGGAGAAGACAAGCTCATCACGGCCGCGGTGTTCTCACTCGACACCGCCGACCTGCCCCAGCCGATCTATGGCTACCGGCGCTTTCTGGACGCCGAGGGCCACCGCAGCGTTCAGGACAACTGAGCGCAGGCCGCGCGGGCACGCCGGGCTATCGGCCAGTCCCAGGGTTTGACCAGCGGCGCCACTTCACGCGCCACCGCCGCCACGTGATCGAGTTCGGCGTCGGTGAGTGCCGCGTGCAGGGTGAGCCGCACCATGGTGCGGTTGCGGCTGGTGGCCGGCGCGCAAAACACCGCACCAAACACATCGCGCTCCTCCAGCAGATCGCGCAGCACCATGGTGGCGGGTTCGGTGCCCGCTTCCAGCGCAATGATCTGCTCGGTGCCCTGGTGGATCGGGTAACCCAGGTCGCTGAGCATGCCGCGCAGCTGGCGCGTGTGGGCCTGCAGGCGCGCACGCTCGGTGTCGCTGCGCCGGATGACCTCCAGCGTGGCGTCCAGCGCGGCCACTTCGTGCGGCAGCAGGCACGAGCTGAACATGTTGGGGTAGCTGGTGCTCAGCACATAGTTGCGCATGGCCGCCGGCACGCTGAGGAACCCCGCGCGCCCGGCAAACGCTTTGGCCAGGCTGGCGGTGATGAAGTGCACCCGGTGGCTCAGCCCCAACTCGGCGCACAGGCCCGCGCCCTGCGGCCCGTGGGTGCCCAGCGAGTGCGACTCGTCCACCAGCGTCATGCAGCCCCGGCGCTCCGCCACCTCGACCACCTGCACCAGCGGCGCCACCGCACCGGTGGTGCTGTAGACCGAGTCGACCACGATCAACCCAGCGCCGTGGCGTTGCACCAGGCGGTCCAGGTGTTCGGCGTCGTTGTGGCGGAACGGGTGGGTGGTGGCGCCCGAGCGGCGCGCGCCTTCCCACAGCGAGGTGTGGGCCAGCGTGTCCATGTAGATCACGGTCTTCTCGTCCGCGATCGACTGCAGCAGGCCCAGGTTGGCCGCGTAACCCGACTGACAGATCAGCCCGTCCTCCTGGCCCAGCAGCTGGGCCAGCTTGAGTTCGAGCTGGCGCGCCGGGTGAGCGTCCAGCAGGAACACGCCGGACTGGATCACGAACTCGGCATCGGTGCGGATCGCCAGCGTCTGCGCCTGCACGATGTCCTGGTGGCCGGTCAGGCTGAGGTAGTCGTTGCCATTGAGGCGCACGGCGCCGGAGCCCGCTTCCCGCCCATGAAGAAGTGAGCGACCGCTCCACAGTGTGTCCCAGCGGGTGGTGAACTCGCGCTGGGACACACTGTGG
>QBMB01000092.1:4442-16255 GCA_003241965.1 Burkholderiales bacterium | reverse complement strand
CGCCCGAAGCCCACCCGGCCATGGTGCGCTGAGGCAGGTAGGGCACACCCCTCAGAGCTTGGCCTGAGGCTTGAGGAACCGGGCGATGCAGCCCTTGACCCGTGCGATGCTGTCAGGCGCTGCGGTGTTGAGCCCGGCGGCGTGCGTGAAGGTCGAGGGCAGGCGGACCACCGAGGTTCGAGCACCCAGGAAAGCGGCCATGCCGGTCACCGCATCCACAGAGACGATGTCCAGCAGGTCGTCGGCTTCGGTGGCGATCAACAGGATGTCCGCCACGCCGGGCGCCTCATGCGCAATGTCCACCATGGCGTCGAGCTTCATGGTGCGCCGGGTGAACGCGTCAGATGCCGCCAGGGCCGCCAGAGGTTTGTAGCTCAGGATCGAGCGCAGCTGCCACAGCAGCACGTTGTGGTCGGTGCGCTCGCACAGCAGCTTGACCATCTGCTTGTAGGCCTTGACCTTGGGCTGTTTGTCGTCGAGGGAGGCCAGCACCGTATCGATGGACTTGACGTCATCCGGACTCAGCGCATGGTGCGCCACAGCCATGTCGGCCCAACCCAGGTCGTCCAGGTCGTACAGCAAGCTGTGTTCCACCGGGAATTGCACCCGGTACCAGAAATCGGCCAGCACCTCGAGCAGCGCCTTCTTCGGTTGTTTGTCCTTGGGCAGGGCGCTGTAGTCGCCGCCGTGCCAGTCGGCGTCCTGCTCCAGCTTCGTCACCCACTGGCGGGTCAGCGTCAACGTCTTTTCGGCCAAGGTCAGGCCGCCGGGCACCACCAGGACCATGCGCGAGACAAAGGTGGTGTCGTGGGCCATGAAGTGCCAGGCTTGCATCGAGCCCATGGAAGCGCCCATGAGCACATCCACATGCGCCACGCCCAGCTGCTGGAGTGCCAGGCGCTGGGCCTGTGACACATCGGCCAGCGAGAAGTCGGGAAAGGCGCCGCCGTAGGGCTTGCTGGTGGCCGGGTTGACGATGCCGGGATGGAATTCATCGTTGATCACCGGCTCGAAACTGATGATGCGGTGGGTGTTGGTGTCCAGCACCTCGCCGGGGCCGATGAGGGCGTCCCAGTACCCCAGGCCGATGGGCTTCTTGTCCTTGATGGCTTTGTACCCGGCCGCGTGGGCACTGCCCAGGAAGAACGGCAGGATGACAATAACGGGCTTGTCATGGCCGTCCTGGGTTCTGGCGCTGCCGTACTCCTCGTATTTGACGGTCAGTTTGGGAAAGCGGTCCTTACCGTCGTTGCATGGCGCGGTGTCCAGAACAAGGGTCTGGGGTTTGACGATTTGGTCGTACATGATGGGTCTTCAGTGTTGGATTTGAGGTGGTTGCCTCACCGACCCGGAATCGGTGAGGCGCTCCCACGGTAGTCCTCAAAACCAGTCCTGGAACACCTCTGCGGTGCCAACACTCAGGACCCGCAGCGCTGTGTGCAGGCGATGGACAAGCGCCCCATCAGCTTGGTGGTCGGCCCTTGTAGGCCCCGATCGCATTCGCCAGATCCGTGTATTCCTCACAAGTCTGGTTGCCGCAAATGCGCGAAAGCTCGGCCAGATGCTTGCGCGCTTCGGCCGGCTGGTTGTTCATCAGATAGGCCTCACCGATGTACTCGTGCGCACCCTTGTGCTGCGGGTCGATCTGCAACGCCAGCTTGTAGTGTTCGAAGGCTTTGGCCAGATCGGGTCGAGCCTGCTTGCGGTGGCTGTAGCCCAGCAGGTTGTGTGCGTCGGCGTTGCGGGGTTCGGCCTTCACCACCGTGTTGAGTTCGGCGATCGCCTTGGGCCAGTCTTTCGCGGCGATGGCGGCGCGCGCTGTCGCCAGGCTGTCCACTGCGGCGGGTCCCATGTTGCTGGGCGTGTCTTCGGCGTGGGCCACCGGTGCGGCGCACAGGGCCGCCAGCAAGACGATCATGACGGTGTGTTTCATCGCTGCTCCAAGGTTCAAATGCAGAATTGGAGCACGGCGACCGGGCAGAAACCGCAATCTCCCAAGGCATCCGTCAACAACAAAAAAGCCCCTGCCGGTATGCGCCGGCAGGGGCTTTCGCAAATCAGCGGATCAAAGACCGATCACGCCGCCGTCGGTGCGGGTGATGACGATGGTGGCCGAGCGTGGGCGACCGGCCGGGCCATAACCCTCGTTGCCTGGCCACTCGCTTTGCAGATTGAACGGGCCAGCGCCAAGCGCCGGCGTGCTTTCGCCTGGGTGCTGGATGTTCACAAACAGGGTCCGGCCGTCGTCGGTCTCGGTCAGGCCCGTGATTTCAGCACCCTTTGGACCCACGAGGAAACGGCGCAGACGGGCCTCACCCAACGTGGCACCGATGAACGTGGTCTCGGTCCCGGAGGCTCCACCCAGGCTGTTGTTGACCGTGATCGTCTCGCCATCACCCACCCGGCCAGGAATGGCCGCCAGCAACATGCAGTTGGTCTGGTCAAGGTAAGCGCCGTCATCGGTCTGGATCCAGCAGATGCCGGTGCTCTGACTGAACCACAGTCCATCGGGCGACGAAAAATCGTTCTTGTCGGTCAACTCCGAAAGGTTGATGCCAGCGCCCGCGTCCTCTTCGGCACCGAAGAGGAAGATGTCCCAGGTGAACTGGCTGGCGGTGGCCAAACTGCCGAGTTCGCGGAAACGGATGATGTGGCCATTGGGGTTGCCCGAACGGGTCAGGCCGTCGTTGTCGGCATAGGCGCGCGGGTTCGCGGCATCGGTGTTGGCAACAGTTCGGCTGCTGTTGTTGGTCATGGTGAAGTAAACCTCACCGTTTTTCGGGTTGATCGCACCCCATTCCGGGCGGTCCATGCGCGTGGCACCCACGGCAGTAGCCGCGTGGCGCGTGTTCACCAACACGTCGGCCTGATTCGCAAATGCGTAGGTGGCTGCATAGCCTGGATTCAAGGCCGTGACGTTGGCGGTGTTGAGTTCGATCCAGACCCCGCTGCCGTCATCGTTGAACTTGGCCACATACAGCTTGCCTTCGTTGAGGTACTTGTCGCCTGCCGCCATGCCACGGCCTTCGTCGCGCGGGTCCCACACGGCCTTGGTCACGAACTTGTAGATGTACTCGTTCTGAGAATCACAGCCCATGTAGAAAGCGAGCGGCTTGCCCTTCACCGGGATGCTGCACACCGCCGCTTCATGGGCAAAACGACCCATGGCCACCCGCTTGGCGGGCACAGCATCCGGTTCAAGCGGATCAATCTCGACGTTGAAGCCGAACGTGTTGGGTTCGTTGCGGAAATCCTGCGCAGGGGTGGCCCCGGGAGCCGACACATCCCAACGGGCGAAGCGATCGTCTGTCGCCTTGGAGGCCACATCCGACCAACCTTGGCCAGGCGCTCCCGTGGTACCGGTGAACGGTGCGCGGATCACACCATAGCGTTGGCGCGAGGCCTTGGTTCGGGCATCCACATCGACCGACCCATTCGGCATGTAGAAGTACGTAGCCCAATTCTCTTCACAGGCCAGGTAGGTGCCCCAGGGCGTCTTGCCATGGCCACAGTTGTTCAGTGTGCCGCGCGAGGTTCTTCCGGTCGGGTCGTACTTGGTGACCATGAAACTGCGGATGTTGGCGAGGTGCGCGGCTGGACCGGTGATGCGCATGGGTGTCTGCCCGTTGACGCGGCGGTTGAGCTCGGAGTCAACCATGTATTCCCAGCGGCCATCGCGCCCCCGGCGCACTTCGACAATCGAGACGCCGTGGTGATTGATTTCCTTGAGCACTTCGGACTCCGGCCGCTGCCCCAAGTCCCAGCCACCCGACGCTGCCGAAAACTGTGAGAACTTCTTGCCAGACACTCCATTGCTGGTCTGGCCGTTTGCGTGGAAAAAGTGAGCATCGGCCGAGCTTTCGTGGTTGACCACCAGCACTGCACGGCGCGTATCGCGCTCTGTGTAACGGCCGCGGGGACCGAAGTGGAAGATGTCCATGCCGTCATGGTGATCGCCGATCCGCTGACTCCAGTCGTCGGACTCAGTGCCCAGGTTGGTGAAGTCGGGAACGTCACTCGAGATGCGGTCACCCGTGGCGTGCAAAACCGTGAACGTGAAACCGGCAGGCAGCACGATTTGGTCGGCGATGCTCTTGGTCACAGCGTCGAAGTCGAGCTCCGCCTTCTTGTCCGGCTTGTGATCGTGCGGCTTCTGACCTGCCTCTGCCATGCCCATCAAGGGCAAGCTGGCGACGGCCACCAGTCCCAACCCACCCTGGATGAGGTGTCGGCGTGACAGACGGCCACGCGCAAGCACCTCCTGAAAATGCTCGGCGTTGGAATGATTGCAATCGTCAATGGGATGGTGAGCCATGGGGCGTACTCGTGGTGGTTGGGCAGGGCTTTCAGTGTCCAAAGGCTGCGTGACCGTTCGTTGACGAGCAAGCTCAAATGCGTAGTCCGTTTGGACCACTCCCCGTCATCAGCGCTTCACAAAAAGTCTTTGGCCAGACTCACTCGCTACAGCCAGTTGCCCTCCAACACTGCCGGTTTGACCCGGCAACTGTTCCATCGCCTGCAACATCAGCGCCTCCACCTGCAGCGCAATCTGCTGCCACCCCTGGTGGGCCACGCGGGCTCGCGCTTGCTCACGAGCTGCAACCAGACGAGAGGGGTTTTGCGCCAGCTCCACCGCCACGCTCATGAAAGCGTCTTCATGACCTGCAGGCACCAGCCAGCCGTTGACGTGGCTTTGCACCCAGTCGCTGGCCGCAGCGGTGTCGTAGGCCAGCACAGGCAGGCCACTGGCCAGGGCCTCGATGGTCACGTTGCCGAAAGTTTCCGTGAGGCTGGGGAACACAAACAGGTCGGCTGAGGCGTAGTAGCCCGCGAGCTCTTCGTGCTTGCGCATGCCGGCCAGCACGGCCTGTGGGCAACGCTGGCGCAAGCTCTCGCGCAGCGGACCGTCGCCCACGAAGACCAGCTTCACATCCGCGTGGTGGGCCTGCATGGCCGCATGCGCGCGCAGCGCGACATCAAGATTTTTCTCAGCCGCCAGGCGGCCCACCACCAGCATCACCAGCGAATCGGGCCGTGCGCCCCACTCGCGGCGCAGCGCCTCACTGCGACGCTGGGGGTGAAAGAGCTGCGTGTCCACACCGCGTGCCACCACCTGCACGCGCTCGAACCCCATCTGCATCAGCTCCTCGCGCAGCGCGCGCGTGGGCACCATGGTCAGCGAGGTCAGGTTGTGGAACTTGCGCAGGTACGACACCATGGGCTTGCGCAGCCAGCCCACGCCGTAGTGCTCGCAGTAGGCGTGGAAGTTGGTGCGGAAGTCCGAGGTCACCGGCAGCTTGAGCACCCGCGCCGCTTGCAGCGCCGACCAGCCCAGCGGCCCTTCGGTGGCGATGTGCACGAGATCGGGCCGCTTCAAGGTCCAGGCGTTGATAAGTGCGCGCTTGGCCGGCAGGCCCAGCTTGAGCTCGGGGTAACGCGGAATGGGCATGCCACGCATCAGCAACTCTTCATAGCCGGTGTGGCTCAAGGCCTGGTCCACCCGCGTCTGGCGCGGCCGGATCAGCTGCACCGGGTGGTTGCGCGCGCACAGCCCCTGCACCAGGCGCGAGAGCGTGAGCGAAACACCATTGACCTCGGGCGGCCAGGTTTCGGTGACGACCGACAGGCGCAAGGATGGCGTGGCGGCCGGGAATTCCTCGACCAGGAGCTGTTCGGATGTCATGGCGTTCATGTGTGCATGTTCAAGGCGCTGTGCAACAAACAGATGACAAAGCGGTGTTGTCACCGGCTTTTCACATGTCAGGGCAAGACTGCGCAGGTGTGTGACCTCGCCACACGCACCAACCTCGCATGGAGATGATGTGAAAGACTTTTTCAAGACACTCGAAACCCAACGCTGGGACGACCACCGCTACTACCACCACAGCCGCATCAACCAGACGCTGCACCTGATCAGCGCCATCAGCTTCGTGGTGGCCTACGCGCTGCTGTGGACCGACCCGGTGCTCTCGGCGCTGATTGCCTGGCTGGTTTCGATGACCAGCCGCCAGGCCGGCCATTTCTTCTTCGAGCCCAAGGGCTACGACCACGTGAACCAGGCCACGCACGAGCACAAGGAAGAGATCAAGGTGGGCTACAACCTGCAGCGCAAGGTGGTGCTGATGGCCCTGTGGGCAGGCACGCCGATGCTGGTGGCACTGGTGCCGGGTGTGTTCGGGCTGTTCGAGCCGCACACCAATGGCGAAACCTTCATCCGCCATGTCGGCGCGTTGTGGCTGGGACTCGGCGTGGGCGGCTTGCTGTTTCGCACCGTGCACCTGTTCTTCATTGCCGATGTGCAAACCGGCCTGGCCTGGATGACCAAGATCCTCACCGACCCGTTTCACGACATCAAGCTGTACTACAAGGCACCTTTGTTTTTGATGCGCGGCCAGTTGATCGATCCAGGGATCAATGTGAAGTGATCCCCCCGGCGCACCTGCGGGGTCATGCCCGCAGGTGTTGCCACATCTCGCGAACCACACTGCGCCGGATCGACTTGTGCGTCTGCTCACCCTGCCACCACCAACCCTGCGCCTGCATTTGTTGACCCGCCGCCACGAAGCGTTTCAACACCTCGTCAAAGTCGGTGTCGGTGAAGTGAAGACCGAAGATGAAGCGCCCCGTGCCCACCCAGCTCAACGCCAGACCTTGCCAGCGCAGCAGGTACTGGAACATCCAGTGATAGCGCCCCGGCTGGGTGTACATCAGCGTCCAGATGCTTTGCATGTTGGCTGCACGCACTGGCAGGCCGTGCTCAGCCATGGTGTTGTTGAACAGCTTCGCGCGTGCATCCCACTTCGCATCCTGGTCTTCGTACAAGGCCTGTATCTCCGGCGTGTCCAGCCGCTTCAGGAATGCGGCCATGCCGCCCATCACGTAGGGATGGGCATTGAAAGTGCCGCGCGCAAAACACACGTCGGCCGGGCGCTTTTCGCGAAAACGCTGCATCAGATCGCGCCGCCCGCAGACCACGCCCACCGGGTAGCCGCCGGCCAGCGTCTTGCCGTAGGTGACCATGTCGGCCTTCACGCCGAAGTATTCCTGCGCGCCGCCCGGTGCCAGGCGAAAACCCAGGAACACCTCGTCGAAGATCAGCACGATGCCGCGCTCGGTGCACACCTCGCGCAGCTGCTTCAGCCAGGCGGTGTAGGCCGCGCGGTCGTAACCCGCCGTGCGGCTGCCGTCCACCAAGGTGGAGTCGCCGGGCGCGTTCTTGTTGGGGTGCAGGGCTTGCAGCGGGTTGACCAGCACGCAAGCCACGTTGCGCCGGGTGCGCAGCACCTGCAGGCTGCGTTCGCTCATGTCCTGCAGGGTGTAGGTTTCGCGCGGCGGCATCGGGTTGCCCGGGCCGGGCTGCACGTCTTCCCACCAGCCGTGGTACGCGCCGCAAAAGCGCACCAAATGTTTGCGGCCCGTGTGGTAACGCGCCAGGCGCACAGCCTGCATCACCGCTTCGGTGCCCGACATGTGGAACGACACCTGGTCCTGGCCCGAAATGGCCTGCAGGCGCGTCACCACATCGGCCACGCAGGGGTGGTAGGCGCCGAGCACGGGGCCCAGCGCCTGGCCGATCTGCGCGCCCTCGGCCATGCAGGCCTTGTAGAAGTCCACACCGAACACGTTCACGCCGTACGAGCCGGTGAGGTCGATGAAGGTGTTGCCGTCGAGGTCGGTCAGGTGCACACCCTCGGCCGACTGCACGAAGGCGCCCACTTTCAGGCGCGCGCGCACCAGCGGGCTGAACTGGAACGGCACGCGGTAGGCGCCGGTGAACTGCAGATCGGCCAGGCCTTCGCGCGCCTGTGCCGTGAGAGCAAGGGTCTTGCTGTAGCGCTCGGCAAAGCCGGCGCCCAGCTGCTCGAAAGCAGCACGGCGCTGCGCTGCCACCTCGGCGGGTGCGCCATCGCAATCAAAGAAGCGCGCTTCATCAAAGGCATAGCCCGGGAGCCACTTCGCCAGCTGTTTGGCCATCTTCGAGTGACCAGCCAGCGAACGGTGTTTGGCGCGGGAGAGTTCGAGCCGCTGCTTGAGCATCGGCAAGGCCAATGCCAGCGAGCCCAGCGGAACAGCGTAGGAAAGGTAAGACATGCAGCGACAAGCTCCAGGGCGGTTGGTGTGTGTCTTTTGTAGGGCGTCCACATGACGAAGCCATGAAAACCATATGAAAAACCAGAACATCCTGCAGCGCCTCGCGCTCAACGAAGACCTCAACTTTCTGCTGACCAACCGCATCCCGCGCGCGGCACTCACCCGCTTCGTGGGCTGGTTCAGCCGCATCCGCCACCCCTGGGTGCGCATGGCCTCCATGGCGGTTTGGAGCACGTTCACCGACATCGATCTGAGCGAAGCGAAGAAGAGCTCCTTCGACAGCCTGCACGACTGCTTTGTGCGCGAACTCAAACCCGGCGCACGGCCCCTGGACCCGCGCGAACACGTGCTGACGAGCCCTTGCGACGCCATCGTGGGCGCCTGCGGGCGCATCGGCGAGGACGCGGCGGCGCAGGTGTTCCAGGCCAAGGGCTTCCCCTACCCGCTCACCGACCTGCTGGGCTCGGACGCGCGCGGTCTGGCCGCCATCGACCTGCTGCGTGGCGGCACCTATGTGACGCTGCGCCTGACCTCCAGCATGTACCACCGCTTCCACGCACCGGCTGCGCTCACGCTGGATCACGTGACCTACATCAGCGGTGACACCTGGAACGTGAACCCGATTGCGCTGAAACGGATCGAGCGGCTGTTCTGCAAGAACGAGCGCGCCGTGCTGCACACCCGCCTGGCCGACGGCACGCCCCTGCTGATCGTGCCAGTGGCCGCGATCCTGGTGGCCAGCATGCGCCTGCGCGCGGTGGACGTGGCGCTGAACATCCGCTACCGCGGGCCCAACCAGCTGCCTTGCCATGCGGCCTATGAGAAGGGGGACGAGATGGGCTGGTTCGAGCACGGCTCCACCATCCTGGTGTTCGCGCCGCCCGGCATCACCTTGTGTGACGGCGTGGCATCGGGACAGCACATCCGCATGGGTCAAGCCTTGCTTGAGAACCCCGGTGGGTTGTCATGGAACGGTCATGTGACTTGCACATGATCGCGACGTCAAACCACACGAGGACGAGCCCATGACCACGAACACCCCACGCTCCAACGCCCACTTCAACGACGAAGACTCCAACACCAGCAACAACCCCAGCTTCGAAAGCGTGCTGTACGCGCGCCTGAGCCGGCGCAGCCTGCTCGGCGCCTCAGGGGTTGCCGCACTGGGCGGCACGGCGCTGACCGGGTGCGCCACCAGCGGCCCGGTGGCGCCCGTGAGCAGCCTGGGCTTCAAGCCCGTGGCCAAGAGCATGGCCGACCAGGTCACTGTGCCTGAGGGCTACACCGCGCGCGCCATCTATGCCCTGGGCGACCCCCTGAGCGCAACAACACCCGCCTACAAGAACGACGGCACCGACGCCGAGTTCGGCAACCGCGCCGGTGACCACCACGACGGCATTGAGTGGTTCGGTCTGGACGCATCAGGCAAGCCCTCGGACAGCTTCAATTCGCGCGGCCTGCTGGCCATGAACCACGAAGCCACCACCGATGAGAAGCTCAGCTCCTTCTTCATCCACCCCACGGGCGGCACCGCCACCCTGCCCCGCCCCGCGGCCGAGGTGGACAAGGAACTCATGATCCACGGCCTGTCGGTGATTGAAGTGCAGACCGACGGCAAGGCTTGGGCCTACAAAGCCGACTCGGCGTTCAACCGCCGCGTGACCACCATGACGCCGGCCACCATCCACGGCCCGGCGCGTGGCAGCGAGCATCTGGTGACCAAGTTCAGCGGCGACGGCACACAGGCCCGCGGCACGCTGAACAACTGCGGCACCGGCCGCACCCCCTGGGGCACCTTCATCTCGGGCGAAGAGAACTGGTTCGGCTACTTCTTCCGCGACGCCAAAGACGACGACGCACGCAAGAAGGACAAGCAGGTGCAGGCCCTCAACCGCTACGGCCGCCGCGCCGGCGCCGCCAGCCGCCACGGCTGGGAAACCGGCGGCAGCGCCGACACCTACACACGCTGGAACAACAGCGCCGTGGGCGCCAGCGCCAAGGAAGATTTCCGCAACGAGATGAACACGTTCGGCTTCATCGTGGAACTCGATCCCTACGACAAGAACACCGTGCTGCGCAAGCGCACGGCGCTGGGCCGCATGGGCCACGAAAACGCCACCTTCGCCCGCGCCGTGGCCGGCCAGCCGGTGGTGGCCTATATGGGTGACGACGCACGCGGCGAGTACATCTACAAGTTCGTCTCCGCCGCCATGTGGGACGCAGCCGACGCCCAGCCCGCCAACCGCCTGGCCGCCGGTGACAAATACCTCGACAAGGGCACGCTGTTTGTCGCCCGCTTCAAAGGCGACGGCACCGGCGAGTGGCTGGAACTGTCGATGAACAACCCGGTGATCGCCGGCAGTTCGTACTTCGAATTCAAGAGCGACGCAGACGTGGCCGTGTTCACCCGCCTGGCCGCCGACGCGGTGGGCGCCACCCGCATGGACCGACCCGAGTGGGCCGGCGTGAACCCGAAGAACGGCGAGGTCTACATCACGTTGACCAACAACAGCGCACGCACCTTGGCCACGGTGGACAGCGCCAATCCGCGCGTCTACACCGACCTGAAGGCCGGCAAGGAGCAGGTCGGCAACGTGAACGGCCACATCGTTCGCATGTCGCAGAAGAACCCGGCCGACACCGCGTTCCAGTGGGACATCTTCCTCTTCGCCTCCGAGGCCGGCGCCGACAAGGCCACGGTCAACCTCTCCAGCCTCACCGACGACAACGACCTCTCATCCCCCGACGGCCTGGTCTTCAGCAAAGCCACCGGCCTGTGCTGGATCCAGACCGACGATGGTGCCTACACCGACAAGACCAACTGCATGCTGCTCGCAGCCATGCCCGGTCAGCGCGGCGACGGCGCCAGCAAGACCTTGAGTTATGGCGACAAGCAGGTGACCACCCACATGGGCAAGCCACAGACTGCTGCCACGCTCAAGCGTTTCCTGGTCGGCCCCAAGGGTGCAGAGATCACCGGCATCACCGAAACGCCCGACGGCCGCGCGCTGTTCATCAACATCCAGCACGCCGGTGAGAACACGAAGATGGCCGACGTGACCGACCCGACGAAGTACGAGAGCCAGTGGCCCGCCAACGCAGGCTACGGCGCTGGGAAACGCCCCCGCTCGGCCACCATCGTCATCACCAAGAACGACGGTGGCGTGATCGGAACCTGAACCGTCAGATCGGAGTGAGCTTGGCCACGCTCAAGGCAAGCCACTTCGTTCCATGGCGGCTGAAGTTCACCTGCGCGCGGGCGTCATCGCCCGCTCCTTCGATCGACAGCACCTTGCCCTCGCCGAACTTGTTGTGAAACACGGCCATGCCGGCCTTGATGTCGGTGCCGCGGTCGGGCTCGGGGGCGTTCTGGCCCAGTCCTTTGGGGTCGCCCTTGTCGTTGAAGCCGGGTGACCACGAAGGCTGCAACGCAGGGGGCGTACCGAAGTTGCGCCGCCCGTTCTGCCATTGACCACCCCCACCGCCCGCCCCGCCCGGCGCACCCCAGGCGGGCTGCTGCGGCGTGAGCCATTTCAAGCAGGCCTCGGGCAACTCGTCGAAGAAGCGGCTCTTCATGTTGTAGCGCGTCTGGCCGTGCAGCATGCGTGTCTGCGAATGGCTCAGGTACAGGCGTTTGCGCGCACGCGTGATCGCCACGTACATGAGGCGCCGTTCCTCCTCCAGCCCATCGCGGTCGCTCATGGAGTTTTCGTGCGGGAAGA
>QBMB01000092.1:0-4432 GCA_003241965.1 Burkholderiales bacterium | reverse complement strand
GCGGGAAGAGGCCCTCTTCCATGCCGGTGATGAACACCACGTCGAACTCCAGCCCCTTGGCGGCGTGCACCGTCATGAGCTGCACCGCGTCCTGCCCAGCCTGCGCCTGGTTGTCGCCCGACTCCAGCGCGGCGTGGGTTAGGAAGGCGGCGAGCGGGCTCATGGTTTCGCCGGTTTCCAGGTCGGGTGAGGGCGGGGGTGAGGGCTCCCCAGGGTTCAAGCCTTGACTCACCGGACTCTGCGTCAGCACCACCCCATCCCCGGTGCGCGCCACCGCATCACGACCAAAACCTTCGATGCCCACGAAGCTCTTGGCCGCACTCACCAGTTCTTCCAGGTTCTCCACCCGGTCCTGGCCTTCGCGCTCGGCGCGGTAGTGCTCCACCAGGCCGCTGTGGTCGAGCACCAGTTCGATGATCTCGGACAGCGTCATGCCCTCGGAGCGTTCGCGCAGCACGTCGAGCTTGGCCACGAAGGCGCCAATGGCCACCCCGGCGCGCCCGGTCACCGCGCTCACCGCGTCGTGCAGCGAGCAGCCTGATGTGCGCGCCACGTCCTGCAGCTGTTCGATGCTGCGTGCCCCGATGCCGCGCGGCGGAAAGTTCACCACGCGCAGAAAGCTGGTGTCGTCATTGGCGTTTTCCAGCAGGCGCAAATACGCCAGCGCGTGCTTGATCTCGGCGCGCTAGAAGAAGCGCGGCCCGCCGTACACGCGGTAAGGCATGGCGGCGTTGAAGAGTGCGGTCTCCACCACGCGGCTTTGTGCGTTGCTGCGGTAGAGCACGGCCATCTCCACCTTGGGCACGTCTTCGCGCGCGAGCTGTTTCATCTCGTCCACCATCCACTGCGCCTCGGCAAAGTCGCTCGTGGCTTCGTGCACACGCACCGGTTCGCCCGCACCCGCGTCGGTGCGCAGGTTCTTGCCCAGGCGGTTGGTGTTGTGGCTGATGAGTTCGTTGGCCGAGTCCAGGATGTTGCTGCAGCTGCGGTAGTTTTGCTCCAGCTTGATCTGGTGGCGCACGTTGAACTCGCGCACGAAGTCGGCCATGTTGCCCACGCGCGCGCCGCGAAAGGCGTAGATGCTCTGGTCGTCGTCGCCCACGGCAAACACCGCGTTGCCCGCACCCGCCAGGCCTTCGATCGGCGGCGCGCTGAACATCTTGATCCAGGCGTACTGCAGGCGGTTGGTGTCCTGAAATTCGTCGATCAGGATGTGGCGAAAGCGCCGCTGGTAGTGCTCGCGCACGGGGTCGTTGTCGCGCAGCACCTCATAGCTGCGCAGCATGAGTTCGCCGAAGTCCACCACGCCCTCGCGCTGGCACTGCTCTTCGTACAGCGCATAGAGCTCCACCTTCTTGATCGTTTCCGCGTCGCGCGCCACCACATCGCCAGGACGCTGACCGTCTTCCTTGCAGCCGCTGATGAAGTACTGGATCTGCTTCGGCGGGTAACGCTCGTCGTCCACGTTGAACTGCTTGCACAGGCGCTTCACGGCCGAGAGCTGGTCCTGCGTGTCGAGAATCTGAAAGGTGGCGGGCAAAGCCGCGAGCTTGTGGTGCGCGCGCAGGAAGCGGTTGCACAAACCGTGGAAGGTGCCGATCCACATGCCGCGCACGTTCACCGGCAGCATCGCCGAGAGGCGCGTCATCATTTCCTTGGCGGCCTTGTTGGTGAAGGTCACCGCCAGCACACCGCCGGGTGTCACCTGCCCGGTCTGCAGCAGCCACGCGATGCGTGTGGTGAGCACCCGCGTCTTGCCCGAACCCGCCCCGGCCAGGATCAGCGCGTGCTCGGCCGGGAGCATGACGGCAGCGCCTTGTTCGGCATTGAGACCCGCAAGCAGCGGGGACGGAGCGACGGATTCTTCAAAGAGCATGGTCCGATTGTAGGAAGCGCCCTGCTCTGCGGGCGGTATACGGTCATGCGTATCGGGTCCATACGTCGTGGCCAGGGCGCAAAGGCGCCCCGAACCCACTCAAGGCGCCTAGAATCAGTCACCGGGCCCAAGATTCTTGCGCCCGGTTTTTTGTGCCCGGCGCACAAAGCCGGCCAAGCCAAGCGCTCTCCCTGTTCAACAACAGTTTTCTGGAGCCTGGTTTTTATGGAAATTTTTGACTACGACAACGTTCTGCTGCTGCCGCGCAAGTGCCGCGTGGAGAGCCGTTCGGAATGCGACGCCGGCGTGGAGCTCGGTGGCCGCAAGTTCAGACTGCCGGTGGTGCCGGCCAACATGAAGACGGTGGTGGACGAGTCCATCTGCTTCTGGCTGGCCAAGCACGGTTACTTCTACGTGATGCACCGCTTCGATCTGGACAACCTTCAGTTCGTGCGCGACGCACGCGCCCAGGGTGTGTATGCCTCGATCTCGCTGGGTGTGAAGGCACCCGACTACGCCACGGTGGACCAGCTGGTGGCCGAAGGACTGGCGCCGGAGTACATCACCATCGACATCGCGCACGGCCACGCCGACAGCGTGAAGAACATGATCGGCTACCTGAAGGAAAAGCTGCCGTCGTCGTTCGTGATTGCGGGCAACGTGGCCACGCCGGAAGCGGTGATCGATCTGGAGACCTGGGGCGCGGACGCGACCAAGGTGGGCGTGGGCCCGGGCAAGGTCTGCATCACCAAGCTCAAGACGGGTTTTGGTACCGGTGGCTGGCAACTCAGTGCACTCAAGTGGTGTGCCCGCGTGGCGACCAAACCGATCATTGCCGACGGCGGCATCCGCAGCCACGGCGACATTGCCAAGAGCGTGCGTTTTGGTGCAAGCATGGTGATGATCGGCTCGCTCTTCGCGGGCCACCAGGAGTCACCGGGGCAGACGGTGGAGGTGGACGGTGTGCTCTACAAGGAGTACTACGGCTCGGCCAGCGACTTCAACAAGGGTGAGTACAAGCACGTGGAGGGCAAGCGCATCCTGGAGCCGATCAAGGGCACTTTGGCGAGCACGCTGGTGGAGATGGAGCAGGACGTGCAGAGCTCCATCAGCTACTCGGGTGGCACGAAGTTGATGGACGTGCGCAAGGTGAACTACGTGATTCTGGGTGGGGACAATGCGGGTGAGCATTTGTTGATGTGACTGTGGGTGGTCGGGGCGTTTCGCTCCACCAGCTCGCGTGGCTCGCGAACGCGGTGTGCGCTGCTCCGCGGCTGTCCCCCGGGGGCTGGTGCCCCCTCCTCCTTGATGCCGCTGCGCAGCACACACCGCGCCCGCGAGCCGAAGTGATGGTGTTGTGCAGCCCTACGAGTGACAACGAGGTCATCGGCGGCCATGGCGCACGGCGCAGCGGCATCAAGGAGGAGAACCGGCGCAGCCGGTTCGGGGGACAGCCGCGGAGCCGTGCGCCGTGGTCGCCGATGACCTGCACCTTCGGAGAAGACCGGAGCAGCCGAAGAAAAACTACACCGAGAGCAGTTCCCGAGCCATCAAATGCAAGCGGTGTTTCGGCTGCGCCAACGCCTCCACAATGCTGAAGTGGTTGAGCCCCGGCAAGGCCTCGCACACCGGCACCACCTCCTGCCCCCAGGCCTGCTGGATCAAGCGGTTGTGGCGCAGGAACTCGCTGCTCTCGTCAGCACCCGCAGCAGCGTACAACTGGCCACGGCCTTCGCGCACCAACGGTGCCGGCAGCCGTGCCGGGCTCGCCTTCTTCACCTGGGCCGGCGTGAGATGCAGCGAGGTTTGCACGAACGGGGTGAGCCGCACCGGCTCCAGGTCGTACAGGCCCGAGATTGACAGCACGTTCTTCACCAGCGAATCCGGCAGATCACCACCCACGCGTGCCCACTCGCAGGCCAGCATCATGGTGGCGAGGTGCCCGCCGGCCGAATGGCCTACCACCGTGATGCGGTGCGGGTCGCCGCCGTGCGCGGCGATGTGGCGGAACGTCCAGGCCAGCGCCTGCACCATCTGCATCACGATCTCGGGAATCGTGACCGCCGGGCACAGCGCGTAGTTGGGCATCACCACGCAGGCGCCGTGTTTCGTGAAGGCGGGGGCAATGAACGAATGATCGGATTTGTCCAAGCTGCGCCACCAACCGCCGTGGATGAACACCATCACCGGCGCCAACGGTGCACCCGACTTGCGCGGCGCAGGAAAGATGTCCAACGTCTCACCCGCTCCGTGGCCATAACTCACGTCCAGCAGTGGACGGCTGCTCTGGCGGGCCTCTGCGGAGGTCTTGGCCCAGCGCTCGAAATGCGCCGCGTGCTCAGGGACCAGGGCCCGGTTGTTGTACTCGCGGTCAAGCCAGATCGGATCGGTTGAAGGTGTTTTTTCCATGGTCGCGCATTGTGTCACGGGGGTCGTTTTCGATGTCCCCAAACGGGCTTGGAAAACACCCGCTATTCTGTATACAAAAAATCCACCGCTGTGGCAGTCCTGCCCACCGCACAACGTCCTTTCATCCCCCCAGGCGCGCCCGTGAAC
>QBMB01000091.1 GCA_003241965.1 Burkholderiales bacterium | reverse complement strand
GCCGGTGCAGTGCGACCGCACCATGGTCGAGCAGGTGCTGCTGAACCTGGCGCGCTCGGCCTGCTCACTGATGCGGCGCATGGCTTGCGACAGGTCGGCCGGTTGAAAAGCACCGGTGGGCTGGTCCAGCAGGTTGATCGCACCGCTGGCGTAGCTGGAGATCGCCGCCAGCGGCTGGTTGAGCTCATGGCTGAGCAGCGAGGCCATCTCACCCACCGTGGCCAGCCGGGCCGTGGCCTGCAGGCGCTCTTGCGAGGTGCGGTTGAGGTCTTCCACCCGGCGCTGCTCGGTGAGGTCAAGAATGGCGCTCATGAAGCCGGTCTGCTTGCCCTGCGCATCGATCAGCGGGGCTTCGATGATGAGCACCGGGAACCGCGTGCCGTCGCCGCGCAGAAACACCGACTCGTAGCCTTCGCGCGGCAGCGTCTGGCCGGCCAGTCGCACCATCTGGCGCTGCTGGTACTCGTCCACCAGCTCGGGTGGCCACCAGGGCGCGGGCAGGCCGGTGCCGATCAGCTGTTCGGCACTCAGCCCCACCATTTCACAGAACGCCGGGTTGACGTAGGTGATGCGCCCGGTCATGTCGCGCGCGCGCAGGCCCGTCACCAGCGAGTCTTCCATGGCCTTGCGAAACGCCAGTGCATCGCCCACCTCGAGTTCGGCCCGGTGGCGCAGACGCGTGTCGCGCGCAAGCAGCGCCAGCACGGCCAGCAGCGCCAGCGACAGAGCGCCCACCACCGCGGTGAGCACGTTGGGGAACAGGCCGCCGACCAGACGCGGGCTCTGCAGCTGCAGGATCATGGTGTGGCCGGGCAGTTCCAGCACCGCGTTGGCGCTCAGCGTGCGGCGTGTGCCGGGCACCATGCGGTGCAGCGCCAGCCGCGTGCCGTCGGCATCGTTGAACGACAGGCCCCGGTTGCGCAGTTCGTCGCGGTTGGTGAGTTCGGCCAGCATGCCGGGCAGCGAATAGGTGGCCACCAGAAACCCGTTGGGCACGCCCGACCGGACCACCGGCAGGCACATCTCCATGAGCTCCATGCCCAGGCCATCGCGCATCGGCCAGAAGTAGCTTGACGAGTACGCGGGGCCCGACAAGCGCTGCGCGTTGTCGCAGGCCAGTTTCACGTCGGCCAGGGCGCGCGTGCGGTCGAGGTAGCCGAACACATCGCTGAGGTAGGGCGTGTCCCGGTGGCCAAGGAGGCGCTGCGAACCGTCGCGCCACTCCAGCCGCACGATCTCGCGGTGTTGCGCGATCAACTCGGCGGCGGGGGCGTTCCAGCTGTCGGCCGTGGGGGCCACGCTGTTGAGCGATTGCAGGGTTTGAACGTTGCGCAACAGGGCGTTGCGGATGTCGCTCACCACCGCGGCGGACTCCTGGTCCAGCGCCTGCTGGTCGCGCCCTTCTTCGTATTCGCGCGCCAGAAACACCAGCACCACGAGCAGCACCAGCACCAGCAGCACCAGCGCAGCCCACAGGCCCCAGCGGCGCGCGCTCGGGTCGCTGCGCGGGATGGTGTCGCCCTCCACCATGGGGGTGCCTGTCAAAGGCGGCGGTGCTGCAGCGAAGGCAGTTGCTCGCGCACGCTGCGCAGCTGCTCGAAGTCCAGCTCGGCCATCACCACGCCCGGGCCTTCGGCCTGCATGGCCATCACGCGGCCCCAGGGGTCGATGATCAGGGTGTGGCCCCATGTGCGCCGGCCGTTTTCGTGCAGGCCGCCCTGGGCGCTGGCGATCACGAAGGCCTGGTTTTCGATGGCGCGGGCGCGCAGCAACACCTCCCAGTGCGCCTGGCCGGTGGTGTGGGTGAAGGCGGAGGGCACGAGCAGCAGGTCGGCCGCCAGCATGCGGTAGAGCTCGCCAAAACGCAGGTCGTAGCACACGCTTTGGCCCACGCGCCACTGCTGGCCGCTGGCGTCGCGGCACTCGAACACGGTGGGCGTTTCGCCGGCGCGCAGCACGGTGGCCTCGTCGTAGTGCTCATTTCCGTTGTCGTAGCGGAAGAGGTGGATCTTGTCGTAGCGGCTGGCGCATTCGCCACGCGGGTTGTAGGCCAGCGAAGCGTTGGCCGCGTGCGCAGGATCGTCAGTGGCCATGGGCATGGTGCCGCCCACGATCCACATCTTGAGGTCGCGCGCGCAGTCCGACAGGAAGTCCTGCACCTTGCCCAAACCAGGGGTCTCGGCCAGCAGCAGCTTGTCTTCGTCCTGCGCGCCCATGAAGCAGAAGTATTCGGGCAACACCGCGAGTTCGGCGCCGGCGCTGGCCGCTTGGCGCAGCAGGCGCAGGGCGTCGCTGAGGTTGTTGTCCAGGCTGATGCCGGAGACCATCTGGATCGCGGCGACCTTCATGCGGCCGGGTGCTGGGGGCTGGTGAGGCAGGGTCATGCTTGTCTTTCGGTGGGCCGGATGGCGCGGCGTGGGCACTCGGGGGGATCAGCTTACTGGAGTGTGCCGGAGCCGGGGCGCGGTGGCACGGTAGGCGCTTCACGGTCGACCTTGGCCACCTGCGGATCGGCCCAGCTGCCGGTGACGCGGAACTGCTGCGTGCCTGCGCTTTGCAGCGGCTGGCGCAACAGGAACTGGGCCAGGAAACTGCCCAGTCCGATGGCGGGGTTGATGGCGGTGGCGATCAGCGACGCGGTGCCCGCATTGATCTCGGGCACCACCACCACCTTGAGATCTTGCAGCTCGCGCGCCAGGTCGGCCGTGCCTTCCATGAGCACGGCGGCGTTCACGCCCTTCATCTGCAGGTTGTTGGTGAAGAGCACGCCCTGCTCGATGCGCGCGTCGCCTCGCACGAAGTCGAACGCGAAGCCATCGGAGAACACGTCGCGGAAATCCAGCACCAGGCGGCGCGGCAGCGCCTGCAGGCTGAGCACGCCAAGCAAACGCCCCGCGCCGGGCTCGACCTTGAGGAACTGGCCACGTTCGAAATCGGCCTGCAACTGGCCCGAGAGCGTGGGGTAATCCACCGCCAGCGGTGAGCCGATCCAGCCCACACTGCCCTCGATGCGGCCCTTGCCCCCGCGCACCAGGCCCGGGCGGTTGAAGCGCGCCAACAATGCGCCGGAGTCGTCCACATCGAGCCTGAAACTCAGGGCGGTGCGGCGCTGATCGCCGGGCTGTGCAGCGCCTGCCCCGGCCATCGGCGCCCAGTTGCCGGTGGCGCTGAGCCGGGCCTCGGGCACACCGAGCTTGAGCTTGGTCAGGCGCCATTCGCCCGCGCGGGTCGGCCCGCCCCGGTTGACGGCCTCCACCTCGACACGGCCCAGGCGGCGCCCGGCCACCTCCATGTCCTCCACGGCGATGTCCAGTGCCGGCACGCTGGTGGGCTGGCGCAGCAACTGCTCCACCTCGGTGGCCGCAGAAGGCTCCAGCCGCAACCTCGCCAGACGCGCGAACACGCTGCCGGCCGAGTTGGGTCCGGACTGGCGCACCTCCAGATAGCCGTTGAGTTCGTCCGCGTCAACGTTGGCACGCCATTGCGTGCCCTCGCGCGAACCACCGACCACCACGCGGTTGAAGGTGCGGCCCTCCAGCGTGAGGCGGTTGGTGCGCAGTGCCAGCGTGGTGGGCAGGTAAGCCAGCTCGGCGTCCTGATCGATCACGCTCAGCGTGGCTGGCGTGGGCACGCGCACACCGGCGTTGCTGGCCACACGCGACCAGGCGTCGAGATCGAGCTGGTCGAATTTCAGATTGCCCACCACGCCGGCGACCGGCATGGGCGCCACATCGCCGCCCTCCAGCCCCACCGCCACACTGCCGCGCAGCACGCGTGGCACGGCACCCGTGATGTCGCGTTCGTAGCGCAGCGCCACCAGCGGCGCCAGGCCGGAACCCAGGTCCAGGGCAATGCGGTCGGTGAGGGCGACCTCGCCCGACTGCGTGAGCACCGCGCTGTCCAGCCGCAGGGGAAGGCTCGTTTCTGCCACCTTGCCCAGCGGCGCGGGCAGGCTCAGCGCCATGCCCTGCAGGTTGCTGTTCACCTGCAGCTCGGGCACCCCCGCGCGAAAGCCCAGCTGCGCTGTGTACGCCGCGCTGCCCGAGGCGTTCTGGAACAGGCGCGAGACACCCCCCAACTCCCCGTCGCGCAGACCCTCGGCGCTGGCCACACCCTGGCCACGCAGCTGCAGGCGCGCCACCCCTTGCGGGTCGGCGCGCAAACCGCCTTCAAACCGCACGTCGCCGCCCAGCATGCGCGCGTTGGCACCGAGCACCACAAAGCCCTGTTCGGTGAAGGCCAGGGTGCCGCGTGTGCGCGCCAGCAGCGGCGCAGCCGGGGTGATCTTCAGGTCGTTGCCGTCGAACTGCACCGTGCCGGCCACCGTGCCCGCATTCAGATCGAACAGCGGCAGCTTGAGGGCCAGGTCCACCTGCGCATTGCCCCCCACGCGGGCCTGCGCCAGCGCTGTGCCGGTCATGGCGTTGAGCGGTGAGGTCTGCACAAAGGCCAACATGTCGCTGGCCGACCCTTGCGCCTTGGCCTTCACCGTCAAGGTGGTTTTGCCGGCCAGGTCGTCGAGATCGACAACACCCTCACTCAGGCGCACCTTGGAAGCACCCGCCATGCCCGAGGTGCCGCCCGATACCTTGAGCGCCAGGTGGTCCAGCAGCAGCTGGCCAGAGAATCCGCGCAGTCCGGGCCAGGGCACTGACCCGGTCGGCTGGAAGCTGGTCGGCAAGTAGTCGAAGTCCACCCCGCTCAACTGGGCCACGATGCGGAATTCGCTCGGGGCCGCAGCGTTCTTGAACGGCATGCTGTCCATGTCGCCCGCGATGCGGAACACCACCTGGCTGGCGCTGCCGGCGCGCACCGCCTCGCGCACATAACGCCGCGCTTCGGCATTGATGGTCAGTGGCAGGTAGCGGTACACCCGGGTGCCTTCGCCGCGGGTGAGGGTGGCGGTGAGATCGAGCACGCCGGGGAAGCGCGACTTCGACGGATGGGTCGCCGGGTCGCTGGTGTGCCACTTCACCTGGCCCGTGCCCTCGGTATCGGCATTGGCCATCTTCAGGTTGTCCAGTTGGGCTTCGATGCGATCGCCCTGCACCCGCCACGACGCGTCGGCCTCCAGGCTCTGCAGCGGAATGCGCGCTTCCTCAAAAATATCGGGCAGCTCCAGCGAACCATCGGCCACCGTGATGCGGGCCCGCCCTGCGACCTGGGTCAGGTCGAAATCGACCGTGGCCCCGGTGATGCCGGGGCGACCGGGCAAGGGGTAATTGCCACGCACCGACATCTGCCCGCTGGGCTCACCCGCCAGCGCCAGACCCTGCACACGTCCGCGCGCCTGGTAGGTGCCCTGTGCCCAGTCAATGGGCGCCTGGTTGTCGGGCTCGGCCGCGGTGGTCGTGCTGCCCTGCCAGCGCGCCGTGAACCCGTCCATGCGCCCGGCCGGCTTCAGGCGCTGCAGCAGGCCGCGCGTGGCTTCGGGCAAGGGCAGGCGTTCGGCAATGGCGGACAGCGCCGCCAGGTCGAGTTGTTCGGCGCTGAGGGACACGCTGCTGGCCTGTCGGGCCTGGGCGGCGGTGTACTGCAGCTGCAAGCGCCCGCCCGGCCAGGTGTCGCCTTCGCGGGTGCGAAAGCGCAGGTTCTCGGAGGTCACGCCAAAGCCCTCGGCGCTCCACTGCGTGGACAGGCGGCCCTGCACGTTTTCCAGCGCCAGCGTGGGCAGTTGGGGACCGAGTCGGGCCTCCACGTTCTGCAGCGCCAGATCGGCCGTCACGGCGGCCACCTGCCCCCGGTCAACCTGGGCCCAGGCGCGCATTGCACCCTGGCCGGCACGCACCTCCACACCCCACCGGGACAGGTCCACATAGCTGCGCAACCGGGCCACATCGACGCGCGAAAAATCGGCAAAGAGCTCGCCGCTCCAGTCGTGCCACACCGGTTGTTCCGGTGCGCGCCGGCCCAGGCGGATGAGCGGCTCGCGCAACTGACCCCGCAGGCTGATGCGCTCGCCCCACTCGGGCGGCGGGGTCGCGTCGATGCGCCACTGGTGGGTGCGCGCAGTGTTGCGGGCCACCAGCTCGAGATCGCCCAGCGCCAGCACGGGCTGGCGGCGCAGGTCGTCGGTCCAGCGCACGGTGCCGTGGCGGATCACGAATTCGCTCTGCGAGAAAAACCAGTCGGCGGCGGCACCGTCGTTTGAACTTGGGCCGGACATGTCCAGCCCGGCCACCTCGATGCGGCCTTGCGCGGTGCGGCGCACGTCGAGCACCGGGGACTCGATCACCACCTGCTCGAAACCTCCGCGCCAGAGCGAGCGCACCGAGACCGCGGTGCGCACCAGGGGCAACTGCAGCGCCACGCGGCCCTGCGCATCGATGAGCTGCACGTCGCGCAACTCGAACGAAGGCACCAGCGCCGGCAGAAAACCCATCACGCCACTACCCGATTCCGCGCGGATTTCACCGATGCGAACAGGTACCCCCACCGCCTTGCTGGCCCACCGCTCCAGGTCGGGGCGCCATTCGCCGATTCGGGGCACAATCGCGCCATTCAAACCGGCCCAGGTCAACGCAAACAGCGCCCAGACCGCGAGCAACAGCCACAGCAACAGTCGGCTGACCACCGAAAGTGTCTTGAGGGTTCTTGAGGCTCTGGCGTGTGACACAGAGGGGGCACTGGGCGCCGGGCTTTGATGGTTCATGTCCAACGCAAATTATGACGGTCAGTCATCTCACGGGTTCCTCCACCGGCGTTTCCGCTTTGTCATCAAATGTGAACGCATCACCTGAGTTGACGTTGTCCGATCGCCGGGCGGACCACTCGCGCTTCGTGCAGCGCGTGCGCCGGCGCTACCCCGATGAGCTCGACTGCCTGCCGCCTGGCGAGCCAGTGCGCGCCACCATGCAGGCCACGCTGGCCCTTCTTGTTCAACGCGGTCTGGCGCTGCCGGCGGCCCTTCGGGTGCTGCGCCAGCTGGTGCTGGAGCGCCTGGTGGTGCTCGACTGCGAACAGGGCGCACCGCTGCAGGCCGTCACGCGGGCGGTCACCGAGCTGGCCGAAATCGCGCTGGACGCTGCGTGTGAACTGGCCTTCAAGGAACTCGACGAGCTGTTTGGTGCACCCCAACACGTGAACCCGGAAGGCCAGACCGTGCGCGCCCAGCTCTGGGTGGTGGGCATGGGCAAGCTGGGCGCGCGCGAACTCAATGTCTCCAGCGACATCGACCTGATCTACGTCTACGACCACGACGGCGAGACCGCCGGCAACGCCCAGGGCCGCAACCGCATCAGCAACCACGAGTACTTCGGCAAGGCCGTCAAGCACATCTACAACTCGGTGGGCGAGACCACCGAACACGGCAATGTTTTCCGCGTCGACCTGGCGCTTCGGCCCAACGGCAACTCGGGGCCGAGCGCGGTGTCGCTGGGCGCGCTCGAAGAATACTTTCTGGTGCAGGGCCGCGAATGGGAACGCTTTGCCTGGCTCAAGAGCCGGGTGATCGCGCCGGCGGCTTGTATCAAGGCCGCGGGGGCGACGGCGCTGCGGGGTGTGGTGCTGCCGTTCGTGTTCCGCCGCTACCTCGACTACGGTGTGTTCGAGTCGCTGCGCACACTGCACCGGCAGATCCGCGACCACGCGTCCAAACGCGCCGCCGGCAACCCGGGCCGCGCCAACGACGTGAAGCTCTCGCGCGGCGGCATCCGCGAGGTGGAGTTCACCGTGCAGCTGCTGCAGGTGGTGCGCGGCGGGCAGTTCCCCGAGCTGCGCACCCGGCCCACGCTGGACGCGCTGCCGCGCCTGTGCCGTGCCGGTCTCATGCCGCAGGTCTCGGCCGACGCGCTGGCCGAGGCCTACCTGTTCCTGCGCCGGGTCGAACACCGCATCCAGTACCTGGACGACCAGCAAACGCATGTGATGCCCACGCGCGACGACGACCTCGCCTGGCTGGCGGCCACCATGGGTTGCGCCAGCGTGCGCGAGTTCCTGCACACACTGGACGCCCACCGCGAACTGGTGGCGCAGGAGTTCGACACGCTGCTGGGCGGCCCCACCAACGGCGGCTGCAACGGCAAAGGTTGCAACGGCAAGAACGGCGGCTCGTCCGACGATTTGCAGAGCGTGCTTGCGCAGCTGCCGCAGGCGTTTGCCGCCAAGGTCGCGCAGTGGCAAGAACACCCGCGCGTGCTCGCTCTCAAGGAAGACAGCCGCCAGCGCCTGGTGCGGCTGGTGCAGCGCACCGGTGCCTGGCTGGAAGAGGGCCGCGTCAGTGAAGAGGCCGCCCTGCGCATGGCCGACTGGATCGAACCGCTGCTGCGCCGCGACAGCTACCTGGCCCTGCTGCAGGAACGCCCGTCGGTGCACGAGCGCCTGCTGCGTCTGCTGGGCGCGGCCAAGTGGCCCGCGCGCTACCTGCTGCAGCACCCGGGTGTGATCGACGAGCTGGCCGGCCAGCAACTGCTCACCGACCGCTTCGACGCCGAGCAGTTCGAGGCCGAACTCGAATCGCGCCGCGCCGCGCTGCGCTCCACCGGCGAAGACGACGAAGAAGCGCTGCTCAACCTGCTGCGCCGCGCCCACCACGCCGAGGTGTTTCGCACGCTGGCGCGCGATCTGGAGAAAGTGCTCACGGTGGAGCAGGTGGCCGACGACCTCTCGGCCATGGCCGACTCGGTGCTGCGTCTGACCGCGCGCTGGTGCTGGGCGCGCCTGAAGAACCGCCACCGCGACGAGCCGGCGTTCGCCATCATTGGTTACGGCAAGCTCGGCGGCAAGGAGCTGGGCTACGGCAGCGACCTGGACATCGTGTTCGTGTACGAAGACGAACACGAGAACGCCGGCGAGATCTACGCCGCCTTCGTGCGCAAGATGATCAACTGGCTGACCGTGAAGACCAGCGAGGGCGACCTGTTCGAAATCGACACCGCGCTGCGCCCCAACGGCAACTCGGGCCTGCTGGTGACCAGCTTCCAGGCCTACACCAACTACCAGCAGCAGCGCGGCAGCAACACCGCCTGGACCTGGGAGCACCAGGCCATGACACGCGCGCGTTTTGTGCTCGGCAGCGTGGCGCTGGCCGGGCGCTTCGACGAAGTGCGCGAAGACGTGATCACCGCGCTGCGCGATGGTGATTCGCTGGCGCGCGAGATTGTGGCCATGCGCGAGAAGGTTCGCCAGGCGCACCCGGTGCGCGGCACGATGTTCGATGTCAAGCACAGCCCCGGTGGCATGGTGGACGTGGAGTTTGCCGTGCAGTACCTGGTGTTGCTGCACTCAAGCACGCATCCCGAATTGCGCGCCAACACCGGCAACATCAACCTGCTTCGCCGCGCCGAAGCCACCGGCCTGCTGGCGCCCGGCATGGGTGAGGCGGCGGCCCAGGCCTACCGCGAGCTGCGCCAGATCCAGCACCGCGCGCGCCTGGACGAAGCGCCCACGCAGGTCGACGCCGCGCTCGTGGCCAACTCGGCCGCGGCGGTGCGCGCGCTCTGGCACCACGTGCTGGGCACGGCGTCAGGCACTCCCCGCGCTTCATGACGCGACCGCGCAGTTGGCTGCTGCTGTGCGCCTTGCACGGCCTGGCCAGCCTGCTGCTGTGGTGGTCACCTCAGACCGTGGCAGACGCCTTCACCTGGCGCGCCGACAGCTGGGCCCAACACCCCTGGACGGTGTGGACCGGCGCCTGGGTGCACCTGACCGCACCCCACCTCATCGGCAACCTGCTGGTGCTGGCGGCCTACATGACCATCGGCTGGGTCGCGCAGCCCGATGGGCGCTGCACCCTGGCCTGGCTGCTGGCATGGCCGCTGGTTCAACTCTCCTTGCTGCTGTGGCCCGAGGTTGAACAGGTGGTGGGGCTCTCGGGTCTGCTGCACGCCGGCGCGCTGGTGGTGGCGGTGCACCTGGCGCTGGGGCGTCTGCCGATTCAGCGCGCGCGCTTCTGGGGCCTGATGCTCGGTGCGGCCGTGCTGTCCAAGGTGGCGCTGGAGCAGGCCTGGCAGCGCCCTGTGGTGTGGGACGGCACCCACGAACTCTTCGTGGTGCAGGTCGCCCACCTGGTCGGCGTGTGCTGGGGCACCGTGCTGGGTCTGGCGACCGGCTGGCGCGCAAGAGCCTGCGCATGACCAGCCCAGGGTTTGCGACATGAACCACAAGTGCTCTATCAAGAACTCTAATTTGATTCAAGCGTTCCTATAGGAACGAATCTGTCAAACAGACCGCCAATCTGCTAACATTGTTCTTATTGGCACGCCTGTCTGCTTCAAGCGTTCTTATGAGGGCGATTTCACATGGCTACTGCCACCAACCTCCCCGTCGACCGAGCTCTCAAGGCGCTGGGCCAGAACATCGAGCTCGCGCGCCGGCGACGGGGCATGTCTCAAGCCGACTTGGCGTCCCGCATGGGTGTTTCGGTCAGCACGGTACGTCGGCTGGAGGACGGAAACTCTGGAACGGCGCTTGTCTACCTGGGCAGCGCACTTCAGGTCTTTGGGGAGCTGGAGAAACTGCGCTTGCTTCTGGACACGCCGACCGATTCTGTGGGGCTCGCCCTGATGGATGCAGAACTGCCCACTCGGGTCCACAGCAAACGCCGCAAGGCACCCAAAGCATTTTGAAGGGTGGGCACGGTATGGCTGCGCGAGCAAGTGCTGCGGCACAAAACATGAAGACGGAACTGGATGTGTGTCTGGGCAAGGCAGGCACGTCCGTGGGCAAACTCGTGTTTGTGCGCAACGGGCCTCGCGTGTTCACGCAGTTCGCCTACTTTCAGGACTGGCTGGACAACAAGGACACGTTCAACGTGTCACCGGACCTCACAGCCACGCCGGGCTACCAGACCCGCAAGGCCGCGACGCAAGAGGACTCGTTGTTCTTTCTCGCGCTGGGAGACACCGAGCCGGATGCCTGGGGTCGCCGCGTCATCGCCCGCGCGCATGCCAAGCGCCGCGACGATGACCCGACTCTGGGGGCGCTGACCGAGCTCGATTACCTTTGCGCGGTCGATGATTTCAGCCGCATGGGTGCCTTGCGCTTGCGCAACAAGCAGGGTGCCTATCTGGAATCCGCACCTGCCGGCCAGCGTGCGACACCTCCCATGCTGGAGCTGGAGAAAATGCTTTCGGCTTCACGCGCGGTCGAGCTGGGCAAAGAAACCGCTAACGATCTGGCCTATCTGCGGGGCAAGGGAACATCCCTGGGAGGCATGCGCCCGAAATGCAGCATCCTGGACGAGGAGGGGCGCTTGGCCCTGGGCAAGTTCCCGAGCATCAAGGACGAGCGCAATGTGACGCGTGCGGAGGTCCTGGCGCTCAAGCTGGCGAGCCTGGCGGGCATCAACGCTGCGCATGCCCATGTGGCTGTGGTGCATGGCACCCCTGTAGCGGTCATCCGCCGATTCGACCGCACGCCCGAGAATGCGCGCATCCCCTACATGTCAGGCGCTACGCTGCTCCAGGCGAGTCGACAAGCCGACCACGCTTACACCGAGGTTCTCGCGGTGATGAAAGGGGTCTGCGCGAACTATGTGGACGACGCTCAGGAGCTGTGGCGCCGGCTGGTGTTTCACCACCTCATCACCAACGTCGACGACCACCTGCAAAACATCGGCTTCCTCTACATGGGTGGCAACCAATGGCAGCTGTCGCCAGCGTTCGACGTCAATCCGATGCCAGACAAGGACCACGAATCCAAGACATGGTTGAGCGAAGACACAGGCCCCATCACCAGCATGGCTCAATTGATGGGGCAAGCCTCACAGTTCGCGCTGACAGCTGTTCAGGCGTTGACCACCGTGCAACAGGTCGTTGAAGCCGTGGGGCAGTGGCGCGCAGTGGGTCAGTCTGCGGATGTCGGAATGACGGCGCTCGAACTCGACGAGTTCAAGCTGGCGTTCGAACATTCCGGTCTGGCAGATGCCAGGAAGCTGGTCGGCCTGTAAGAGCGTAAGGCTTCGTCGCTGCGCGGCCTTCAGGCCGGAGCCACCACCGCCGGGGGTGCCAGTGACTTGCGGAAGCGGTTGAGCTCCTGCACGGTCTTGAAGCTTTGCTCCATGAGCAGGCTCATGTTGTGCAGGATGCGCTCGACCACGCGGTTCTCCCACACGGCATCAAAGTCGATCTGCTTGTCCAGCCAGTGCTCCAGCCACTCGGGGTCGGGCAGGCGGCTCTGGATGGTGTCGTTGGGGAACAGGTCCTTGTTCACGTGCAGGTTGGTCGGGTGCAGGGCTTGCGCGGTGCGCCGCGCACTCGCCATGAGCACACCCACCTTGGCAAACGCCACACGCGCCTCGTCACCGAACTTGCCGATGGCGCGCTTCATGTAGCGCAGGTAGGCGCCGCCGTGGCGGGCTTCGTCCTGGCTCAGCGTGGCGTAGATCTTCTTGATGACCGGCTCGGAATGCCATTCGCTGGCACGGCGGTACCAGTGGTTCAAGCGGATCTCGCCGCAAAAATGCAGCATGAGCGTTTCCAGCGGCGGGGCCGGATCGAACTCGAAGCGGATGTCGTGCAGTTCCTTTTCGGTCGGCACGAGTTCGGGGCGGAAACGGCGCAGGTACTCCATGAGCACCAGCGAGTGCTTCTGCTCTTCGAAGAACCAGATCGACATGAAGGCCGAGAAGTCGGAGTCGTCGCGGTTGTCGCGCAGGAACATCTCGGTGGCCGGCAGCGCGGCCCATTCCGTGATCGCGTTCATCTTGATCGTCTGGGCCTGTTCATCGGTCAACGCATTGGCGTCGAACTGATCCCAGGGGATGTCCTTGTCCATGTCCCAGCGCACGGATTCGAGTTGTTTGAAGAGTTCTGGATAGAGCATGGAGGGCCTTTCGGTACGGGCGCATTTTATGCGGGGGGAGAGCGGTTGCGCTTACAAATCATCGAGACCGGCCAGAGTCAATACGGCTTGGTCCCGCATCGCCTGCCGCTCGGTCGGATCCATGCGCTGCAGGTTTTTCACCATCAGCGCTGTGCGGGGGCTCTTCTCCAGTTCGGTCTCGTGGCGGTCGAGAAAGTTCCAGTAGAGCGTGGTCACGGGGCAGGCTTGTGGCCCGACGCGCATCGCCGGCTTGTAGCGGCAGCCCTTGCAATGATCGCTCATGCGGTCGATGTACTGCCCGCTGGCGATGTAAGGCTTGCTCGTAAAACGCCCACCGTTGGCAAACAGCGCCATGCCCGCCACATTGGGCAACTCGACCCATTCAATGGCGTCCACGTACACCGCGAGATACCAGTCGGCCACCTGCTGCGGGCTCACCTCGGCGAGCAGCGCGAACTGACCCGTGAGCATGAGGCGCTGGATGTGGTGCGCGTAACCGTGTTCGAGTGTCTGACCCACAGCATCCTTCATGCAGGCCATGTGGGTCTGTGCGTTCCAGTACCAAGCCGGCAGATCTCGCTGGTGACCGAAGTGATTGGCGCTCTTCATGCCCGGCATGTCCATCCAGTAGACGCCGCGAATGAACTCGCGCCAGCCCAGCACCTGGCGGATGAAACCCTCCACGCTGGCCAGCGGCAGGCCGCGGTCGCGGTGCGCGGCTTCAGCGGCGGCCACCACCTCGCGCGGGTCGATCAGGTGCAGGTTGAGCGCCACCGACAGCAGCGAGTGCCAGCCAAACGGCGTTTGGGTCCACATCGCGTCCTGGTAACTGCCGAACATCTCCAGCCGCTGGTCCACGAAATGGCGCAGGGCTTCGCGCGCCTGCTCGGCCGTCACAGGCCAGGCGAAGCTTTTGAGCTCACCCGGGTGGTCGGCGAAGCGCGTCTGAACGAGCTCGATCACCTCGCGCGTGGTGGCATCGGGCTCGAAGCGCGCGGGCGGGGTGATCAGCCCCGGGCCTTTTTTGGGGTAACTCTTGCGATTGTCGGCATCGAAGTTCCATTGCCCGCCCGCGGGCTGGCCGCCCTCCATGAGCACGCCATGCTCGCGGCGCATCTCGCGGTAGAAGTACTCCATGCGCCATTCCTTGCGGCCGCTGGCCCAGCGCGCGAAGCGCGGACGGCTGCAGAAAAAGTGCGTGTCATCGAACCAGCGAAGCGGCACATTGGCCGCTGCTGCGGTGGCTTCGATGTCCTGCTGCAGCCGCCATTCGCCCGGCTCGCACACCCAGAGCGACAGGGGCTTGAGTTCGGCCAGCACGGCAGCCAAGCGCGCAGGCAGCGTGGCGGTGTCCGCGTGGTCCAACACGGGGTCGTCCATCAACACGTAGCGCACCGGGAACCCCTTGCGAAGCAAGGTCTGCCAGAAATGGCGCATGGCCGAGAGGAACAGCACGATGCGCGCCTTGTGGCTCCACACGTGGCTGGCTTCACCGGGCGCCTCGACCATCAGCACGGCGTCCTGCGCCGGATCAAAACCGGCCAGGGCCGGATGGCCCAGCCACAGCTGGTCGCCGAGCACCAGCACCAGCCGGCGCAAGGGGCTGGGCATTGTGTGTGGCGCGCTCATGGCGTGCTTTTGCCCGGTTGTGCGCGGCAGCGCTCGCTGCAGTACTTCACCTGCTCCCATGTTCGCGCCCATTTCTTGCGCCATGTCATGGGTCGGCCGCAGGCCGCGCAAGGCTTTTGCGGCAGCGATGCCTTGTTGCCCTTGAACCCGGTCATGCCGGCACCTCCGCACGCCCGAGCGCACGCCAGCGGGCCACGCCGGCCTGGATGTCTTCCAGCCGGCCCATGGGCCAGAACACCGGCGGGGCACCGGGCAGCCGGCCCCGTTGCGGCTTGTAGAGCACGGGGCACTGGCCGCCGGCCCAGATCTCCACCTGCGGCGGCAGGCGCTCGCGGAGCTGCTCCAGTGCGGCGCGCACCTCGCGCGGGTTCTGGGAGGCGGTAAAACCCAGCGCCACGATGTCGGCGCCGCTGGTGGCGGTGGCGGTCACGATGTCGGGCAGCGGTGTCTGCACGCCCAGCGGAATGGTGTGGCAACCCTCCAGCACCATGAAGCACTCGGCCATGAGCAGGCCCAGGCCGTGCACCTCACCGGGCAGCGTGGTGAGCAGGATGCGCGGTGGTTTGGGCGCATGGGCCTGCGCCATCTGGCCCAGCGCCTGGCGCATGACGGACTGCACGATCTCGGTGTAGAGGTGCTCTTCGTACACCGCCAGCCGGCCCTCCAGCCAGGACTGACCCACCAACACGTTCATCGGCGCGACGCATTCGATCACCATCCGCGCGAGTCCGCGTTCCATGACGGCCTGGGCCAGAGCCTGGCGCAGGCCGTGTGCGTCCTGGCTTCGCAGCATCTGCATCCAGCGCTCCATCACCACGGCGGACAGGCTCCCGCCCGCCGACATGCTGGCAGCCTCAGCCCGCTCGGTCTTGGGTTGAATCTGTTCACCCTGCGTCTGCGTATTCAGTGCAACGAGTTCTTCGAGCGACAGCGCCACCACCCGCCCTGGCCGATGCCCGGCGTCGATGAGGCGGCGGATATGGCGCAGTCGGATCAGCTGCTGGCCGTCGTATTGACGCTCACCCAAGGCATCGCGAGCGGGCATGGGAAAGCCATAGCGCCGCTCCCACACCCGCAGGGTGTCCTTGGACAGGCCGGTGTCGCGTTCGACATCCGCGATGGCGTACCAGATAGGGGTTTCAGAGCTTGAACTTGTCATGGACAAATGATCCAATTGTTCAAAGGATTATGGAGTTTTTGTCATGAATTCAATGTATGTCCACGGCAATGACCGTGCTGCCCGGTGGTTGGCCGTGTGCTTGCTGGTCGTTGCGGGCGTGGTGCCCGGCGCGGCATTGCAGGCCCAGACCGTGAAACCGGCTGCGATGACGCCCGCCGGCTGTCCGGCTCTGCTGCAGCACCGTTTCGACCGTTTGCAGGACGAGAAGCCACAGTCGCTGTGCCAATACAGCGGGCAGGTGGTGCTGGTGGTCAACACGGCCAGCTTCTGCGGTTTCACCAGCCAGTACGAAGGACTGGAGGCCCTGTACGCCAGGTACAAACCGCAAGGGCTGGTGGTGCTGGGCTTTCCGGCCAACGACTTTGGCCGTCAGGAGCCGGGCAACAACCAGGCGATCGCCGACTTCTGTGAAAACACCTTCGGCGTGAAATTCCCGATGTTCAGCAAGTCCAGCGTGGTTGGGCGAGATGCCAATCCGCTCTACAAACAGCTGGCGCAGAAGACCGGCGAGAGCCCGCAATGGAACTTCCACAAGTACCTGATCGGACGTGATGGGCTGACCGTGCGCAGCTATCCGAGCACACTGGACCCCAAAAACCCTTCATTTCAAAAGGACATTGAGCGACTCCTCTCGGCCAAATCGTGACTGATCAGTCACAATAAAACCAATCAGTATATTTTGATCACTCACACCCCCATGGCCTCCCGAAAATC
>QBMB01000090.1:14242-16942 GCA_003241965.1 Burkholderiales bacterium | reverse complement strand
GCGCTGGCATGACGCGTGGGCGGGCAGCGCGCTGATGCACGCCTGCATGCACAAGTCCCAGCCGTGGCAGCCGGGTGCGCCCGTGACCGTGTTCCCGCCAGGTGCGTCGTGAGCATCGAGACCAGAGCATCACCAGACGGGCTGCAGGTGGCTGTGCGTGTGCTGTGCGCGTTCACCGCCCAGGCCGGTGATCTGGACCTGCGCTTCACGCCCTCGCCCACCGCGCAGGACGGCGTGGCCGGGCACGAGGCCGTGACCGCGCGCCGCCCAGCGCCCTACCAGCGCGAGGTGCCGCTGCGCGCGCGCTGCGGCGACTTGCTGGTGCAAGGCCGCGCCGACGGCTTTGACCCCACCGCCGTGCGGCTGGAGGAGATCAAGACCCACCGGGGCGACGTGGCGCTGGTGCGCGACAACCACCGCGCCTTGCACTGGGCGCAGGCGCGGGTGTATGCGTGGATGCTGTGCGAGCAGCTGGCACTGGAGCGCATCGAGGTGGCGCTGGTGTACTTCAACATCGACACCCAGACCGAAACGGCACTGGCCGCCTGGCACACCGCCGACGAGCTGCGCGAGCATTTCCAAGACCTGTGCGCGCGCTACATGCACTGGGCGCGCGGCGAACAGGCCCACCGCCAGGCACGCGACACGCAACTGCAGACGCTGGCCTTTCCTTTCGAGAGTTTTCGCGCCGGCCAGCACGAGCTGGCTGGCGCCACCTGGCGCACGCACACCCACGGGCGCCACCTGCTGGTGCAGGCGCCCACCGGCATCGGCAAGACCATGGCCACACTGTTCGGTGCGCTCAAGGCCATGCCCGCACAGGGCACCGACAAGCTGCTCTACCTCACCGCCAAAACCCCGGGCCGGCGGCTCGCGCTGGATGCACTGGCGCGGCTGCAAACGGCGGGTGCGGCCGGTCGGCTGCGGGTGCTGGAGCGCGTGGCGCGCGAGAAGGCCTGCGAGCACCCCGACAAGGCTTGCCACGGCGACTCGTGCCCACTGGCCAGCGGCTTCTACGACCGGCTGCCTCGGGCGCGCGAAGACGCCGCGCAGGCTGCGTGGCTCGACCAGGCCAGCCTGCGCACGGTGGCCCTGAAGCACGACGTCTGCCCCTACTACCTCGGCCAGGACATGCTGCGCTGGAGCGACGTGGTGGTGGGCGATTTCAATCACTTTTTCGACTTGAGCGCGCACGCCTGGGCACTCACCGTGGGCGAGCCCTGGCGCGTGGGTCTTCTGGTGGACGAGGCGCACAACCTGGTTGAGCGCGCCCGGCAGATGTACAGCGCGGAGCTCGCCCCCGTGAACCTGGCAGCGCTGCGCAAGGCGCCGCCGTCGGGACTGAAGGCTTCGCTGGACCGTCTGCACCGCTTCTGGGGCACGGTCGGTCGCGAGCAGGCGGCCGGGCAGGTGCTGCTGAACGAACTGCCCGATGGCCTGACGGGCGCGCTGCAACAGCACAGCGCCGATTTGTCGGAGCACTTGGCGCAACACGCGATGGCGCCCGACCTGCGCGTGCAGGCCTGGCTGTTCGAGGTGCTGCACTTCCTGCGCGTGGCCGAGGTGTTTGGCGACCACTCGCTGGTGGAGATCACGCGGGCGGACGCGGCGGTGCGCGGACGTGCGCCGCGCCACCGGCTGGCCATTCGCAACCTGGTGCCCGCCCCACACCTGCAGCCGCGCTGGTACGCCGCGCACAGCGCCACCCTGTTCTCCGCCACGCTCAGCCCCATGGACCACACCGTGAACCTGCTCGGTCTGCCGCCCGACGTGGCGCGGCTGGAGGTGCCCTCGCCGTTCGACCCGGCGCAACTGCAGGTGCGCATCACGCCGCACATTTCCACCCGCTTTCAGGACCGCGCCGAATCGCTGGACAGCCTGGTGGCTGTGATGGCAGCGCAGTACCGCGCGCTGCCCGGCAACTACCTCGCCTTCTTCAGCAGCTTCGACTACCTTCAACAGGCCCTGGCGCGCTTCGAGACGGCCCATCCGGACATTGGCGTGTGGTCGCAGTCGCGCGGCATGGCCGAGACCGATCGCAACGCCTTCGTGGCGCGCTTCACCGAACACAGCCAGGGCATCGGCTTCGCGGTGCTGGGGGGCGCGTTTGGCGAGGGCATCGACCTGCCGGGCCAGCGGCTCATCGGCGCCTTCATCGCCACGCTGGGCCTGCCGCAGGTGAACCCGCTGAACGAGCAGCTTCGTGCCCGGCTGCAGGCCCGTTTTGGGCATGGCTACGACCATGCCTACCTGTTCCCCGGCCTGCAGAAGGTGGTGCAGGCCGCCGGGCGCGTGATCCGCGGGCCAGACGACAGGGGAGTGGTGGTGCTGATGGACGACCGCTTTGCCCGTCCCGAGGTGCGCGGCCTTCTGCCCGCGTGGTGGCGGATCGAACGCGGCTGAACGATTCGCTCAGCTGCGCGAGTACAGGTGCACGGCACCGCTGTTTTGCATGGCCCCACCGAGCGAGAAGCCCCAGAGACCCCAGGAGCCAGCGCCGTCTTCCAGCCGCGCACCCACCGCCAGCTGGCGCCCATCGCCCGAGAGGGCCAGCGCCGAACCAAACACATCGCCAGTGCGGCTTCGATTGGATTTCACGTAGTCGGTCTGACGCCAACGCTTCCCGTCGAACGCATACCGGTACACGGCACCGGCCGACAAGGTGCTGTTGTCGGCCTGATCGCCATTGAACCCTCGGGC
>QBMB01000090.1:0-14232 GCA_003241965.1 Burkholderiales bacterium | reverse complement strand
CTCGGGCCGCGCTGGCCTCGTACACCGCCGATACGGCCAGCACCCGACCATCGGCCGACAGCGCCAGGCGCTCACCAAATGCGTCGCCCATATCGGCGTTCGAGGCCTGCAAACGCGCCCGCTGCTGCCACTGACCGCCCTGGTTCACGAACACGTAGGCACTGCCGGCCGTGCGCTGGCGTGCCTCGGTGCCGTCGGGCGCCGTGGCACCCACCGCCAGCGTCATGCCATCGGCAGACAGGAGCACCTGGGAGCCCAACGGGTTCTGCGTCGTTGCGCTGGCCGAGCTCACCTCGGCCTGTTCGCGCCAGCCGGTGGGCTCCTGACGAAACACATGCACGGCACCGCGACCCCTGGCGCTGGCACCGGCGGCCAATGTGCCTCCATCGGAAGAGAGCGCCACGCTGGTACCGAGCCGCCCACCCGCCTGTGCGTGAGCGGCTTCCACGACCGCCTGCTCGGTCCAGCCCGAGGCACCCTGCTTGAACACGTACACCGCGCCGCTGTCGGCCAATGGCGCCCGAGCGTCGCCACCGTCGTGCCGGTGCGCACTCACGGCAACCGTGTCACCCCGGCCGGAGAGCGACACGCTCATGCCGAACCAGTCGAAGCTGCCTGCTCTGGATGCCAGCAGGCGCGACTGGAGATCCCAGCCTTTGTCACTGCGCCCAAACACATAGACAGTGCCCTGATCGCCTTCTGCACGGGGGTCGGCGCTGGCAGCGTTGTGCGATTCAAAGGGGGCACCGACCGCGAGGCGGCTGCCGTCGTCGGACAGGGACAGGCTGTGGCCGAAGCCGCTGCCGGTGGTGGGCACGGAGGCACGCAGGCGCGCCTGCTCTCGCCAGCCCTGCGGGGTGCGGGTGTAGACATACACCGCGCCGGCTGCGGGCAAGCCTTCGGCGGACCAGCCGGCCGCTTTCAGATCGGCACCGACCGCCAGCGTGGTGCCATCGCGAGAGAGCGCCACCGCGCTGCCGTACACATCGCCCGGTGCTGCGTCGGATGCCAGCAGGTGGATCTGGTCGACGCTGGCCGCTACAGGGGGAAACAACAACGCAGAGCGCAGCGAGAAGTCCGGGTCACTGGCACAAGCGCTCAACCAGGCCAACAGGCCGATCAGGGGCACGGCCACCCCAAGTCGAAAAATGGAAGTCATTGCGGAGGTCCTGTGGAATCGTTGTTCTGCAACGTTCCGGCGGGACCCGGCACGCACTGCCTTCACCCGCCGATCGTTCGGTGGGGCAGATGGTCTTCAATCGAGACCCGGCACAACATACTTCCAAAGAACTACTAGCCCCTCTTTTTCTGGCCATTCATGACTTATTTCTCAAACAAAACCGGGGTTGTGACGGATGTACCCCGCTACCGGCCCTGTGGCGCAGGCGTCGCGCTGAACAGCCGACTGGCCAGGATGTCGGCGGGCATGAGGGTGGTGAGGTCGTCGCGGGTGAGTTCGCGGTCCCGGTCAACGAACAGGCGGCTGGCCTGGCGCAGGCGCGAGCGGTCCAGCGCGTTGCGCACGCTGCGCGCATTGGCGAAGTGCGGCAGCGGTATGCGGCGCTGCAGGTAGCTATCGAAGGCCTCACGGGCACCCTCGCCGAAGCGGTAGTTCATGGTGCCGAGCATGCGGTCGGCGATGTCCAGGAGTTCGCCCTGGCCGTAGTCGGGAAAGTCGAGGTGGTGGGCAATGCGCGATGACAGACCCGGATTGGACTTGAAGAAGGTGTCCATGCGGTCCTTGTAGCCGGCAACGATGACCACCAGGTCGTCGCGCTGGTTCTCCATCACCTGCAGCAGGATCTCGATCGCCTCCTGCCCATAGTCGCGCTCGTTTTCGGGGCGGTACAGGTAGTAGGCCTCGTCGATGAACAGCACGCCGCCCATGGCCTTCTTCAGCACCTCCTTGGTCTTGGGCGCGGTGTGGCCGATGTACTGGCCCACGAGGTCGTCGCGCGTGACGCTGACCACATGGCCCTTTCGCACATAGCCCAGGCGGTGAAGGATCTCGGCCATGCGCATGGCCACCGTGGTCTTGCCCGTCCCGGGGTTGCCGGTGAAGCTCATGTGCAGCGACGGTGTCTGCGCCTGCAGGCCGAGGTTCAGGCGCAGCTTGTCGACCACCAGCAGCGCGGCGATGTCGCGAATGCGCGTCTTCACCGGCGCCAGGCCGATGAGGTCGCGGTCCAGCTCGTCCATGACCGCTTCGACCTGGCTTTGCGCCAGGACATCGGCCACGGTGCGGGGGGGCGCTGCGGCCCCCTCCGGTTTCGACAGGTCGTTCACGGCCTGGACCCCCGCCTCAATAACGTTCACCTTCGGGCTTGTCGGTGGCGTACGAACTGATGCGGTAACGCACCTGGCGCCCTTCCGCTTCGGTCCGCGCCAAGCCAAAGCCCGGCTCGTTGGTGGGTCGGTTGACGATGAACGACATGCGCGGCGACTCCACGCCCTGTGTCGAGTCGAAAGCGGTCACACGGACGTAGTGCTGCGGAAAGGCTTTGCGGCAGTTGTTGATTTCCATCAGGATGCCGGCCGGGTCTTTCAGATCGAACATGGGGTTGCCGAACATCTCCCAGTAGGTGTTGCGCGGATGTGGGTCGTCGGTGTATTCGACGCCCACCGCGTAGTTGTGCTTGAGCGCGTACTCGATCTGGCTGCTGATCTGTGCGTCGGTGAGGTCGGGCAGGTAGGAGAACTGGCCCTGGGTCAGGCGTTTGCCGTGGTTGGTCATCATGGTGTGTGTCTCCTTCAGGCGCTTGCGGTGGCCGTCGGCACGAAGTCCGCGGTGTCGGTCGATTCGTAGTTGAAGCTGATGTCGCCCCAGGTGTCGATCGCTGCCTTCAGCGGCGAGCACCACTTGGCGGCGTCCTGCAGGATCTGCGGGCCTTCGTTCCAGATGTCACGGCCTTCGTTGCGCGCCAGCACCATGGCTTCGAGCGCCACGCGGTTGGCCGTCGCGCCCGCTTGAATACCCATCGGGTGGCCGATGGTGCCGCCGCCGAACTGCAGCACCACGTCGTCGCCCAGGTAGGTGAGCAGCTGGTGCATCTGGCCAGCGTGGATGCCGCCCGAGGCCACCGGCATCACCTTGTTGAGCGATGCCCAGTCCTGCTCAAAGAACAGGCCCTTCTCCAGTTGCATCGGCGTGTGCGTGTCCAGCAGCGTGTCGTAGAAGCCGCGGATCATCATCGGGTCGCCTTCGAGCTTGCCGACCACGGTGCCGGCGTGGATGTGGTCCACACCCGCCATGCGCATCCATTTGCAGATCACGCGGAAGTTCATGCCGTGGTTCTTCTGGCGCGAATAGGTGCTGTTGCCCGCGCGGTGCAGGTGCAGGATCATGTCGTTCTTGCGTGCCCACAGCGCCATGCTCTGAATGGCGGTGTAGCCGATCACCAGGTCGATCATGATGATCACGCTGCCCAGGCTCTTGGCGAACTCGGCGCGTGCGTACATCTCTTCCATGGTGCCGGCGGTCACGTTGAGGTAGTGGCCTTTGACCTCCCCGCTGGCAGCACTCGCCTTGTTCACGGCTTCCATGCAATACAGGAAACGATCACGCCAGTGCATGAAGGGCTGCGAGTTGATGTTCTCGTCGTCCTTCATGAAATCGAGACCGCCCTTGAGACCTTCGTAGACCACGCGGCCGTAGTTGCGACCACTCAGGCCGAGCTTGGGTTTGGTGGTGGCGCCCAGCAGCGGGCGCCCGAACTTGTCCAGGCGCTCGCGCTCGACGATGACACCGGTGGCCGGGCCCTGAAAGGTTTTGAGATAGGCGACCGGAATGCGCATGTCTTCCAGGCGCAGCGCCTTGACCGCCTTGAAACCGAACACGTTGCCGATGATCGACGCCGTGAGGTTGGCGATCGAGCCGCCCTCGAAGAGATCGAGGTCATAAGCGATGTAGGCAAAGTACTGTTGCTCGGTCTTTGTGCCGGGACCTGTGTTGGGCACCCTGTCCACGCGATAGGCCTTGGCGCGGTACAGATCACAAGCGGTCAGGCGGTCGGTCCACACCACCGTCCAGGTGGCGGTGGACGACTCACCGGCCACGGCAGCGGCGCACTCCTCGGAGTCCACGCCTTCCTGCGGCGTCATGCGGAACATCGCGATGACATCGGTGTCCTTGGGCACATAGTCGGGTTGCCAGTAGCCCATCTGTTTGTACTTCAGCACACCTGCGCTGTAGCGCTTTTTGGCATCGGTGATGATGCTGTCGTCGTTGGTTTCGGTCACGTCGTCTCCTCGTGTCGGGGTTGGAAAACACTGGGCATGGACGGACTGTAGAAACGATGTCACATAAGGTAAATTCAAACTTACTGGGCGCTCGATTAAGAAACCCTGAATCGAGAACCCATGACCGCGCCCGCGCCGGAGGGTCGGACGCTCGTGATTTCAAGGAATGTGGGCGCAATCTTCTGGTTGCGCCCAGTCGCATGCGCTGTTGCCCAGGGGGGTGGTCCCAGACCGAGTCGGGTCAACTCCGTCCGCCACGCCCCCCACTTCCGCTTCCGCTTCCGCTTCCGCTTCCGCTTCCGCTTCCGCTTCCGCTTCCGCTTCCACTGCTTCCACTGCTGCCGCTGCTCCCGCTGCTGCCGCTGCTGCCGCTGCCGCTCTCTCCGTCACCCCCTCTGTTGCGGCCGCGACGACCTCCGCTGTCGTCCCCGCTCTCGCCACCGCTGCGGGCGCCGCGTCCACCCTCACGCCCCACCGACAGTTCGGTTGCCGTGACACGGTTCTGCCCGTCAAGGTGACCTCGAACCTGCACGGGTTGACCCACGCGCAAGGACTCCAGAACACCGCCGCGAACCACGAGATCGGCGCCCAGATGCACCATCTCGTAACCCAGTTGCAACTCTCTGCCACTGAACCGGTGCACATAACCCTGCAGAACAACCGTGCGGGCCTCGCCCAGGGCTCGACGCGTGGGCTGAGGCACCATCCGCTGCGGCTGCAGGCGTTGACCGTCCCAGGTGCCTTGCACCAACCACTCTTGGCCAGTAGCCGGTGAGGCCTGACCAGGCGGCCAGGCAACCGGTGTGCCACCGAGGCGCCAGCCACCGGCACCATCGGGCTCCACCAGACCCAACGCCTGTGCCACACGAGGCTCTCCCACGGGAAGCACCTGCACCCGCGAAGCGCGCACCTCACCGTTGGCGAGCCGGTGACCGCTCACGCGCACCCAGTCTCCGGACTTCAATGGCGCCAGATCGGCCACGGCCAGCACCCTCACGCGCTGGCCCAGCACGCGCAACGCCTGCCGATCGGTATCGATGGCCTCGACCGGGCCCACCACCGCATCGAGCATTTCGATGCGCTGCGCCCGAACCTCGGTCCCGGTTCCTTGCGCACGGACCGCCACCAACTGGCCCACGGCCAGTTCGTACAACGATGCGCCTTGCCCATCGCGTTGCACGGGCGTGTCGGACTCGACCTCAACCTCAACCCCGTTGACGCACACGCTGGCGAAACCGGTGACCACGCCCACGATCCCGGTGCCACCCATGCCGGCACCTTCTTGCGCCATCTGACCCGTACCTCCGATGCCGCCTGGGTCCATGGAGGCAACGGCTCCAGTGCCCCCGATTCCTGGGATCTGTGCGGCAGGGTTCAGCGGGGACGCTGCGCTGCATGCGACTGCAGAGCGCTGCGCTTGCGGGACAAGCGCTGGCGCTTGGGCCGAACAAGCAGACAGCAACAACACCAGCAGCGCCAGGCTGCGCTGCAACAGGGGATTCATTCAGGTTCTCCAGGACTGCCGCTCTCTTGCGGCGTGGTGAACACGTACACGCCCAGCGTGAAGCGCTCGCGAGGTGCATCAGCGGGTCTGTCGCGGTCGCGCCGCTCGGCAGCCTGCACGGCCTCGTTCAACGCCAGCAATGTCTGCATGCCGTGCTCAGCGGCCAACGCCTTCAAGGCCAGCACTGATGCCGGACTCAAACCGTCGGCGTGCACGCTGCGGTCAAAAAAGGGATCTCCACCCAGCAGGTTGTGGCTGGCAGCAGCCGCGTGGTCGTGCAGGTTCAAAGCGAAATAGAAGAGCTTGTCGTCCTCGCCCCGCGCGGGCACGAAGGCCTGGACGTTGACGCACACGCGGTCGCGTTCGTCCAGGGTCACCAGTCCGCGATTGAGCCATTCATCGAGCACAACGCGGGGCCGGATGTCGCTGCTGATGCCGGCAACCAGCGCCTCAAACGACCGATCACCTCCTTCGCTGGCCAGGCGTGGCAGCGGTCGCGGCGCCCCGCGGCTGCCGCGCCAGGCCGGGTCGCCCAACCAGCGGGAGAAAACCTGCGAGGCGAGCGTGACCGTGGCAGCTGGCGGAGTTTCCCGGCGTTGCGGGTTGGCACGCAGGCGACTCACGTCCTTGCGGTGCACGCCGCTGACCAGGCTCACGCGGCTGTCGGTGGGCAGCTTGTTGTCGAGACGGAAGTCGCGCTCGGCCACCTCGACAAAAAGCCCTTTGAGAAGGTCACTCAAGTGAGGGTAGGTGATGCCGCGCGCCACCATCAAGCCCACCAACGGGCGCAGCACGCGCCGCAAGGCGGCCACCAGTGCTGGCGATGGACCCGTTGTGGCACCAGGGGCAGGGCGGACATCAGGGCGAGACGGCATGGTGATACCGATGGTAACGACTTCTGTGGGAAAAAATCACACAAAGCGATTGACGTGGGAATATTTCCCACGAATACTTGGCACGTGGGAAATATTCCCACGCAAGCAACTCACACCCACACTTCACCCAGGAGCCTCCCATGCGAAGCCAACACATCAGCACCCTTGCAGCACTCATCGCCGCCCTTGCCCTGGCGATCGGATCCAGCTCAGTCCTTGCCAAGAACGGCGGGTCCGGGTCCGGGTCCGGAGGCGGATCGGGCAGCGGTCATGGCGGCAGCGGTCATAGCGGCAGCTCGTCATCCTCGGGCAGCTCATCGTCATCCGGTGGGCACGACAGCGGCAGAGGGCGCGGCGGAGACGATGGCGCCCATGCCAGCAGAGGCAACTCCGCCAGCCACTCGCGAGCCGATGACAGCCCGGGTGACGCACGCCGCGCGCGGGGCGCCGACGATGCGCCCGGCGACGCGCGCCGCGGCCGTGGAACGGACGACGGACCGAACCACCGCTGAATCGTGAGGCGCTGGCGGCTTCAGCCGTCGACGTCAGCCGCCGTTTCGGCATCGGCCAGGCGGGAAATCAGCACCTGGTCGATGCGCCGGCCGTCGAGCACCAGCACCTCGAAGCGCCAGCCTGCGCAGTCCACGCTGTCGGCCTGGGCGAGCAGATCGCCCGCCACCGTCTGCATGAGGCCCGCCACCGTGTTGTAGCGGCCTTTGTCCTCGTCGGGCAGTTCGTCGATGTCCAGGCGCGACTTGAGTTCGGTCACGGGCATGGCGCCGTCGATCAGCCACGCACCGTCCTCACGCTGCGTGGCCCATGCGTCCACCGCAGCGTGCGGCGAGAGTTCGCCCGTGATGGCCTCCAGCATGTCCAGCGGCGTGAGCAGGCCCTGCACCACGCCGTACTCGTCCACCACAAACACCATGCGGGTGGCGCGTTCGCGGAACTGCTCCAGCAGTTCCATGCCGGTGAGCGTCTCGGGCACAAACACGGCCGGTTGCACATGCCGCATCAGCGTCTCGTTGTTGCCCTCGGCCTGCAAGGCAAGCATGCGCGGCAGATGGATCACACCCACCACGTCGTCGAGCCCGTCGCGGCACACCGGGTACCACGAATGGCCCGTGGTCCAGGCGCGCTGCACTGCCACGTCGATGTTGTCCTGCGCGTCCAGCCACTCGATTTCTGAGCGCGGCACCATGATGGAGGTGAGCTGGCGGTCGTCGAGCAGGAACACGTTGCGCACCATCTGGTGCTCATGTTCTTCGATGATGCCGGCGTCCACGCCCTCTTCCAGACTGGCGTTGATTTCTTCTTCGGTCACGTGCTGCACCGCGTTGGTGTCGATGCGCAGCAGCTTCAACATGCCCTGCGTGGTCTGCGTGAGCAGCCACACGAAAGGTTTGGCGGCCTTGGCCACAAAAGCCATGGGGCGCGAGACCCAGCGCGAGACGGCCTCGGGATACAGCTGGCCGATGCGCTTGGGCACCAACTCGCCGAAGACGATGGTGATGAAGGTGATGACCACCACCACCAGCGCGGTGGACATGATGTTGGCCGTGGCCTCGGTGAGACCTTGTGTCTGCATCCACACACCCAGGTCGTCGCTGAACGCAGCCTCGCCCACGATGCCGTTGAGCATGCCGATGGAGGTGATGCCGACCTGCACCGAAGAAAGGAACTGCGTTGGGTTTTCCAGCAGCTTCAGCGCGGTGATGGAGCCCTTGTCCCCCGCCTCGGCCATGGCCGCCAACCGGGCCTTGCGGCTGGAGGCCAGCGCCAGCTCGGACATGGCAAACGCGCCGTTGAGCAGCGTGAGGAAAACAATGAGGAGAATGTCCATAATCGGCCGATGGCACTTTACATGATTGGGGATGTGCAGGGGTGTGACGAACCGCTGGGCCGCCTGCTCGACCAGCTGGACTTCTCACCGAGCCGCGACACGCTGTACCTGCTGGGCGATCTGGTGAACCGCGGACCTGCGTCATTGCAAGTTCTGCGCCGGCTGATGGCACTGCAAGGCTCTGCGCACTGTGTGCTGGGCAACCACGACCTGCACCTGCTGGCCGCTGCGCACGGCGTGCGCAAGCCGCACCGCGGCGACACGCTGGACGACATCCTCACCGCGCCCGACCGCGACACGATGCTCGACTGGCTGCGACAGCGTCCCATGGCGCTGTTTGAGCACGGCTGGTTGATGGTGCACGCCGGCGTGCTGCCGCAGTGGGACCTGGCCGACACGATGGCGCGCGCGCAAGAACTGCAGAGCGCGCTGCGCAGCCCCGACTGGACCGCGTTCCTCCAACAGATGTACGGCAATGAGCCGGCTTTGTGGAGCGATTCGCTCAAGGGAGCCGATCGCCTGCGGGTCGTGGTCAATGCGTTCACGCGGCTGCGCTTGTGTACCGCACAAGGCGTCATGGAGTTCGACAGCAACGAGGGAGCTGACCGCGCACCAGCAGGCTTCATGCCCTGGTTCGACGTGCCGGGTCGGCGCACGGCGGGCGTGCCCGTGGCATTTGGCCACTGGTCCACATTGGGTGACGCGCGTCGCGAAGACGTGTTGGCGCTGGACACGGGTTGTGTGTGGGGAGGCTGCCTGACAGCGGCACGCATCTTGAGCGAGCCGGGTCAGGTGGAACGCATCGCCGTGCGCTGCGAGCAGGCCCAGGTCCCAGGCCAGCGGTCCTGAGCGCAGGCAGGGCTCAGTCTTCCTGCACCGGCGCCGGAACAGGCTCTTCGACCTGCACCTGTGCAGGAGCGCTCTTGAAGAGCGCCGGCACCTTCTTGCGGGACTTGATGTTGGGCGACACCGTGCGCGCGGTCGCCCGGGCAGAAGCTTCCCACGAAGGTGGCGTATCGCTGCTGGCACTGGGCTCGTAGGGTTTGTCGAACAACGGGTCGGCCGGGGCGCGCGGCGCGCGCACGGGGCGGCTGACGGGTGCCGTGCGGCCTTCGCCACGCGCTTCGCTGCGGACTTCGCGGTCGCGCGGTGGGCGCATCTCGCGGGGTTCACGGGGCTCGCGAGGTTCGCTGCGCTCTTCGCCACCCTCGGGCGTCTGCCAGGCACGCTGCCCGTCGTTGAAGCGACCCGCAGGGCGCTTGTCCGCTTCGAGTTCCAGGGCCTCGAGTTCGAGCTTCTTGCCCAGCAGTTTTTCCAGATCACCCATGAGGCGCGCGTCGCGCGAACTCACGAAGGACACCGCCAGGCCCGAGGCGCCGGCACGGCCGGTGCGGCCGATGCGGTGCACATAGTCTTCGGCGTTGAACGGGATGTCGAAGTTGAACACCGCCGGCACGTCCTTGATGTCCAGCCCGCGCGCGGCCACGTCGGTGCAGACCAACAGATCGACCGTGCCGCTCTTGAAGGCTTCCAGCGCCTTCAGGCGCTCGTCCTGGCTCTTGTCGCCATGCAGGGCGGTGGTGTTCAGGCCCTCGCGCTCCAGCGAACGCGCCAACCGCGCACAACCTAGCTTGCTGTTGACGAACACAAAAGCCTGCTTGAGGCCACGCTCGGCCAGGATCTTCTTGAGCACACTGCGCTTGTCGTCGTCGTCGACGCTGTAGAAGTGCTGCTCCACGGTGGACGCGGTGGCGTTGGAGCGCGCCACTTCGATCGTCACAGGATCCTGCAGATAGCTGCCAGCCAGGCGCTTGATTTCGGTGGAGAAGGTGGCAGAGAACAGCAGCGTGGTGCGCTGCTTGGGCAAGTAGGAGAGGATGCGCTGCAGGTCGGGCAGGAAACCGATGTCGAGCATGCGGTCAGCTTCGTCCAGCACCACATATTCCACTTGGTTGAGCACGCAGTTCTTCGCTTCGATGTGATCGAGCAGGCGACCCGGTGTGGCCACGAGAACCTCGACACCCTTCTTGAGCTCGGCCGTCTGCGGCTTCATGTCCATGCCGCCGAACACGACCATGCTGCGCAGCTGGGTGTACTTGGCGTAGAGCTTGACCTGCTCGGCCACCTGGTCGGCCAGTTCGCGCGTGGGCAGCAGCACCAGAGCGCGCACGGGGTGGCGCGCGGGCGAGGTGGACGCGTTTTCGTGTTTCATCATGCGCTGCAGCAGGGGCAGCGTGAAGGCCGCCGTCTTGCCGGTGCCGGTCTGGGCGGCGCCCATCACGTCACGGCCTTGCAGCACCACGGGAATCGCCTGCGCCTGGATCGGCGTCATGGTCTCGTAGCCCATTTCGGCCACGGCACGCTCGAGGGCGGGGGAGAGAGACAGTTCGGAGAAAGATTGAGTCATGTGCGTCAAAGTTAGCCCGTCATTGTCGCACTTTGACCACTTTTCGCCCAGAACCGTCCGCGACGGCGCCGGCAGGGTCAAAGGCTCGTTGACTTGAACGTGTCACAGGCCTGCACGCGGCCGGTCTTCAACCCGTTGTTGAACCACCGCTGGCGCTGCTCGCTGGTGCCGTGGGTGAAGCTGTCCGGGACCACCTGGCCCTGGCTCTTGCGCTGCAGGGCGTCGTCGCCAATGGCGGCGGCGGCGTTCATGGCCTCTTCCACATCGCCCGGCTCCAGAATGGCGCCGGTCTTCTGGTTGTGGTGCGCCCAGATGCCGGCAAAACAGTCGGCCTGCAACTCGACCCGCACCGACATGGCATTGAATTCGCGCTGGCCCACCTTGCCACGCATTTCGTCCATCTTGCCGGTGATGCCCAGCAGGTTCTGCACGTGGTGACCCACCTCGTGCGCGATCACATAGGCCTGCGCAAAGTCGCCCGGCGCACCAAGCTGGTTGCGCAAGGTGTCGTAGAAGGCGAGATCGATGTAGACCTTCTGGTCGCCCGGGCAGTAAAACGGCCCCATGGCCGACTGGCCGGTGCCGCAGGCTGTGGGTGTGGCGCCGCGAAACAGCACCAGGCGCGGTTTCTGGTAAGTCGATCCGGCCTGCTGGAACATGGGGCCCCACACGTCTTCGGTGCCTCCGAGCACCGAGGCCACGAAGCGGCCCATGTCGTCGGTGGGTGCCTTGGCGGGGCCTTGCGTGGTCTCCACCTGGGCGGGCGCCGACAGATCACCTCCGCTGAGCGCACCCAGGATGGTCATGGGGTTGATGCCGAAGATCCAGCCCGCCACCAGCGCCACCGCGATGGTGCCCAGGCCGATGTTGCGCCCGCCCCCACCCCGACCGCCACCGAAACCGCCGCCCGGTTGCGAGCGCCGGTCTTCAACCTGGTCGGATTCGCGGTTGTTTTCCCATTTCATGATGAGCCTCCTGGACAACGAGAGACGCCGCAACACGCCGGCACGTGACCGAATTCTCGCAGACCACCCTGGAATGCTGCATTCGCAGCATTGCCCATCACCGGGCGCACTGAAACCATGCATTCCTCAATGCGAATGCGTCCATTCGCCCAACAGGAGACCCCCATGTGGAACCGCTTCTTGATATCCATAACGTTGTGCTTCTCGACGATGTGCGCCCACAGCGCAGATTGGGTCATTGCTCAGGTGGCGCCCATGAGCGGCCCTCTGGGTGCCAACGGCATGGCCAACTATGTGGGCGCCAAAGCCTACTTTGATCAGGTCAACGCAGAGGGCGGGGTCGCCGGGAGATCCATCAGGCTGCTCAGCGAAGACGACCGCTACGCGCCAGAAGAAAACGTTCGACTGCTGAAGCTGGTTGCACAGCGAGACCGTCCCATGGCGTTCATCAACCTGCTGGGATCGGCGACGGTAACGGCGTTGCTGAAAGACCAGACGCTGGAGAAACTGGAGATTCCCGCGGTGGGGATCACGCCGGGTGCCGACAGCCTGCGATCTCCCGGGAGTCCATGGATGTTTCACATCCACGCTGGCGACAATGCTCAATTGGGCCGCATCCTGAAGCACCTCTCCACCATTGGAACGACCAGGGTGGCCATTGCGTACCAGGATCTCCCTTTCGGGAAAAGCGGCCTGGCTTTCGCCGACAGCCTGGCTCCAAAACTGAAGCTTGCGATCACACACCGCGTTGCCGTGCCCATGGGATCGGATGACCTCAAGCTGGCAGCGAGTGAACTCGTCAAGTCGGGCGCACAAGCCTACGTGATGATCCTTGCGCCCAACAGCGGCTCATCGCTGATTCGCGATCTGCGGCAGGCAGGCAACAGCACACCCGTATACGGGATGTCCTACGTGCCCGTCAAGGGCATCATCGACAAGAGCAGCGTGAGCTCGGCAGAAGGTGTGGCGCTGGCGCAGATCACGCCCAACCCCTCGACACGCACCACGGGATTGACCCGCGCATTTCATGAAACCATGCAGCGCCATGCGCCTCCAGGAACCGACCCCTCTCAGCTCCATCTGGTGGGATACCTCGCGGCCAGGGTGGTCACGGAAGGCTTGCGTCGTGCAGGTCCCGACGCCACGCCCAAGCAACTGGCCAAGACGCTGCACAGTGTGCGAATGGATCTGGGCGGTTACAACATCGACTTCGCCGGTGGCAACGTTGGTTCCCAGTTCGTCGACATCGGGGTGATTGGCCGATCCGGTCGGCTGGTGTACTGAATCGACAAGCCTGCAAGCGCTCCGCGAAAGTGGTTCAGGCGCTGGTGGCGATTGCCAATGCGTGTTTCTTCGAGGTCGAGCGGCCTTCAAAATCGGTCCAGCACCGGCGATCGAAGTCGTAGAGCTTGCAGCGGCGAGCGGTGTCGAAGTACCAGCGCCAGGAAAAGCGCTGCACCGTGATGCGCCCGGGCAAGGCGGTTTCCAGCAGTTGCTGCGCGCCTTCCAGCTTGTAGAGCGGGATGCTCATGTCCACGTGGTGCGCGGTGTGCTCCATGATGTGGTGCAGCAGCGCGCCGATGCGCAGTGGAAACGTGAGGTGCACCGTGGTGGACACAAAAGGTGCGGCGCGCGCCCAGGCCGACTTGTCGTCGTGCCACTGCACGGCGGTGTGGGTGTGGTGCACGTAGACCACGAAACCGATCATGGCGTTCCAGAACAGGAAAGGCACGCCGAAGCCCAAGCCCACCAGCAAGGCGACCGACTGCTCCGTGGCCAGGGCAGACGCCACCAGCGCACCGATCCACACGGCGGCGGTGGCCACCACGATCACGCCGTCCCACACAAACTCGGCACGCCGCGTGCCCAGGTAGGTCTTGCGCGGAAAGAACATGCGCTTCCACCACATCTCCACCAGGTAGTAGGCCGCCGGCCCCCAGCCGCTGCGGTAGAGGCGCTCAAGCGCGCGCTGGCCGGGGCCGAGCGCCTCGAACTCGGCGCGGGTCAGCGGTGCCCAGACGAAGTCCACGCCTTTGAGGTTGGTGTAGCCGTGGTGCACCACGTTGTGCCCCACTTCCCACAGGCTGTAGGGCGTGAGCGAGGGCAGCATGGCGATGCGGCCCAGTACGCGGTTGAGCCCCCGGTGCGGCGTGTAGCTCTGGTGGCAGGCGTCGTGGCCGATGATGAACAGGCGCCCGATCATGAAGCCCGCCGCCAGGCCGCACAGCAGTTTGGCCCACCAGGCCGACAGCAGCACGGTGGCCACCATCAGCGCGGTAAAGATCGCCCAGTCCAGCGCCAGGAGGGAGATGGCGCGCGCGGTGCGGCGTTCGACGATGGGGGTCAGCCAGCTGCGGATCACCTTGCGGTGCGGCAGGGGCTGATCTGCGGGGATGGGG
>QBMB01000008.1:40553-83083 GCA_003241965.1 Burkholderiales bacterium | reverse complement strand
GCATGAACAGTGCCGCGATCATGCCGAGCAAGCCGGCTCCGATGGCCACCCACACCACCGTGGTCAATATCCAGGCCAGCGCACCCGCACCCACGCCGGTGAACACGGTGCCCAGCTTGTTGCCGAACATGCCACGCAGCAAACCCGAGAGCATGGGAACGGCGAACACCAGAAAGATCAGCGCGTCCATCCACTCAAAATCGCTGGAACCTGCCGCGCGTTGGGCGGTGGTTGCATCCGGCAGAGGCAGCTCTTCACCACGGATGCGAGCCAGGATCTGGTCGACGCCGGCGTTGATGCCGCCGGCGTATTCGCCTCGGCGAAAGGCGGGGGTCACGGCGCTGTCGATGATGCGGCGCGCCATCAGGTCGGGGATCGCACCTTCGAGCGCCTTGGCCGTGGCGATGCGCAGGCGCCGGTCGTCCTTGGCGATCACGAACAGCGCGCCATCGCCCACGTCGGCGCGCCCGATCTTCCAGGCATCGCCCACGCGCTGGGTGAAATCGGCGATGTCCTCCGGGGCGGTGGTCGGCACCATCAGCACCACCACCTGTGAGCCGTTGGACTGCTCGAACGCCGCCAGCTTGGCCTCGATGGCGGCGAGGCTTGCAGCGTCGAGCGTGGCGGTCTGGTCGATCACGCGTGCGCTCAGCGCAGGCACCGGCACCAGGCCCTGGGCCGACGCGAAGGCCAGCACCCACCACAGCCCCAGCGCCAGCAGGCACCGGGCCCAGAAGCGCGTCATGGCTTCTTGAAGTCCACCGTGGGGGGTGCCGAGATGGCCGCTTCGTTGGCCACCTGGAAGTTGGCCTTGGGTTTGTAGCCGAACACCATGGCGGTGAGGTTGCTCGGGAAACTGCGCGAAAGCACGTTGTACTCCTGCACCGTCTGGATATAGCGGTTGCGGGCCACGGTGATGCGGTTCTCCGTGCCTTCGAGTTGTACGCGGAGGTCGCTGAAGCCCTGGTTGGCCTTGAGGTTGGGGTACTGCTCCACCACCACCATCAAGCGGCTGAGCGCGCTGCCCAGCTCGCCCTGCGCGTTCTGGAACTGCTGCATGGCGGCGGGGTCGTTCAGTGTCTCGGGCGTCACCTGGATGCTGGTGGCCTTGGAGCGCGCCTCGATCACGCGCGTGAGCGTCTCCTGTTCGAAGTTGGCCTCGCCCTTGACGGTAGCGACGATGTTGGGAATCAAGTCGGCGCGGCGCTGGTACTGGTTGAGCACCTCGGACCAGGCCGACTGCGTCTGTTCGTCGAGCCGCTGGAAGTCGTTGTAGCCGCAGCCGGTGAGGCTGATCGACAGCAACAAGGCGGCAAGCCAGGTGCCCAGCCGGACGAACGGGGAGCGCAAGGATGTGTGCATGAAACCTCCAAAGGCCGGCGGGCCGTTCGTGCGGAGGCTCTGGGTGAGCCTCGAATCTGCGGGACTATACCCCCGGGGCGAGGCAATTGGCGGTGCGCCCGGGCGCACAGAAGAGGCGCTGCCGTCAAAATACGGCGCATGCGAAAACCCAAACTCCCGCCGAGCTCCCCGGACGATACGGAAGCCGCGTTCTACGACGCGCTGCAACACGCCGACATCGAACGCCTCATGGCCTGCTGGACCGACGAAGACGACATCGTCTGCGTGCACCCGGGCGGCCCCCGGCTGGTCGGTCATGCGGCGGTGCGTTCGGCGTTCGAGGCGATGTTTGCCAACGGCAGCGTGCAGGCCTTTCCCGAAAAGGTGCGACGCCTGGAGGCGGGCGCCTGCAGCGTGCACAGCGTGGTTGAGCGTGTGGCGGTGATGAGCGACGATGGCTTGCAGCACGCCTGGGTGGTGGCCACCAACGTGTACACCAAAACGGCGCAAGGCTGGCGCATGGTGGCCCACCATGCCAGCCCGGGCCTGCGCACCGAGCCGGTTGAGGTGCTCACCAACCAACCGGTCCTGCATTGAGCGCTGTCCCGTTCCCCTACACCGCGCCCTGGTGGCTGCCCGGTGGCAATGCGCAGACCTTGTGGGCCGCGCTGGCCAGCCGCCGGCACTTTGGCCTCGCGCCCCGGTGGACGCGCAGCCGCTGGACCACGCCCGACGGGGATTTCGTCGACATTGATCAGGCGCAGCTCGCCGCGCCCGCTGGTGCGCCCTTGCTGGTGCTGTTCCATGGACTCGAAGGCTCTTCGGCCAGCCAGTACTCGGTGGCCTTCGCCGATTTTGCGGCGACCAACGCCCTGGCCTTCGCCGTGCCGCATTTCCGCGGCTGCTCGGGTGAACTCAACCGCGCGCCACGCGCCTACCACTCGGGCGATTTCGAAGAGATCGACTGGATCCTCAAGCGCTTTGCGCTCGAACATCCGGACCGGCCCCTGATCGCCGTGGGTGTTTCACTGGGCGGTAACGCGCTCATGCGCTGGGCCGCCGAGATGGGCGAGTCCGCGGCCGCGCAGGTGCGCGCAGTGGCCGCGATTTGTTCGCCGCTGGACCTGGCCGCGGGCGGCCACGCCATCGGGCGCGGCTTCAACCGGCTGGTTTACACGCGCATGTTTCTCGCCAGCATGGTGCCCAAAGCCTTGAAGAAGCTGGAGCAGCACCCCGGCCTGTTCGATCGCGAGGCGCTGCTGGCCGCGCGCGACCTCTTCGAGTTCGACAACCTCTTCACCGCGCCGCTGCACGGCTTTCGCGACACACCGGACTACTGGTCGCGTGCCTCGGCCAAACCCGTGCTGCACCACATCCGCGTGCCCGCGCTCGCGCTCAATGCGCTCAACGACCCCTTCGTGCCCGCAGCCTCTTTGCCGACAGCGCAACAGGTTGGCCGGCATGTAACCCTCTGGCAGCCCGGGCAGGGCGGACACGTCGGCTTTCCGGTCTCGCATGGTGCCTTGGGCCTGCCTGGCCATGTGCGCGCCATGCCCGATGCCGTGGGACACTGGCTGCTCGCTCACCTCTGATCGAACACCCATGGACGACATCGTCAAGGCCGCCATGGCCAAATGGCCCAATGTGCCCAACTGCTTCGGCTGGCTGGGGCTGGACGCGCGCGGCAACTGGTACATGCGCGACGACCGCGTGCAGGCCGCTGGCCCATTTCCTCAGAGCAAGGGCTCGCTGCTCCAGCACGAAAAACTCATCGACTTCATCCAGCGCAACTACGCCGCTGACGACAGCGGGCAGTGGTACTTTCAGAACGGTCCGCAGCGGGTGTACGTGGAGCTTGAAGACACCCCCTGGGTGTGGCGCCTGCAGCCCGATGGGCGCGTGTTGTCCCACACCGGTGTGGAGGTTCAGACGCAGGACAGCCTGCTGGACGAATCCGGCAGGCTGTATCTGGTGACCAACTTGGGTGTCGGGCTGGTGCACAGCGCCGACGTGGCCCTTGCGGCCGACTGGGTGGGCGCCGGGCTTTGGGCGCCCGTGCCGGTTGAACACGCGGCGTTGCAAAAACGTTTTGGTTTCATGCAGCGACCGCGTGCGGATTGAGCGTCAGAGCTTCGACTTCTGATCCTGCGGACCGGTTCCTGGCCGGCCGAACGGCTTCTGCTCCGGAATCGCCTTGGTCGCATCGCCCAGCAGCCGGGTGATGAACTCCGCCAGGTACAGCTCGGCGACGTTGCGGGTGTGCCCCACCACCGCCGGTACGGCCTGGATCATGAAGTAGCTGGCGTGCGAGAAGAAGCCCACGCCCCGCCGCGCAGGGGAGTGATTGCCCTGCACATCCAGGAACTCGTAGGAATCGTCGTCGGCCAGGAAGAAGGTGTTCTCGTCCTTGGGATCGGGCGCGTCCTGGTCCTGGATGGTCAGTTGACCCGACGCCATGTCGGCCTGGGTCAGTTCCCCGGCGTCCAGTCGCACATCCGAGCCCAGACCTGTGGTGATGGCCAAAAACTCGTGGGTGTTGATCTTCTTCGCACCCACCTCATCAAAGTACGGGTAGTCGAGGTGCTTTTTGTCGGCGTTGGGCTTGGGCGCTTCTTCCTCCGGTGTGCGGAACAGGTCCAGCACGCCCGCTTCGTGCATGGCCAGCAGGATGCGGGCCGAGTGCAGCGGCATGGGGGCAAAGGCCCACAGGAACGGCGTGTTCAGGTTTTTGTCGAAGTCGGCGCGGTCCTTGGGGCTCCAGCCTCGGTACACGCGGGTCATCACCGGGAACAGACCGTGGATGATCTGGTACCAGCGCACCCAGGGGCGCTCGGCGTTGCTGCCCGAATCACCGTCGTCGCAGTCCCGAACATCCGAGGCCACGAGGTTCCACGGATTGCGCGGCACCCCTTCGGCCAGCAGCTTGAGCGGATCGAACATCTCCATCACCGACGGCAGCGGCTTCTTTTCACCGGGCTTTGCACCCACGCCGGGCAGCGGCCGGTTGTAGAGTTCGGCCATTTCGTTGTCCAGCAGCTGGACGCAGGTTTTCAGGTCCAGACTCTTGCCGCCGTTGAACACCTGACGAAGGATTTCGTACATGGCGGGTGACGTCCATTTGGCGTCCACGTCGCGGTTGTCGCTGGGGCGCACTTTGGGCCACACGCCGCGGCGGGAATAGCACGTCACGCGCCACGGCATCTTGCCGCTCTTCAGATCCACGTGCGGGTGGTACGTCGGCTTGCTGCCCTCCCAGGTGAGGTGGCCCACCTGTGGATGCAGCAACACACCGAACACAGCGTCGATGGCCGACAGCGACGAACCCATCACCGCCACGTGCGTGGGCTGCTTGAAAACCCCCTTGGCTTCCAGCGTGGCCCGGCTGGCTGGGAACTGGATACAGCCCGGAATCGTCTCGTAGGGCTTGGCAGCCTTGACCTTGTGCTCCCAGTGACCGGTGGCGTTGAACACATGGGTGGCATCGAGCTTGCTGGTGGGTGCGCCGGGCTTTGTGCTGAACTCCGAGCCTTTGAGTTCCACCGTCATCACACCCTTGTCGGGCTTGCCCACCTTGGCCACCACGGTGGTGGGGTAAGCGTCCACCGAGATGCCGTACTGCTTGGCGACCTCGATCCAGTGGGTCAGGCGCTCGGTGCAGTATTTGCCAAAGAAGGTTCGCGGGTAGTAGCCGGTGGGGTTCGGCGGTGCCACCGGCGTGAGGCCGTGGAATCCGGCCTCGCCCAGCCCCTGTTCCAGGTCGCCCTGCAGGTATTTGTCCTTGATGTAGTTCAGGAAGTCGGCGCCATCGGTGCTGTCGATGCTCATGCCTGCCGCGTGCACGTTCAGGATGGAGGTGCTGGAGTTCAGTTCGTCAGAGTAGGGCATGCCTCGGCCCAGCACCGTCTTCGAGTCGATCAGCGAGATGCGGACCTGCTTGAGGACTTCCCTGGGGTAGACCGCCGGCGCTTCCACCATGCCCCGGATCAGCCTGATGAACAACCCTGTGCCGGTGGCGCCCATGCCCACAATGGCCAGGTGAACCGGGCCCTGGCCCGCGTTCTTCAGACGCTCGGGCGCCATGATCTTGGCGAACTGGTGGAAGCCCTTGCCCAGGGCCACCTGGGTGGGCGTCTTGTTGCCGTTGTCGCGCTGGTTGTAGTTCAGCTTGAGCTTGTGTTCAGCGGCAAATTTTTGCATCATCTGGAGGATGAGCAAGTTGTCGTTGTAGGCCGCCCAGTGGAGCACGGTGCGTCCAGCAAACACATCGATTTCGTTCAAGTCCGACTTCACGGCAGCCATGCCCAGCAGCAACGCCTCGGCGATGGGCGTATCGGCAGGGGTGCGCAGCACGAAGGTGGCCCACATGAGGGGTCGAACACCCTCGGGGTAGTCACCGGGGCCTTTGTTGCCCAAGAATACGGGAGAGAGCTCGTTCACAACCTGCGGATCGTTCTTGATCAACGCTGCGACGGCGTGAAGGTCCTTTTTGGCAATGGCTTCAAAGATGTCCATGATGAGAAAACTGGGTTGGTTGATGGGAGACCCAGTGTCTGAAGCGCCGAGTCTTTTGACCATCGCCTCATCAGCCCAGACGGTGTCCGCATGGCTGCCTGCGTGGCGCAAAAAAAAGCCGCACGCCAGAGCGTGCGGCAAAGCCTTGCGGCGGGGTGCGTGTGTCGCAGCTTCAGAGCTTGGCGGCCGGGGCCAGGGTGTTGAGAAGACCTGTGTGAGGATGGCAGTTCACGTATTCGTACGACTGCTCGCTGGCCTGCAACACCGTCACCTCGTGGTACAGGCGCAGTTTCAGATTCGGGCCACCCAGATCGCTCACCATCTTCATGAACTTTCCGAAGATGTTGACGTGCGTGATATGCGACTCCGACCAGGCCTCCATGTGTTCGAGCGTGTGCCACAGGCTCATGCCGAAACTCTTCTCAACCGGCTTGCCCTGCACGTCCACCAGTTGCACGAAGCGGTTGAAGTAGCAGCCAATCGACGAACCTTTGTCGCGCAGGAAGTCCATGCCCGCGCGCAGTGTGGGCTCGATGTCCTTCAGGTACTGGTCCCGCTCTTTGCCCGTGGTTTCGGTCCACTCCTGACCCGAGCGGATCAGCGCGATGTTGTCGTGGCCCTGAAGCTTGACGCGGCCCTTCGCCGGCGAGGGCAGTTCGCTGATGTGGGCGTTGGCCGGAGATGCCATGGCATCCGTTTGGGACGATGGCAGGCGGTCGCGCATGCCACCCCAGTAACCGTGTTCGCGGATCTCATCGCTGCGTCCCGAGGCCATGTGGGCTGCGCCCTCGAACCGATCGTTGGAGAACAGCGTTTCGAAGTGGGTGACGTGTGGGGTGAAGACTTCCCGGAAATGCCCCAGACCTTCGGTGCTGCGCGCCGGCGCGTTCCACCAGTTGGCGACCTCCGGTTGCGACTGCCACCGCTGGAAGGCCTCGACCGAGGGCCAGTAGGCCATCACCATCCAGGTCGGATAACCGGCCTCGTCGGTGTAGTGCGCGATGTCGTGAAACGCTGCGGCGTCTTTGAGTCCCAGCTGGTGCACCAGTGCGGCCACCGTGGCCAGCGCGGCGCCTTCTTTGCCTGTGGGGCACTGCACGCCCAGGTAGGCCATGGTGATTTGCGTCAGCGCCTCCGGCAGGCGCGCGGTCCAGGCCGGGTACGGCGGTTCGTAGTCGGCTGGCTTGTTCGGCTGTCGTGAGCGGGGGCATTGCAGGTGTTTGGGGATGGCGGATTCCATGGAGAGGTCCTTTCAGGGCCAAGGTGGTTGTGTCGAATGGCCGCAAGCCACCGGCAGGTGGCGCGGGCCGCAGGAGCGAGGACGGGTATGTCCACGCCGCCCCAGGGAGTGTTCCCATCGCACCGCCAGGGGGCCATCGCGTCTGCAGCCCATGCGCCGGCGTCATACGCACAAAAAAAGAGGCCCCGCGTTTGCGGGGCCCGTGAAAACCCAAGAAGGTGTTGCGAGGAATATCAACCGGTTTCCTGCGCCTGGCCCACGCGCAGGAAACCGGTTTTCGGATGGCAGTTGACGTACTCGAAGTGTTGTTCCTCTGCCTTGATCACGGACACTTCGTGGTACAACCTCAGCTTGAGCTGGAAGTTCATTTGCTGGACCACCTGCATGAACGTGCCGAAGATGGCAAGGTGGGTCGAATGCGATTCGGACCAGCGCTCCATGTGTTCCAGCGTGCGCCACAGGCTCAGCCCGAACGACTTCTCGATCGGATCACCTTCGCGATCGATGTGTTGCATGTAACGGTTGTAGTGGCAGCCCACCGACTCGCCTTTTTGTTCCAGGAAGTCCATGCCCGCGCCCAGCACGGGCTCGATACTGCGGAGGTAGAGCCGGCGCTCTTCACCATCGGTCTCGCCCCAGTCCTGTCCCGAGCGGATCAATGCCACGTTGTCCGGGCCTTGCACGACCACCCGATGGCCCGGCCGGGGACGGTCAGCGCTGGCCCGACCTGCGGCCAAGCCGTCGTTTTGAGACGCGGGAATGCGGTCGCGCATGCCGCCCCAATAGCCGTGTTCCTGGATTTCGTCGCTGAGGTGGCTCGCCAGAAGGGCTGCGCCTTCGAATTTGTCTGGCGTTGAAAACAGTGTCTCGAAGCGCTCCACATGCGGAAGGAATATCTCGCGAAAGTAGCCTACCCCTTCGTCGAGCCTCGCAGGAGCCTGCCACCAGGCGTCCACGTCAGGCCGTGTCCTCCATTGCTGGAAGGGCGCGATGGCATCCCAGTAGGCCATGGCGATCACCGTGTCATACCCCTCTGCATCCACGTGGTGAGCCAGATCGTGATGGCGCGGGCCGTGATGCAGGCTCAATTGGTCCAGGATCGGCTGGATGGCCTTCAATGCCTTGCGGCGACCGCCCTGGCACTGAACGCCGAAGCACCCCACCACCATCTGTGTGGTCGTGGGGGTGAACTGGGCGACCCAAGCCGGGTAGGGCGGCGTGTAGTCGCTGGAGGCTCGTGCAGGTCTGGTGCGAGTGCAGCGCAGTTGTTCGGGAATGGCGGATTCCATGGCAGTTGACTCCCCTGTTCACGTAGAACGGTGCGATCCCTGGTCGGCACGGGCTCGCGAACGATTTCACTGGTAGGTGATGTATTCCCAATGCGCCACGCGCCACTTGCCACCTTCAAGCCGCACAGGGATGGCCGCGCGGTTGGGGTTGTGTCGGGGCGCCGGGCCAAAGCTGAATGGCGAGCCCATCAGCGACACCTTTCTGGGTTCCATGGATTTGAAAGCCTTGGTCACAGATTCGCGTGTGATGTCACCTTCTATGCCGCGCAGCGCGGTGACGAACACCGAGGCGGCCACATAGCCACCCTGCGACAGCGAGGTCAATGGCACGCGACCCTTGAGCATGGTGTTGCGCCAGTCGGTCAACATGCCGGACCGGCTGGACCATGGCTCGAACTCTGAAATGGCAAAGATGCCTTCGCCCTCCGCTTTCAGTGTGTCGGCCACGTCTTGCGTGTATGCAGGTGTCAGGAACACCCAGTCGATGTCGTTGGCCTTCATTGACCGAGCGGTTTTCACCCAGTCAATGACGCCGGAATCGATGGCGGTAAAGACCAGGCCATCGCATTTCGCTTCGACCGCCTTCTTCACCTGCTCGGCGAGGCTGTCGGTGGGGGCGATGCCGATGGCCACATAGGCAAGGTTGCGACCGCTCTTCTTTTTCCATTCATCGATGATCTGTTCGAAGGCGGCCTTCTGGGAAGGTGCATAGCCCACTGTGACTGCGCAGATGCGCTGTCGTCGCCGCACGTCTGCCAAAAACTTCAGTGCGACTGCGGTACCGACATAAGGCCCGGTGTTGACGGGCGCAATGTTGGGCGAATCGAAGCAGACCGGGTCGACGCCCGTGCCCTGAATCGACACCATGTTCTTGTCGCCGTAGTAGGCGGCATTCACTGCGCACTCCAGAGCGCTTGCACTGCCCACGTTGGCAACGACTTGGTCCTGTTCAACCAGCTTGCGGGCCGCCATAGCCGCCGTTTTCGGATCGATCTTGTCGTCCTCGATGATCAACTCCAGCTTCCTGCCCCGAATGCCGCCGGCATCATTGATCGTTGCGAAGTAGGTCCGCACCGCAGCCGTCGCTTCAGGAAACAGCGCCATGCTGCTGACGGCGCCAACCTTGATGGGGCCTTTCGCTTCGACTTTGACCGGCGGCTGTGCCAGGCACACACCGCCGGTCAGCGAGGCCCAGAGCATCAGCGCCGCAAGAGGTTTCATGGCAGGCGTTCGACGGTGTCCAGCATTGGCGCACCAGAATCCACAGGCAGACTGAAGTGCTCTACCCGGTTGGCCGGCTTGTTGTTGAAGAGCAGGCGTGTGACGTCTGGTCGTGAGTAATGACCAGCGGGATCGGCGGCGTTTTTGGCCACACCGATCGCACCCAGGTTGATGTCGGCGTAGAGGATGCCTTCTTCATCGGGTGCCAGCTTCGCTGCCAGCGGGCTGCCATCGGGACCATAGATCACCGCATGGCCGCCACCGGCTTTCAGCAGCATCTTCTTGTCCTCGGTGTCACACAGCTCGTCGACCATGGCTTGCGACACGGTCGCACAGGGAGCCAGCACGAAGCACGAGCCCTCGACCGCATAGATCTTGCTGGCAGCGTTGTTCACCTCCCAGCCCAGCGCATGCGCGAACGGGTCATACAGCGAGAAGCTGGGCCAGGCCGCCACGTGCACTTGCTCGTTTTGCGCATACATCGCGTACTTCGACAGCGGCTGCAGATGTTCCCAGCAGCACAGACCGCCCAAGCGCCCGATGTCGGCTACATCGTGCACCGCCAGGTGGCTGCCGTCGCCTTCGCCGAACACGGTGCGCTCGGCGTGGGTCGGACGCAGCTTGCGGCGCTGGGCGATGGTCTCGCCGTTGGCCCCGATGAACCACTGCGCGATGTAGAGGCTGCCCCCACTGCGCTCGCTCAGGCCGAGAACGACGGTGATCCCGGCCTTGCGCACCGCCTGGCGGATACGCTCGGCCTGCGGGCTGTCGTAGCTCAGTGAGTTGTCAAAGTAGCGTTGCACGAAGCCCCGGCCGATGGCCCAGGCCGGAGAGCTCATCCAGATGTGCCACGGGTAACCGGGGATCCACGTCTCGGGGAAAGCGATGAGGCGAGCGCCCTTGCTGGCCGCCTCGTTGATGTAGGCAATGGTCTTGTCGACCGTGGCGTCCAGATCCAGCCAGACCGGAGCCGCCTGGACGACCGCTACTTTGTATTCGTGGTGCGTGATACCCATGGGAATTCTCCTAGATGAAACGGGGTGTCAGAACGGGATGATGGTTTTCACCCACAACGCCGTGCCTTCGGGGCGGTTCTTCGCGTTCGTTTCCTTCTGCAGCTTGGCGGTGATGAACCAGCCCTTGCCGTTGTCGTACTTGATCGACGGGCCAATGGCAAAGCTGCTGGCCTTGCTGTTGGCGAGGCTGACCCCGTTTAGCTTGTCGTTGTTGAGTTGCTGGTACGCGTAGCCGCCCACGCCCACCACCCAGCCATTGCCCAGGCCATAGCCAGCCGAGTAATCGAGGATGAATTCGTTGCCCGATTTGTACTGGGTGTCGCTGTTCTTGCCGTTGAGGTTCAGCGTGGCCTTGAAGTCGCCGTTGAAGCCGTTGGGGTCGATGTAGCTCATGGTGTACAGCGGCTGCAGCGACCAGTAGTTGCGCCCGATGTTCACGGGATCAGCAAGGTTGTAGCGACCCGTAGGCGCCACGAAATCCAGGGCGACAACGCTGTGCAGCGCGGGCGAGTGGTGATATGCGATGGAGGGGCCGAAGGTGATGTCACCCAGGCCGGTCTTGCTCTGGCTGAACAGACCTGGAACGGTGACATCAAGCTTGACCAGAGGCACGATGGCGTGCATCACGAGGTTGCCGCCGGCCACCTGGGTGGGGGTGGACCAGACGAAACGGGTGGCAGCGGCAGTTGCGCGCAACTTGAAGCCGGGGACCAGCGAGTTGCCGTTGTTGTCGTTCAGATCGTTGGCGCGGTAGTGCGTGAGGTACTCCAGCAAGTAGAAGCCGGGAGGGGGCGCGGCACCCATCAGGAAGTTTTCAACGCCCGGGTTGTAGGAGGACCCGCCGCCTTCAGAGGCGGAAGCGGTACCTGTCAGGGTGGTCATGACGACCCCGGCGGCGAGAGCGAAAAGTTGATGATGGCGTCTTGATTTCATGGTTGCTTCTCCTGGTGGTGGGTTGAAAAGTGCGTGACAGGCATGCGTCGGCGAACAGACAACAGGTCGAGACGACCGCTGTTCGAGATCCATCCCCACAGTCCGGCTGGCGCCAGGACCATGACGGCGATGGCCAGGGAGCCCAGGCCAATGAAGTACCAGGCTCCGTGGTCGGAAAAGATTTCGCGCAGGGCGAAATACACAAGCACGCCAAGGAAGGGGCCTTCAAGCGTGCCAATGCCACCGAGCACCACGATGAAGATGGCGGCTGCGGTCCAGTTCAGGGAAAAAGAGGCGTCTGGCGACACCTGCAGGGTGTTCATGTAGGCCACGCCGCCAGCCAGGCCGGTGATGGTGGCGGTCAACACCCACAAGGCGAGCTTGGCCCCGGCAATGGGAACCCCGCTCGCCGCAGCGGCCTGGGGTGCATCGCGCAGGCTCATAAGGGCCAGACCAAGCCTGCCTTTGAGCAGGCTGCGTGCAGAGACGATGGCCACAGCGGCGATGGCCAATGCACTCCAGTAGACCCAGGCGTTGCGTTCGAAGCGAGCAAACTCACCCATCGCGGTGAGTGGCATCCCGGCCCCCGCGCCCAGCCACTGGGTGTTGAGTGCGACGATCCGCATGAGCTCGGCCAGCACCCAGGTTCCCACCGCAAAGTAGGCACCCGACAGTCGAAACATGGGCCATGCAAACAGCAGGGCGAAAATCGCCGACACGGCGCCTGCCATGGGCAACGCGAGCCAGGGATTCAGATCGAATTCGTTGGATGCCGCGAACAAGGCATACGCACCAATGCCCACAAACACGTGGTGACCGATGGCCACCATGCCGCCGTAGCCCGCCAGGAGGTTCCATGCCAGTGCGATGGTCAGGAGGGTGAAGACTTCCACCATCAGTCGCTGGGTGGCAAAGCCCGCATACCAAGGCAGCAGGGCCAGAGCCAGCAGGCAGACCAGAAAGCCAAATGGCAAGACGAGCCGGCGCCCTCGATGCGACGTGGCGGTGATGCCTGCGGCAGTTGTGATGGTGGTCATCATGTGGATCAGCCCTTGGAGAACAGGCCTTGCGGCCGAGCGATCAGGACCACCAGAAAGACAAGGTGACCGAAAAAGGGACCCAGCCCGGTGTGGATTTGTGCGCCGAACACCTGCACGATGCCGATGATCAATCCGCCGATGAACGTGCCCCAGACGCTTCCAAGCCCACCCAGCACCACGGCTTCAAAGGCAAACAGCAGACGCTCTGGCCCCGCCGATGGTGAGAAGGGCGTGCGGATGCCGTAGAAGATGCCTGCGACTGCGATGACGGCGAAGATGAAGCCCGTCATGAGGGCGAACAAGACGCGATCGTCGATACCGACGAGGCGGGAGGTTTCGGCGTCGTCGGCCACGGCGCGGGCCTGACGACCCCACTGCGTTTTTCGGATCAACGCAAAGGTGAGCGTGTAGATGACCAGGCTCACCGCAGCGATGAGTACCGGAAGCAACCCCACCGACAGACTTCCAATGGCCAAGCTTTGCGTGGACAGCGTGCCTGCGTCGAGGCTTCGGGTGTCTGCGCTGAAGATCTCTTGAAGCAGGTTCTGCAAGACGATGGACAGCCCGAAGGTCAGCAACAATGGGCTCATGGCATCGCGTCCGACCACACGGTTGAGCAGCAGTGTCTGCAGCAGCCATCCGATCACGAACATGGCTGGAATCACCACGACCAACGAGGTCAACGGATCCAGTCCCAACGCGACGGTACACACACTGCCCAGGTACGCTGCCAGAACGATGAGGTCACCGTGGGCGATATTGATCATGCGCATCACGCCCAGGCTCAGGCTCAGCCCGAGTCCGAAAAGCGCATACAGCATGCCCAGCAAAGTGCCCGCCATGAGTGTTTCAAGCCATGCGTTCATTTCAAGACCCGAAATAGGCGTGTGCAACGCGGCCGTACTCGGCGTTGGCCGATACGCCCTTGAGAACGACACGCCCCTTCTGAATGCAGCAGTAGTGGTCTGACTCCGCCAGTGCGCGGCTGACGTTCTGTTCCACGAGGATCACCGCAGTGCCGGCGTCTCTGACTTTTCGAAGCAGTTGGTACACACCGTCCACCGCTACCGGTGACAGACCCAGCGACACTTCGTCACACATCAGGATTTGCGGATTCATCACCAGCGACCTTGCAATGGCCACCAACTGTTGTTGGCCGCCGGAGAGTGCGGTGGCGGGGCGTTCGCGCAAGGGCGCGAGACTGGGCAGTTCCTTGAACAGCCTCTCAGTGGTCCATTCACCCTTTCGACCGATCTTCCTGGCTGCGCCTTCTGCCACCAGCAGGTTCTCCTCCACCGAAAGGTTGGAGAACAACCGCCGACCTTCCGGTACCAGGGCGATTCCGTTGGCAATCTGGCTGTGCTCGGGGTCGCCTCCGATAGCCCGACCGTCGAGCTTGATCGACGTCCTCTCCACTTTGATCGCGCCGGCGATGGCGCGCAACAAGGTGGATTTGCCGGCTCCGTTGGAGCCGATGAGCGCCACGGTCTCACCACGCACCACGTCCAGACTCACGTCGAAGAGGGCCTGGAACAGACCGTAGCGCGCGTCCAGTCTGTCAATGCACAACATGGGCGGCCTCCGGGCGAACTTCTTCTTCGAATTTCAGCTCGGCGCCCAGATAGGTCTCCCGCACCTTTGGATCGCTCACCACATGCGATGGGATGCCGTCGGCCAGCACGGTGCCTTCGGTCAACACCACCAACCTCTGCGCCACCGGCACCAGTGCGTGCACAAGATGCTCGATCCAGATGATCGTGACGCCTTCGCTGTGCAGGGCAAGGACCAGCGCGACGAGTTCGGCCATCTCCCTGTCGGTCAGACCTCCGGCAACTTCGTCCAGCAACAGCAGCTTGGGCTGTGTAGCGAGGGCGCGTGCCAGCTCGAGGCGTTTGCGCTGAAGCAGGCTCAGGCTCGCAGCCGGCGTATCGCCCACGCTGTACAAGCCGCATCGCTGGAGCGAGCTGACAGCCAGCGCTGTAGCCTGGGCGGGTCGAAGCCCGGCGCCGAAGGTGGCCGCCACGAGCACATTCTCGAAAACCGTGAGACTTTGAAACGGTGCTGGAATCTGGAAGGTTCTTCCAATTCCGGCACGGCAGCGTTGTTCTGCGCGCTGGTGGGTGACGTCGCGCCCTGACAGGGCGATGCGGCCTGCGTTGCAAGCGAGATGACCGGCCACGAGGCCGAACAGCGTGGTTTTCCCCGCGCCGTTCGGTCCTATGACACCCACGAACTCACCCTCCTTGACGGCGAGATCGAGGTCGCGGATGACGGTCGTTTTCCCGTAGCTTTTGCACAGCCCGGTCAGTTCAAGCAACACAGTGATTCCTGACTTATGACTTCAGGAGTTCGAACTTGCGCTGAACCGCAATCTCGGGCGCCGTGCGGTTGTGTGTGATGAAGATGTCCAGCTTGCTTTTGCCGCTGCTGCGCCACTGCCCACCCACGACGCGCATTTTTGAGACGTTCTTGATGCCGCTGCCCGCGAAATCCAGTTGCCCGATCACGGTGTCCATCTTCATGACCCGCAGGGCATCGGCCACCTTGGCTGGGTTCTTGGGGTCGCCGCTGTTCTTGAGAGCCTGGATGCCGGCTTCGAACAGCGCGTGCACCACGCCGATGGGCTGGGTCCACTCGCGCTTGGATGCGACCTGGTAGAAGTCGGCCAGCTGCCGGGCTGTCTGGCCCGTCAGGCTGGATTTGAATGGGTAGTTCGGCGTCCACCAGATCTCGGTCGACATGCCATCCGCACGGTCGCCCAGTGCAGCGACAGCGCCCGGGAACAGCAATGCCTTGGCGACCGTGGTGACCTTGGGCTTGAATCCCATCTGGGCAGACTGACGCACGAAAGTGGCCCATTCGGGCGGGTTGAAGAGCCCGGTGACGATGTCAACGCCCTCGCGCTTGAACGCTTGGATGTGGGAGGAAAAATCGTCCGATCCGACGGGGAAGCGGCCCACTTCCACCAATTGGTATCCGGCGGCGGCGAACTGGGGCGGCAAGCCCAGTTTCGCGTCACCGAATGCATTGCCGGGTACGTCGTTGCTCCAGACCATGCCCACCTTCTTGTTGGTGGGCAGTCCGCTCCAGATATCGGTGTAGACGCTCCCGATGTCTTCGATTCCCCAGAAGAAGTGAAAGGCGCTCTTGAACCCTTTGGATGGATCGCTCTTGAGCGGAAACATCCATGCCTGCCAGGGTGTCATGGTCGAGATGCTGGGTACGCCGTTGAGTTCGCATTGCTGCGACACACCGACCACCGTGAGCGCACCCTGGGACAGCATCAGGTCAACGCCCTCCTTGTTGATCAATTCGCCGGCGAGATTGGCCGCCCGGTCTTCCTTGCTCTGGTCATCGCGCGCCAGAATCTCGACCTTGTAGGTTTTGCCGCCAATGGCGAGGCCACCCGCCAGCGACTTGCGGACCTGGTTCAGAATGAATTCGTCGGCCTCGGCAAACGGGGCAAAGGGGCCTGTGCGAGGGCTGATGTAGCCGATGCGGATCGTGTCGCTGGCGGCAAAGACCGAAGGGGCGCTCAGCGCACCCAGGACCGCTGCGGAATGCTGCAGAAAGCGCCTTCTCGGCACATGGTCTGTATCGGGCAATTGGGGGGCATCGAACTGTTCCATGTGGGTTCCTTCGTCAGGGCTGTTGAGACGTAGGAATCGTAGAAACAAGGCCCCATGGCGTCTTGTTCGCAGCAGGCACCGGACTTGACTGGCATCGGCCAACTGTTCTGGAAAAGGCGTAGAAGTGTTCTGGAAGCGCGACGGATGCTGTGCAGGGGGGGCAAATTAGGGTTTAACCTAGGTAGCCGTTTGGCTTGCCCCGGTAGCGTTAAAGTTTTCCAAACTCAGGAAGCCTTGCCCCATGGAAACGTTTGCCATATCGCCGGGTGTCGTGTCCCGATCGCTGGGGACTGCCCGCTCGCTGAGCACGACGACCGTGCCGCAGGCGCAGCGGACGGCTTACTGGCTGGACATGATCTGTGCGATGTATGTGCATCTGGACTGTGAAGGCCCTATAGAACAGGAATTGTTTGGGGACATTTCCTTCAACCGCCTGGGCTCGCTGGATTTGACGCATTTGCGCTCCAATGCCCAACGCATTCGCCGAACCGATGCGACGATCCGGCAAGGCGGCGAGGACTGCCTGCTGATCCAGATTCAGCGTGAGGGCACGTGTCTGGTGCGCCAGGACGGGCGGCAGGCGGCGGTCAGCCCGGGTGACTTTGTGCTCTATGACAGCAGCCGCCCTTACGAATTGAACTTCGATGGCCAGCACCATGATGTGTTCGTGATGCGACTGGCGCGTGCGCAGTTCAAGGTGCATGTCAGCAACATCGAAGAGTTGACCGCCACAACCGTGAGCAGCCAGGACGCGGCTGGGCACTTGCTCCTCTCGATGGTGGAGACGTTGCGTCGCGACATCGCGAAGCTTCAACCCTCGTCTGCACTGGGTGTGTCGGAGGCCATCACCAGCATCATCGCGGCCGGCCTGCGCGGACTACCCGGAGCCAACGCCAGGCGGTTGTCGAGTTTGCAAACCTACCACCTCGCGCGCGTCAGGGCCTATGTGCAAGATCACCTGCGCGATGCCGATCTCTCGGTCCAGGCGATTGCAGTGGCCCTGCAGATTTCCCCGGACCACCTTTCGCGCATGTTCAAGCACCAGCCCATACCCTTGTCGCGTTGGATCTGGAAGATGCGGCTGGACGCCTGCCGGCGCGAACTGGCTGATCCGCGTCAGCGGGCCTACAGCGTGTCGGACATCGCGTTTTCCTGGGGCTTCAACAACGCGGCACACTTCAGCCGCAGTTTCCGCGACGAGTACCAGATGTCACCCCGCGAATGGCGCGAGGAGTCGTATCGCGGACGCTGAGCAGGGGTGATCTCAGGCGTCCGATGAGGACGACGATGTGGAAGAAGAAGGCGTTGTGCCTCGCTGCGGTGACCCGGATCGCTCCGCTCGCTCACCGGGTACTTCAACCACCAGGTCCGCTGTTGCGGGCGCGGGTCGCGCCACGCCGCACAAGGCACTGGCCGTGCTGCCGATGCGGTTGGCCACGCCGATGACGCCGTGCAGCAGATGCTCGAACGCCGGCACGGCATAGAGGCTGCGCCCGGTCCATCCCACGATGGCGGTCAAGGCCACGGTGGAGGCCATCGCAAACTGCGCCACGCTGGCGCCACTGGCGTGGGCCTCCGTGGCGTTGCCCGGGGGCAGTGTGCTGTTGGCCAACGCGGCCCCTGCGGGCCCGCTCATGGGGTCGTTGGTCTGCAGCATCTGCGCCAGCATCATGGCCTGTGCCGCCGAAGCCGCGAGCACCGCCATGTAGCCCATCAGCTTGGAGAGGTTGCGCACGATCACGGGCGAGCCGTCGAGCCATTTCACAGGTTGTTTGTCGAGTTCACCCACATAGGAGCTCAGGGTTCGGTTCACAGCCACCTCGGCGCGGTTGCGCGACGAGGCCCAGGCCTGCGTGGCTCGCTCTGCCCGGCCTTGGGCTTTGCGGATGTCTGACAGGCGCAGCTCCAGCTCGCGCACGGTTTGATTGAGCTGGTCCAACTGCTCCTGCGCCTGTGCGCGCTTCGGGTCGTTGGGCACTGAACGCTTGATCAGCGCCTTGAGACTTTCCCGCAAGGAGCACAGTTCCACCAAGGCTGCCTTCGCCTGGACTTTGCGCGCCTCCCAGAGCTTTTTCTCCAGCTCGTGCTCGGCCCGCTTCAGCGTCAGGATGTCCCCGTCGGAACCATGCGCCACCGATGCGGCCTGCACATCGCGGCGCAGGCTGTTCTGGCCCTCGAACATCCAGACCATGGCCACTGTGCCCATCAGCACATGCAAGGCCGCATCCGGCACTTTGGCCCACGTGGCGCTGAGCGTTCCGGGCCATAGCAGCGACACACCGCCCGAGATGCCGTTGAGCAGCGTGAAAGTGTGCACCGGCACCTCGTCGGCCAGGAAGGCGCGCCAGCGTGCCTTCGACATCACGCTCCATGCGGGATCTGTGGCAGGGTTTGTCGCGATGCCGTGCTCGTCGCGCACCGGCTTGCCCGCACCCGACACGATCGCCATGCGCCGGTGCCCGGCGTCGTCGAGCTTGTTTTCCCGCTCGATCACGCCGTCCACGATCTCGCCCATGATCTTCTGGTACTTGGCCATGTCGGCCGGCTTGCCCTCGAACCACGCGCGGACCAGGAGCGCGTGGGCGGTCTGGTAGTTCACGTACGCCACGCCGTCGGGTGAGCCGTACGACTGGCCGTCTGCGCGGTAGGCGCCGCCAACGGGCTCGGCAAACAACACCTGGATCACGGGCACCAGCAGGATGTTGGTCCAGGGTGCGTACGCAGCGCCTTGCGGCAACCCGCCGGCAATCATCAACGCCGCCACCGTGTTGGTGGCGATCTTGCCGGGTGCAAACGACAGCCAGTACATGGCCGACGCCGCCACCAGGCTCGTGCGGCCCATCTTGCCACGGGAGGCCACGGCGATTTTTGTGGCCGTGCCGGCTGTGTTCTTGTGTGCGGCCAGTTCGGTGAGCTCCTGGACGGTCAAGGTGGACATGGTTTCCATGCGCTCAAGAAGCGCGCTCATCCATCGGGCGGCCTGCTCCAGTTCTTGTTCGGGAATGGCTGGTGGACTCTCTCCCTTGGAGGCCGTCAGCGCTTTCAGGCGTTGAACCAGTTCTCCGCAATCGACCGGACCGGGCCGGTCCAGTTCGCGGCTGAGGCGGGCGCGCTGATGGGGTGTGCTGTTCCCCGAACCCGAGTTGGGGCTGTTGCTGGAGCTGGTGTTGATGTGCATGTCGTCACCTCACACGTGATCCACGGCGGCGGCCGGATCGGGCGCGCCGTCGGCCAACCAGTGCAGGTCCAGTTTGTCCTTGAGCACTGTGTGGCGCCAGCCCAGGACCTGGGCCGCCAGCCCGCGGATCACCAGTGCCAGCGCAGCGCCTTGCAGCGTTGGCGCCACCGGCGCGGTGAGCACGAACAGCAGGCGATCGGCCGCAGCGTCCAAGGCAAACATGCCCTGCAGGTCGCCCATCCACAAAGCCTGCAGCGACAGCACTGCCTCGTACGCTTGCAGACGGTGTTCCGGGTCGGGTGCTCCGACCTCCAGGATCATTTGCAGGCCCACAGGCGCGCTGGTCTTGAGGATCAGCTCCACGTCGACGCCGTCGATCGTGGCGGGAAAGCCGGCGCCCAGAGCGCCGGTGTCCTTCAAGCCCAGCGCGGTGCAGGCGTCGAGGCACAACTGTTCAAACTGTTTCTGGTTCATGGTGATGTTCTTGAAAAATGAGCGAGACGGTGCAGCCCGCCCGGATGAACGGGCAGCGGGCGAAGGGGTGGCAACAGGGGATGGCCAGCGGGTGTGGGAGCGCTGGCCGAGGGTTCAAAGCCGGGCTGGCTTGATCCGGTCTTTCAACAAGCCGAGATAGATCTGGCTCTGATCGCGGCCGTCGCCCGGCAGGATCTGCCAGGCCACTTTTTCCAGCTCGGCCGCCTCGATGAGGGGAGGGCGCCCGGCCACTTTCGGTTGGGGCGGCAGGCTCGGGTCCAGCTCGAGCGCAACACACGTCAGGCCATGGGCAGTGCCGGCCTCCACAGCTTCCTTCAGGGCTTCTTTGACCAGCGGGGGCAGCGCGCTGTCCGAACGCATCTTGACCAGCACCATCGCGTAACGCAGGCAGTGTTTTTCATAGGCGCGCACCTTGGCGCGAGCGCCCACCAGAAGCCGCTCGTAGTTGCCCAGCTTGACCTTGTTGCGCGCCTCTTTCGTCAGGCTCTTGAAGATCGGCTGGTACTGCGCGGCCGTGCTGGCCCATGCCGCGTCGGTGTTCGGGCTCAACGAGTCGGAGCCGAACAGGATGCGGTCCTGGAACGTTTCAAGAAACACCCGGAACGCCTCCACCTTGACCGGGTCGATGGCCTTTTCGTCCGCGTCCATCATCAGCTGCCTGGCCACCGTGTCCCACGAAATGTCGATGTGCAGGTGAGACAGCTCCGGATCGCGCAACAGAGCCGCCACGCGCTCCAGATGGCCATTGGTGATGCGCGAATACTTGCCCAGGCCTGCAGCGTGCGCCCAGATGATCGTCGTGCCCCGGCATTGCGGATCTTTTAGAAATGCCTTCATGTCTTCCAGGAATCCTGGCAGGTCAATGTCGGCGGGCGCGCGCTCGTGCGGCATCGGGTTCACGTCGCAATGGATCACCATCGGCATGCCGATGGTTCCGCAGGTCTTGACCAGCAACTTGAGCGCGTTCACGCGATCGGTCAGGTTGGCCTGCAGCCGGTCTTCCACCTTGCGCTGCACCCATTCCTTGAACACGGTGATCTCACCCACACCCGTGAACACCGACGGGTGCTCGCTGAGCTTCCTTAGGAGTTCTTCAGCGCTGCGGGCGTCGCCCAGCACCAGCCCCGTGACCATGGGGTCGAAGAACACCTTGTTGTCCGTCGACAGCTGGTTGAACGCGTGTGCCGTGCTCGAGTCGACCCCGGTGTTGTAGTAAAGCGGTGCTTCGTCGTGGATGAATTTCTCGTAGTCGTCGCGAGAGACAAAGAAGCTGTTGCGCACGCTGGTTTGTGCAATGTAGTAGTTCGTGGTTTCCACCGGCCGACCTTCGGCCGGCGCCCACCCATGCTCGGGGCAGCTGCCACACTGCACCAGCACGTTGGTGGGAATGGGCGAGAGCACCGTGTACTTGATTCCCAGCCGCGCCATGGTGGGCAGCAGCTGCTCGGGCGGTGTGCCTTGCTGCGCGTAGTTCGTCGGGTGGAAGTGGCAGTCGCCGAACTTCAGTTTGCGCACTTTTGTGGACGCGTTGCCCATCGTGAAACGTGCCGCGTTCGGGCTGGGCACGAAGCGCGTGGATGGCGCTGGCTTTGAATTCACATGCATGAGCTGGCTCCCTCAGGCCTGGCGAGGCAGAACAAAGTCACCGGTGAGAAACCGGGTCTTGCGCCAGTCGCTGGCCCGGGCCGCGATGTTGGCCATCGCATCGGCCAGTGCTTCTGCCCCGGTCGTCGCCAGTTCGAATTTTTCCACATGCACCACATGGCCTGTGAGCGTGGAGATGGTGTAAGTGGGGCCCGTATCGGCGGCGGCAGCGAAGTTCTGGCGCAGCAACTCGTAGAACACCTGGGTTTCGTTCTCGGGCGGCGGCTGACCGAAGTCGGCGTAGACGAAGCACTGGTTGGCGTCCACTTTCTCGTTGAACAGGATGGCGCAGTTGGTCCCATCCACATCGAAGCTGGCGCCCTCGATGAAGGGTTGTGCATCGGGCAGTTTCACCAGCAGGCAAAACGCCTTCATCAGCTTGTCGAATTGTTCGCGCATCTCGGTTCCTTGGGGTCGTTCGTAGGGGGATCACCAGTGTTGGCTTACCGCACCGATTGACCCATCGCCCGCATGCCCTAGCACGGCGCCGATCCGACAGCGTCCGGATCGCACAGCAAAGCAGGGCACTGGCGCTTGCCAGATGTGTGCCCCCAGAATGCAAAAGGCCGGCATCAAGCCGGCCTTTGAAAGAGCAGAACCCCGAGCTGTTTACTTCACCGCCGCCAGCATGTACTGCACCGCCGACTTGATGTCTGCGTCCGAGGCGGCAGAACCACCCTTGGGCGGCATGGCGCCCTTGCCCTTGATGACGCTGGCGGTCAATGCGTCCAGACCCAGTCCCACGCGCGGCGCCCAGGCTGCCTTGTCTGCGAACTTCGGCGCACCGGCCACGCCCGCCACGTGGCAGACCGCGCAGGCCTGCTTGTAGAGCGCTTCGCCCGCGGCTGCTGAAACCGTCGCGGAGGCTGCCGGGGCAGGTGCTGCGGCCACTGGCGCGGCAGCGGGCGCCGGGGCTGCTGCGACCACAGCGGCTGGCGCCGGCGCCGCAGCAGCTGGCGCAACGGCGGGAGCGGGGGCGGCTGCCGCGTCAGGAGCTGCTTGTGGCACCTCGAACTTGCCGCCGGCCGCATTGGCCATGTGCACGACGGCTCGGCCGATTTCCACGTCGCGGTAGGCGCCGCCACCTTGCGCACCCATGGCGCCCTTGCCTTTGAGGGCCGATGTCAGCAAGGCGTCGTACCCAGTGGCAATGCGCGGTGCCCAGGCTGCGGCGTCGCCGAACTTTGGCGAGCCTGCCACACCCGCTGCGTGGCAGGCCACGCACTGCGCGGCGTAAACCGCTTCACCCAAAGCCAGGGGCCGATTCGCATCGCGCAACTCCACCGAACCCACCCGCTGAATGCGCTGGGCAATGCCCAGCTCGGGGTCGGCTGCACCCATGGCCGGTTTGTTGCCCGAGGTCACGAAGTAGACCAGGCCAATGATGACGAAGATGGGAGCAACAAAGGCAAAGAACGACGTCCACAGCAACTGCGAAGGTGTCTTGATCGGGCCGGTGTGATGTTCGTGCGCGTGGTCGCTCATGGTGTCCTCAAGGGGTGGCAAAGCGGGTCGACAAACTGACGGAGCTTGCCCGCGTGGAAAGGGTCTGAACAGCCTCCGAGTATATCCAACGCCCTCTGCGTGGACCTTTCAAATACCCCTCGCCTGATAGAATTCCGACCGTTGCGGCTGTAGCTCAGTGGATAGAGTATTGGCCTCCGAAGCCAAGGGTCGTGGGTTCGATCCCCGCCAGCCGCACCAAACACGTTCAGGCCCTTGATCTGCAAGGGCTTCGTCGTTTTTGGACTGCCTGCTACATCGCCTTGCTACAAAGGAGCGAGCGATGGAGGGACTTTTTCGGCGTGGAGGTGTCTTGTGGGCGCGCCTCGTGGTGCCCAAACGGCTACGTGCAGTAGCGGGTCGACGCGAATTCGTGAAGTCCACTGGAGCGCACAGCGTCGCTGTGGGCAAGGTCGTTGCCTCGGTGCTGCTGGCAGGTTGGCGGCGCGAGATTCTTCAGCTGGAACGAGGCCCTTTGGAAGACGAAAAGATTCTGCGGCTGGTAGACGGAAGCCCCAGCTTGGCGGCAGGGGGGTTTCTGACACTTGAGCGAGCGGCTGAGCTAGTTGCCCTGAGCGTCGTTGACCTATTGCGAGAGGTCGAGGCCGGGCGTTTGGGGTTGGCGTGTCGCGTGCCCCTTAGGGCCGGGGCGGGCTACGTTGTCGATGCCGCCACCCTTGACCCTGCTGGGTCAGATGGGGGCTTTCAGCTGCCCTCTCAGTCCCCACCAGAGGCATTGGCGGCAGACATGGGGGGCCGAGTGCTCAGCTTGCCAGAAGGTGGCGCTGATGTGGCCAGAGCGCTTTTGGCCAGCGGCGTTAACGTGGTCGAGCTCGTGGTACTGGAGCGTGACTGGGGGCGGTGGCGGTGGGTGTTTGTTCCTGATGCTGTTATCGAGACTTCGGCTGGTGCTCTTGAAGTTCGCGCGGTGGATGTGGAGGCCATTCGGTCGGCGCGAGCATCCACCGTGTCAACAGAACGTGTCGAGCGAGCTCGTACAGCCCATAGCGTCCACATGGCTAGTCGCGTGGCCCCAGCTGGCAAGTGGGCCACCAAACGATTCAACGAGGCAGTAGATGCCTATTGCACTTCGCCCGATGGCATGGCCAGGACGCTTGTGTCTTCACATGAGCAGCGCCACCGCAAGCACGGCCTCTTGCTCTTTTCCGAGTTTATGGGCGATGTGGTTCTGGGCGACATCGACGGTGACATGCTGCGGGCGTTTCGCGATGGACCGTTAAAGGGTCTTCCAGGCAACAAGAACAAGTTGCCTAACGAGATCAATCGCACCACGATGAAGGAAACCGTGGCGGCACTTCAGGCTGATGGACGCGACTGGCCGCTGATGAGCGCAGGCATGCAGCATGAGCGCATGCTCCTGCTGTACAGGCTGTTTGAATGGCTTGCAGCCCCGTCCAGGGGGTATTTGAAGGTGAACCCGGCCGAGGGTCTTCGTCTCGACACTGGTCTCACCAAGGCAGAGCGCAAGGAGCACGCTCGCGTGGACACTGAACGCAAGGCAGCCCGCAGGACAGAAGCCGACGGTGACGAAGACGAGGAAGGAAGGCGCCCGTTTTCAGTGGTGGAACTGCAGTTGATTTTTGGACAGCCACAATTCGTGAATGGTCACGGGCGACATGCCCAGGGCAACGGACGATGTGACCCCTTTGAGTACTGGCTGCCTGTCATGGCTGCTTGTCAGGGTATTCGCCTCAAGGAAGGCGCACAGCTGCACCTAGCTGACGTTCGGCAGGTGAACGGGGTTTGGTGTCTGGACATCAACGAAGCCACAGCAGATAAGTCGTTGAAGAACGCGCAAAGCGCCAGGATCGTTCCTCTGCATCCGGAGCTGATCCGCCTTGGCTTTTTGGACTACTGCGATGGGTTACGAGCAGCCGGTTTCAGGCGTGTGTTCCCAGAATTGACCTGGGTCAAGAGCGACGCGCGGTATGCAAAGGAGGCTGGCCGGAAGATGTCTGCCATGTTGGGCAACCTGGGCATGCCCCGCGATGGGTCGCTGGTTTTTCATTGCTTGCGTCATTGCTTCAACAACGCGTTGGCGCGGGTTCCTGGGCATGTCGTACCTGATGCAGACGACCGCTTGAGGGCTTACATGCGGTACAAAGTGATGGGTCACAAGCTGCCAGCCGATGTGAATGCCTCGCACTACACGCGCGTGACCGTTGATGAGATGTCAGCCGTCGTTGGGGCGGTGAAGCACGAAGGCTTGCCGCAGGTCGTTCCGTTCAACGTTCAGTTCGGCATTGCTGAAGTGTGGGCAGCCCTGGCGCGCAAGAAGCTCCATCGACACAAAAGAGAAGACATGGGACCGCTGGGACAGTTATTGCCAGTGCCTTTGCCCGCTGCTCAGGCCGCGTAACCCGGCTGACGGCCCTGTAAGCACACTTTCCATCCGCGCGGAAAAAAACGGCGCCTTGGGCCACCACAGATCGACCAAGGCTATTGGGGGTACAAGGTCCATACAATGGTGTAACAGCGTTGGAGTTGGCTTCTTCCCAGGCTGGAGACGGCACCATTCAAAAACTTCGGGGGCTCTGATGTCTGGCAAATACTGCCCAAGCTGCTTTCGATTGACCTATTTCCTGACTCGAACAGGTCGCAAGTGCTCTCAATGCGGGCATGTGGAAGTAGATGCTTCGCGGGCGTACATGGGTGAACCGGGGGCTGCTTTCTCAGTCGAGTCTTTGAAGCACATTGGTTCGGCATCGCCTCGACGACCTGCCTCCAACACCAGTGCGCAAGATGAACTTGACCGGTTGATCAAGAGTGCCCGCTCGAAGCGAAAGTAGATCCAGTTGGCGGACATGTGCCGCACCAGTGGAACCGTTGGTTAGCTGATGGCCCAACTCTCACCGATCGCCTCTGCCTGCTGCAGCACCAGCTCAACCGCTGCGTCCTGCATGTCTGGCGGGTACTTGTACTTGCGCAGGATGCGCTTGACCATGAGGCGCAGACTGGCCCGCACGCTCTCACGCTTCGACCAGTCCACAGAAATGTTCTGACGCAGGTTCTCTGTGAGCTCGTGGGCGATCTTCTTCAGAGTCTCATCGGTCAGTTCCCGAACAGACGACTCGTTGCTGGCCAATGCGTCGTAGAACCGGACCTCGTCTTCACTGAGCCCCAGCCGCTCACCACGACCCGCTGCCTCGCGAAACTTCTTGGCCATCTCGACCAACTCTTCCATCACCTGCGCGGTCTCGATGCTGCGGTTCTGGTACCGGGCTATCACGCCAGAGAGCATTTCGGAGAACTTCTTCTGTTGGACTACGTTGCTGGCGAACTTGCTCTTGATCTCGCCTTCCAGCAAGCGTTCCAGCAACTCGACCGCCAGGTTGCGCTCGGGCAGGTTCCGGACCTGTGCCAGGAACTCCTCGTCCAGCAGGCCGATGTTGGGCTTCTCCAGACCCACGGCGTCGAAGATGTCCACCACGGTGTCGCTCACCACCGCATGGCTGATGATCTGGCGGATGGCCGCCTCGCGCTGCTCGTTGGTCTTCTTCTGAGTGCTGATGTCTCGCTTGGTCAGGATCACCTTGACTGCCTGGAGAAAGGCCACTTCATCGCGCAGCGTCTTGGCTTCGTCCAACGTGCAACACAGGCTGAAGGCCTTGCTCATGCCCAACGCAACGTCGGCGAACCGCTTCTTGCCGTCGCGCTTGCTGTCTTTGCCCTCGGCCTTGATGCCCAGCACATGGTTGGCAGCACCCGCCAGCGTCTTATGCCCACCAATTTTGAAGCCGGTGTAGTCAAACCCATGCAGCATGGCGCGCAGCACGTCCATTTTCTCCAGCAGCACCGACAGCGCCTCGTACGCATCCACCGTGGGCTTGCCGCGGCCCTTGCTGGCGGTGTACTCCTTCATCGCGGCCTTCAGCTCGTTACCGATGCCGATGTAGTCCACCACCAGACCGCCTTGTTTGTCCTTGAACACCCGGTTCACCCGGGCAATGGCCTGCATGAGGTTGTGCCCCTTCATGGGCTTGTCCACGTACATCGTGTGAACGCAAGGCGCATCGAAGCCGGTGAGCCACATGTCGCGGACGATCACGAGGCGCAGTGGGTCGGAAGGGTCCTTAAAGCGTTTCTCCAGCCGCTTCTTCGTCTGAGCGCTGTAGATGTGCGGCCGAAGCAGTGCCCTGTCGCTCGCGCTGCCGGTCATCACGATCTTGATGGCACCCTTCTCAGGGTCGGTGTTATGCCAGTCCGGGCGCAGCTTGATGATCTCGTTGTAGAGGTGGACACAGATGTCGCGGCTCATGGCTACCACCATGGCCTTGCCGTCCTGGGCTTTGTTGCGTTCCTCGAAATGGGTCACCAGATCAGCCGCCACGCTCGCCACGCGGGGTTCTGCACCCACCACCTTCTCCAGGGCTGCCCAGCGGCTCTTGAGCTGCGCCTGGGTGCTTTCCTCTTCGTCCTCGGCCAACTCGTCCACCTCTTCATCAAGGGTGGACAGGTCTTCCTCTTTCAACCTGAGCTTGGCCAGGCGGCTCTCGTAGTAGATGGCCACCGTGGCGCCATCTTCCTTGGCCTGCTGCATGTCGTACACATGGATGTAGTCGCCAAACACGGCCCGGGTGTCGCGGTCGGTACTGCTGATTGGTGTACCAGTGAACGCTACGAATGTGGCGTGTGGCAGCGCGTCGCGCAGGTGCTGGGCATAGCCGACGTGGTAGCTGGTTTTGTATTCGGGCGGAGCAAAGTCCGCAGGCACGGCTGCGGGGGTTGCCATGCCGTCGGCTGAAGCAATCGCCCGCGCTGGGCTCGTGCCTTCGGGCCTCGTCTTGCGCGTCTTCAGCTTGGCCTCAAAGCCGTACTGTGTGCGGTGCGCCTCGTCAGCGATCACCACGATGTTGCGCCGCTCGGAGAGCACTGGGAACATGTCCTCGTCCTCACCCGGCATGAACTTTTGGATGGTAGTGAAGACGATGCCGCCCGAAGGTCGGTTCCTTAGCAACTGTCGCAGCTGCTGCCGCGTGATGGCCTGCACTGGCTGCTCGCGCAACAGGTCGTGCGCCAGGCTGAACACGCCGAAGAGCTGGCCATCCAAGTCGTTGCGGTCGGTGATCACCAGGATGGTCGGGTTCTCCATCGCCGGTTCCTGCATCACCCGGGCGGCGAAGCAGGTCATGGTGATGCTCTTACCGCTGCCCTGGGTGTGCCACACCACACCACCCTTGCCGCGCAGGCTGGCCGCGCTGTCAGGCCGTGATGCCGCCACTACATGCTCGATGGCTGATCTCACCGCATGGAACTGGTGGTAGCCGGCGATCTTCTTCACCAGCGTGCCGTCATCTTCAAACAGCACGAAGTAGCGCAGGTAGTCGAGCAGGTAGCCGGGCGCCAGCACGCCGCGCATCAGGGTCTCCAGCTCGTTGAACTCCCCCAGCGGATCCAAGTTGACGCCATCAATCGTGCGCCACTGCATGAATCGCTCTGCGTCGGCCGAGAGCGAGCCCAGGCGGGCCTCGCTGCCGTCCGACACCACCAGCACCTCGTTGTACTGGAACACGTCTGGTACCTGCTCCTTGTAGGTCTGGATCTGGTCGTAGGCCTTCCAGATGTCGGCGTTCGTGTCTGCCGGGTTCTTAAGCTCTATCAGCACCAGGGGAAGGCCATTGATGAACAGTACGATGTCAGGCCGGCGGGTGTGGTGTGGACCCTTGATGGTGAATTGGCTCACCGCCCAGAACTCGTTGCGCTCGGGGTGTTCCCAATCCACCAGCTGCACGAAATCACCCCGGGTCTCTCCGTCCAGCTGGTACTGCACTGGCACACCATTTGTCAGCAGCCTGTGAAACGTGCGGTTCGCCGAAAGCTGCGCGGGTATGCCCAATTCCAACACCTGCTGCAAGGCGGCTTCCCGCGCGATGATGGGCACGGTTGGATTCAGCCGTTGCATGGTTTCACGCAAGCGGAACGGCAACACCACCTGGCGGTAGTGGGCGCGCTGTGGCTCGGCGCCGTCGTGAGCGATGTCCGGGCCGTAGCGGCGCGTGTAGCCCACCTCGGTGAGCCAGCCCAGTGCTTCCTGTTCCAGTTGATCTTCAGTCATCATGCTCCCTGTGCATGGCTCTTCGGCCTACGTGCTGATTCGTGTACTCGGTGAAGTCTAAGTCGCCTGTGCCAACTCAAGAGCCCTGAAAGACTGCGGCAACGCCAGCCGCTCCAGTCCGGCCAGATCATCTAGCTTCAGGTCAAAGGGCAGCACTTCCAGATGCAAGCGCTCGTCGAAGGCAAAGGCTGGCAGCGGCGCCTGGAAGCGTTCCGTGGCCGGGTACACCAGCGCCATCCGTCCCTCACCCCCCAGGTACTTCTGCCCATACGCATAGAGCTGATAGAAGTCCGACTGGTTGAGGCCGTACTTGTGAGTGCGGTCGCTGGCGTCGATCAGCTTCCACTTGGTGTCAAGTACCCAGGCGAGCCCCTGGTGCGTGATGAACAGATCGGGTTGCAGCTGGAAGAAGTTCTGCTGCTCGTGAAGGCAAAGGTACTGGCTGCGTGCCGGCGTGCGCAGCACCGCATCAGCTGGGAGCTGCTGGCGCAGCCAGCGAGCCACATACTGCTCGAAGAGCTTCTCCATGGGAAAGAGCAGGCTCAGACCTTGGAAGTCGCCGGCTAGGGCAATGGGCATATGCTCGCCCAGAATCAGTTCGCACCAGGGTCTGACGGGACGGTAATGGGCGAGCAGGCGGTCTTGCCCCCAAGCCCGCAAGTCCGGCTCAACCTGACGGCTGGCAGGAATCTCGGCGAGGCGGAAGCTCAGCTCCTGTGCCAGTCGCCAATGGCCGGCGTCCTGCGTGCTCTGGCGCACCCGGTCCAGCGCCAGCTTTAGCAGCCGGTTCTCGGGCCGGTCAGGCAGGTAGACCTCATGCCGCACATGAAATCTGTGCTCACGCCCGGGGGGTTGCCGCAGTTGCCGGTTGAGGTCGAGCTGGCCGCGCAGGAAAGGTAGCTCCTCGTCCACCCGCTGGTACTCGAAGCGCAGGCCGCGACTGACCAGCGTGTCCAGCTCCTGAAGGAAGCGCCCCATTACCCACTCTGACAACGGTGCATCGAACAACTGCAACGAGGCCGCGCCAACTTCCCGCGTGGGCAGGTCCATCAGGGCCAGCAGCAACTTGCGCAGCAACGCGCGGGCCTCGGAAAGGCTGCCACCTTCGGCGTGATGTTTGGGCACGATCTCCAGCGTCGTGCCGCAGGGTGTCTGGATCACGCCCACGAAGTTATCCAGCTTCAGCCGGCGCCGGCCCTCCACCTGCAGCAGACGCGCACCGCCGCGCGAGAAGCGCTCGCTCAGCCGGCACAGATAGTCGAATGCCGATTCGCTGACCTGGGCGCAGTCCAGTGTTGCGGCTACTGGATCGGTGCAGAGCCAGGCATGCTCGCGAACACTGACCGTCCGAGATCCAGCGGCGATGTTCAAGTCGAAGCGTCCTCGTGGTTGATCACGCCAAGGTAGCTCTCTTCGCAAAGAAAGGAATCTTCATTGATGCGCCACAATTGGGGCGACCGGGTGATGTTGACCGCATCCCCGAACAGATTGGCGGTGTTGACCTCGCTAGTCGTCACGAAGCGATAGGCTTCATTGCCCTTGCGGTGGTCGTTGAGCACCCATTGGATGCGCTGCCAGTCGTCAAAATAGTATTCCTGCAGAAGCGGCAGCACCTGCACCCGGAAGATCTCCGCCAGTTTTGCCAGCGAGTCGTCCTCGCGCAGCGGCAAGAAGTAGGCATGCCCCAGGCAATGGTCGCGGCCTAGCAATGCCTCGATGCGCTGGTTCATCACCATCAGCAATGCGTCGATTTTGATGGCGCCCACCTCCACGCCTTGCAGGAGGCCAGGGCGCGGTGGCATTTCCCTGAACACGAAGCGACGCCGCAGCGCCACGTCCATTGCGGCCAGCGAACGGTCGGCGGTGTTCATCGTGCCGATCAGGTAGACGTTGGCCGGCACGCTGAATGGCTTCTTCGAGTAAGGCAGCAAGACCTCCAGCGCTTCGGCAGCTCCTGCGCGCTTCGAGGGCTCAATCAGCGTGATCAGCTCCCCAAAAATGCGCGAGATGTTGCCGCGGTTGATCTCATCGATGATGAGGACGCGAGCATCTCGGTGTGTCGGAACGGCTCCATCGGTGCCAATCGAACCCTTTTCGCCAATGAATTGAGCGACAAGTGGGGCGAGCACGTTGTTGTAGCCGTTGACCAAGTACGGATCCATGCTCGAGTCTGTGAGCTTCTCCATCACGCGTTTTTCGCGGATGTCTGCGACCGAAATTTGATTTGCCTTGACGGCTTGGGCCAATTCTTGGATCAAACTCATCGCGAGCGACAAGGTACGACCCTGTGGCTTCTTCAGTTCGACGATGTCAGCGTTCGTGCGCACGATTTCGTATGTGGAGCCTTGCACTGGGCCTGGCACCAAACCGCCCGTGGATTGCTGCTCAGTGGGCCCAAGATTGAGCAGAGCTTGCAGCTTGTCCAGGTCGATGGATGGAGATCTCAGTTCGTACAGGGTCATCTGGCTGAACTGGCTTTTCATCAGTTCCCCGTGCGGCAGCGAAGGTTCATAGATCCGCAACCAATTGACTGGGCGCATTTGCGAGTAGCCGTCTGGGTAGTCGCTGTGTGGCTGGTATCTGTACTCTCCGCTCACCTCTCCTATGGCGCGGAATTTGAAGTTTCCGTCACTGATGACTACTAGATCGCCCTGCTTCATGCGGGTTACAAAGGACGCAACACTGGTCACTGTGTAGTCAGTTAGTGGGTTTGCCACCTCGATGCCATTGTCGACACAACGCTTCAACACTTCATCGCGAGAGGTGCAACCAGTGAAGTTCACGCGTCCACCATAACCCAACAGTGCATAGCCCTTTTCAATGCACTCGTCATAGATCGCCGCATCACTGCCCAAGGTATTGCCCAGGGACATCTTCCAAATACGCCGGCCTCGAATATTGAAGGGGGCGGTCGGAGTCTTACCCTCTTGTGGGCGTGTCACCTTTGCTGCTGCCGCTTCACACAAAGACTTGAACACGCCATCTTCCACCTCATAGCGGATCTGGCCTATGTCTTCACTGGTTGTGGCACGCAGGCCCTCCACAAAGTCCTCATAGCTGAAGCTCTGATGGAATGTCACGAAACGCACGCGCCGCTCTCGCTCGAAGACATCGAAGCGCGCCTTCAAGGCTTTACGGTCACTAAGGTTGGCAGCAAGAAATTCCGGGTCAAGGATGGCCAGCGTTGCATCAATGGTGGCGTAGGTCTTGCCAGTGCCAGGCGGCCCGTAGAGGATTTGGTTCAAGGGCTGTCGCGCACTGCTGTCACCACCCGAGGGCGTCTTTACTGGCCTCTTGGCTTCCTTTCCGTCGTCCAGGTCGGCATCGTCGGCGGTGTCGCCATCCTTGACAGGTGCCAGGCCCAGCCGTTCGCTGTAGAGCGCCTTCATGAAACCCATCGGCGTCAGCCCGGGAAAGGACTGCCTTGCCAGCTCGAAGAAGCGGCGCAGCAGCAGCATGCGGGCCACCGGCTGGCTCTTGGGTGGAATATCGGCGGAAGGGCAACCCAGCACCACCAGGAAATGCCCGAGATGGGGCGACGACGAGAACGGAAGCGTCTCGTTCGGGTGGTAGCAGGCCAGCAGGCGCAGCTTGCGCCCGTCGCCCACCGTCACTCGCGGCGCCACGTTGGCCCGTTCATAGAGCTGGGCGTCGCTGTCGATCCAGCGTGGGTCCTGGCTCAGGTCCGCCTGGGCAATGCAGGCTTGAATACGCAAGGTGTAACGCAGGGCTTCCTCATCGCTGAGTGATTTCAGCTTGCGGTGCTTGTAGACAGTGCCGTCCTTCTGGAAGTACAGAATGTGCCCGCGCGACGTGCCAGGCATGTAGCGGCCCATCAGCGGCTGTAGGCCGCGCTCCAGCCACCGGCAGAAGGACTCACCGTCCCCTTTGCCCACGCAGTATTCCGCCAGGCTTAGCTTGGGAAGGCTGTCGGCCGGAAAGCGCTCGATGAATTCTTTGTACAGCGGGTCGTCGATGGGGTTTCGGGTGGCCTCGTCGCCCAGCAGGGCCAGCTCGTCGAGCACTTGCTGGAAGTTGGCATTGGTCTGCAGGATGTTGTTGGTCATGCCAGGGTCTCTTCGATGGTTTGGGCGGTCTCCGGCAGGCGCAGCTGTCCCGAGATGAGGCGGGGGAGCAGCGTGTCGCGCAGGGTGGCGAGGGTCTGGGCTTGTTGTTCGTTGTGATCCATGGCTTCCCGTAGCGGCCCTACAACCAAACCAAAAGCAGAAACCACCTCCGCAGAGGGGTTCGGCACAGTCAGTCGGTACACGTTTTCTCGGTTCAAGCCAGGAACTGCAGCGTCTGTGTTCATATTTGGCAATCCCATTGTCCCGAGCAACAGGTAACAATAAATGAGGGGCTGGCTCGTTTTGACATAGAACACCGTGTCAATCGGATAGAACGGGCGGCTCTCCCAATAGAGGCTACCGACGGTACCTTTGCGGCCAACTACGATGGATGGATATTTGACCAAGGCTTCGTTATGCCACCCAGTGATGCCGCCTGACCCGTAGACAGGCACAGGGCCCGGCTTACGGTGTTCTGCCTTCATGGCCTTGCCATAGGACAGTTCAAGAATCGAATCCAGGCGAACGGGTGTCCACCCCTTCGGCACCAACCCCAGCGCCGACTCCTCAAAGCTATCGGGAAACAGCGTCGCCGTGGCTTCGTCGATGCCTTCGGGGGCGCGGCCTTCGCCCTTGGCGCGCACGGGGTCGAAGTTGACAAACCACGACTTGAACAGGGTCTGGGCGATGGCTTCGAGGGTGGCGTTGGTTTCTCGCAGGAGGGTGATGCGGTCGTCGAGCGCTGCGGTGAGAATCCCGATTTGCGCTCGGATGTGCGCAGGTGGGAGAAGGAATTTGTAGTCGAGTATCTGTCGCGCACTTATGTGGGGAACGGCAGTTCCAGTAGTCGCACTTTGGATATACAACTCAAAATCAGGCGTGGACAAAAGAGCGAACAAAAAACTCTCGTCCTCCCTTGAAGCGGCTCGCAGGCGGGCGACGCGCTGAACTAAATAGCTGGGAGTGTCGGCTTTGTTAACTTTAGCGACCTTCAGCCCAGACGGTATCCAGGGGCGATCCATTGCCAGCACAACGTCGCCTGGCCGAAGGACAAATTTCGCCAGATCAAGTTTGCCGTTTTTAGGCCAACGCTTCACGCCATCCCACCGCACATTGCCAGGCGAGATGTTGTCACCGCGTAGAAGGCGAACATCCGTATGTTCGTCTGTATAGCCACTGCTTTTGAACGCGAATCCAGCCAGCAAATCCGTGAACTCACGAAGTGCAACCTGAGGCCACTCAGAACTCATACCCTAGCCCCCCCAGCTTTCTCCGGATCAGTGCGTCCAGCTCGGCACCCTTGGCCATCTGCTCGCCCAGTTGCTCAGTGAGCTTTTGCATCTTGTCGGCGAAGGCTTCGTCGTCGTCCTCTACCGCTTCAGCACCTACGTAACGGCCGGGGGTGAGCACATGGCCGTGCTCAGCAATTTCAGCTAGCGGAACGCTGCGGCTATAGCCGGGTTCGTCCCTGTAATAACCTGCACCAGCGTCGCCACGCCAGGCGGACACCGTGTCGGCGATACGCGCGATCACCTCGTCGGTCAGCTCGGTCTGCACGCGGCTGATCATCTGGCCGAGCTTGCGGGCGTCGATGAACAGCACTTCGCCCTGGCGCTTCTTCTGCTTCGCCAGGAACCACAGGCAGGCCGGGATCTGGGTGTTGAAGAACAGCTGGCCGGGCAGCGCGATCATGACTTCCACCACGTCGGCGTCCACCATCGCGGCGCGGATGACACCTTCGTTGTTCTGGCTGCTGCTCATGCTGCCGTTGGCCAGCACGATGCCGGCGCGCCCGGTGGGCTTGAGGTGGTGCAGCATGTGCTGGAGCCAGGCGTAGTTGGCATTGCCCTGCGGCGGGTCGCCGTACAGCCAGCGCGAGTCCCCTTCAAGGCTGCCATGCCACCAGTCTGAAATATTGAATGGCGGGTTGGCGAGGATGAAGTCGGCCCGCAGGTCTGGGTGCTGATTCTTGGTGAAGGTGTCCCCTGGCTCACGACCGAGGTTGTAGTCGATGCCCCGGATGGCCAGGTTCATGGCGGCGAGCCGCCAAGTGGTGGGGTTGGCTTCCTGCCCGTAGATGGAAACGTCGCCGAGCTTGCCGCCGTGGGCTTCTATGAACTTTTCGCTCTGCACAAACATGCCACCAGAGCCACAACACGGGTCGTACACCTGACCGCTGTGCGGGTTGAGCACGGCCACCAGCGTTTTGACTATGCTGGCAGGCGTGTAGAACTGACCGCCCCGCTTGCCCTCGGCGCTTGCGAATTGCCCGAGGAAGTATTCGTACACCTGCCCCAGCACGTCGCGGGCCACGGCCGGGTCGGTGCCGAAACCGATGGTGGAGATGAGGTCCACCAGCTCACCCAGTTTGCCGTCGGGCAGCTGGGCGCGGGCGAAACGCTTGTCCAGAATGCCCTTGAGCTTCGGGTTTTCGGCTTCGATGATGGCGAGGGTGTCATCGATCACCTTGCCGATGTCGGGCCGTTTAGCCAGTGCGCGCACGGTCTCCCATCGAGCGCCCTCAGGTACCCAGAAAGCGTTGGCAGCCTTGAAGTAGTCGCGGTCTTCCAGCTCGGCGTCGATGTCTTCGGGCGTGGCACCGGCGAAGAAGTATTTATCGTCTGGGTTCTTCAGGCGGGCTTCGATCTCGCTGCGCCGGGCCGTGAAGGTGTCACTGATGTACTTCAGGAAAATGAGGCCCAGCACCAAGTGCTTGTACTCGGCGGCGTCCACGTTGGCGCGCAGCTTGTCGGCCGTGGCCCACAGGGTCTTTTTGATGTCTTCGAGCATGTGGTTCGTGAATCTTTCAGTGTCCGGGAGAGCCAGGGACGGGTGGTGGTGCGCCATTGTCCTTAGGGGCAAGCCGGACTGACCAGTGACCGCCAACCTCCTGTTGAGTCACCAGCAAATCGTAGGTCTTGATCATGTCCAGCAGCCCCGAATGCCCGTAGGTCTGGGGGGAGAAAGCTGGGTCGGTTCGCTTCAGGTAAGACCCAAGACCACTCACGGTGACCTTGCCCTCCGGAGTGTCAGCAGCCAACATGCTGACGGCTTCGACCACAAACCTGGGCCTCAGCTTGGCCGCTGACCTTGCCACCTCAGCCTTGGCCGACTCGGCTTTGAGGGCGGAGGCTTTGGGGGCGCTTTTCTCCAGCGCGGCAGAAGCATCTGCGATGGAAACCAGGGGTTTCACCCACTCGAAGAACTGGTCGCTGGCATTTCGCAAGGCATCCGGGGTCTTCGCTTCGCCAACGATGTGAACCGTGGCGCCGCGCTCGCGTAACTTGCGGCACAAGTAGGCGAAGTCCGAGTCGCTGGTGACCAGACAGAACGTGTCGGCCCGACCGTCGAACATCGCCTCCATCGCATCCAGCGCCAGAGCGATGTCAGCCGTGTTCTTGCCGGCCGCGTACTGGTACTGCAGGCAAGGTGTGAATGCGAGCCGCACCAGCGCCTCTTGCCACTTGTTGGCCAAAGTGTTGTGGTTGCCGTAGCCCCTGCGAAGCACAACCCGGCCGAACTGCGCGACGACACGCAGCGCATGTTCCAGAATCTCCGGCGACGTGTTGTCGCAGTCCACAAGCACAGCCACGCGGGCTTCGTTCGAGCTGGTGTTGTCGTTCATGGGTTAGAGGTGGGGGTGTGGCAGCGTTTGATGATACGGCGGGCGCTTAGGCCCCCTCCCAGGCAGGTCGATGCTCGGATCGGTGAGGTGTATAGGACGTATCTGGATGCGACAGCATTGATGAATGCACGTAGTGCAATACCTGCAATACCTGCAAGCCATACAAGCCATACAAGCCATACAAGCCATACGAGCCATACAAGCCATACAAGCCATACAAGCCGAGTGGGCAGTGCAAGCTCTACAGGCGTGCAGTGCTAGCAGCGTGTAGCGCTTACCGACTCTCGCGTTTGCGTCTTTGCATGGGGGTCGATCGCATCAGCAGGGCATTCGCCTGCCGTACCGTGTCCAAGAGGTCACCGCTCAAATGAAATCAACCGGTCGCGCTTTGCTGACCGTGCTTTCAAAGTGCAGACCATGAAATTCGATCCCAAAGACCGCGCCACCAACCTCAAAGTCATGATCACGCTGCAGCAGGAGGGGCTGGGGCTGAGTGACTCGGCGATCGCAGATGCTCTCGGGTATGCGAACCCGCGCGTGATCGAGATGATCAAGAGTGGTCTCATGAAGTTGCCTATGAACAAAGCAGCAGCTCTTGCCAACGCGCTGAAAGTCGAGCCGGGAGAGGTGATGCACCTGCTGCTCACGGAGACCTCGCCTGGAATGCTCACAGCCATCGAAGAGTGCATGGGGCCGCTGTGCTTGAGCCCAGGTGAGAGGCGGCTGCTTATGGCGTTGCGCAAGTCTTCAGGCGGGCGTGAGTCAGCCCCGATCTTTTTTGATGGTGCGCCGATCGTGGCGGTCATCGTGGGGTCGTAGGGCACGCGGGCTCAGAGCCGCTGGGATCAACATATACGATGACTGCCTGCGCCAGCTCATGACATGAGTGCGCTGGCGCCGGTCGTTGTGAACCTGACCTAGGCCGTTGTGCTCGATGTAGCGGTCAGCCCTGTGCGCTTCTTGAGCCAGGAAGCGTCGGCACTTGACCCAATGTTGTTCAGGGCATGGACTTGTCATGAGCAAACCTTGATCTGGCGTTGATCTTCTACTGAATAGACCTTGCACTCATAGCCCCCAGAGAGGCCACCGATCCAGCTGCAGACCTCGCAGATGTTCAGTTCTGCTGAATTCATGGGTTGGCCAAAGAAAAGGTCGGTTTTGACGATGACTGCAAGTGCTCCGACTTGTCGATGTGCTTATAGGTAGCAGCGGAGCCGGGCGTACACTCAGCAGCAGCGACACACCTTGACTTGCACACCATCCACACCGACTCGGTGATCGAACCTGGCCTCGCAAGACACTAAAACCGTTCCACACGGTATATGGTCACTGGTGGCCCAGGGGAATTTCCATAGTCAGCAATGACTTACGGTCGTTCTGACGTTGATGCACTGCACGAATCTTCTGACAGCAATCAAGCGGTCTTCATGCGTCGCTGGAGCCCCGTTAGCGCTGCACCTATCTTGGCGTTGGCCCGTTGATCACGCACGAGCCTGTACTGGTCAGACGGAAGCTGAGCCCTGGCCCGAGACTTGACCTTGGCGACGGCATGGACGAGAACGTCTTCCCGGGGAGCATCGCCGACAGCAAACTTGCCGACCCCAGCGGTCTTCCACGCCCGCAGCATTCGTGTGGTGCGCTTATTGAAGTCAGTCTCACTCAGTCCTCGAACCGCCCGCACCTCCGGCCGGTCGACGATGCGAAAGTTGGTGGTGAACTTGGCCCTGTAGGCGTACCCGAACAAGTCGTTAGCCTTGTCCAGACCGAAAAGCATGCAGGCATTGCGCCGCAGCGTGACTTCCATGCGCACTCTCTGCCCAGCCCGCGGCAGGATCGCGCCTTGATCGAGGGTCTTCAGGTACAGCTTGGACTGCATAAAGTCGCCCCGATGGCCATACAACACCTCTTCGTCTGGACGAGCGAACCGGCGCTCAAGTGGTTGTGGCTTCATGCGAGGGGCATCTACAGCCCCCCGTTGACCGTAATCCCATAGTGCCTTGTCCTCTGGCCGAAAGCGTGCTGCAACAGCCAAATAAAGAGCCTCAAGCTGATGAGCATGGGTAGCCTCATCCAGAAAAGCCTTGGGCGCCACATCCACCGCGACCTCAACAGCCATGATCATTGGGTTTTCGTACTCCCTGGCAATGATGCGAAGGTCTGCTGCTGTCGGGTCGTGAACGGTGAGCTCCCAGTCTTTGCTGCCCCTGGTGGGGCGAGTCCAGTTGTGCGAGCCAGTGAGCACTGGCAAGCCGATCTTCATGCCGCCGTTGGTGAACTTGACATAGTCGAGCTTGGCGCTGAAGAGCAGATCGTCGACGGCTAGTTCAGGGGGCATGGTGGTAGTCATTGAGCGCATTGTCCGCCAGCGCCAAGGGCAAACCCGGCAAGCTGTCGATCTGGGGTACACCGCAACCCGACACGCTAGGCTGACAACCAAAGTGTCGGTTTGAGATCCATCCTTGAGTTTATCGACAGTCTCCGGTAGGCTCCTAAGAGCCTATCCCGACATATTCGGTCGATATTTAGAAGGAGCTCTTTATGCCCAAGGGTCAAGCGGTCGGATACGTCCGGGTCTCATCGTTGTTGCAGAACACTGCCCGTCAGCTTGACGGTGTACCGCTCGACAAACTGTTCGAGGACCGAGCCAGCGGCAAGGACACCCAGCGTCCCCAGCTTGTAGCCTGCTTGGCTCATCTGCGCGAAGGGGATACGCTGCACGTCCACAGCATGGACCGCCTCGCCCGCAACGTGGATGACCTGCGCCGCCTGGTGAAAGAGCTTACTGTTCGAGGCGTGGTGGTTCGATTTCAGAAGGAGGGCTTGACCTTCACGGGCGAAGATTCCCCCATGTCGAACCTTCTGCTGTCGATGCTAGGTGCTGTTGCTGAATTTGAGCGGGCGTTGATCCTGGAGCGCCAGCGCGAGGGCATTGCGGTTGCTAAGACCCAGGGCGTTTACAAAGGCCGCAAACCGTCGTTGAGTCCTGTTCAAGCTGATGAGCTTCGAGTTCGTGCTGCAGCTGGTGAGAGTAAGTCACAACTAGCTCGGGCATTTAGTGTGAGCCGCGACACGGTATACACCTACCTGAATATCACAATGGCTGCCAAAGAGGCATAGGCAAACATGTGCTCAGATGTTCAGTCGACTGGGTCGCTCTTGTGCAACGGGCGCTGCATGCTCAGGTCGGTCAAGAAACAAAAAAGCCGACAGATTGTCGGCTTTTTGAGGGCGTAAAGGCAGTTCAGATCAGAAAAGTACCGAACTTACCACTGGTCGACGGTAGATCGTCGCGATCAAACAAAGCTACGAGCTGTTCAGCGCGAGCGGTCCAACGAGCTTCGTCCTGCTGCTCAGGAACCCCCACAACTGACTTGCGGGACACCTGACGAACGAGTGCCTTTGGCTTGGCAGGCGTGCAGTTTTTGGCGTTTGTGAATTCAAAAGTAGCTGCGTTCATACACTTGCTCCAACCACCTTAGTGGCAAAAGTTTTCGCGCGAAGAATCTTCGCAAGAAACTTGTTGGGCGGTCTGACAGTATACCCAGCTTGAATATAGATGTCCACCAATGCCCCTGTTGGCTCTACCAGCCATACCTCTTTGCTCTTGATGGTCTCAGCATACCGCTCTGATGCCATCAGCGCAATCGGAATAATGAGGCTCTTAAAGGGGTTGTTTTCGGGGTTTGCCTCGATACCCTCGATATACAGACGGCTCCTGCGGCGTGAAGGACCCCCCAAGGCAAGCCCACAGAGGGTCTGCTTGTGCCATATGGCCATGTCCCAGTAACTGGGCCTCTTTTTACGCCAAGTCAAAAGCTCGTCTTCCCAGGCCCAGTCCACGAACCGGACGCCATGGTTCCACTGACTGCGAAAAGAACTGAGGGCATGTTCAGTGATGGATGTGATGGTCAGCGGCGCGAATCTGCTGGCGTCCATTTTCCTAAAGGCCATCACTGTTGACCGGTGAACTGCTTCCCTGTGCCCCTTGTAAGCTGACTCGGCATCTGGCAGCGCTGTGTTTCTTTTTGTAGCGACAATCATTGTCCCCAATGATAGATTACTGTGTCAGAGGTTTTTTGCTACAAGTCAGCGCTACATATAGCGTTTACCAGGTGCGATGTAGTGGGAGGCAGGGTCGTGGGTTCGATCCCCGCCAGCCGCACCAACAACGCTCAGGCTCCTGAGCGTCAACAGCCCCAAGGCGACCGTTCAGGCCTGCTTCTTTGCGCTGCAGAAGCGGCGTCAAGGTTGGGCGGTCATCGCCGTCTTGCTCCGGTTCGTTTGATGCGGCCTCGTGGAGTGCATGCGTTAGGCTGCCCCATGAACTATCCGGTCTGGCTTCCCCCTGCGCTTGTGATCTGGCTGCCCGTCTTGGGCAGCATCTTCGTCGGCATGCTCGCCGCCAGTCTCCTCTTCCGGTTGGGCGAGCGTGTCTTGAGGCGCGCCACACGCGACGCTCCCATTGCCGCCAGCGTGACGGTCACCATCCGTCGGCCTGCGAAATGGTTGTTGCCGCTGTTGTTTGTGAATCTGGTGTTGCAGGGTGCGCCCGAGGACGCGCTGTGGCTTGCGGGTGTTCAGCGGCTGACCGCCTTGCTGCTCATCACCAGCCTGACCTGGCTGGTGTCCAACGCCATCCGGGGCGTGGCGAAGGGGGTGATCGCGGCCAACCCGACCGGTATCGCGGACAACCTGGCGGCTCGCCGGATCCAGACGCAGACGCGCGTGCTGGCGCGCACCTTGCAGGGCCTGGTGGTGTTGATCGGGCTGGCGATGATGTTGATGACATTTCCAGCGGCGCGTCAGATCGGTGCCAGCCTGCTGGCATCGGCGGGTGTGGTCGGCATCGTGGCCGGCTTCGCTGCACGCCCTGTGTTGGGCAACCTGATCGCCGGTCTGCAGATCGGACTGAGCCAACCCATTCGCCTTGACGATGTGGTCATTGTCGAGAACGAGTGGGGGATCATTGAAGAGATCACGGGCACCTATGTGGTGGTCCGGATCTGGGACCAGCGCCGCCTGATCGTGCCTTTGCAATACTGGATCGAGAAGCCGTTCCAGAACTGGACCCGCAGCAGCTCGGAGCTGATCGGCACGGTGTTTCTGTGGGTGGACTACCGCATGCCGCTGGCGCCGCTGCGCACCGAGTTGCAACGCATTTGCGAAGCGTCGGTGCATTGGGACCAGCGCCTGGCCATGATCCAGGTGACGGAGGCGGGCCCGCAAGCGATGCAGCTGCGTTGCCTGGTGACGTCGGCGTCGGCCTCTGCAAGCTGGGATCTGCGCTGCGAGGTGCGCGAAGGCCTGCTCGATTTCATGCAGCGCGAGTACGCCACGTTTCTTCCTCGCCAGCGGGCCGAGGTCACGCTTGACCCTTCTGAAAATCAACAGGAGGGCAAGCCGTTGCAGCCGGGTTCCTCAAGTTGACAAGCCCGCGCACCAAGTGCGGGTAGGCTTCACCGATGAACCAGTCCAGTTTCGAGTTTGAACCGCGTCCGGCTGTTCCCCCCGCCGAGCCGGCATCCGCACCCCCGCCAGTGAACCTGGAGGTGATGGCACAACGGCTGGAGGCCGATCCCGACTACCGCGTCTTGCGCCGTCTCGTGCCCATCGCCGATTTCGGACCCGCGCCCGCCTCGCCCGACGTTCGGCGCGTGCTCGTGCTCGACACCGAGACCACGGGCCTGTCGCACGCGGCCGACAAGATCATCGAATTGGCCA
>QBMB01000008.1:7350-40543 GCA_003241965.1 Burkholderiales bacterium | reverse complement strand
TGGCCATGCTGCTGGTGCAGGTGGATGCCGCCACGGGCCTGCCGTTCGGGCCGGTGGAGCTGTTTGAAGGCTTCGAAGACCCCGGCATGCCGATCCCGGCCGTTGCCAGAGAGATCACCGGCATCAGCGACGACATGGTTCAGGGGCAGCGCCTGGACGACACGCAGGTTGAGGCCATGTTGGCGCGGGCCGACGTGGTCGTGGCGCACAACGCCGGCTTTGACCGGCCCTTTGTCGAGTCGCGCTTTCCCGGCTTTGCCCACAAAGCCTGGGCCTGCTCGTTTGCCGACATCGACTGGAAGGCGGCCGGTGCGGGCTCGTCCAAACTGAGTGCGCTGGCGCAGGACCAAGGCTGGTTCTACGACGCGCACCGCGCCCAGGTGGATTGCCATGCCTTGCTGCAAGTCCTGTCAAAGCCGGTGCCGACAAGCGCCAGCACGGGGCTGACGCAACTGATCGCGGCCGCCTCCCGGTCCAGCTTCAAGCTGCGCGCCACCGGGTCGCCGTTCGAGTCCAAGGACTTGCTCAAGAGTCGGGGCTACCGGTGGGATGCCGATGCCAAGGTCTGGTTCTGTACCTTGCCGGACGCCGAGCGCCTGGACGCCGAGCTGCAATGGCTGAAGGTGGAGGTTTATGGCCGGCGCCATGCGCAGGTGGAGATCGAGGCCCTGGACGGAATGGTGCGTTACTCGGCACGGCCTGGCGAACTGTCCCAACGGGGCATGTAGAAGAAATATGATGATCATCATATTCATGGCTACAATGCCGCCATGGAAACCGCACCCAGCCGCAAGGCCCTGACCCACGAGCGCATTCTCGACACCGCAGCGCGTGCGATCCGGCGCGCCGGTTTCCACGGTGTTGGCGTGGCGGACATCATGAAAGAGGCGGGACTCACCCACGGTGGGTTCTATGCCCACTTCGCTTCGCGCGACGCGCTGTTGGCCGAGGCCCTGGAGCACGCCGGGCAACAAAGCGCCAGCCGCATCGCCAAGGGCAACGCCTTGCGTCAGGCCCACGGGGCCAGCCCGTTGCGTGCGCTGGTCGAAGGCTATCTGTCGGACCGCCACCTGAGTGGCACCGAAAACGGCTGTGCCGTGGCAGCACTCGCCTCCGAGATGCCGCGCCAGGCGCCCGAGGTGCGAGCGGCCGCCACTGAGCGCGTTCGCAACCTCGTGGCCCTGGTTCAGCGATCACTGCCGGCTCACGCAGAAACCGGCAGCGCCTCCGCCATCGCCAGCCAGCTGGTGGGCGCGCTGCAGCTGGCGAGGGCCCTGGGGGACAACGCCGAAGGCCGCGCCCTGCTGGCCACCAACCGCCGTGCCTTGCTGGCGCAGCACGACGTTCCCGCTGCGGGCTGAGCCGTGAGCACCGCGGTCACCCACAACCGCGTGCAGCAGATGCTGCACGCCCCGTTGTTGCCCACGCTGTTTCGTCTGGCCACGCCCAATGTGATGGGCCTGTTCGCCATGACGATCGTGATCGGCTACGACGGCTACATCCTCGGCCGGGTGGGCGCGGATGCGCTGGCCGGCATCGCGCTGGTGTTTCCGCTCTCCATGCTGATGCTGCAGATGTCGGCCGGCGGCATTGGTGGCGCCACCACCGCTGCCGTGGCGCGTGCGCTGGGGGCCGGGCGGGGCGAAGACGCCAGCCGTCTGGCGCAGCAGGCACTGTTCATCGCGCTCTTGCTGGCGGCGCTCTTCATGCTGGCCATGCTCGGCTTCGGGCGCAGCATCTTCGACGGCATGGGCGGGCGCGGTGCGGCGCTGGACGCCGCGCTGGCGTATTCAAACGTGCTCTTCAGCGGTGCCGTGATCATCTGGTTCACCAACGTGCTGGCCGCGGTGGTGCGTGGCGCGGGCAACATGCTGCTGCCCTCGGTGCTGTTGCTGGGCACCGCGCTGCTGCACCTGGTGTTGTGCCCGTTGCTGGTGTTTGGCTGGGGGCCCGTGCCGGGTCTGGGTGTGGCGGGTGCGGCGCTCAGCACCCTGGCGGTCAACGCGCTCTCGGCGCTGGTGATGGTGGTGTACCTGTTGCGCCGCGATGGTGCCGTGTACCTGCAGCGCTCGCCCTGGCGTCTGCACCTGCCGCTGCTGCGCGACATCTTGCGCGTGGGCTTGCCGGCCTCCATGAGCCCGGTGATCAGCAACGCGTCCATCGCGGTGGCCACGGCCTTTGTGGGCAGCTACGGCACCGCTGCGCTCGCAGGCTACGGTGTGGCGGCGCGGCTCGAATACATCCTGGTGCCGATCGCCTTCGGTTTTGGCACCGCACTCACCGCGATGGTCGCCACCAACATGGGCGCCGGCCAATCGGCGCGTGCGGTGCGCGTGGCCTGGGCGGGTGGGGCGGTGGTGGCGGCCATCACCGGCGCCATCGGGGTGGTCACAGCCTTCGCACCGTCGTTATGGATGGGGCTCTTCACCACCGACGCCGAGGTGCTCGCCGTGGGCTCCACCTACCTCAACATCGTGGGCGGCTGTTATGCCTTTTTCGGCCTGGGCCTGGCGCTGTTCTTTGCGTCGCAAGGCGCGGGGCGCATGTTCTGGCCACTGGCCGGGAGCATGGGGCGCCTGGTGATCCTGGTGGTGGGCGGCTGGCTCTGCGTGCATGTGTTCAAGACCTCGGCCAGCGTGCTGTTTGCTGTGGTCGCGCTCAGTCTGGTGGTCTATGGCTCCACGCTGGCCATCGCAATCCGCATGGGCAGCTGGACACGATGAAACCCGTCTTGTATCTCAACCACAGGAAACCCTCATGAACCCGCTTGCCGAACAATTCAACCAGCGCGGCGCCGGCGCGCTGCCCGGCCATCTGGGCCTGGTGATCACGCACGTGAGCCCGCAGGAAGTGCGCTCGGAACTGGCCGTGAAGCCCACCACCATGGCGCCCAATGGCTTCCTGCACGCCGGCAGCGTGGTCACGCTGGCCGACACCAGTTGCGGCTACGGCTGCGTGGCCAACCTGCCGAAAGAGGCGGTCGGCTTCACCACCATCGAGCTCAAGAGCAACCACCTGGGCACGGCGCTGGAGGGCACCATCGACTGCGTGGCCAAGCCCGCCCACCTGGGCCGCACCACGCAGGTGTGGGACGCGGTCGTCACGCACCGTGAAACGGGCAAGACGATCGCGCTGTTCCGCTGCACGCAGATGGTGCTGTATCCCAAGGGCTGAGCGAACCCCGGTGCATCAAGGCGCCTGGGTCGCCACACCTGCGTTGGCCGAGGCCGGCAGACCGAACACCTCGTCGAAGGCCCAGTTGAAGGCGAAGGTGTAGACAAGGAAGAACACCACCAGGGCCATGTCCATGACCAGGGCTTGCCACAGGCTCACGCCCAGCCACCAGGCGATCAGCGGAACCAGCATCACGATCAGCCCGATCTCGAAGCTGACCGCGTGCAGCACGCGCCGTTTCACGCTGCGCCCGGTGGTGGACTGGCGGGCCTCCCAGCGCTCGAAGAAGGTGTTGAAGACGAGGTTCCACACCACCGCCACCGACGAAGTGGCGATGGCCAGCGCCCCGCTGTCCAGCAAGCTCTGGCCCGACATCAGCATCAAGCCCACGCCCGCCAGGGCGATGGCCACCGCTTCGTAGAGGCCGATGTACACCACGCGTCTCAAAATTCCCTGCACGGTTCATCTCCGTTGTTTCGATGGCTGCACTGTATGTCGTTCTGGCTGATACTAGAAGTCAGCTTCTATCAGGAAAACTGACAGATGAAATTCGACTTCGAATCCCTCAAGGTGTTTCTGGCGGTACTGGACCACGGCTCCTTTTCGGCCGCAGCCCGCTCGCTGGGCAAGGTGCCTTCGGCGGTGAGCATGTCGATCTCCAACCTGGAGGCCGACCTCAACCTCCCGCTGTTCGACCGCAGCGGCCGTGAGCCCAAGCCCACGCCGCACGCGCTGGCCCTCGTGCCCCAGGCGCGGATGCTGGCAGAGCAGCTGCTCAAGCTGGACACCCATGCCCTGTCGCTCACCCAGGGGCTGGAGCCTTGCCTCACCATTGCGGTGGCGCCGGAGCTGCTGGCCGCCACGCCCTGGAGCGCGGCGCTGGTGCAGCTCTCGGCCGAACACCCGCTGCTGGAGGTGGAGGTGCTCGCGGCTCCGCAGACGGATGCTCTGGGCATGCTGCACAGCGGGCGTGCGCACGTGGCGCTGGTGTTCGAACGCGCCAGTCTGGATGCGCGTGAGGGCTTTCAGGAAGTGGGCCGCGAGATCCTGGTGGCCGTGGCCGCGCCCTCGCATCCTTTGCTGCTTGGGCGCAAGAACTCACGTGGCGTGCGCGAGGATGACCTGGCCGTGCAGCGGCAGATTGTGGTGGCTGGGCGCCACTCGGTGGATGTGGACGAACGCATCGTGATGTCGCGCCACCAGTGGCGCACCGACACGCCGGTGGCCGCCATGGGGCTGGTGATCGCCGGGCTGGGTTGGGCGTGGTTGCCGCAGGGCTTCGTGCGCGCACCGCTGGCTGCCGGCCAGCTGGTGGAGATACCGCTGGAGAACTTCAGCAACGCCATGCCGTTGTGGGTCGATGCGGTCTGGGCCAAGGCGCACCCGTTGGGTGTGGCGGCGCGCCGTTTTCTGGAGTTGCTGGGCGGTGGACGGCGTCAGAGCGCGCAGCAGGGCAAGGCCTCCGGGGTCAAGCGCCGGCCAGCTGCCCGCGGGTGATGCGGCGCACACGGAAATAGAGCCACAGCGCGATGCTCATGTTGAGCAGGTTGAAGGCTATGCCGTTGAGAAAGGCCGCGTGGTAGCTGCCGGTGAGGTCGAACACCCAGCCCGACATCCAGCCGCCCAGCGCCATGCCCACCAGCGTGGCCATGATCACCGCGCCCACGCGTGCACCCGCTTCCTTGGGCGCGAAATACTCGCGCACGATGATGGCGTAAGAGGGCACGATGCCGCCCTGGAACAGGCCGAACAGTGCCGCAATCAGGTAGAGCGAGACCAGCCCGTCGAACGGCAGGAACAGCAACAGCGCCACGCACTGCAGGGCCGAGCCCAGCAGCAGCGTGCGGATGCCGCCGATGCGGTCGCAGATCCAGCCCGAGATGAGCCGGCTGGCGATGCCGCAGAACAGCATGAGCGACAGCATCTCGGCGCCGCGCGCCGCGCCGAAGCCCAGGTCGGTGCAATAGGCCACGATGTGGACCTGCGGCATCGACATGGCCACACAGCAGGCCACGCCGGCCACACACAGCAGGGCCATCGCGTGGTTGGGGCTCAAGCCAAAGGGGCGGCTGGTGTCGGGCACCACCTCGCCCTCGCTCACCGGTGCGGTCACCACCAGGGGCGGGCGCTGACGCATCAGGTTGGCCAGCAAGAAGATGCCGGTGCCGCACACCACACCCAGGATCACATAGGTCTGGCGCCAGCCGATGGTCGATATGCCCCACTGCACCAGCGGTGGCCACACCGTGCCGGCCACGTAGTTGCCGCTGGCCGCAATGGCCACTGCGATGCCGCGGCGCTTGTTCCACCACAGGGCGGTGTCGGCCAGCAAGGGCGCAAAGGTGGATGAGCTGCCCAGCATGCCGAGCAAGAGGCCGTGCGCGAGGCCAAACGTCCAGATGCTGCCGGCGTAGGCTGCCCACACAAAGCCCCCCGCCACCGCCACCGCGCCCACGCGAAGCACCGGCGTGATGCCGTGGCGGTCGGCCAGCCTTCCGGTAAAGAGGCCACCGATGCCCAGACAAATCATCATCAGCGTGTAGGGCAGGGCCGCGTCGGCCCGGCCCACGCCGAACTCGGCCTGCACCGCCGGCAGGACCACCGCCACCACATACATGCCGCTGTTGCCCAGCGTCACCAGCCCCAGCACGGTGAGCAGGCGGCGCGCCGCCACGCGCGAGTCGATCAGGCTGGGGTCGGCAGGCGTGTGGGGCATGGGTTGCGATGGTAAGCCGCAAGACTCTTCGCGCGTGTCACGCGCGTTGCCTGCATGGCTCGGTGTGTCGCCCACTCTCCTGCCCACTCCGTTGGACACCGAACAGACCCGTCGCTTCCGCGGGCGGATGCTGCGCTCGTGGTCCTCATCAACGGCATGCCGCCGCTCCACGAAATCCCCTTCAACATTGAAAAGGCTCCACCATGACAACCACCATTCATTCCCGCGCTGTGCTGTTGGTCGGCGCATTCCTGCTGGCTCCGCTGCTCACGCACGCCGCCACCCTCAGCAAAGCCGAATACGCGGCTGCCAAAACCACCATCAGCGCAGACTACAAGGCCGCCAAGGCTGCGTGCGACAGCCTGAAGGCCAACGCCAAGGACATCTGCAAGGAAGAAGCCGAAGCCACAGAAAAGAACGCTCGCGCTGAGCTGGAGTTCAAAGCCAGCGGCAAGCCAGCCGACGGCATCAAGGTGCAGACGGTCAAGGCCGACGGTGCCTACGAAGTGGCCAAGGAGCGCTGTGACGACCTCGCCGGCAACGCCAAGGACGTGTGCGGCAAGGAAGCGAAAGCAACGCACGTGGCTGCACTGGCCAGTGCCAAGACTGCAAAAGCCACGACCGAGGCCCGTGTCGAGTCCAAAGAGGACGTCAACGAAGCCAAATACAAAGTCGCAACCGAAAAGTGCGATGCACTGTCCGGTGATGCCAAGTCTTCCTGCGTCCAAACCGCCAAAAAGACCTACGGCAAGCTCTGAGCTTCCTGGGCTTCAGTCGAACAGGTCCGGCTCGCTGCGCACCAGATCGTTCCAGATGGTCTGGAAGTGCAGCCAGCCGATGTATTCGCTGCCCACGTGTTCGCGGCTGTAGCGCGCGCGCTCGGCCGGAACCAGGCGCGGTGTGGCGCCAGTGGCCATCACGGCCAATTGTTGCCGGCAGCAGCGCTCCAGCGCAATGAACCAGAACGCCGAGGCTTCGATGCTGTGGCGGCTCGCGGTGAACAGGCCGTGGTTCTGGTGGATCGCGGCCTTCACGCCCTTGAACCAGTCGGCCACCTTCAGGCCGGCCTTCACTTCCACCGCCACCTGACCGGCTTCGTCGCCAATGACCACGTGGTCTTCGAAGAAGGCGGCCGCGTCCTGCGAGATCGGCAGCAGCGGCTGGCCGAGTGAGGCGAACGCCGTGCCGTAAACCGTGTGCGCGTGGCACATCGCAATAATGTCGGGGTGCGCCTCGTGCACCGCCGCGTGCAGCACAAAGCCGGCGCGGTTGACCGCGTGGCGGCCCTCCACCACCTGGCCCTGGTGGTCCACCAGGATCAGGTTGGACACCTTCACTTGCGCAAAATGCACCGCCATCGGGTTGGTCCAGTACAGGTGCGGGTGCTCCGGGTCGCGGATGGTGAGGTGGCCGGCGAAGCCGTAGTCGAAACCCTGGCGCGCAAACGCGCGGCAGGCGCCGGCCAGGCGTTCTTTCAGGTACTGGCGCTCTTGCGCCACGTTGTCGAAGGTGGGGATGCCGGGGTAAATCAGGCCGGGCTGGTCAGGCTGATAGATCGAGACCTTGGGGTCGGTCAGTGGGTCGTGGCGGTATTCCTTTTGACCCAACATTGAAAGCTTCTCGAGCACGGCGGACATGGTGTCTCCTCGGATGGTGATGAGTCGTGATGGTCCTCCTGGCCGCGCGCATTGACAAACGATGAATGCTCATGGAAACATGAGCCAGTTTCATCTGAAAGTGAATTGCATGAGAAATCTTCCACCGCTGGCGCGGCTGCGCACCTTCGAGGCCGCCGCGCGCCTGCAGAGTTTTGCGCTTGCAGCGCAGGAGTTGCACCTCACCGCCTCGGCCATCAGCCACCAGATCCGCGACCTGGAGCGGCACTTCGGGCGCGCTCTGTTCGAGCGCCGCCACCGCCAGGTGCAGACCACACAAGAGGGCCGCCGCCTGTTCGAGAGCCTGGGCCGGTTGTTTGACGCGCTGGAAGCCACCTGCGCCGAGGTGCAGCTGCCCACCCACGACGAGGTGCTGGCGGTGCACTGCGCGCCCAGCTTTGCGCTCAAGTGGCTGGGCCCGCACCTGCCTTCGTTCGTTGCGCAGCACCCCGCCATCAACATCCGCCTGACCACCGGCGCCGACCCAGTGGACCTGGGTGTGGTGCGCGACATCGATGTGGCGCTCTCGTACGGCGCGGCCCGCCACAAACCGGGGCTGGACGTGGTCTCGCTGGGCGACGAGCGCATCGCGCCCCTGGTGTCCCCCGCCTTGCTGGTGGCCAGGGAGCCCGCGTCCCGCGCCATCCAGCGCCTGACGCTCATCGACTCACAGCTCAGCCCGGTCGGCTGGGCCGAGTGGTTTCAGCTCAATGGGCTGGCGTTGCCCCAACGCCCTCGCCCGTCGTTCGACCGCGCCGCCATGGCCATTTCAGCCGCGGCCGACGGCATGGGTGTGGCGCTGGAGAGCACACGCCTGGCGGCGCGTGAAATTGAGCGTGGTGAACTGGTGGTGCTGGGTGAGCGCAGCCTGCAGAAGGTTGTGCGGCCGGTGCACTTTTTGAGTGTGCGCACCACCGACCGGGCACGTGCGCCGGTGGTGGCTTTCGCGGATTGGGTGCGGGCGCAGACGGCGTGATGCCGCTGCCGCCTCAGGCCACCAAGCGCAGCGCAGCCGCTGCCACGGCCGCCTGCGGGCGCAGCGCGCCAAACAAGTCCTTCGGGTCCGCCAGATCGGGGATCAGCGAGACGGTGGTGCCCATGCCTTGTGCGATGGCCAGGCTGTGCATGAAGCGCAGGGCCGAGTAGTCCTCCAGCGCGAAGCCCACCGAGTCGAACACGGTGATTTGCTCGGCGTGGGTGCGGCCGGCTTGGCGGCCGGCCAGCACGTCGTGCAGTTCGGTCACGGCAAAGTCGGCCGGCATCTGCTGAATGTCGCCTTCCACGCGCGTTTGCGGCGTGTACTCCACGAACACGCTGGCGCGCTGCAGTACCTCGGCGTGCAGCTCGGTCTTGCCGGGGCAGTCGCCGCCCACGCCGTTGATGTGCATGCCGGGGGCCAGCATGTCGGGCGAGATGATGGTGGCGTTGGTTTTGTCGGCGGTGATGGTGGTGACGATGTCGGCACCGCGCACGGCGTCTGCCGTGCTTTCGCACACCACGATCTCCAGCCCGCTGTTGGCGAGGTTGGCCACCAGCTTGGTGGTGGCGGCGCGGTCCACGTCGAACACGCGCAGCGTGGTGATGCCCACAAGGTGCTGGAAGGCCAGCGCCTGGAACTCGCTCTGCGCGCCGTTGCCGATGAGCGCCATCACGCGGCTCTCAGGCCGGGCCAGCGTTTGCGCGGCCAGCGCCGAGGTGGCGGCGGTGCGCAGTGCGGTGGTGAGCGTGAGCTCTGAGAGCAGCAGCGGCGTGCCGGTGGCCACGTCGGCGAGCACGCCGAAGGCCATCACGGTGGACAGGCCCAGCTGGGTGTTCTTGGGGTGGCCGTTGACGTACTTGAAGCTGTAGAGCGTGTCGTCGGCGATCGGCATGAGCTCGATCACGCCGTTGGCGCTGTGGTTGGCCACGCGGGCCGATTTGTCGAAGTCGGCCCAGCGCGCGAAGTCTTCTGCAATGGTGTCGCGCATGCCGCGCAGGGTCTGGGGGATGCCGTGGCGCTGGATCAGGTCGGCGGCGGCGGGCGCGCTCAGAAAGAGGGTTTGTGCGGGGTTCATGGTGTTGCTCGAAGTCATGAAGAGCAGTGTCCCGCAGTGGCGTGGCAATGTGAATCGGCAAAAACTTGTCATAAACAAAGAAGATGCAGCAAAACAGCAGCCTTGAGTGCCAGAATGCTCACCATGGACGATATTGATCAAGCACTCATTGCCCAGCTGCGCCAGAACGCGCGCGCCACCGTGGCCGAGCTGGCGCACCGCCTGAAGGTGTCGCGCGGCACGGTGACCAACCGCATCCGCAAGCTGGAAGACCAGCAGCTGATCGTGGGCTACACGGTTCGCCTGCGGCCCGAAGCCGAGCCCGAGCGCATCCGCGCCTGGATGGCGGTGCTGGTGGATGGCAACCAGACCCGCGCGGTGATCGCCAGCCTGCTGGGTGAGCCCGGCGTGGCCGCGCTGCACGACACCAACGGCCGCTGGGACCTGCTGGCCGAGCTCAGCGCCGGCTCGATGACCGAGCTCTCGCAGGTGCTGGAGCGCATCCGGCTGGTCAAAGGCATCCAGAGCACCGAGACCAGCATCCACCTGGCCACGTACCGCTGAAATCCTGCGGTTGAAGACTCAGCGTTGCAACGCGCAGCGCGCGGCGGCCAGGTCCCAGCCGGCCCAGCCACAGCTCTTGAAGAACACCGGCCCACCGGGCCGTTGCGCTGGCGGATGTCGCACCACATCGCCCAGCGTGGTCAGCGCGTGCACGTCGATGCCGGCCTGCAGCAGATCGCCGGCTTCGTGATCGGCATCGCGCGTGTCCACCACCAGGAGGCCCTCGGCGGCCAGCCACCGGCAGACCTCGGGTGCCCACTCCACCATGCGCGGCGTGAACGCGCCCACCGCGGCCACAAAGGCATCGGCGCGCGGCCGTGCACGCAGGGCCACCTCTTGTGCCGAGGTGCAGCTCACCACCAGCGGGCAATGGGCCAGCGCGGCGTCGGCATCCACCACACGCTGCGCGCGCAGGCCCAGGCCGCGCGCGTGCTGCACCAGGGCGTCGGCACTCGCTGCGCTGCGCGAAGCCACCCACACCTCCTGCACGCCCAGGCCTTCGTGAAACGCCTCCAGGTGCGAACGTCCCTGCACGCCTGCGCCCACGATCAGCAACGGCCCGTCGGTGCGCGGCGCGAGCAGGCGCGCCGCCAGCAGCGACACCGCCGCCGTGCGCCGCGCCGTCACGGTGGGGCCATCCAGGATGGCGATGCGCTCTCCGGTGCGCGCGTCGAACACCACGATGTCACCCTGGATCGCGCTCAGGCCGCGCGTGGCGTTGTCTGGGATGAAGGTGATGAGTTTGGTGATGGCCAGGCGCGCATCGGTGGCCGGCATCACGAACAGGCTGCCACCATGGGCCAACGGCTGCACGATGCGCGGCGGCACCACCACCGTTGTGTCCCGCAAAAGGCCTTCGATCTCATCGGCCAGCGCGCCATAGGGCAATGCTGCGGCGGTTTGTTCGGGGGAGAGCAGCATTTTCATGTCGACATCATCGGCTTTCGGGCACCATGGTGGAAGGTCGCCCTGGCCGGTTTTGGAGTCCATGCATGTCCTTGACAACTCCTGAGCCCACTCCAGGCGGATTGCGCCAGCTGCCCGCCGGCATATGGGTGCTCGGCTTCGTGAGCCTGCTGATGGATGTGTCTTCCGAAATGATCCACAGCCTGCTGCCCCTTTTCATGGTCGGCGTGCTGGGCAGCAGCGTGTTCATGGTGGGGCTGGTGGAGGGGCTGGCCGAATCGGTGGCGCTGATCACCAAGGTGTTTTCCGGTGTGCTCAGCGACTACCTGGGCCGGCGCAAGTGGCTCGCGGTGGCAGGTTACGGCCTGGGGGCACTGAGCAAGCCGCTGTTCGCTCTGGCACCGTCGATGGGTCTCGTGCTCACCGCCCGGTTGGTCGACCGCGTAGGCAAGGGCATTCGGGGCGCGCCGCGCGATGCGCTGGTGGCCGACCTGGCGCCACCCGGCATCCGCGGCGCGGCCTTCGGGCTGCGGCAATCGCTGGACACCGTGGGCGCCTTCACCGGCCCACTGCTGGCGGTGGCGCTCATGCTGCTGTGGGCCAACGATTTCAGGGCGGTGTTCTGGGTGGCTGTGGTGCCCGCGACACTCGCCGTGCTGTTGCTCATCGTGGGCTTGAAGGAACCGCCGCGCCCGCCGGGGGCCCCACGGGTCAATCCCATCCAGCGGGAGAATCTCCGCCGACTGGGCCCGGCCTACTGGTGGGTGGTGGGGGTGGGCGCGGTGTTCACACTGGCCCGTTTCAGCGAAGCCTTTCTGGTGCTCAACGCCGAGCGCAGTGGCGTTGCGCTGGCGCTGGTCCCGCTGGTGATGGTGGCCATGAATGCCGTCTATGCCTTGTCCGCTTACCCTTTCGGCTGGCTGTCTGACCGGGTGAGCCACCGCCTTCTGTTGGGCTGGGGGCTGGTGGTGCTGATCGCCGCAAACCTCGTGTTGGGCAGCAGCCACCACTGGGCTGTGGTGTTGGTCGGGGTGGCGCTCTGGGGTATCCACATGGGCATGACGCAGGGCTTGTTGGCCACCATGGTGGCCGACGTGGCGCCACCGGACTTGCGCGGTACAGCGTTCGGCTTTTTCAACCTGGTCAGTGGCGTGGCGATGTTGTTGGCCAGCGTGACAGCGGGCCTGGTGTGGGACCGCTGGGGTCCGTCTTTCACCTTTTGGACCAGTGCGGCTTTCTGTCTCGTTGCGCTTTTCGGACTCGCTCGGACACCACTCGCGGTCAAGCCTCAGGCTGCGGTGGAAAAACAATCGTGAAGCTGGCGCCCTCCCCGAGACGCCCCCGCGCCGTCACCGTGCCTCCATGGCGCTCCACGATGCGCCGGACATTGGCCAGTCCCATGCCCTCGCCAACGAACTCGTCGGCTGTGTGAAGTCTGCGAAACGGCTTGAAGAGCTGGTCGGCGTATTTGGGGTCGAAGCCCGCGCCGTTGTCAGCAAACACGATCTCATGGCCGCCGTTGGGCCGCAACTGGGCCGCCACGCTGATGTGGGCCCGCTGCCGCGCCGAGGTGTACTTGATGGCGTTGCCGAGCAAGTTGGAAAACGCCTGCTGCAACAGGCCCGCATGGCCTTGCCGGGCCGGTAGCGCACCAATGGACCACTCGATGTTGCGCCCCTCGCTCAGTGGCTCAACCGTGATCAAGGCCGCCTGCAGCACCTCGTCAAGCTGCAGCGGCACCATGGTGAGTGGCTGGTTGCCCAACCGCGCAAAGTCCAGCAGGTCGCGCACCATGCGCAGCGCCAGATCGCCCGACTGCACGCCCAGTCGCAACAACTCGGCCTGCTGCGGATCGAGCAGGGTGCTCGAGTCTTTAAGTGTCGTGGCCAGGATGCTGCGCATGTTCACCAGCGGCCCGCGCAGGTCGTGCGCGAGGCGGGCGGCAAACGCGTCCAGCTCCTGGTTGACCGCGACCAGCTCCTTGACCTGTTGCGATACCTCGGTTTCGAGCCGGCGGTTGTTCACCCGCAGGCGCTGAACTTCGAGCGCTCTCTCGACAACGGGCACGATGCCACTGATGCGAAAGGGTTTCTGAACGTAGTCGATGGCGCCGTTCTTCATGGCGTCGATGACGCTTCCAATGCTGCCATGGGCCGTCATGAGCACGATCACCATGTCGGGCGCCACCGCCTGGGCCCGGCGGGTGAGCTCAATGCCGTCCATGCCCGGCATCTGCAGGTCGGTGAGCAGCAGTTCAAAGGTGGACTGGTCGAGTTTGTCCAGGGCCACCAGCGGATCGGTGCAGCCCACCACGTCATAGCCCTGGTCAACCAGGATTTCGCACAGGGCCCGTTGCTGAAGTGCCTCGTCGTCCACCACCAGCAGGCGTGGGCGTGGGCGATGTTGAGCTGAACTGCGGTGGGTCATGGTGAGTTGCTGCATGTCCTTGCCACATATGGACTTTATTCACAACTTGAGGTTGCCTTGTACCCTACCACCTACCGCGTTTGTGCGAGCATGTGAACAAGCGGTTTTCGTTGATTTATTTGTGTTTCAACCCACAGGGGCATGGCCTTGCGTCACAAGACGGGAATCCGCAGCTTGCTGCTCTTGCTGGTGCTGGTCGCCATCCTGCCGGGCCTGGTCATGCTGGTGCTCAGCCACCAAAAAACCAGCGATGAAGCGGTCGAACGTGGCCGCCAGCAAATCAAGGCGGTGGCCACGCTGGCAGCTGCCAACCAAGCGCAACTTGTTGAGGGGGTGCGGCAGATTCTGGCCACGGTGGCCGCCGGGCCCTCGGTGCGCCGCAACGATCTGCGCGATCTTTGCACCGAGTTCTTGCGCAATGTCTCGGCGGCCACGCCGGGCTACGGCAACATTGGAGTGGTCAACCTGCAAGGTGACATCCAGTGCGTGGCCAATCCGGGTCAACAAAGCATCAACGTGGCCGACCGGGCTTACTTTCGCAACGCGGTGCGCGATCAGAAGTTCAGCCTGGGCGAATACCTGGTGGGCCGCATCACGGGCAAACAGCAGCTGGGTTTCGGCATGCCGGTGTACGACTACGGCAACCAGTTGGTGGGTGTTGCCTTCACCACAGTTGACTTGAAGCCAGCGGCGCAGAAGATGCAGGCGTTGTCTCTTCCGGGGTCTATCCAGGTGGATGTCACCGATGCACAGGGCACGCTGCTGGTGTCCAGCCAGTCGGGACTTGACCACATTGGCCGTCCCATCGGGAGTGGCGCACTCGTGACAGCCATACAGTCCAGGACCGAAGGTCGCTTTGACCTTCGCGACGCCCAGGGGGTCGATTGGCTCTATGAGATCGTGGCACTGGATGGTGTGGGGAGCGACGGGCTCTTCGTGATCGCCGGGGGGCCGAGAGGTGATGTGCTGGCCTCGGCGACCCAGCAGTTGAGACAACAGCTCGCTGCCATGGCGCTGGCCGCGCTGGTGGGATTGGCTCTGGCATGGCAGCTGGGCCTGCGCCAGATCGCGCGGCCGGTGTCGCACCTGCTGGCGCGCATGCGCGCCGCCGAGCTGGGGCAATCATTGCCGCAGGAAATGCCTGCAGGGTCGGGCCGCGAGTTTGCCGAGCTCGAAACCGGGCTCGACGCCATGCTGGCCAACCTCACCAAGAACCAGGCCCAGCTGATCAAGGCGCAACAGATCACCCGGGTGGGGTTTTACCAGCTCGATCTCAAGACGCGCCTGTACAGCGCTTCGGACATCATCTATGACATGCTTGGACTCGATCCCGCCAAGGGGCCGGTCACGGTGGAGCTCTACCAGTCGCTGATCCACCCGAGCGACAAGGACCTGGTGAACGCGCACCGCGACATGCTGTTCCAGGGAGGCAAACCATTGCGGCTGCAGTACCGCATCGTGCGAACCGATGGGGGCGTGCGCTGGGTCGACGGCTTTGGTTTCGTGGAGCGAGACGAAACCGGCACGCCGGTGGTGTACGCGGGTGCGCTGCAGGACATCACCGAGCAGCACCGGCTGCGGCGCATGTACCTGGTGCAGAGCCAGATCAATGCGGCCATTGTCTCGGTGCACACCAGGGAAGCGCTGCTCCAGCGTGTGTGCGAAATTGCGGTGGAGCAGGGCGAGTTGCGCATGGCCTGGGTGGCCAGCGTGGACCCGCAACGGCGAACCTTGAAGGCGCTGGTGAGCGCCGGCGCAGACGAAGGCTACACCGACCTGATCAACCAGGCCGCGGTGGACGTGGACACGTATCTTTCGCCTGCGCCCACCGCATTGCGCACCTTGCAACTCGTGATCTCCAACGACATCGACAACGACCCCAACATGGGCAGCTGGGCAGCGACGGCTGGGAACCGGGGCTTCAAATCGGTTGCCGCCGTGCCGGTGGTGCCCGCCAACCAGGCGCCCATCGCTCTGGTCTTGATGGCCGATGAGTCCATGTACTTTCTCGAAGAGGAGGGCCGTCTGCTGGTGGCGATCGGGGAGAGCCTTGCAGTGGCTCTGGACCAGTTGAAAAAAGCCGAGGAGCGTCAGGTCCGCGAAGCCCGGCTCAAGCTGCTGGAGACCTGTATCTCCCGGGTCAACGACATCGTGCTGATCACCGAAGCCGAGCCGTTCGACGCGCCTGGCCCGCGCATCCTGTATGTGAACGAGGCGTTCGAGCGTCTGACCGGTTTCAGCGCGGCCGAGGCGATCGGGCAGACCCCGCGCATGTTGCAAGGCCCCTCGACCCAGCGCGATGTGCTCGACCGCATCCGCCGCAGCTTCCAGGGCTGGCAGCCAGTGCGCGAGGAGATGATCAACCACCGCAAGGACGGCAGCGAGTTCTGGCTGGAACTCAACATCGTTCCAGTCGCTGACGACGCCGGCTGGTACACCCATTGGGTGGCGATCGAGCGCGACATCACCCAACGCAAACTGAACGAGCAGAAGGAAGCCCGGTTGCGCGGCGGCTTTCAGCTGCTGTTCCTGGGCAATCCGCATCCGATGTGGGTGTTCGACCGTGCCACCCGTGCGTTTCTTGAGGTGAACAACGCGGCCATGGAGCAGTACGGCTACAGCCGTGAGGAGTTCCTCGCGCTGACCATTGACGACATTCGCCCGGAGAGTGAAAGGCAACGCTTGCGCAGCCGCACACCCTTGGTGTCTCCCGATGGCCGCGAACGCGTGGGCACCTGGCAGCATTTTCGAAAGGACGGCACCTCCATTGCAGTGGACATCACCACCCAGATCCTGAACTACAACGGGCGTGATGCCGAACTGGTGGTGGCCATGGACATCACCGACCAAGTGGCCATGGAGCAGCAGCGCGCGCAGGCGCTGGCTGCCGTGCAGGCTTCGCAGGCCAGTCTGGCGCGCTCGCAGGCGCTGGCCCGCATGGGCAGCTGGGAACGACTGGCGCAGGACCGCACAGCTGTGTGGTCGGCCAGTCTGTTTGCCTTGACCGGCCTCGACCCGGCCGCGGGAGCGCCGAGCATCGAAGAATCTCTGGAGCGTGTCCATCCGGACGACCAGGCCGAGTACCTCCAGGCGATGAACGAATGCCTGCGGGACGGTATCCCGCGCAGCTGGACCTACCGCTGCTTCCTGCCCAGCGGCGAGCTGCGCTGGTTCGAGGAAAACATGGACGAACCCCGGCGCAACGAGGCCGGCGAGGTGGTCTCGGTCAGCGGCACGGTGCAGGACGTGACCGAGCGGGTCGAAGCCAAGGCCCGGCTGCAGCTGCAGCTCTCGCGCACCGAGCTGCTCAACCACATCGCGCGCGCCACCGAAGAACGACTCGACCTGGACCGCATCTTTCATGTGGTCTGCGACAACATCGAGTCGCGCTTCTCGACCGTGTTCGCGGCTGCCTTGTTGTTCGACCCGTCCACCCAGGCCTTCACTGTGGCTCACCTGAGCACGCTGGGTGCATCGCGTGGCGCGCAGGTCGGGCTGCGCGAAGGTGATGTGCTGCGCGCGCAGGACAGTGGCCTGTCGCGCTGCACCGGCGGTGAACTGCTGTACGAACCGGTGCTGGCTGATTCGCCGTATGCCTGGCTCCAGCAGCTGGCGCACGCGGGCATGGGCTCTGTGGTGTTTGCGCCGCTGCAGGCACAAGGCGAGGTGCTGGGCGTGTTGGTGGCCGGGCGCGCGCGCAGCCACGGCTTTGACAGTGGTGAATGCGAGTTCATGCGACAGCTCGCCGAACACGTGGCGCTGGCCGCCAGCCAGGCGCGGCTGCACCGCTCGCTGCAGCAGGCCTACGACGAGCTCAGCGAAGCGCAGCAGGTGGTGCTGCAGCAGGAGCGCCTGCGGGTGCTCGGACAGATGGCCAGCGGCATCGCGCACGACATCAACAACGCGATCTCGCCCGTGGCGCTCTACACCGAATCGCTGCTGGTCAACGAATCCGCCCTGAGCGAACGCGGGCGTGCGCAGCTTCAGACGGTGCAGCTGGCCATCGACGACGTGGCCGAAACCGTGGCGCGCATGCGCGACTTTTACCGGCCGAGTGACGCCGGCGTGCGCCGCCGCGCGGTCGATCTCAACCACCTCGTCAAACAGGTGCTGGACCTCACCCGCGCGCGCTGGCGCGACATGCCGCAGCAAGCGGGTGTCTCCATCGACATCGCGCTCGACCTCGCCGACCTGCACTCGCCCGTCTTCGTCATGGAAAGCGAGATTCGCGATGCGCTGACCAACCTCGTTCTCAACGCGGTGGACGCCATGCCCAAGGGCGGTACGCTGACCTTGCGGACCCGTCGCGTGGAGCTGCCCGATGGGGCCGTGCGTTTGCAGCTGGCGGTGAGCGACACCGGCATCGGCATGGATGCAGAGACGCAGCGGCGCTGTCTGGAGCCTTTCTTCACCACCAAGGGCCAGCGCGGCTCCGGGCTGGGCCTGGCCATGGTCTACGGCAGCATGCAGCGCCACGGCGGTGAGATCACCATCGACAGCGCGCCCGGCGAGGGCACAACCATTCGCCTGGGGTTCCCCGCACACGCTGAGCTCGCGCCGGTCGAGGTGGTTGCGGTCGACCCGCCTGCCCTGTCGCGGGCCCTGAAGATCCTGCTGGTGGACGACGATCCGCTGCTGCTGCGCTCCTTGTGCGACACCCTGGTCAGCGAAGGGCACAACGTGTCCACCGCAGCCGGTGGCCTCGAGGGCATTGCGGCCTTCAAAGCGGCGCTTGCAGCGCAGGTGTTCGACGTGGTCATCACCGATCTCGGCATGCCCGAGGTCGATGGCAGATCGGTGGCCGCTGCCATCAAGGCCGCCTCACCCGGTACGGCGGTGGTGATGCTCACCGGCTGGGGCCGGCGCATGCAGGAAGAGGGTGAATGCCCGCCCCATGTGGACCACCTGCTGAGCAAGCCACCACGGCTGGAGATGCTGCGTGCGGTGCTCAAGACGGTGGCTTGATCAGAGCCGGATCACGACGTTGCCCACCGCGCTGCCCGCCTCCACCGCTTCGTGCGCAGCGGCAATGTCGTCCAGCTCGAAGGTCTGCGCCACGGTGTGCTTGAGCTGGTTCGCTTGCAACAGCCCGGTGAGTTGGCGGATGGCGCTGTCACGGTCGTGCGGTTGCAGTTCGTAGACGATGAAGAACGTGAGCCGCAGCGAGTCGAACAGCAGCGTGCGGAAGTCCACCACCACCTCGCCGGGCTGGTTGGAGCCGTAGCCCACCAGGTGGCCGTGGGGCTTCAACACCTTGTGTGGCAACAGCGCGGCGGTGCTTGAGAAATCCATGTCGATCACCACGTCCACACCCCGGCCCTGGGTGAGTTCGGCCACGCGGCTAGCCACCGCTTCGGTCTTGTAGTCGATCACGTGTGCGGCACCCGCATCGCGTGCGTGCTGCTGGCGCGCGGGTGCGCCGGCGGTGCCGATCACGGTGGCGCCCTGCAGCACCGCCAGCTGGGTGGCGTAGTGGCCCACTGCGTTGCCCGCGCCAGTGACCAGCACCGTCTTGCCCTGCAGCGGGCCGGCCAGGTGCACGGCCTGCAAGGCGGTGAGTGCGGGGATGCCGAAGCACGCGGCCGCTTCGAAGTCCACGCCATCGGGCAAGGCCACGGCCTGCTGCGCCGGCAAGGCAATGTATTGGGCGGCGGAGCCCAGCGGCCGTTGCCATTGCGCGTTCCACAGCCACACCCGTTCGCCCTCGCGCGCGGCGGGCACGCCCGCACCCACGGCATCGATCACGCCGGCACCGTCGCTGTGCGGCACGATGAGATCGGCGCCCAGCGGGCGCCTGGCGCGCGATTTCACGTCGGACGGGTTGACGCCCGAGGTGTGCAGCTTCACCCGCACCTCGCCCGGGCCGGGCTGCGGCGTGGGCAGTTCGCCCACCTCCAGCACGTTGCGGGCGAAACCATTGCTGCGGTACCAGGCGGCTTTCATCGGGGGGTGTCCTGTCGGGGTGGAGGGTCGGGTGGCCATTGTCATCGCCACCCGCCGGCGCACCTGACGCCTGCGTTCACGGGGTGGTGGGTCGGCACACGCGGCTGGCCAGCCGTTCGATGGCGGTGTAGAGCTCCTCGCAGGTGTTGGGCTTGGCGATCAGGTCGGCCACACCGGCCAGGGGTGCCAGGCGCCGCAGCTCTTCGGCGATGAAGCCCGAGGTGATGGCCACCGGTCGGTCCGGGTGCAGGGCGCGCAGTGCGCGGGCGAGCTCCAGGCCCGACATGCCGGGCATGGCGAAGTCGGTGATGGCCAGGTCGTACGCCACCTTGCCTTCGCGCACATCGCTCAGCGCCTCGCGCGGATGGCGGTACACGCTGGGCTCGAAACCCCCACGGCGCAGCATGCGCTCGATCAGGTGGTTGATCTGCTCGTCGTCGTCCACGTACAGGATGCGTTTGCCCACCAGTTCGGGGGCTGGCAGGGCGGGCGGCGCTCGCCCGGTGTCTGCAGGCTCCACCTCGGCGTGCGGCACCCTCTGGCCGGCCGCGCGGAAGTAGACCGAGAAGGTCGAGCCACAACCGGGGGCGCTGTTCACCTCGATGGCCGCCTGGTGGTCGCGCAGGATGCCGTGCACCACCGCCAGACCCAGGCCGGTGCCCTCGCCCGGTGGTTTGGTGGTGAAGAAGGGCTCGAACAGGTGGGCCAGTGTCGGCGCGTCCATGCCGGAGCCGTTGTCGCTCACCGACAGGCACACGTTCACGGCGGGCCATGCGTCGCGGGTGGGTGGCGAGGTGTCTTCTGTTGCCCACCGGGGTGGTGCGCCCAGGTGGGGGCGCAGCTCGATGCTCATCACGCCGCGTCCCTCGGCGGGCAGGGCCTGCCAGGCGTTGGTGCACAGGTTGAGCAGCACCTGGTGCATCTGGGTCGCGTCGGCCAGCACCGGCGGGGTGTCCGGATCGCAGTTCACGCGCAGCACCACGCTGCGCGGCAGGGTGGCGCGCAGCAGCCGCACCGATTCGTCCACCACCGAGGCCAGCGCGATCACGCGGCGCTCCAGCACCTGGCGCCGGCTGAAGGAGAGGATGCGCCGCACCAGGTCGCGCGCGCGGTCACCGGCTTTCACGATCTCCTGCAGGCTGATGGCCGCCGGGTCTTCTTGCCGCACGTCTTCCAGCGCCAGGCGCGCGTTGCCCAGGATGGCGGCGAGGATGTTGTTGAAGTCGTGCGCCACGCCACCGGCCAGCGTGCCCAGGGCTTCGAGCTTTTGCGATTCGCGCAGCTGCGTTTCCAGGGCCAGCCGGTGGTCTTCGGCCGCGCGGCGCTCGGTCAGGTCGAAGTCGATGCAGAAACACTCCATGCCGCGCTCGGGGTGTTCCATGAACACCTCGCTGCAATGCACTTCCACGGCCGAGCCGTCTTTGCGCTGCAGCCACTGCACGCCCGAGACAACCGGTGTGCGGGTCTGCACCATGTGCTGCACCGTGGCCGTGAACGACGCATGCATGTGGGCCGGCACCATCAACTCCAGCATGCTGCGCCCCAACGCCTCGTCGGCCGTGAAACCGTAGAGCCGCTCGGAGCCCGCGTTCCAGTAGGTCACGACCAGGTCTGGCCCGTAGCCCTGCACCGCGATGCCGGGCACGCGGTCGAAGATGTGCCGGTGGCGCAACTCACCGGCGCTCTCCAGTGCCCGGGCGCGGATGCTCTCGGTCACGTCCATGATGAAGGCGGTGCACAGCGCTGTGCCGTCGTCCTGCTCCAGCGGTTTGGCCGTCCCGCGCAGCCACTTGGACCGACCCTGGGCGTCCTTGATGCGCCATTCGTGCCACCACACCCGGCGCTGGCGCACCGCCTGCAGGAACGAGTGGCGCAGCTCCAGCTGGTCCTGGCGGTTGCCCGTGGCCCAAAGGAGTGATTCGTCGGCCAGGGCTGCCTCGGCCGTCACGCCCCAGATGTCCATGGCGTGGCGGCTGATGTACAGAAGCTCGGCCCGGTCATCGGCGTGCACCCGGTAGCGCAGCAGGGCGCCGGGCACCAGCTCCGTGATGTCGTCCAGCAGGCGGTGGTCGTCAGCGTCGGTGGGTGGGGTCGTCAACGGGGGTCTCCAACGTGCAATCACCACAGGCCTGGCTCCGGCAAAAGAGCAAACAGACTTGATATGTATAGGAATATGACGGACTGCGCCACCGGTCAAGTATGGGCCGCGGATTCTGAAACGAATTTGTCACACAACGGCGCTCTACTCGGCGCAGGGTTGCAGGGTCTCACACGTTGGCCCGCCCAACACCGAGCGCATCCACCATGACCACAGCCACCACCGTCGACCTGATCTATTTCAACGCCGGTGGCGGCCACCGGGCTTCCGCGCTGGCGTTGCAGGCGGTGCTGCAGCAGCAGCCTCAGCGCTGGCGCGTGCGCCTGGTCAACTTGTTCGAGGTGCTCGATCCGCAAGACCGGTTTCGCAAGATGACCGGCAGCGCCCCGGAGGATTGGTACAACCGCCGCCTGGCCCGGGGCTGGACGCTGGGCATGGCGCAGGAGCTCAAGATCCTGCAGGGCCTGATCCGGCTGTCGCACCCCACGCTGGTCAAACAACTGCAGCAACACTGGTTGCGCACCGAGCCCGATCTCGTGGTGTCGCTGGTACCCAACTTCAACCGGGCCATGTTCGAGAGCCTGGCCAGCACCCTGCCCGGCGTGCCTTATGTGACCGTGCTCACCGATCTGGCCGACCTGCCGCCGCATTTCTGGATCGAGCGCGGCCAGCGCCAGCATTTCATCTGTGGCTCGGCCCGCGCCGTGGCGCAGGCGCACGAGCTGGGCCACACGCCCGAACGCGTTCACGCCACCTCCGGCATGATCATCCGCCCCGAGTTTTACGAAGCCGCAGCCGGGGACCGGGCCGCCGAGATGCGCAGCCTCGGCCTGGACCCGGCGCGACCCACCGGGCTGGTGCTGTTTGGCGGGCACGGCTCCAAGGCCATGCTGGTCATCGCGCGGCGCCTGAGCGAGACGACCCAACTCATCCTGATCTGCGGGCACAACAAGAAGCTGGCCGAACAACTGCGCGCGCTGCCGTCCCGCGCCCCACGGCTGGTGGTGGGGTTTGCATCCGACATCCCGCGCTACATGCAGCTGGCCGACTTCTTCATTGGCAAGCCCGGCCCGGGCAGCATCAGCGAAGCGGTGCAGCAAGGGCTGCCGGTGATCGTGGTCGACAACGCCTGGACGATGCCGCAGGAGCGCTACAACGCACGCTGGGTCATCGAACACCACGTGGGCATCGTGCACCGCAGCTTTCGCACCATCGACCGCGCGGTGGAAGAGCTGCTGGGCCGTTTTGACGAGTTCCGCGCCAGCGTGCGCGGCCAGCGCAACCGAGCGCTGTTCGAGATCCCGGGCATGCTGGACCGCATCGTGCGGCAGGCCAGTGAGCCTGTGCAGGCCTTGCCCTCAAGCCAGGGGCAGGCGCACCTCGAAGGCTGAGCCACCGCCCGGCGTCGAGGTCACCGTGATCCTGCCGCCGTGTGCCTCGGCAATCTGGCGGCTGATCGCAAGCCCCAGTCCGGAGCCCTCGAACTCGCGTTTGAGGTTCAACCGTGAGAAGGGCTGGAACAGCTTGTCCATGCCCTCGGCGCTGATGCCGATGCCGTTGTCCTTGACCGTGATGATGGCCATGCCAGCATCGCTGGCCACCGAAATGTCGATGTGCGGTGCCTGCCCGGGCGGCACGAACTTCAGCGCGTTGGACAGCAGGTTCTGAAACAGCTGCGAGAGCAGGCTGGCGTGGCCCGAGACCACCGGCAGGGGCTGGATGTTCAGCTGGGCGCCGGTCGTGCTCAGCTGCGCGGCCAGTGCGTCGCAGAGTTCGGCCATGAGCGCGTCCAGCGCCACCGCCGAGCGCGGTTCGCTGTGACCGTTCTGCAAGCGTGCGTAGCGCACCACGTCGTCGAGCAGGGTGCGCATGCGCTCGCCTGCGTGACGCACGAGCTTGAGGTGGTAGCGCGCGTCCTGCGGCAGGTCGCCGCCGTGGTCCTCCTCGACCAGACCGACGAACTGCACCACCGTGTTCAGCGGCTCGCGCAGGTCGTGCGACGAGATGCGCACGAACTGCAGCAAGCCCTCGTTGGCATGCTGCAGTTCTTCGGCAGTCTTCTGCAACTGGGCGTGGCTCTGGCGCAGCTCCAGCAGTGCCTGGGCCAGGTTGAGGCGGTCGGTGGCGGCCACCGCCTTGAGGGCATCGTTGGCCTGTTTGAGCCGCAGTTGCGTGCGCACGCGCGCTTGCACGATGGCCGGGCGGATCGGCTTTGCGATGAAATCGGCCGCTCCTTTTTCCAGTCCAGTCTGCTCGAACGAGGCCTCGGCATGGCTGGTCACGAAGATCACCGGGATGTCGGCCAGTCGCTGGTCGCGCTTGATGGCATCGAGCACCTCGAAGCCCGACATGCCGGGCATCTGGGCGTCCAGCAGCACCAGGTCGGGCGGCGTTTCGGCCATCAGGCGCAACGCATCCTGGCCCTGGGTGGCAAAGCGCAGGCGTCCCAGTGGGCGGATGACCCGGGCCAACGCCTGCACCATGCCGGGATCGTCGTCGACGATCAGGATGTCGGGCCCGGCCAGGGGCGTGTCGGCCTCGGGCCCGGCGGGAGTGCGGTTCATGGCGTGTGTTCCTCGGTCAGGGCGGCGCTGGCACTGGCGAAATCCAGTCCGTCCAGGAAGTCTCCCACGCGCTCGACCAGCGCAGCGCCCCGATGTCCGCGCAGGGTGCTGGCGTGTTGCTTCCACCACGCCAGGGCGTCCAGGTCGTGGCGCTGCAGCAGAGCGAGGAAATGCGCCATGTCCGGCAGACCGGCAGCGACCGGGGCCAACGCGTCGAGCGCGTCGCTGGCGTGGCGGGCCGCCTGCAGGGCAGGTGCGCTGTGGCGGCGCAATGCTTCCAGGGCGTTTTGCAAGGCGGCCCGACGGGCTTGCAGTTGTGGCGCCGGCAGGCCGCTCACGAGGCCGGTCTCCAGCGCCTGCGCGAGCTGGGTGAGTTCGGTGGCGCCCAGGGTTGCGGCTGCGCCGCGCAGCTTGTGCAACCGCGCCGCCAGGGCCTGCCGTTCGGTGCCGGGCGTGGGCAGGGGATGACCGCGCTGCGCCAGGTCGGTGAACTCGTCCTGCAGCCGATTCAGCAACTTCAACCACAGGTCCAGGTCGCCCCCCAGGCGCTGCCGGGCCAGGTCGCTGTCCAGGCCGGGAATGTCCGGCCAGGCTCCGTTCGATGGGGCAGGCGCCGGTTGTGCGCGCGCCCGGTACGGTGCGGGGGCCGCACGTTCGCTCGCCTTGTCGACGCACTCGCGCACCATGCGCACCAGCCGCTGTGGGTCCAGCGGTTTGGTCAGGAAGCCGTTCATGCCGGCATCCAGGGCATGCTGGCGTTCCTCGGCGAGCGCGCCGGCGGTCAGCGCAATGATGGGCAGGTCGAGCAGGCCCAGTTCTTTGCGTATGCGCCGCGTGGCCTCCAGCCCGTCCATCTCGGGCATCTGCAGATCCATCAGCACGGCGTCGAACGCCTCGGGCGTTGCACGCAGGGCTTCCAGTGCCTCGCGGCCGGTGCGCGCCAGGCCCACACGGGCGCCTTCGCGCTCCACCATGCCCGCAGCCACTTCCAGATTGATGTCACTGTCGTCCACCAGCAGCAGGTTGAGGTGGCGCAGTGCCTCAACCTGCCCGTCCTGGCCGAGTTCGCTGATGCGAGCTGCAGCGCTCAGGGCTTGCAGGTCGGACACCGAGGGCCGCTGCAGGACCAGCTCGAACCAGAACTCGCTCCCCTGTCCAGGCACGCTCGTGAGTCCCACCTCGCCACCCATCATCCGGGTGAGTTTGCGCACGATGGACAGGCCCAGGCCCGTGCCGCTGAAGCGGCGCGTGGACGACGCATCGGCCTGGCTGAAGGGCGTGAACAGGCGGGCCTGCGGGTCGGTGTCGATGCCGCTGCCGGTGTCGCGCACGGTGCCGCGCAAGCGCACCTGGGTGTCGTCCATCGTCCTGGCCTCCAGCGTGACGCTGACGCTGCCCGACTGCGTGAATTTCAGCGCGTTGCCGATCAGATTGGTGAGGACTTGCCGTATCCGGAGTGCATCGCCCAGCAGCACACGTGGCACCTGCGGCGCGACCGTGATCAGGTAGCGAAGTCCAGCCATGTCGGCCTGCGGGCGGAACAGGGCGTCCATTTCGCCTAGCAAGTCTTGCGGGCTGAAGGGTTTGTGCTCCAGATCGAAGCCACCGGCCTCGATCTTGGCCAGGTCGAGCACATCGTTGACCAGACCCAGCAAGGAACGGCTGGCCACCCGCGACTTCGACAGCAATTGCGCCTGGTGCGGGGTGAGCTCCGTGTCTCCCAGCAGGTGGGTCATGCCGATCATGGCGTTGAGTGGTGTGCGGATCTCGTGGCTCATGTTGGCGAGAAACTCGCCCTTGATGCGCGAGGCCTCCTGGGCCATTTCCCGTGCCTGGACGAGATCGGTGATGTCGATGCGGAAACCCACGGTGTGGCCGTCGGACATGCGGCGCTCGACGATGCGCAGCGTGCGACCATCGCTGCGTTTCTGTATCAACTCGGCGTTGCCCGAACGGTGCTTTTCCATCCGCTCCGCGACCCATTCGTTCACGCGTCCGATGGCTCCTTCGTAGGTGCCCAGTTTGGCGCCAGCCAGCACGATGGACTCGAAGCTGGCGCCCGGCACCATCAGGTGGGCCACTTCTGGATAGATCAGGCGGTATTTCTCGTTGCAGAAGACCATCCGGTCATCCGGGTCGTACAGCACGAAGGCCTCGTCCACCGTGTCGATGGCGCCACGCAGCAAGGCTTCGCTGCGGGCGACACGTTCCTGCGCCTCTTTGCTGGCCGATATGTCCTGGTGCGTGCCGTACATCCACTCGGGCTGGCCATCGGCCGTCCAGCTGCGCACGCGTCCGCGGTCGAGCACCCACACCCAGTGCCCGTCGCGGTGGCGCATGCGCGCCTCGCATTCGTAGGTTTCAATCTCGCCCTTGAAATGGGCCTGCAGCCGCTGGCCCGACAACACCAGATCGTCCGGATGCCCGAATCGAATCCAGGTGTCGATGGTGGTGGGCAGCAGGTCGTCCAGGTGCTGGCCGATGATGCTCGCCCAGCGTTCGTTGAAACGGGTCTCACCGGTCTGCACGTTCCATTCCCAGGTGCCGGCGTCGGTACCGATGAGGATGTTGTCGAGCCTCTCCCGCTCCTCGACGAGGGCTGCGGTGCGCTCCTTCACTTGCCTCTCGAGGTCTTCCTTGAGGTCCACGAGCTTGTGTTGGGCAGCCCGTTCGCCGGTGATGTCGCGCACGATGACCGATGCACCCACGGCTGTGCCGTCCTCGCTGTCCAGACGCGAGAGTGTCATGGCCACCAGCACGGCTTTGCCATCGCGCGTCTGGCACCACAGCTCCATTGGCGGCACATTGCCCGAACGGGGCAGTGCCCTGATGACCTGCAGCTCTTCGTTCGGCTGCCCTGGCGCGAGAGTGAGTGCGTCCAGCGCCCGCCCGACGGCTTCCTGCGCCGTGTGGCCGAAGAGCCGCTCGGCACCCCGGTTCCACGAGGTCACCCGTCCCTGCGTGTCCAGCCCCAGGATGGCGTCGGGCGACTGGTCGACGATGTTCGCGATCCGCAGTCGGTCGCTGCGCGCCTGCAGCTTTCGCTGAACACCCATCCAGTAGAGATAGAGCATGAAAGCACCCACGACACCCGCGCCCAGCAAAGGGGGCACCCGTTCGCGCGCGCTGGCAAGCGCAGCCGCTTTCAGATCACTGTCCAACCGTGTGGCTGTGTAGTTCAGCACGCCAACGGACGAATCCGGATTGCCTCGCACGCTGGCCTGTGCGGCCATGACCAGGCCTTGTGGACCATTCCACCAGGTCATGCGGTTTTCGCTGCGCCCGTCGGGCGAGGGAGCCGGCTGGAAACTGTCGGCCCACACGTGGCGTTCACCCAGATCGAACCCAAAGGTCAGCGAGGGATCGGGGTGGGCCACGAAATCACCATTGGCGTTGGTCACATAGATCTGTGGCCTGGGGCCACTGCTGGGCGCCAGCGCGCCAAGCCGCCCCGACAGGTCCACGTTGATTGCGATCACGCCGAACACTCGACCCTGCGGGTCGTACACCGGCGTGGCGTAACGGATGGTTGGACTGTGCGGAACATCCACTGGACCGAGTGTCCGTTTCAGGTTCACTTCCGAGACGAAGACCTGGCCCTCACCCATGCGCAGCGCTCCGCGCACATACGGCGTGTCACCTTTGCTTTGCAGGCTTTCGGCTGGAGCGACCACGATGCGGCCGTCCTCGCGCTCGACCCGCACGATTTCCTGGCCTGCCTGTGCAGCGTCAACAAAGCGCACCATGAACACTTCGGGCGAGGCGGCCAGGTAGGCAGAGAAGATCTGCTCCATCCGGCCTCGCCACAGTGCCGTGGTGGACGCCTCCCGCCGATCCACACCACCTTGCTGCAGGGCGCGAACCAGCCCTTTGACCGGCGGTGTGCTGGCCAGGAACAGCACGCTGCGCCTGCGCTCCGCATACTTGCTTTCAGCGGTGCGGGCCAGCGAGTCCACGGCACTCTGCAGCGTCAGCTCGGCCAGTTGGTGCTGGGCCTTGAGCTCCTGGAAATATTGGTAGGTGGTCAACGAAGCCAGCGCAAATGCGAATCCCAGGCCGGCGCGCAGGGCGAGCGGGCTGCGCGCGAAAGCGGCCAGACTCACCGGTTGGTCGCTCGCCTGCCAGATCGCCTGCGCCCGGGCGGTGGGTCCGCGCAGGAGCTGACGGCGCTCCAGCAGCAAGATCAGGCCCATGGCCAGCAGGGTGCTCACCACGAGCCCGGCCAGCAGGGTGGCGGCGGGCGATCCGGGGTTGGTCTCCGCGCTCATGGCGGGAAGCGGGTAGACGCGCATCTCCCACTGGCGGCCTTGCACGGTCATCTGGCGAGCGACTTGCAGGTCGGAGCGAAAAGATTGCTGGGACTCGAAAAAGGGCGTCTGCTCGACGCTGTCGGTCAGTGAGATGGCCGCCGTGCGCAACTGTGGCTGCAGATCGTCCAGCACTTCGTCGGCCACCAGCTGCGCGTAGGTCCAGCCCAACGTGGCCTGCTCGCGGGTTGCTGGCGGCGGGTTGGGCTGGAGGTCGCGGTAGACCGGCAGCAGCAACAGGAAGCCGCGGCGTGCCAGTCCGCTGGCCTGCACCAGGGTGGTGGGCGCGGTGAGGTGCGCCTGAGCATCGCGCGCAGCCGCCAGGGCCGCTGCACGGCGATGGGGTTCCGAGGCAATGTCCAGGCCGGTGGCGCCTTGGTTGGGCCCTTCCGGGTAGATGTACCGGATGACGAAGCGGTCTTCGGTGTGCGGCGCCAGTTCGCGAATGCCGAAATCGACCTGGCCTTCGCTGCGTGCACGGGCCACGAAGGCGGCCTCTTCGGCCCGCGGCACCCGCCGAATGAATCCGAAGCCGCGCGCGCCGGGGAACTCCCGGGCGTTGTCACGGCTGTCCATGTAGGCCTTGAACTGCACCGGCGAGACTTCGATCCCGCCGCTGGCCGCCACTGCGCCGCGGGCACCGCGCAAGCCGTATTCGTACAGCTTGAAGCGTTCCTGGATCTTGGCGCTCAGCGTGTCGGCGACCGTGTTGGTGCGTTCCATCAGCAACCGTTCGTTGTTTTGCTGAACCCACCCGGCGGCCAGCGCACTGAACAGAAGCCCGACGGACCACAGTGCCAGCGCCCATCGGCGTCTGGAGTGGCCTGAGGTCATGGCAAGCGGACCAGGTCGATCAGGCCAGCTGCAGCTACCTTGTCCAAGGGTTTGCTCAAGAATCCGCGCACACAGGCATGGCCCGCAGCGCGGGCCTGGTCTGCCGGGTCCGACGAGGATGACAGCATCACCACCACAGCGTGGCCGCGTTGCTCTGCAGGCAAGGCTTCAAAGGCGCGCAGGAAATCGAAGCCGTCCATGACCGGCATGTTGATGTCCAGCAGGATGAGGTCGGTGCGGTGTGCGGGATCTGCCTTCAGCAACTCCAGCGCCTCTTGAGCGCGCTCGCAGGCATGCACCTGGTAGTCCACGCCGCTGCGCTGCAAGGCGATGCGGGTGAACAGCAGATCGTTCTCGTTGTCGTCAACCATCAGGACGTGGCAACTCATCAGGGCTCCAGAAAGCACTTTTTTCAACCCTGATGTCTCTGCCCCAACGGCAAACCGCGCCATGTTCACGGTGGACGCTTAAGCGCGGCTTACAGGACGTGCACATGCCAACAGCATGCAACAGATTGGACCGCAGCCGCCCGGCGTTGTCACCCCCACGGTGCAGGGCAACAACGGGGGATGGCAAGATATCGGCGCGAATCCTGCCCTTCTTGAGCCCGATGTGCGCTCAGACGCTCAGATCCCCTCGCTGCAGAGTTGCTCTGCGGCTCGCAGCGCCTCGGCCTCGGTGCGGTAGAGGTGCAGCCTCGGGCCTTCGTCCAGGACGCCGGAGCGCTTGAGAACGTCCTCCACCGGCAGTTTGAGGCCCACCAGGTGCAGATCGATGCGAAGGTCGTCCAGGTGCTCGCGCAGGCGGCCGAAGGCCTCGGCGCCGGTGGCGTCGATCCAGTTGATCGGGTGTGCGATCCACATCACGTGGCGCGTGTCGGGGTGGGTGGCGATGTGTTCGGCCACCGCGCGCTCGAAGCCGTTGGCGGTGGCGAAATCGAGGGCGGCGTCCATGCGCAACGCGTACAGGTGGGGCGCCAGCGGAGGCAGCAGCCACAGGTGGCGGTCGCGCAGGCTGCCGTCGGGGTGCAGGCCCACTTCGATGATGCGCGGGTGCAGCCGCAGGTAGAGAAAGTGCGAGAGCGCCATCAGCACCCCGGCCAGCACGCCCCAGTACAGCCGGGGCGCGGCCAGCAGCGTCACGGCAAACGTCACGCCGGCGATGCCCGCCTCGACCCGCGACACCGACCACAGGTGCACGAACCCCCGGGGCTTGATGAGGCCCAGGATGGCCACCAGCACGATGGCCGCCAGCACCGCCATGGGCACATGGTGCAAGAGCGGCGTGAGCACCAGCAGCGCCACCAGCACCACCACCACCGAGAACACCGTGGCCCAGCCGGTTTTGGCACCCGCGTAGAGGTTGAGCGCAGAGCGCGAGAACGACGAGCTGGTGGGAAAGGCGCCGCAGAAGCCCGAGGCCAGCTTGGCCAAGCCTTGGCCGATCAGGTCCTGGTCCTGGTCCCAGCGCTGGCCGCGCTGTCCGCTGTCGACCTTGGCGCTCGACGCGGTTTCCAGAAAACTCACCAGCGTGATCACCAGCGTGGGCAGCACCAGCTGGCCCAGCACACTCCAGCCCGGCCAGCCGGGCAGGTAAGGCATGGGCAGGCCCTGCGGCAGCGTGCCGACCACCGAGCCGCCACCGGCCTCGAAGCCGATGAGCGCGCTGATGCCGGCACTGCCCACCACCACCGCCAGCACGGTGGGAAAGCCCGGGCGCCAGCGGCGCGCGAGCATGAGCGCGGCGAGGCTGCCCAGACCGAAGGCCAGCGAAGGCAGGTGGACCTGCGCCGAGCCGAACAAGCTGTCCCAGCTGCCCAGGCCGAGCAGGGCGGGCAGCTGCGAAGCGATGATGAGCACCGCCGCGCCCTGGGTGAACGCCATGAGCACTGGCGAGTTCACCAGGTTGAGCAGCCAGCCGAAGCGCGCAAACCCCAGCACGATCTGCAGCAGGCCGCTGAGCAGTGCCAGCCACACGGCCAGCGCGATCCACTGCGCACTGCCCGGCTCGGCCAGGCCGCTGAGCGAGGCGCTGATGAGCAGGCAGGTGAGCGCGGTGGGCCCCACCGACAGCCGCACCGAAGCGCTGAACAGCACCGCGATAAGCGCGGGCAGCAGCGAGGCGTAGATGCCGGTGATCAGCGGCATGCCGGCCAGCGCGGCGTAGGCCACACCCTGCGGCACCACCATCAGGCCCACGGTGAGACCGGCCATGGCCTCGCCCCGCAACAGGGCTGCGTCGGGGCGCGGCCAGTTCAGGAAGGGCAGCAGGCGGTTCAAACGGGACATGTGCCGATCCTACTTGCGCACCGATCTACCTTTGGGGCATGTCCTTGGCTGAGTAACCCAGGCTCACCGTGGCGTCTGCCGGAATGGGTGGCATGCTCGCGTCCCACGCCAGCCACTGCGCGCGCAGGCGCTCCAGGCGTTCGGGCTCGCGCGTGGCGAGGTTGGCGCGCTCGCGCTCGTCCTTGCCGATGTTGAACAGGTACTCGTGCCCGTCCACCTGCAGGTACTTCCAGTCGCCCACTCGCAGCGCGCGCTGGCCGCGGTGGTTCATGCGCCAGTACAGCGGGCGCTCGAAGCGCTGTGCCGGCTCGCGCAAGACCTGCAGCAGGCTCACGCCGTCGGTCGGGTAGTGGGGGTCGGGCTGGCCGCCACCGGCGTCCAGCAGCGTGGCCGACCAGTCCATGGTCATGCAGTGCTGGGTGCTCACCGTGCCGGCGGGAATGGCCGCCGGCCAGTGCGCGATCCACGGCACACGAATACCGCCCTCGGTGAGGTCCATCTTGCCGCCCACCAGCGGCCAGCTGTCGGAGAAACGTTCACCGCCGTTGTCGCTGGTGAAGACCACCAGCGTGTTGTCTTCCAGCCCTTCCTCGCGCAGCGCGGCCATGAGGCGGCCGATGCCTTCGTCCATGTGGTGGATCATGCGGCGGTAGCTGTGCACGTCGCCACCGTGCAGGTGGAACAGGTTCTTCGCCACCTCGGGGGCTACGTGCGCGTCGTCGCGCGTTTCCCAGGGCCAGTGCGGCGCGGTGTAGTGCAGGCTCAGGAGAAAGGGATTTCCGGCCTTGGCGTCGGCTGCGCGCTGGTGCACATGGTCCACCGCGCGTTGCGAGAGCACGTCGGTGAGGTAGCCCACCTCGTGGTGTTCGTCCTCGTCGATGTAGAGGTCGTGCTCGCCGCTGGACGAGCAGTGCGTGAAGTAGTCAACCCCGCCGGCCATGATGCCGAAAAATTCGTCGTAGCCCGAGCGCAGCGGACCGAACGAGGGTGGATAGCCCAGGTGCCATTTGCCGATGAGGGCGGTGTGGTAACCGGTCTTCTTCAGCAGCGAGGGCAGGGTGGGCACCTCGGGTGGCAGGCCCAGCGTGGTGCTGCCCTTGCTGCGGCTGTTGATGGGTTCCTCCATCGCGCCGCGCAGGCGGTACTGGTAGCGCATGGTGATGAGCGCGAAGCGTGTGGGCGAGCACACCGGCGAGTTGGCGTAACCCTGCGTGAACTTCATGCCGCCGCTGGCCAGGCGGTCGATGTTCGGCGAGACGGCGCCGAAGTCGGCCTCGCGCCCGCCGTAGCAGCCCAGGTCGGCGTAGCCGAGGTCGTCGCAGACGATGTAGATGATGTTGGGGCGCTGGGTCATGAGAGGCTCATTCCACCTTCATGCCGGTGGCTTTCACGATCGGGCCGTAGCGCGTGTGCAGCGCTTCAACGCGCTGGCTGGCCGCCGCACCGGTCAAGCCTTCGTAGAACAGATCGAGGTTGGCCATGCGGGCCTGCAGGTCCGGGCGCTTGAGCGCCTCGATGATGTGCTTCTGCAGCGTCTGCACCACCGCGTCGGGTGTGGCGGCGGGGGCCATCACCAGGTAGAGCACCTCCTGCTCCAGGCTCTTCAGACCAGCCTCACCCACCGTGGGCAGCTCGGGCGCCAGGCGCGAGCGCTGGCGGCTGGTCACGGCCAGCGCAGTGATCT
>QBMB01000008.1:0-7340 GCA_003241965.1 Burkholderiales bacterium | reverse complement strand
CGGTCACGGCGGGCGTGTTGCCGCGGTAGGGAATGTGCGTGATTTTTGCCTGCGTGGATGCCTTGATCACTTCCACCGCGAGGTGGCCCGGGCTGCCGCTGCCGGCCGAGCTGAAGTTCAGGCCCCGGGTCTTGCCGGCTTCGATCATGCCGGCCAGCGTCTTGATGCCGGTGGCCGGGTTCACGCCCACCAGCAAACCGGACGATGCCATTACCACCACCGGCTTGAAGTCGGCGGTCTTGAAGGTCATGTTGTTGTAGAGGTAGGGATTGACCGTGAAGACCGTGTCGATGCCGAAGAGCACGGTGTGACCATCGGGCGCGCTCTTGGCAACCTCGGCCGCACCGATGTTGCCGGCCGCGCCGGCCTTGTTTTCCACCACGAAGGCTTGTTTGAGGGTCTCTTGCAGCACCGCGGCCACCGAGCGCGCGAGCAGGTCCGACGGGCCGCCGGCGGGGAAGTTGTTGACGAAGCGAACCGGCTTGTTCGGGTACGTGTCCTGGGCGGCCGCGGGGGCAGTGCCCAAGGCAAGGCTGCTGGCCATTGCGAGACCAGTGAGTGCGCTCAGGGCGCGCGGTGAAACGGGGAGGCTCTTCATGGATTGGTTTCCTTCAGGGATGGATCAGTCGAGTTGCACGCCGGTGGCCTTGATCGGGGCTTCCCAGCGCTTCAGGTCGGATTTCTGTTCGGCGGCCAGTTCGGCCGGGGTGGAGCCCACCGAGTCGTAGCCAAGGCCGCGCATGCGCTCGCGCATCTCGGGCCGCTGCATGGCACTGGACACAGCGGTGTTGATGCGTGCGAGCACGTCGGTGCGCAGACCGGCGGGGCCGTACATGGCAAACCAGGCCGTGGCTTCCATGTCGATGCCCGCCTCCTTCAAGGTGGGTACCTCGGGCACCTGCGGGTCGCGCTGGCTGCCCGTGACGGCAAGGATGCGCACCTTGCCCGAGCGGTGCAGTTCGGCGGTTTCGGACACCACGTCGAACTTGTAGTCGATGTGGCCGCCCAGCAGCGCGGTGTTCGCCGGACCGCCCCCTTGGAAGGGCACGTGGTTGAGGGAGGCCCCTGTCTTCTGTTCAAACAAAACGCCCATGAAGTGCGGCAGCGTGCCCAGGCCCGGCGTTCCGTAGGTGAGCTTGCCGGGTTGCGCCTTGGCCTGCGCAATCATGTCCTTCACCGTCCTGGCTGGGCTGGCCGGCCCGGCCACCACACCGAACTGGAACCTCGCCAGCAGGGAAATCGGCGTGAAATCGGTTACTGCGTCGTAGTCCAGCTTTTTGTAGACGTGTGGGAAAAGCACCATGGGTCCGCTGGGCAACACGATCACGGTCTGCCCGTCGGGCGCGGCACGCTTGACCTGTTGCAGTGCAATGCGGCCGCCCGCGCCGGGGCGGTTCTCAACCACCACGGGGTTGAAATCGTTTCGCAGGGCTTCTCCGATCAGCCGCGCCAGTGTGTCGGCCGAGCCCCCCGGCGGGAAGCCGACCACAATCTTCAGCGGCGGCTTGTCCTGCGCGACGCCACTCATGGGATTGACCAAGGCCGCAAGGGCCAGGCAGGTACCTGCCATCAAATGTGTCTGCATGCTCTGTCTCCTGGGTTGTCCGGTGTTTCCCGGTGCTGCCCGCCATGCTATGCAGGGACAATCAATTGCAGAAATCAATCATTGCGGGTGTTTTCCCTACACATGGCATCCAACGACCGACTCGCCGATCCGCAGCACCAGGCCGACCTGCTGCTGTACCGGCTCTACCGCATCCACATCACCGCGGGGCGGCTGGTGGTGCACCTGTGCGAGAGCGAGTTCGGCATCACGCGGCGCGAGTGGCGCATCCTGTCGTTTCTGGCCGAGCGCGAGGGCGCGCTGTCGTCGCAGCTGGCCGAACACGCCATGCTCGACCGCGCACGCACCTCGCGCACGCTGACCTCTCTGGCGTCCAAGAAGCTGGTGGTGCGCCAGCCCAGGCCGTCTGACCGGCGCGAGGTGCATGTGTTCCTCAGCGATGAAGGGCGGCGCCTGTACGGCGAGATCTACCCGCGCGTGGCCGCGATCAACCGCGAACTGGTTTCGGGCCTGTCACCCGCCCAGCGCCTGCAGCTCGATGCGATGGTGGACGCACTGCAGGCCCAGGCCAGCCACATGGTGGCGGCCTCCCCGGAGGTACCGCTGCCGCAGGACGGCGGCGAGTGATCCCCGCCTTGCGGAAGTTCGGTTCAGGGCACGAGGACCGGGCGCCGATGCGCTTCAAGACCCTTCGTTGACGAGACGCGCGTTTTGCGGAAACAGCACCTTGCGGGCGTCCTCGTCCATCTCGGCCTTGAAGCTGAAGCGGGTTTTCAACGCTTCGGCGCGTTGCGCCGCCGGGCGAGCGTTGATCTCGTCGAGCAGGCGCTTGACGTGCGGCAGCTTCTCCCAGGCGTCGCTGCCCAGCACGAACGGCACCACACGTGCCCAGCCCCAGACGGCCATGTCGACGAAGGTGTACTCGCCGCCCAGCATGTAAGGCTGCTTCCCGAGATGGTCGTTGACGATGGTCCAGTGGCGCCAGGCTTCAAAGTCGTAGCGGTTGACCGCATAGGCCTTGGGCTCGGGCGCGAAGTGTTTGAAGTGCACGGCCTGCCCGCAGTACGGCCCGATGCCGGTGGCCACGAACATCAGCCACGAATACATCTCGGCCCGCGCGGCTGGGGTGTCCAGCGGCACGAACTGTCCCGTCTTCTCCGCCAGGTACAGCAGCATGGCGTTGCTGTCGAACACCCGGTTGTCGCCATCAAGCATCGCGGGGGTCTTGGCGTTGGGGTTGATCGCCTTGAAGGCATCGCTGTGTTGTTCACCCTTGCGCGTGTCCACCGAAACCAACTCGTAGGGCAGGCCGGCTTCTTCCAGGTACAGCGCGACCTTCATCGGATTGGGCGAGGGATGGAAATAGAACTGGATCATGAAATGCCTTTCGGGTTGGGCAGGGACGGTTTCAAAGGAAGGCCAGCCAGATGCCCAGGGGCAGAAAGGCCAGGCCGGTGACATGGCCCACGATGACCATGGAGGCCACCTTGCCGGGCTCCACGTGAAAGCGGTCGGCCAGCAAGAAGTTGAAAACGGCGGGTGGCAGGCACGCAAAGAGAATCAGCGCACCGCGCTCCACACCCTGCAGCGGCACCACGCTCAAAACCAGGGCGCAGGCCATGAGGCGCGCCACCATGGCCAGCACTGCGGCGGTGGCCCCCACGCGCGCGTCGCCGATCTGCGCCACGGCCAAACGGGCACCCAGCGACAACAGCATCATGGGCACGAGCACGCTGCCGATCATGGTGAGCGGTGTGCCCAGCCACTCGGGCAGACCCAGGCCGCCCAGCGAGAACGCCAGCCCCAGCAATGTGGACCAGACCAGCGGGTTGGCGTAGACCATGCGCCAGTCGACGCGCCCGCTCATGAGACCGGTGCCCAGCGAGAAATGCAGCAGGTTGGACAGCACGAGCAGGATCAGCGCGGGCGCCAACCCCTGCGGGCCGTAGGCCAGCACGGTGAGCGGAATGCCGATGGGCCCCACGTTGGCAAACATCACGCAGGGCAGGAAAGCGCGCGGCGACAGGCCCGCCAGCCGGCTCAAGGGCCATGCGATCAGGCCGCTCAAGCCGATCAGCAGCACCGAGCCGCCGGCAAACCACAGTGCTGTCTGCGCGTCGAAGGTCTTGGTCGACAGCGAGGTGAAGATGAGCAGCGGCAGGGCGATGTCGACCACCATGCGGTTGGCCCCTGCGAGGTCGGGTTGGACCGCGCGGGCGTAGAAGAACCCGATGAGGACGATCACCAGAATGGGCAGCGTGATTCCGGCGATCTGGGCAGACATGGGCAGGGTGTTCCGAAAAAGGACACGCCATTGTTCGCGACGCCGTGCAACAATTTCCTCAATTTCGTTAGCTATTCGTACAAAAATGACCGAGCCCCGCCTGGACCGCCTCTCCGCCTTGCTGGAAGGTCTGGCCCCGCGCGTGTGGCCCTCGGACGAGGGTCGGGAGTTGTCGTTGCACATCGTTCGTGCCACATCTACCGACGCTGGGGCTGCGCGGATCGATGCGCTTCACTTGCTCGTGAGTCCGCCTGGCCATGGCGTGGACGGTCTGGCGCTGCGTGCGCGTGGTCTCTCGATCTGGATGAGTTTTGAAGTGGCCTTTGATGGACCGGTGGGGCGGCTCTTTCTGGACGAGTTCAAGCAGCCTCTGGAGATCGGTCTGGCGCAGGCCGATCCCTCGCTGATCCAGGTGGTGCACCTGATTGCCTCGGAGCTCGAGACACGGCGGTGCGGTCAGCCCCTGTTCATGAACCGGGCCGGCGACATCCTGTTGATCGGTCTGTTGCGCCATCTGGTGTCTGCGCCGCTGGGCACCATGCGCTTGTTCAATGGACTGGCGGACCCGCGCATCGCGCGCACCCTCGTCGGCATGCACGCCGACCCGGCCAGCCCCTGGACGTTGGCCGCGCTGGCACTGGAAGCCGGCATGTCCCGGACGTCCTTTGCCAACCGTTTCAAGACGGTGATGGGCCTGCCGCCCGGCAAGTACCTGGAGAACCTGCGGCTTGCACTGGCGCACCGCATGGTGGCCAGCGGCATGGGCCTCAAGCGCGTGGCGCAAGAGACGGGTTACGCCGGGCCGTCAACCCTGTCCCGGGCCATGCACCGCGCGGCTTGAAGCCATTGGGTCTGTGGGGGTGGGCTGCATTGGACCCGGCCTCGGGCCTGCAGTGGGGGACAATGTAGGCCCTCGTCGACGGCATGGCTGGCGCGCCCTCATGGCGCTGGCGGTGCCGGCCCTTGCTGACAGCCCCGCCACGACACGACCCCAGCGGCCGATGTTTCAGCGCCCCTTCAAGGGGTTCTGGCGGGAGTCCCTGACACATCGGGCCACCGCTGCCGTCGCGCGCTCCACCCCCATCCTCTGCCCACGCAGTGGTCGAACACTGCGTGTCCGGCCAGACAGACCATTTCCGAAATGCGGCGTATATCTGCGCGCACACCATCACTCAGGACTTTCCCCATGCAACTCATCGTCTCGGCCGGGCTCATCCTGGCCATCGTCCTGTGGGGTGTCATCGCGCCCGAATCGCTGGGCAGTGTGTTCGACACCCTGCTGGCCGTCATCACGCGCGATTTCGGCTGGCTCTACCTGTGGGTGGTGCTGGGCCTGGTGGTGCTGGCGATGGTGCTGGCCTTCAGCCGCTATGGCGACCTGAAGCTGGGCGCCGAAGACGACGAACCGGAGTTCTCCGTCGGGTCCTGGTTTGCCATGCTGTTTGCCGCGGGCATGGGCATTGGCCTGGTTTTCTGGGGGGTGGCCGAGCCGATCTCGCACTACGGCGCGCCGCCGCCCGGCATCGTGGCCAACACGCCCGAGGCGGCCAACGCCGCCATGCGTTACAGCTTCTTCCACTGGGGCCTGCACCCCTGGGCGGTTTACTGCATCGTGGCGCTGGCCATCGCCTTCTTCCAGTTCCGCCGGGGCGGCTCCGCGCTGGTGAGCACGGCGGTGGAGTCGCTGCCCTGGGCGCCCATGAAGCAGCTTGGCCCCGTGGTCAACGTGCTGGCGGTGATCGCCACCGCGTTTGGTGTGGCGGCCTCGCTGGGCATGGGCGCACTGCAGATCAACAGCGGCCTGAATTCGCTCATGGGTCTGCCGGTGGGTGAGGCCTCGCAGGTGGGCATCATCGTGGTCACCACGGTGCTGTTCCTCGCCTCGGCCGTCACGGGTGTGACCAAGGGCATCAAATGGCTCTCCAACATCAACCTCGGTCTCGCTGCCTTGCTCACGCTGGCCGTGTTCGTGATGGGGCCGACCGTGGCCATCATCGACACCTTCACCAGCACGCTGGGCAGCTACGTGAGCGAGTTCGTGCGCATGAGTCTGCGCATGACGCCGTTCCGTGACAGCGGCTGGATCAGCGGCTGGACCGTCTTCTACTGGGCCTGGTGGGTGAGCTGGTCGCCGTTCGTGGGCCTCTTCATCGCGCGCGTCTCGCGCGGGCGCACCATCCGTGAGTTCATCCTGGGCACCGTGCTGGCACCCACGCTGGCGGCCTTCATCTGGTTCTCGGTGTTTGGTGGCACGGCCCTCAACATGGAGGTCATGCAGGGCCTGCCCATGGCCGAAGCCGTGGGTGCCGACGTGTCCACCGCGATGTTCGCGCTCTTCAACGCACTGCCCATGGGCGGTCTGTTCTCCGGTCTGGCCACCATCCTGGTGCTGCTCTTCTTCGTGACCTCGGGCGACTCCGCCACCCTGGTGCTGGGCATGATGAGCACCGGCGGTCAGGCCGACCCGAGCGCGCGCGTGAAAATCGTCTGGGGTCTCCTGGTCTCGGGCATCGCCATCAGCCTGCTGCTGGCCGGTGGCCTGAAGGCGGTGCAGACCGCCACCATCGTGTTCGCGCTGCCGTTCTCGCTGGTGATCGTGCTCATGGCGCTGGCGCTGTGGCGCGGCGTGCGCGAAGACTGGGATGCCGAACAACGGCGTGACAAGGCCCTGCGCCGGCGCATGAAGACGCTGGTGGAACAGCCCCCCGGCGCATGAGCGCCGCATGACGGCTGAACTGCTGCTCGCGGCGGGCAAGAGCTTCCTGTTCGTGTTCGCCGCCCTCCTGCCCATCCTCAACCCGGCGGCCACCGCGCCGATCTTTCTGGGGCTGACCGAGGGTGCCTCGTCCAAAACCCGTGCGTTGCTGGCGCGGCGCATCGCACGCAACATGTTCGCGCTCATGGTGGGCTCGATGCTGGTGGGCTCCTACGTGCTGGAGTTCTTCGGCATCTCGCTGCCCATCGTGCGGGTGGGTGGCGGGCTCATCGTGGCCGCAGCGGCCTGGCGCCTGCTCAACACCAGCCACGCCAGCGACGACCGCCGCACCGCGCTGGCCGAATCGTTCACACCCGAGCAGGCGCGCCGCCAGGCGTTCTACCCGCTCACGTTTCCCATCAGCTGCGGACCCGGTTCGATCGCCGCGGCCATCACCGTGGGCGTGTCGCTGAACGACACGCGTCTGGCTCTGTCTCTGGCCCGCATGGGTGGCGGCGTGCTCGCGTTGCTCGCCATCGGGGTGCTGCTCTATCTGGCTTTCCGGTACGCCCAGCAGTTGCTCAAGCCGCTGGGCGAGGCCGGCATCGTGATCTTCCTTCGCTTGACGGCCTTCATCCTGCTGTGCCTGGGCGTGCAGATTGTCTGGGACGGGTTGAGCGAGTTGCTGAGCGAGTTGTTGCGCAGCTTGTCGGTAGGGTGAATCCGCTGCCCGCGAGGGTGTTCCCCGGGGTATATTTTTGGGACATCGACAACCACTGTCGCCACTGGTCCCCCAC
>QBMB01000089.1 GCA_003241965.1 Burkholderiales bacterium | reverse complement strand
CGCCGGGCTGGGTGGGCTCTTGGGGTGTTGTTTTTTCGGGGGTATCGGGCATGGGGTGAGAGAGGGATCCGATTCGTGTGGAGGATGCCCGCAGAATGATCCTGACGCTCCAAACAAGGCATTGGACAGAAGGCCGGATATGGCTCCCGAAGGGCTGTACCTCGCTCGATACAATGCTTGCATTCTATGACAAGGCCCCCTATAACCATGACCGAAACCAAGACTTGGATGTGCCTGATTTGTGGCTGGATCTATGACGAATCAGAGGGCGCGCCGGAGCATGGCGTGCCGGCTGGAACCCCTTGGGATCAGGTGCCAATGAACTGGACCTGCCCTGAATGCGGCGCCCGCAAAGAAGATTTCGAAATGGTCCAGATCTGATCGTTGGACTCCGGCGTCCCTTATCTGCGCAGACCGAGGCACGGGCTTTCTGCGCCCGTTGCCGCACTTCCTGACCCATTCATTGGAGCCTGTGAACCGTGAGTCCAACACCTGCCCTGAAAGTCCTGGTCGTCGACGACAGCAACACCATCCGGCGAAGTGCCGAGATATTTCTGAAACAGGGCGGGCACGAAGTCCTGTTGGCTGATGACGGTTTTGACGCCTTGGCCAAGATCAACGACTACCAACCCGATCTGGTGTTCTGCGACATCCTGATGCCCCGCCTGGACGGCTACCAGACCTGCGCCATCATCAAGCGCAATGCGAGATTCGCCAACATCCCGGTGGTCATGCTGTCGTCAAAGGACGGCGTCTTCGACAAGGCCCGCGGACGCATGGTGGGTTCCCAGGACTACCTCACCAAACCTTTCACCAAAGACCAACTGCTGCATGCCGTGCAACAGTTCGGCGCCAACCTAGCCGGAGCTGCATGATGACCATCCACAAAATCCTTGTCGTTGACGATTCAAAAACCGAACTCATGGTGCTGTCCGATCTGCTGAGTAAAAACGGCTACAGCGTGAGGACCGCTGAGAATGCGGACGAGGCCTTCCGTCGCTTGGGAGAGGAAAAGCCGGACCTGATCCTGATGGACGTTGTGATGCCCGGTCAAAATGGATTTCAGTTGACGCGTGCCATCACCCGCGATCCACAGTATTCGAACATTCCGATCGTGATGTGCACCAGCAAGAATCTGGAAACCGATCGGGTGTGGGGAATGCGTCAGGGGGCACGCGACTATGTGACCAAGCCCGTCAACGGTGAAGAGTTGCTATCGAAAATCCGGGCATTGGCCTGATCCACCTTGAACTGAATCCAACCGAGCATGGCCAAACGTCAATCACTGAGGGACTTGCAGGAACGTTTGGCCCAGCGATTGAGCGTTGCCAAGACCGAGGCTGTGACGGCGGCTTGGCTGGCGGTTGAGTCCAACGGAAACCGGTACCTCCTTCCGCTGGTGCAGTCGGGTGAGATTTTTCCCTGGTCTGCGGTTCAGCGCGTTCCGTACACCAAGCCCTGGTACCTGGGCGTGGCGAGCCTTCGGGGTGGCCTGCACGGCGTGATCGACCTCGCGATGTTGGTGGAGGCGGGAGCGCCTTCGGCCATGACCACGCAGAGCGAGCGCATCACCTCCGAGTCCCGCCTCGTCAGTCTGCACACGGCGCTCGGCGTGAATGCAGTGATCTGGATTGATCGCCTGCTCGGCTTGCGAAGTGCTGCCATGTTCAGCGGCTTCGGGCCCAGGCCCGATGGTGCGCCGGCCTATTTCAATCGATCGTTGATGGATGTCCAGGGGCTGCTGTGGCAGGAGTTGGATTTGCAGGTGCTGGTGGGTGAGCCCGAGTTCCTTGCGATTGCCGCCTGACGATCCCGAAACCTGACCAGTCCGGTCTTTCCTCATTTGTTTTCTGTTGGAAGGTGTTTACATGGCCATGCTTGATCGATTCCAGGGGCTGTTCAAGAAGAATGCCGATGATGAACGCGACCTGCCCATCGTGTCAGACCAGGAAGCCGCCGAACTGGCCGCTGCCCGTTTGGCGCCCTACCCAGAGGCGGGCGATTTCTCCGGCAATGTGTTGATGTCCGAGGACGACGAGGCCGTTGATCGTTCTGGCTTGATCTCGGTGCCGCTGCTCGGGCGCCGGCCCGCCGAGCAGCACCAGCGCACACTGGCGGTCATGCTGGCGCTGGGGCTGGTGGTGCTGGGCGCGGTCACCTTCTTCGTGTTGAGCCAGACCGAAAAAGTCAGCCAGCAGTTGGCGGCCAGCGGCCAGGCACTGATGCAGTCGCAGCGCTTGGCCAAGAGCGTTTCGCAGGCCTTGATCGGCAGCCCGTCGGCGTTTCCCGAAGTGCGTGACAGCTCGACCGTGTTGTCGCGCAGTCTGCGCGGCCTGAAGCAGGGCGATGCCGACATGTCCATCGATGCCCTGGGCCCCGAATACACAGCGCGTCTGGACGAACTGCTCCCGCGCATTGATGCTGCCGAAGGCAATGCATCTGCGGTGCTTGCGCAGGAAGCCATCCTGACCCAAGTCGGAAACGCATTGCGTACCATCAACCGGCAATCATCGGATTTGCTGGAAATTGCGGAGACGATCTCCTCGCTCAAGCTTCAGCAAAACGCGCCCGCAGCCGAAATTTCGGCCTCGGGACAACTCGTGATGTTGACCCAGCGCATCGGCAAATCGGCCAACGAGTTCCTGACGCTGGAAGGCGTGAGCCCGGAGGCGGTGTTCTTGCTGGGCAAAGACCTGAACACGTTCAAGGAAATCTCGGAAGGCCTGCTGGGCGGCAGCGAGGAGCTGCGGCTGGCGGCGGCCAGAGACGAACAGGTGCGCGAGCGCCTCGGTGCCTTGCTCAAGCTGTACGAGCAGACGCGTGTGGAAGCGGGCGCCATTCTGGGCAACCTGCAAGGGCTGGTGTCGGCGCGTGAGGCGCAGGCCAGCATCATCGCGGACAGTGAGCCCTTGCGCCTGGGTCTGCAGAGCCTTCAGTCGGAACTCACTTCCCGCTCGGGTCTCAGCGGCGGCGCATTCGCCGCGCTGCTGATCTCGGCCCTGTTTGCCCTGGTGTGCGCCGGTGGACTGGCCTATGTGCAGCTTCAGGAAAGTCGGCAACGCCAGCTCACTGCCGAGTCGCAGCGTCTGGCGGCTGAATCGCAAGAGCAGGACGCCAAGCGCGTCAACGACGCCAACCAGGCCGCCATTTTGCGATTGATGAACGAACTGCAAACGGTGGCCGAAGGCGATCTGACGCAAGAAGCCACGGTGACCGAGGACATCACCGGCGCCATTGCCGACTCGGTGAACTACACGGTGGAAGAGCTGCGCTCGCTGGTGGGCAACGTGCAGGCCACGGCCACGCGCGTGGCGCAAACGACGTCGGCGGTGGAAAGCACCTCCACCGAACTGCTGGCTGCTTCCACCGAACAGTTGCGCGAAATTCGAGAAACCGGTCAGTCCGTGCTGGACATGGCGCAGCGCATCAACCAAGTGTCTGGTCAGGCGCAGGAATCGGCCACGGTGGCGCGCGCCTCGCTGCAAGCAGCCGAGTCGGGCCTGCAGGCGGTGCAGGACGCCATCGGCGGCATGAACTCGATCCGCGACCAGATTCAGGAGACTTCCAAGCGGATCAAGCGGCTGGGCGAATCGTCGCAAGAGATTGGCGAGATCACCGAACTGATTTCAGACATCACCGAACAAACCAACGTGCTCGCACTGAACGCCGCCATTCAGGCCGCGTCAGCCGGTGAAGCCGGTCGGGGTTTCTCGGTGGTTGCAGAAGAGGTGCAGCGGCTGGCTGAACGGTCCGCCGATGCCACGCGACAGATCTCGGCGCTGGTGAAAGCCATTCAGACCGACACGCAAGACGCGGTGGCGGCCATGGAGCGCTCCACGCAAGGTGTGGTGGAAGGGGCCAAGCTGTCGGACAACGCGGGTACCGCGCTGTCCGAGATCGACCGCGTGTCGCGCCGCCTCGCCGAACTGATCGAGCAGATTTCCAACGCAGCCTCCCGCGAAGCCGATTCGGCCAACGAGGTGGCGGGCAACATCCAGCACATCTTTGCCGTGACGGAGCAGACCGGTGAGGGCACCCGCTCTACAGCCCAGCAGGTGCGTGAACTCTCTGTGATGGCCGAAGAACTTCGCCAGTCGGTGTCGCGGTTCAAGATCGCCTGATTTCCTCCCAGTCGGACCTTTACTCCCCCACGAACATGCTCGACACCGCCACCGACAGTCTGCAGATGGATCCACCTGTCGCCGACCTCGGTCCGTTGGCATGGGTTTTTGAGGAGTTGCGCAAGTCGCTGGATGCCTCCAACAAGGCGATCAGGCGCTTCGTGCGAGAAACCGAGCAGTCGCGCATGGACGACCTCCAGGCGGTTGACCCAGCTTCGCTGCGCCAGGCCCGCCAGCAACTGCACCAGGCCGTGGGCGCGCTTGAAATGGTCGGTCTGGGCGCGCCAGCCCATGTGCTCAGGGCCATGGAGGCGGCGGTGCAGCGCTTCGTTCAAAAGCCGCAAAGTTGCAACGAAGCAGCCGCGGCAAAAGTCGAGCGCGCCAGTTTCGCTTTGGTGGAATACCTGGAAGCGGTCCTGAACAACAAGCCGGTGCAACCGGTGGCCCTGTTTGCCCAGTACCGTGACGTGCAGGAACTGGCGGGCGCGGAGCGCGTGCATCCGGCCGATCTGTGGCCCTTCGATCACCACGGTGTCGATGTGAGTGCGCCCGCAGACCGCACGCCATTGGAATGCAACGCTTCGGTCCGGTCCTTGTTCGATCGTCTGGTGTTGCTGGTCGTCAAGACCGACAGCCAGGCGGCGGCGCACCAGCTGGTCAAGATCTGTGCCGGCCTGTCGGCCGGCGCGACCGACATCCGCGCGCGCACGTTCTGGCGCGTGGCGGCCGGTTTTTTCGAGGCCGTGGCGCACCGCTTGTTGACCAACGATGTGTACGTCAAGCGCGCCTTCTCCCGCATCCTGATGCAGTTCGTGACCCTTTCGCAAGGCAAGGCGCAAGTGTCTGAAACACTGCTGCACGACCTGCTCTTTTTCTGCGCGCAGCCCAGGAACGTATCCGCCCAACAGACGCCGCAGCTGGCGGCTGTCCGCCAAGCCTTCGGCCTGGGCTCGGTCCCTGCGACCGACTACCACGTGGCCACCCTGGGCCGTTACGATCCGGCGGTGCTTGCGCAGGCTCGCAAACGCATCAATTCGGCCAAGGAAGCCTGGTCCCTGTTCGCGGGTGGTGATGCCAGCCGCGCGCGCCAGGTGGCCGACCAGTTTGGGTTGATCGGTGACTCGCTGCTCAAGTTGCACCCGGCCAGCACGGTGCTGGCCCAGGCGCTGGTGAAGGCAGCGGACCATGCGGTGCGCGAGCCCGGTGGCTTGAGTCCTGAGCTGGCCATGGAAGTGGCCACCACAACGTTGTACCTGGAAGCCGCCTTTGAGGATTTTGATCCCAGCGCCCCCGAGCTCACCGAGCGCACCCAGGCCTTGGCCGATCGCCTTGAGGCTGTGTTGGCTGGCCAGCCGGCGCAACCGCTGGACACGTGGATGGAGCAGCTCTACCGGCGTGTGAGCGATCGTCAGACCATGGGCAGTGTCGTGGGCGAGCTCAAGGTATCGCTGGGAGACGTTGAAAAATCGCTCGATCAGTTCTTCCGCTCGCCGCAAGAGAAAGACGGCTTGCACGTGGCCGTCTCGCAGCTCGCGCAGATGCGGGGTGTGTTGTCGGTGCTGGGACTTGAGCAGGCGGTGCATGCCGTCACGCACATGCGCACCATGGTCGAACAGATTCTGGACACCGAGGTCGACGAGGCCCTGGCTCGCGAGGCGGGTACGTTCCAGCAGCTCGGCAACAACCTGAGTGCCATGAGTCTGCTGGTGGACATGCTCAACTACCAGCCGACCCTGGCCAAGAAGTTGTTTGTGTTCGACGACGAAAAAGGTGAGCTGCTGCCGCTCATGGGTCGCGCTCCCAACACGGAACTGCGCCATCCACCTGTGCGCGACGAAGCGCGTGCCATCAACGATGGTGTGCAGCAGGTGGTGAGCGAAGTGCAGGACGGCATGAGCCTGGTCGACCTGAGTGAGCAACTCGATTCACTGGCGGTGCAAGCCACGCTGGCCGAGCAATCGGGTGTGGCGCGGGCAGCGCGCGAGGCGGCCGGTGCGGTCGTGGGGAGTGATGCCGCGGCGGGTGCGCAGGCCTTGGTGGGCCTTTCGGAAGCCTCCATGCCAGCCCACGAGCGCGAGCCGGTCGACACGACCGGTGAAGACAACGACGAAGACGACCTGCTCGACATCTTCCTGGAAGAAGCGCGGGAGGTGGTGGGCAATGGGCTGGACGCCGTGGGGCATCTCCAGGTGCAGCCTGGCGATCTGGAGCACCTCACCACATTGCGCCGAGCGTTCCACACCCTCAAGGGCAGTTCGCGCATGGTCGGGCTTGAAGAGTTCGGGCAGGCCGCCTGGGCCATGGAGCAATTGGTCAACACGGTGCTTGCCGAGCAACGCCCCGCCACTCCGCCCCTGCTGATGTTGACGGGTCAGGCCATGACCGACTTCGGTCGGTGGGTGGACGACATTTCGGCCCGGCGCGACGCACACTGGAAGGCTCAGCCCTTCAGGACCAGTGCCGACGCCTTGCGTGATCAAGGGCGTTTCCTGCCGTTGTCGCACGCAGACGAATTGGCGGTGGAAGCGCCGTTGTTGTCCGATGAAGCCGTGGCGCAGGACATCCCAGCCGTGCTGTCAGAGGTCGAATCCACCGACGCACTGTTCGCGGACGTGGCGCTGGACCCGGTTGAGGTGGCGTCCGACCTCCCGGCCGAGCAGGAGGTGCAAGAAGGCGACATTCATCTGGACACGGCGTTTCTCGACTTCGAACCCGCGCAGCCATCGCCCGGCGAAATGCCCGAGCCGCAGCAGATGCTGGCCGACATTGATTTCGGCAGCCTGGCAGCCTTCTCCGCCGGTCAATCCTCGACGGCAGATGCGCAGGCTGTGGCGACCGAACCCGCAGAGCCCGAGCACGGGCCCGAACAAGAAATGCTCGCCGGTGAACCCGCATCGCAGGAACCCGCGTCCGAGGGCGAGATGCCCGACGAACAAACCCGCTTGATCGGCTCGCTGCGCATCGGTCTGAAGCTGTACAACGTGTACCTCAACGAGGCCGATGAGTGGTCGCGCCGCTTGTGCACCGGCTTGGCCGAATGGGCGCTGGAGCGTCACGAACCAGTGCCCGAACAAACCGAGGCCTTGGCACATTCCCTCGCGGGCAGTTCCGCCACGGTCGGATTCCAATCCTTGTCGGACATTGCCCGTGCGCTGGAGCACGCCATCGGGTCTGTGGGCCTGCACCAGCAGGCCGGCACCCCCGCGACAATGGAGCAGGCCCAGTTGTTTGTGGATGCTTCCGAAGACATTCGCCGGCTGCTCCACCAGTTCGCCGCTGGATTCTTGAAGGAACCCGATCCGCAACTCATGGACGCGCTGTACCGGGTGGTCCACGATCCGGTGCCGGACGAGCCCCTTGCGCAGATCGATTCGCTCGACGAATCGGAGATGCCGGTCGACGAGGTGCTGGCTACACTGCCCATCCCCGATGAACCGGAGGCGGAGCCGGAGCCGAAGTCAGAGCCCGAGGTCGTGCCGCAGAGCCCGGCTTCCAGTTTTGCACCGCTCACCCCCTTCGACCTGCCCGCGTTGGCCGACACCGCCATCGACTTCGTCGCGCCCCAAGTCGATACCCACCGCACCGAGCACGGCGCGGTGCAGGACATCGATGACGACATCGACGCACTGGACACGATCGACATTGACCTGTTCCCGATCTTTGCCGAAGAAGCGCAGGAACTGCTGCCCCAGTTGGAAGGCGCGTTGCGTCAGTGGGTCGCACGGCCCGACAACGGCAGTGCCCGCTCCGAGGTGCTGCGCAACCTGCACACCCTCAAGGGCAGCGCGCGCCTGGCCGGTGCCCTGCGGCTGGGCGAGATGGTCCACCGCATGGAAACCACGGCCGAGCGCATGGGATCCGACTTGCAACGCGGCGCCGATCTGGAGCCGCTGCAATCAGCCTTCGACGCCATCAGTGCCCGCTTCGAGGTGTTGCGAACCCGCGATCCGGAGTCTTCCGACGTCGTGCAGACAGCGCCCGAACTCATGCTGTCGGAAACATTGGTCCTCCCGGAGCCGGTGGGCGCCGCCAGCGAGAGCCTTCAGTCACCGGGAGGTGCCGCCAGCAGGAGCATGGACAGTCTCATCATGCTGTCTGCGCCCACGGTGTTGCAGGCACGGGCTGGCGCCGCCGTTCGGGTGCGCCCCGAGTTGCTGGACCGCCTGGTCAACCAGGCCGGTGAAGTCATGATCACCCGCACCCGCATGGAGTCCGAACTCGTGACCCTGCGCGGTTCCTTGAAAGACCTCACGGGCAACCTGGACCGTTTGCGTGGCCAGTTGCGCGACATCGAGCTGCAAGCAGAAACGCAGATGCAGTCGCGCCTGGCGCAGGCCAGGGACGCTGACCAATCTTTTGACCCCCTTGAATTTGACCGCTTCACCCGTGTGCAGGAACTCACCCGCATGATGGCCGAGTCGGTGAACGACGTGGCCACGGTGCAGCGCAACCTGCAGCGCGCGGTGGAATCCACCGAAGACAGTCTGGTGGCCCAGGGCCGGCAGACCCGCGAACTTCAGCGCGACCTGCTGCGCACGCGAATGGTGGAGTTCGAGGGCATCTCCGAACGCCTGTACCGCGTGGTGCGGCAGGCTTCCAAGGAAACCGGCAAGCAGGTGCGCCTGGACATCACCGGCGGCAACATCGAGATGGACCGCGGCGTGCTGGACCGCATGACCGCAGCGTTCGAACACCTGCTGCGCAACAGCGTGGTGCACGGCATCGAGACGCCCGAGAACCGAGTGGCTGCGGGCAAGTCGCCAGAAGGTCAAATCGAAATCACGCTGGGGCATGAGCTCAACGACGTGTCGGTGATTTTTGCCGACGACGGCGCTGGCCTGGATCTGGTGCGCTTGCGCGAGAAGGCCGTGGCCCAGGGCCTGGTGGCACCTGAAGCCGCGATCAGCGACGCGCAGGCGGCCCAACTGGTGTTCGAGCCGGGCATCAGCACCGCGCGAGAAGTCTCCGAACTGGCGGGCCGGGGCATCGGCATGGACGTGGTGCGCAACGACGTGGTGGCGCTGGGTGGACGTATCGAGACCGCCACCCAGACCGGGCAGGGCACCAATTTCAAACTGGTGCTGCCGCTGACCACCGCGGTCACGCAGGTGGTGATGTTGCGCGCGGGCGCGCTTACCCTGGGCGTTCCGTCCAATCTGGTGGAGCTGGTGCGTCGTGTCAGCAGCGACGAGCTGAACAAGGCCTATGCCAGCGGCTCATTGATCGTTGCGGGCGAAGAAGTGCCCTTCTTCTGGACCGGCGCCTTGCTGCAGTCGTCGGTGCAATCGCTGGAATCCAAAGGGCGCACCCTGCCGGTCATCATCTTCCGAAGCGCCGCGCAGCGCGTGGCCATGCACGTGGACGAAGTGCTGGGCAATCAGGAAGTTGTGGTGAAGAACCTGGGCACGCAGCTCTCGCGCCTGCCTGGTCTGGCGGGCATGTCGGTGCTGGCCTCGGGTGCCGTGGCCCTGATCTACAACCCGGTGGCCCTGGCCACGGTGTACGGTGAACAGGTTCGCAGTTGGGTGGCCAGTCAGCACAAAGCGGCGCTGGACCGACCCGCTGACATGCCGGCGCCCATGGACCTCGCGGCCAACGCTGTGCCCCTGGTTCTGGTGGTTGACGACTCCATCACTGTGCGCCGTGTCACGCAGCGTCTGCTGCAGCGTGAAGGCTATCGCGTGATACTCGCCGCCGACGGCCTGCAAGCGCTGGAAAAACTGCAGCAGGAGCGCCCGACCGTGGTGCTGTCCGACATCGAGATGCCGCGCATGGACGGTTTTGATCTGGTGCGCAACATCCGCAGCGATGCGCGCCTGTCGGACCTGCCGGTGATCATGATCACCTCGCGCATTGCGGAGAAACACCGCGAACATGCGCGCGAACTGGGCGTGGACCACTACCTGGGCAAGCCTTACGCCGAAGACGAACTGCTGGCCCTGATCGGCCACTACGCCAAGATCACGGCAGACGCCTGAAGGCCGCCCCGCATCGGCGGGGCGAGGTCAACCCAGGCAGCCGCGTGCGTCCACGCGCACGATGCGTTCGACCCGCCCGGCTGCCAGGCCGCCCCGCACGCCGACCATGAGGTCGTGCAGGTTCACGGTGGGGTCGCAGTGGCCCGGCACCAGCCACACCACCTCGCCCAGCGCCGGTAAAGGCGCACCTGCCACGGCGCGCAGTACGCCGTGTTCGTCGCCACCGCTCGTATAGCCCAGTCCGTTCGGGAACCAGACACTCGGCATGCCGCTGTCGATCGCGTGGCTCTTGTGCCCGGCGTCGCACACCGCGTGCGCGTCGCAGCGGCTCATCACCTGAGTCTTCACGAAGAGGGCGTGTTCAAACGCCGGTGTTCGTGGATCGGCCTCGTTGGCCGCGTAGTCGGCATCCATGAACAGGTAGGAGCCCGCCTGCAGTTCGCCCCAGATGCCGCTGGCCGCTTCGATCACAAAAGTACCGGTGCCCGCGCCGGTGACCAGGGGCACCTCGATGCCGGCGGCGTTCAGCGCCTCGCAGGTCACCTTCACCGCGTGTGTGGCTGCTGCCATGGCGGCTGTGCGCTCTGCGGCCGCACGCCGGTGCTGGGCTCCGCCGTGGTACGCCTGCAGACCGGCAAAGCGCAGCGCTGGGTGTGCAGCGATGGCCTGGGCCAGTGCCACCGCTGGCACGCCGGGCGCGATGCCGCAGCGGCCTTGACCCACGTCGATCTCCACCAGCACGTCCAGGCACGCCGAGGTGCTCACGCCGGCAGAGTGCAAAGCCTCGGCCAGGCGCTGCACCCCCAGCGCGCTGTCCACAGCGATGGAGAACCGGGTGGGGAGATCGCGCACGGCTTGCGCCAGACGCAGCAGTTTGGAAGCTTCGATCACCTCGTTGCTGATGTAGATGTCGCGCACGCCGGCGTGGGCCAGTGCGAGCGCCTCGTCGGTTTTCTGCACACACACGCCCACGGCGCCGTGCGCCATCTGCAGCTGCGCAAGCTCCGCGCTCTTGTGCATCTTGGCGTGGGGCCGCAGTCGCAGGCCATGCCCGGCCGCAAACGCGGCCATGCGCGCCAGATTGCGGTCCATGGCATCGAGGTCGATCACCAGCGTGGGCGTGTCGATGGAGCCCACACCGTGGCCGACCCAGTGCTGCGCGCGGCTCCAGCGCGCTGCTGCCGCCCTGTCATGCATGGCGTTCATCCAGGGTCTTTCCTTGATCGGTCTGCAGGTGGCTGGTGTCGGCCCAACCCACCAGGCTCAGCCCTTCGGGCGACCACAGCAACCGGTTGATGGCGGTGTTGGTCAGTTCCCAGCTGCGCGGTGCCTGCAGGGGCAGGCGCGTGGCGGCGCGGTACAGGATGTCGAGCACGCCTCCGTGCGCCACCATCAGCACCTGCTCGCCCGGGTGCTGAGCGGCGAGTTCTTCCACGGTGGAGACCACACGCGCTTCGAGTTGCAACAGCGACTCACCGCCCACGGGTGCAAAGTCGGGCACGCGCTTGCGCCAGGCCAGGGACTCCTCGGGAAAACGCTGCTCCAGCTCGGTCCAGGTGTGACCCTCGAAACGCCCGAAACCCCGTTCGCGCAGACCCAGATGTGTCGTCACGGTCAGGCCGCGCGTGCGGGCCACGGCCTGGGCCGTTTCCAGCGCGCGCAGCAGGTCGCTGGAATAGCAGGCGGTGATCGGCTCATCGCGCAAGGCGTGGGCGAGTTGGGCGGCTTGCCAGCGGCCGTGTTCGTTGAGTTCGATGTCGGTGTGGCCCTGGATGCGGGTGTCGCGGTTCCAGGCGGTTTCACCGTGGCGCACGGCCAGGATGCGGGTGACTTGCAAAAGGGCGTCCTTGAAGGCGGTCGGAAGGCTGCAACTGTACCGGTGGCGCCACTTTCGCGGGTCTTGCATGCCTTGAAAACTCGGGGTTTGCGACACAATCCGTTGCATGACGCTGCCGCCATCTCCGTCCGACGGGGATTTCTCAACCCTCTTCAATTTCCTGCCCATCGGGGCCTACCGCAGCTCGCCGAGTGGGCAGATGCTGCGCGCCAACCATGCGCTGGTGCGCCTCAATGGCTATGCGTTCGAAGCGGAGTTGCGGGACGCGGTGAACGACATCGCCAATGAATGGTACGTCGATCCCACGCGGCGTGCCGAGTTCAAGAGGCTGCTCGATCGCGATGGTTTTGTGCGCGGCTTCGTCTCGGAGATTCACCGCCACAAGACCCGTGAGAGGGTCTGGATCAGCGAGAACGCGCACGGCGTGCGCGACGCCTCGGGTGCGCTGATGTACTACGAAGGCACGGTGGAAGACGTGTCCGAACGCATGCGCGATCAAAAGGCTTTGCGCGACAGCGAAGAGCAGCTGCGCCTGATCACCTCGCAGATGCCGGGCGCCGTGTTTTCCGTGCATGTGCGCCACACCGGCGAGCGCGAGTACCGGTTTCTGAGCGCCGGCATCCGGGAACTCTACGGTTTCGAGGCCGATGAACTGATGCGCAATCCCGCGCTGCTCGCCCGTTACTTTCACCCGGAAGATCGAGACATGCTGGAGCGGGACCGGCAGGCGATCCTGTCTGGCGCGGTGAACCTGGACACCGAGTTCCGTGTGGTGTTGCCGGACGGGCGCATCAAGTGGATCTGCAACCGCTCCAGCGCGGTGTCGGCGGACGAAGACGGTTTCCTGCGTGTGGGGGTGCTGTTCGACATCACCGACCGCAAGGAGGCCGAAGCCGCCCTGCACGCCAACGAGACGCTCTGGCGGCTGGCTCTGGAGAGCGCAGGTGACGGTGTTTGGGACTGGAACCTGCAGACCGGTGAGGAGTACTTTTCAGCCAGCATCAAGTCGATGTTCGGCTACAGCGAAGCAGACATCGGCAACCTCAGTGCCGAGTTCGACGCGCGCACCCATCCCGACGACGTTGCCCAGATGGAGCTGGACCGCGCGGCCCACTTCGAAGGGCGCGCACCGATGTACCGCAACGAGCACCGCATCCGTTGCAAGGACGGGCGCTGGAAATGGGTGCTGACGCGCGGGGTCGTGATCGCGCGCGATGACAACGGTCTGCCCCTGCGCATGGTGGGCACCCACACCGACATCACCGAGCTGAAGGAGGCCGAATCCCATCAGCGCGCGCTGGAGTCACAACTGCGCGAATCGCAGAAGATGGAAGCCATCGGCACGCTGGCCGGGGGGGTGGCGCACGACTTCAACAACCTGCTGGCCGCCATCCTGGGCAACCTCGTGCTGGCCCGTGAGGACGTGGGTGAAAACCACCCCGCGCAGGAAAGCCTGGCCGAGATCAGCCGTGCCGCCATCCGTGCGCGCCAGCTGGTGCAGCAGATACTGACCTTCAGCCGGCGCCAGACCCAGGCAATGCAGCGCCAGCCGCTCAAGCCGCTGGTGGAAGAGGCCCTGGGCCTCATGCGCTCGCTGCTGCCCGCCGGCCTCAAACTGGTCACGCGCCTGCCGTCGGCGGGCCTGCAGGTGCTGGCCGATGCCACCCAGATGCAGCAGGTGTTGATGAACCTGTGTACCAACGCCTGGCAGTCCATGGAAGGCGGTTCGGGCGACATCACCGTGGCGCTGCGCGAAGTGCGGCTGGATCCCTCGCAGGCCTTGCAGTTGGGCGGCATTGCCAGTGGCACCTACGCCTGCCTGAGCGTGGCCGACAACGGCCCGGGCATGGACATCGAAACGCAGAGGCGCATCTTCGAACCGTTCTTCACCACCAAGGCACCCGGTGCCGGTACGGGCCTGGGTCTGGCGGTGGTGCACGGCATCGTCAAGGCGCATCGGGGTGCGATCAACGTTCACTCCGAGCCCGGTGAAGGCACGCGTTTTGACGTGTACCTGCCCTTGGCTGCCGCCGCCGATGCCGGCGAGAGCGCTGCGGGGACGGTGGGCTTGGCTCCAGCGCCCATGCCCATTGCTGTAGGCGGCAAGCACGTGGTCTACATCGACGACTACGAAGCCTTGGTCTTTCTGGTCGGGCGCTTGCTGCGCAAGCACGGCCACCAGGCCACCACGTTCGAATCGGGCGAAGCGGCGCTGCAATGGCTGCAGGCGCATCCCGAGGTGCCGGTGGATCTGGTGGTGAGCGACCAGAACATGCCGGGCTTGTCGGGCGTGGAGACGGCCGTCGAGATCCGCCGCCTGCGCCCTGGTCTCAAGATCGCGATCATTTCCGGCCATGTGAACGACCAGCTGTTGAACGATGCCAGCGCAGCGGGTGTGAGCGACGTGATGGGCAAACAGGACAGCATGGACGCTTTGGGCGAAGCCATCCGCGACCTGCTCGATCGCGCTGCCTGAGCGCTGGATCGGCCGACAGGCCGATCAGCGCGGTACTTCGATGTTGACCTGGCGAAGGCCTGGCGGCGGCGTGGGGAAGTCGCGCAGCGCGGCATCCAGCATGGCTGTCCACAAGGGGTTGGAGCTGTTCCAGCGGCCATCGTGCGTCGCGCGGGTTTCGTAAACCACGCGCCCGCTGGCCGCGTGGCGGATCACCAGCGAGATATCCCGCTTGTAGTACGGCGTGTCCATGCGCAAGAACAGCGGTGCGTAGATGATCTGGCCGGTGCCGGTCACCACGTAGTCGCGACCCGGGAAACCAAAACCCGGCCCGAAACCGCCGCCCCAGTACCCGTCATAGGGGCTCTCCCAGGGAGCGCGGGGCAGACGCAAGGTGCTGCCGTTGACCTGCACCGTCCAGGCGGGCGTCACGCCAGCGGCGGCGGGCGTCCAGCCCACCTTGGACAGCGACAGGATGGCGAGCTTTTCCAGTTCACTTTGCCCGACACCACTGCGCTGGTCCTGCTGTGATGGCAAACGGTCGAACCGGAACACCTGCGGTGCCTGCGGAATGGCCACCGGGGACGAGGCGCCCGAAGCCGTGGGTTGGTCGGCCCAGCGCGCATAGCTCTGCACCTGGTTGTCCACCAGGAACACGCTGGCGCAACCGCTGAGCGCCAGCAGGGTGAAGGCTGCCGCGCAGAGCCTGAACAGGCCGGCCCAGGGGCGGGCAGAAGATGGGGTGTCCATGGGACCTCCTTCGTGGCGGGTGACCGCTGAGCCAGTGGCTTCAGTGCGCCGCAGAAATGGGTATGACTGCGCGCGCAGGGCTGGCGTTCCCTTCTGCCACGGTTTCTTCAGGTGCTTCTGGCGCGACCAACGACAGAGGTTGGTCGTCGAAGGCCTTGTCACCATCCTCAAAGGCCTCGCCGGTGGCGTGGATGGTTTCGAACGGAAACAGCGTGCGGTCCATCAAGTGGCTGGGCACGATGTTCTGCAGGGCTGTGAACATGTTCTCCACACGGCCCGGGAAACGCTTCTCCCAGTCTTTCAGCATCAGGCCCACCTGCTGGCGCTGCAGGTTGTCCTGGCTGCCGCACAGGGTGCACGGAATGATGGGGAACTCGCGCACTTCGGCCCAGCGCGTGAGGTCTTTCTCCGCCACGTAGGCCATGGGGCGGATCACCACATGTTGCCCGTCGTCGCTCACCAGCTTGGGCGGCATGCCCTTGAGCCTGGCGCCGAAAAACATGTTGAGCAGCAGCGTCTGCAGGATGTCGTCGCGGTGGTGGCCCAAGGCAATCTTGGTCGCGCCCAGCTCGCTGGCCACGCGGTACAAGATGCCGCGGCGAAGGCGCGAACACAGGCTGCACATCGTCTTGCCCTCGGGAATCACGCGCTTGACGATGGAATAGGTGTCCTGGTTTTCGATGTGGAACTTCACGCCCAACTTCGTGAGGTAAGCCGGCAGGATGTCGGCCGGAAACCCGGGCTGCTTCTGGTCGAGGTTGACCACGATCATCTCGAAGTTGATCGGCGCGCGCGCCTGCAGTTTCTGCAGGATGTCGAGCATGGCGTAGCTGTCCTTGCCGCCCGAGAGGCAGACCATCACGCGGTCGCCCTCTTCGATCATGTTGTAGTCCACGATCGCACGGCCGACTTCGCGGCACAGGCGTTTTTCGAGTTTGTGGTTTTCGTGGTCGAGTTTTTCGGTGTTCATGTCGGTGTCCTCACCACTGCCCGCTTTCCATCCGGATCGCGACTTCGCAGTCTTCAAAAATCTCCAGCTTCGCGATTTTCACGCGCACGCCGATCACGCCGGGCATCTGCATCAGCCGGCGCGTGAGTTTGCCGATCAGGCTCTCCAGCAGGTTCACGTGTTCGGCGGTGCACTCGTCGATGATGATCTGGCGCACCTTGCGGTAGTCGAGCACGTGGCCGATGTCGTCGTCGTGCGGCAGCAGCGGCTGCGTGCCTTGGTTGAGTTCGGCGTCCACCTGGATCGGCTGGGGTGCCGATTTCTCATGGTCGAGGATGCCCAGGCTGGCGTCGAAACGCAAACCGCTGAGCGTGAGGATCTGGGTGCCGGCGTAGGTGGCGGTCATGGGTGTGGTTCCGGTGGCATGAGCGAAAAATCGCGCTCGAAGCGCATGAGGTGCTGCCCGCCGTCCACCAGCAGTGTGGTGCCGGTGATGGACCGGTTGTTCAGCGCGAAGACCACGGTGGCGGCCACGTCCTCGGGGGTCGAAGAGCGGCCCAGCGGGGACTGCTGGTGCAGCGCGGCGAACTGCTCGTCGCTCAGCAGGTGGCTGGTGAGCGTGAGGCCGGGGGCCACGCCCACCACCCGAACGCGCGGGGCGAGTGCCAGCGCCAGCATGGTGTTGGCGGCTTCCAGCGCGGCCTTGGAGAGGGTGTAGCTGAAGAAGTCCGGGTTCATGTTCCAGAGCTTCTGGTCGAGCAGGTTGACCACGGCGCCTCGTGCATCGCGCTCGCTCAGGTGCGCGTGCAGTGCCTGCGCGAGCAGCACGGCCGCACCCGTGTTGGCGCGCAGGTGGGTTTCCATGGCCGCGAAGCCAAAGCTCTGTGCGCTGTCGTTCTCGAAGGTGGAGGCGCTGTTGACCACCGCGTCGATGTGCCCGAAGCGCGCCACCACGGACGGGAGCAGCGCGCGCACGCTCGACTCATCGGCCAGGTCGGCGAAGAAGGTGGCCGCGCTGCCGGGACGGCCGGTGAGCGTGTCGCAGTCGGCGGCGGTTTGCTGTGCGTCGGTGGCCGAGTGGCGGTGGTGCACCGCCACGTTCCAGCCAGCGCGTGCCAGTGTGAGCGCGATTTCGCGCCCCAGGCGCTTGCCGGCTCCGGTCACGAGCACGGTGCGCACC
>QBMB01000088.1:5886-17388 GCA_003241965.1 Burkholderiales bacterium | reverse complement strand
CCGCTCGGGCAGCGCCACCCACACATGGGCCTCAGGCTCGGCACCGTAGGCCTGGTCGAGTGCCTGCAGCAACTGCTTGTCGAAACGCCGGCCCACACCACCGCGCGGCAGCGCGCGCACGTCGCCCAGCGTGCGGCAGCCGACGTGAGCGAGCGTGAGCCGATGCGGGTGCACCGCGCTCAACACCTGCATGGGCAAGGCATCGAGCAGCACCGGCAGCGTTTGCTTGAAACCGTTTTCAATGCCGGCACGCGCCAGCGCCAGTGCGGCCAGGCTGTTGGGCGCCCAGGCCACCTGCGCCACGCCCACTTCTGCGCTCTCGGCCACCACGCGGTCGCGCAGCGCGCGCTTGCCGCCAAACAGGCGCACGCTCGCCGCCACCTCCATGAGCACCGCACCGTCGGCCAGCGCCACGCGGGGCGTGAACTGCAACGCCCAGGTGGCCACGGCACGGCGCGCTGCTTCAGTGGACGGCGCGGTGGGGGTGATCGGAAGCAGGAGTGCTGACCACAACATGGTCGACCTCTCGGGACACGTCTGAAGGCAACAGGCGGCTGGGAAAACGCAGCCGCGGCGTGAGGATGGCGCGCAGGCCTCCGGGCACCGAGCCCAGGCGCAGCGTGTTCTGCAGCGGCGGGCCCTTGCGCTTGAAGATGTCCAGGTGCAGTTCCCAATCAAGCCCCACGCGGGCCTGCAGCCGCAGCGGCGCGGCCGACGACTCGCGCACCGCAGCGCTGGGCCGGCACAGAAACACCGGGCCTTCACAACTCGCGGCCAGCACCTGCAGGCGGCGCACCTGTTCAGACCGCGCCTGCGGCAGCCACACCACCAGCGCCCCGCAGGCGTTGGCCTTGATGAGCTGTTCGGCCGACCACAGGCGCTCTGCGGCCGTGTCGGCCCGCACCCACACCAGGTGGCGCTCGTCGATGCCCTCGAAGCGCAGGCCCGGCAAGTGCGGCGCCTTGGGCGGCCCCACCACAACCACCGCGCGCCCGGCGCCGCACACCTGGCGCAGCGCCGGCCCGAGCAGGCGCCACTCCAGCAGGCCGCTCTGCGTGGCCAGGATTTCAATGACGCCGTGGCACGGCCAGCCGCCGCCGGGCAGCTGCGCGTCCAGCGCCTCGAAGCCGCTGGACAGCACGGCCGAGACCGGGCCACCAAGCTGGTCACCGCGCCAGATGGCCGCGGCCACGGCCATGGGCAATTCACCGGGCATTCGCACGGGGTTTGCCGGGCGCAGCTTGGGCGCAGGCGGCTGAGATGAAGGGATGAAGGCGGAAGACAGATCGTCCTCCTGCCAGTCGAGGGCGGGATGCATGGCGGGTGAACCGGGGGGTTGGAAGCGGGGTTGAAGGACCGAAAATGTACTGTATGCACGTACAGTATCTGAAAGGTCAACCGGTGTCCAGTGCTTGCGCCATCCGCATGGTTTGCCCCGATTGCCGGCACGGCCTGCGCCCCGCACCATGCAGGCCACCCCTTCAAGAAACACCATGGCCCTGTACACCACCGACTACCTCATCGTGGGCGCAGGCGCCACCGGCCTGGCCTTTGCCGACACGCTGCTGCAGGAAAGCGATGCGCACATCACCCTGGTGGACATGCACGGTCAGCCCGGCGGGCACTGGAACGACGCCTACCCCTTCGTCGCGCTGCACCAGCCCTCGGCCTTTTACGGTGTGAACTCACTGGAGCTGGGCACGGGTCGCAAGGACACGGTGGGGCACAACACCGGCATGTACGAGCTGGCCAGTGGCGCCGAGGTGCGCGGCTATTTCCACCAGGTGATGCACCAGAAGCTGCTGCCCAGCGGCCGCGTGCGCTACCTGCCCATGAGCCGCTACGAAGGTATGGACGACGGCACCGCACGCGTGAGCTCCCTGCTCTCGGGCGCCGGGTCCACCATCACCGTGCGCAGGAAACTGGTGGACGCGCGCCACTTCAGCCCCGGCGTGCCCGCCACCACAAAGCCGAAATTCAGCGTGGCCGAAGGCGTGCGGCTGGTCACCCCCACACAGCTGACCCAGCTCTGGCAAGACAACAGCGAGCGCCCTGCCCGCTTCTGCATCCTGGGGGCCGGCAAGACGGCCATGGACGTGGGCGTGTGGCTGCTCGAATGCGGCGTGCCGCAAGAGGCCATCAGCTGGGTGATGCCGCGCGACTCGTGGGTGGTGAACCGGCTCACCACCCAACCCGGAGCCGAGTTCTTCAACCACTCCATCGGCGGGCAGGTGGCGCAGATGACCGCGCTGGCCGAAGCCACCAGCGTGAGCGACCTGTTCGCGCGGCTGGAAGCCAGCGGTCAGATGCTGCGCATCGACACGCAGCACACCCCCCGCATGTTTCACTACGCCACGCTGTCCGAGGGCGAGGTGCAGCTGTTGCGGCAAATCAAAAACGTGATCCGCAAGGGCCGTGTGCTGGCCATCGAGCCCGGTGCACTCGTGCTCGAACAAGGGCATGAAGCCATGGACGAGAACACGCTCTACATCAACTGCACCGCTTCCGCCGTGGAGCCGCGCGACATCGAACCCATCTTCCAACCCGGCAAGATCCTGCCCCAGCTCGTGCGCGCCCCGCTGGTCACCTTCAGCAGCGCTGTGTGCGCGTATGTGGAAGCGCATTACGAAGACGACGCCACCAAGAACGCGCTCTGCACCCCTGTTCCCTTCCCACGCAACGTGGGCGGCTACATCCAGTCCACGCTGGTGAGCTTGTCCAACCAGATGCGCTGGAGCCAGGACAAGCCCCTGCGCAACTGGATGCGCGAAAGCCGCCTGGACGGCTTCGGCAAGATGACGGCCAGCATCGACCCCGACGATCTGGAGAAGACCGCGATGCTGGGGGAACTGCGTCAGCAAGCGATGGCGGCGGTGGGCAATGTGAAGCGGTTGATGGCCGGATCAGCAGCTTGAGCACCAGGGCCACAGTGGTGATGGTCACTCTGGCTTGAAGCCCGACTCCTTGAGCAGTTCGGCGCTGCGCGACACGTCGGCGGCGATGTACTTGCGGAACTGGTCTGAACTCTCGATCACCGGCAAGATGCCCAGGGTGGTGAACGCACCCGTTTTGGCCAGTTCGGCCACCGCCTTGTTGACGGCCTTGTTCAGCAACAGTACCCGGTCTTTCGACGTGCCCTTGGGCGCCCACACGCCGTACCAAGAGTTGTAGACCATGCCCGGGTAGCCGCTTTCCACGGCGGTGGGCACGTCGGGCGCCACACCGCTGCGCTGGGCCGACGTGGTGGCGATGGGTTTGACCTTGCCGCTGCGGGCCATGCCCTGCAGTGAAATGATGGAGTCCATGAGCAGCTGCACATGGCCGCCGGCCACATCGGCCAGCGCGGGCGCGGTGCCGCGGTACGGTGTCATGGTGATCTTGACGTTTCCTTGTTTGGCCAGCAGCAGCGTGGCCAGGTGGCTGGGCGCGCCCAGGGCGGGCAGCGCGGCAGTCCATTTGTCGGGGTTCTGGCGGGCGGCTTCCAGCACTTCCTTCAAGTTTTTCTGCGGTGCGTTGGGCGGGATCACCAGCAGCAGCGGCGCTTCACCCACGCGCGCGATGGGTTCAAAGTCGGTTTGCGGGTCGTAGGGCGGATTGGCGAGCACCTGCTGGGCCAGCACGTGCGTGGCGGCCGAGAACAACAGGGTCATGCCGTCGGCCGGTGAGATCTGCACCGCCTTGCCGCCGATGGTGCCGCTGGCGCCAGCCTTGTTCTCCACGATGACCGACACACCCAGGTCGGTCTGCAGTTGCCTGCCCAGCAGACGGGCCGCCTGGTCTACACCTCCACCAGCGGCGAAAGGCACGACCAGCTTGATCATGCCCTCGGGAAATTTGCCTTGTGCCAGGGCGGGCGAGAGGCTGCACGCGCCGAGCACGGCGAGTGCGATCAGTTTCTTCATCATGGTCTTGTCTCCTTCGGGTATTCAAACAGGTTGGGCAGGGCGCGGGCCGCGGTTGCGGCGTCTTTCAAAAATGCTCAAGGTCGCCTCGATCTCTTCGGCGTCCATGTTCCGGGTGATGAACACGATGCGGGTGCGCCGGTCTTCGCTGGGCCAACGCGGCAGGGTTTCGGGCGGATGGAACAGGTGCTGCACGCCATGGATCACCATGGGGTGCTCCGGGTCGTCGGCCAGGTGCACGATGCCTTTCACGCGCAAGAGATCGTCACCACGCATGGCCGCGATCATGTCCAGCCAGGCCATGAAGCCTTCGCGCGAGAGCGGCTGCTCGCGCACGATGACGTGCGAGCGGATGTGGTCGTCATGCCGGTTCGGGTCGTGCTGCCCCGGTGCGCTCACCGGAAAAAAGTAGGAGCGCTCGTTGTCTTCCGGGACTGGCAACCACACCGCAGCGCTCGGCCGGTCCAGCAGACCCTGCAAGGCACTCAGGGCCTCCGCAGGTTCCGTCGTGACCACCGCCAGTGGGTTGATGCCGCGCAGCCGCTCCAGCAGCGGCTCCAGTTGCCCGGGCGGCACCAGGTCCGACTTGGTGAGCAGCAAGCGGTCGGCCACCGCAGCCTGCTTCACCGCCTCGGTGTGCTGGTCCAGCGTGGCCATGGCGTTGAAGGCGTCCACCGTGCACGCCACGCCCGCCAGGCGCCAGCGGTTCGCCAGCCGCGGGTCGCCCATGAGCGTGTGCAGGATGGGCGCGGGGTCGGCCAGGCCGGTGGTCTCCACCACCACATGGCGCAGCGCGCCACGTTGCGCCTCGGGGCTTTGCGCCAAGCGCTCGAAGGCCTCGACCAGATCGCCGCGCACGGTGCAGCAGATGCAGCCGTTGGCCAGCAGCACCATGTTTTCTTCGGTGTGGTCGACCAAATCGTGGTCCAGGCCCACCGAACCGAATTCGTTGATGACCACCGCCGTGCCATGCATGTCGGGCTGGCGCAGCAGGCGGTTGAGCAGCGTGGTCTTGCCGCTGCCCAGGAAACCGGTGAGCACGGTGATGGGAATGCGCGCGCCCGGATCGGCGTTGTCGCCAGCGTCTGAGCGGGGAAGGATGAAGGCCATGTGCAGACGCTCAGATGCTGGAAGGGCCGTGCAGCTTGGCGAACGAGTCGAGCGTGCGCGCCAGCCGTGTGAGCAGCCAGTCGGCCACCGCCTCGTCGGCCTCGCCCTCTTCCAGGCGGGACAGCAAGCCCATGACCGGTTTGACCTGTTGGTCGATCGGACCGGGCTGCAGCAACCAGGCCACCACCTCGTTTTGGCCCAGGCGTTCGCTCTCGGCCCACAGGTAGTCGGCGATGTCGAGCTCGAAGTCTTCCAGCGATACGCTCACGCCACCGGTCATGCAACCGCAGCCCGCGCCCAGCGTCACGTGCTGGGCCGAGAGCCGGCTCCACAGGTTGGCGAGGCGCTCGGCGCGGGGATCGGCCACGACGGTGCTCACTGGCCGTCCCAGGCCACGTCTTCCACGGCGGCGGCGGCCTTGCCACTGCGCAGGGCTTGCGTGGCCGGGTGGTCCACCTGGCCGTGGCCATCGAGCGCCACCTTGTAGACCTCGCGTGCCACCTGGGCGCTCACATAGCCTTCGCGCACGTCTTCCGCCACCTTGTCGAGTTCGCGGTCCAGCGGGCTGCCGAAGCCACCACCGCCGCCCGAGAGCATCTTGTAGGCGTCGCCACGCTCCAGCCGCACGTTGAAGATCTTGGCGTTCAGGTGATCGGTCTTCCACTCGCCCTTGTGCCGCACGGCCAGGCCGTTGCCCATGGCGTCACCACCGCCGTCCAGGCCCCAGGGCTTGCAGTGCACGCGGTCGATGCGGGTGGTCACGGTGAAGGGGCTGAGCGCCTGCACCACCATCTCGGCCCCGAGACCACCGCGGTAGCGCCCGGCACCGGCGCTGTCCTTGCGGATCTCGTATTTCTCCACCAGCACCGGGTACTTGGCCTCGAGCTGCTCGGTCGGGCTGTTGTGGGTGTCGCCGTCGTTGATGCAGACCGTGACCGACACACCGTCCTCGGTGCTCTTGGCACCCCAGCCACCGCCCAGCGGGCCGATGCCCACGATGAACAGGCGACCGTCTTCCGGACTGATGCCATGGATGTTGGGGAACACCAGGTCGGCGTGGTGACCGGCAATCGAACGGTGCGGAATGGCGGGCGCCAGTGCCTTGAAGATGGTGTCGATCACCGTCATCGGGAATGTCATCCAGACGCGCATCGGGTACGGGCGCTCGGCGCTGATCACGGTGCCCATGGGCATGATGACTTTGAGCGAACGGAAGCTGCCGTCGTTGACCGGGTAGTCGGTCGGGGTGGTCAGGCACTTGTAGGCCACCTGCGCGCAGGCGATGCCGGTGGTGAAGCCCGAGTTGTAGAAGCCGCGTACCTGCTTGCTCACGTCGGACAGGTCCACGGTCATCTCGTCGCCCTTCACCGTGACCTTCACGCGGATGGGAATGCGTTTGCCGATGTCCAGGCCGTCGTCGTCCATGAAGGACTCGGCTTCGTACACGCCGTCGGGGATCGTCAGCGTGTTCTTGCGCGCCACGGCCTCGCTGGAATCCATGATCTGGCAGATCGACGCGTTCACCGCCTCGGCTCCGTATCGCTGCAGCAGCTCCACGTAGCGGCGCTCGCCGGTGGTGATGGCGGTGATCTGCGCGCGCAGGTCGCCCAGGGCGCGCTCGGCCAGGCGCACGTTCATCGCAATGATGTCGATCAGGTCCTGGTTGACCACGCCTTCACGCTGGTACTTCAGGATCGGGATCTGGATGCCTTCGCTGAAGATGTCGGTGGTCACGTTGCCCAGCGTTCCGCCCACGTCCAGCCAGTGCGCCATGCAGCAGGTGAAGCCCTCCAACCGGCCCTCGTGGAAGATCGGCATGGTGAACGTGAAGTGGTTCAGATGGCTGCCGGTGGTGTACGCGTCGTTGGTCACCAGGATGTCGCCCGGCAGGATGTTCTCGTACCCGAAATGGCGAATCTTGGCCTTGACGGTTTCGGACATGCCGCGGATGAACATCGGCAGGCCCAGACCAATGGAGACCGTGTCACCTTCCTTGGTGAACAGGCCCACGGTGAAGTCCAGTGCCTCGTAAATGATGAGGTTGTAGGCGGTGCGCGTGAGGTTGGTCTTCATCTCCTCCGTCACGGCATACAGGCCGTTGCGGATGATCTCGACGGTGACCGCATCGACGGCCGGATGTTGCAGTTCTCGCGTATTCATGAGCGGTCACTCCCGATGGTGATTTGCAGGTTGCCGAGTTCGTCCACGCGCAGGTCGTCGCCCGGCTGGACCACGGTGGTGGAGGCGTGTTCTTCGATCAGCGCAGGGCCTGTGATCTGGTTGCCGGCGCGCAGCAGGTCGCGCTTGTAGACCGGCGTGTCGGCCCAGCCGCCCTGGCGGAAATACACCGGCTTGACGCCACGCAGAGAAGCAGCTTCTGGCGTTGCCACACCGCTGTCCACGCTGTGTTTGGGCGGCTTCTTCATGGTGCCCAGCACCGTCACGCGCAGGCTCACCAGGTCGGCCGGTTCCTTGGGTGCCGAGGTGCCGTAGCGCACCTTGTGCAGGTCGTCGAACTGGCGCTTGATGGCCGAACGGTCCTTGTCCACGAAAAAGGCACCGGGCAGATCCACCGTGACCGCGTGCTCCTGGCCCACGTAGCGCATGTCGGCGGCGCGCTCGATCACCACGTCCTCGGGTTTCGTGCCCGATTGCGTCAGCGCTGCGCGACCTTCGTCTTCCATCGACTTGTAGAGCGCCTCGATTTCGTCGAACGAGACTTCGTCGAGCTTGCGAAACACCGAACGCACGTAGTCATAACGTCGGTCGGAGAACAACATGCCGTAGGCAGAGAAGTAGCCCGGCGCGTACGGAATCAGCACCTTGCGGATGCCGAGTTCACGGGCGATGGCCGAGGCGTGCAGCGGGCCGGCACCGCCGTAGACCACCATGGTGAAACTGCCGGCGTCCAGACCGCGCTCGGTGGTCACGGCCTTCACCGCGTGCGACATCTGCGTCACCGCGATGCGCAGGATGCCGCCGGCCCGCTGGCGCTGGCAGCCGGCCAGGTCGAGCTTGAGTTCACCACCGAGGAAGTGGTCTGCGTCCAGCCGGCCGAGCAGCAGGTTGGCGTCGGTCACGGTGGGCTCGGTGCCGCCTCGGCCATAGGCCACCGGGCCGGGAATGGAACCCGCGCTCTGCGGCCCCACACGCAGCGCATGGCCGGTTTCGATGCGAGCGATGGAGCCTCCGCCCGTGCCCACCTCGTGGATGTCCATCATGGGAATCTGGATCGGCAGCGCGCGTTCGTAGCCGCCGATGAGTGCCGAGCCGGTGGTGAGCGGCCGGCCTTCGCTGATCACGCCGGCCTTGGCCGTGGTGCCGCCCATGTCGAAAGCAATCGCGTCGCCCATGCCGAGCTGCGCGCAGATGGCCTGGGCACCGATCACACCCGCTGCGGGGCCGGACTCCAGCATGCGCACACAGTCGCGCCGGGCATGGGCGCTGGGAAACAGGCCGCCGGTGGACTGCACCACATAGAAGTCCCCTTTGAAGCCCTGGGTGCTCAGGTGTTGCTCCAGCTCGCCCAGGTAGGCCGAGACGCGCGGGCCCACGTAGGCGTTGGCCACGGCGGTGGAGACACGCTCGAACTCGCGGTATTCCTGGCTCAGCTCGTGCGAGGCACAAATGAAGGCGCCGGGCAGTTCTTCCTGCAGGATCTGCTTCACGCGCTGCTCGTGCGCCGGGTTGCGGTACGAGTGCAGCAGCAGCACGGCCACCGCCTCGATGCCTTTGCCGCGCAGCTCCTTGGCCAGCTCGCGCACGGCCGCTTCGTCCAGCGGTTTGTGTGTGCTGCCGTCGGCGCGCAGACGCTCGGACACCTCGAAACGCAGCGAGCGCTTCACCAGTGGCTGGTGCTTGTTGAAAAACAGGTTGTAGGCGTCGGGGCGGTTGACGCGTCCGATCTCGTAGATGTCGCGAAAGCCTTCGGTGATCAGCAGCGCGGTGTTGGCGCCGTTGCGCTCCAGCAGGGTGTTGATGGCGATGGTCGAGCCGTGCAGGAACAGGTTGCCGTCCTTCAGGTCGATGTCGGCGCTGTCCAGCGTGGCCTGGATGCCATTGACCAGCTGGCCGTGGGTGGACAGGGCCTTGCCGAACAGCAGCTGGCCGGTGGCCTCGTCAAAAGCCGCCATGTCGGTGAAGGTGCCGCCGATGTCGACGGCAACGCGCAGTTGGGGTGGGTTGTTCATATTGGTGGGTCTCCGGGTCAGGTGGCGGTGTTGTCGGTGCCGATGCGGTTGCGCAGCACGCCCAGGCCGGTGATCTCGACCTCGGCCACATCACCCTCCTTCATGTAGAGCGGTGGCTCGCGGCGGTCACCCACGCCACCCGGGGTACCGGTGGCGATCACATCGCCGGGGGAAAGTGGCGTGAAGCGCGACACATAGGCCACGATGGTCGGAATGTCGAAGATCAGGTCGCCGACGCTGGCGTGCTGCACCACCTGGCCGTTGACACGCGTCTCCAGCGTGAGCGCGTTCACGTCGGGCACCTCTTCGCGAGTCACCAGCACCGGGCCGAAGGGCGCGGTGCCTGGGAAGTTCTTGCCGGGCGTGAACTGGTGCGTGTGCTTCTGCCAGTCGCGCACGCTCACGTCGTTGAAGCAGGCGTAGCCGGCGATGTGTTCGAAGGCCTTCTCTTTGGCGATGTGGCGCCCGCCCTTGCCGATGACAAAGGCGAGTTCACCCTCCCAGTCAAATCGCTCCGAGAACGCGGGGCGCAGCACCACGTCCTCGTGCGCGGCCAGGCTGTCGTTGAAGCGCAGGAACAGCGAGGGGTACTCGCTGTCGGCGCGTTTGGTCTCAGCCACGTGGCTTTTGTAGTTCAAGCCGACGCAGATCAACTTGCCGGGGTTAGGGATCACGGGCAGCAGGCGAACCTGCGCGGGCGTGAGCTTCTCGCCGCTGGCCGTCGCCACCTCGGCCAGCGCATTCAGGGCATCGCCTGCGATCACGGCCTTGAGGTCGGGGAACCTGGTCTGGAAGTCGGCCGGCACCCGGCGGTACTGGCCCGCACCGTCCACCACGCCGTAGCTGGCCTGGCCATTGATTTCAAAGCTTGCGTAGCGCATGGGGTGCTTCTCCGGTGGGTCTCGTTGTGATGGAGGTGGAGTCTAGGGAGGCACCAGGCATCTGAATAGAATGCAAACTGAGATTTCAGACATGCCATTTTTGGCATGTCAGATCCGGTGGAGAACCGCATGAATCCGAACGACTTCCGGCTCTTTCTCGAAGTGGCCGAACTCGGCAGCTTCACCAAGGTGGCTGCGCAGCGCCAGACGGTGCAGTCGCACATCAGCCGACAGATCAGCGAACTGGAGGCGGCGTGCGGTGGCGCGCTGTTCCGGCGTACCGGGCGCGGCGTGCTGCTCACCGATCTGGGTCAGCACATCGAAACCCGCGTGCGCAGCTGGGTGCGGGACACCGACCAGTTCCTGGCCGACATCCGCACCGACGCCGGCGTGCCGATGGGCGAGGTCAAGCTCGGCATCCTGCCCTCGGCAGCGCACCCGCTGATGACGCGGCTCTACCTGCGCCTGCAGGCCGAGTACCCGAAGATCAAGCTCAACATCCGCGAAGGCCAAGGCGGCGAGCTCGATGCGCTGCTGGACACCGGCAGCGTCGACATGGCCGTGCTGTTTCGCTACCAGAAGCCCACCAGCCCCGACGAGAAACTGCTGGCCACGGTGGGTACCTACCTCGTGTCGCGTCCGGGCGATCCCCTCACCAAAAACGAAACCGTTGACTTCGGCAAGCTGGAGGGCCTTCGCCTGGTGCTTCCCCGCAGGCCTGCGCACTGGCGATCGGTGCTGGACGAAACCGCGCGCGGCAAGGGTTTCGCCTTGCAAGCCGAGGTGGAAGCCGACTCGCTGCGCGTCCAGAAGGAACTGGTGGCCCACACCGCCCACCTGTACTCACTGCTCGGCCCGTTCTCCATTGCCGACGAACTGCGGTCAGAGCGCCTGCAGGCGGCCCGTATCGTCAACCCCGACTGCCGGCGCCACGTGACACTGTCCCTGCCCAAGCAGGGTCAGCTGACCGCCGCCAGCAAAATCGTGGCCCGGCTGATCACCGACACGGTGGAGAGCTGGGGGCATCGGTTGAGCGAACCTGAATGACCTTGTAAGCCTCGACGTCCATCCACGAACGGCCCCGGCAGGCGAGACCCACGGTTTGGATACGACAATCGCCCGCATGCAGCCCACGACAACCCATCCCGCGCGCAAGAGCCCCGAGCGCCGGCGCATGAGGCTGGCGCTGCTGGGGTCCCTGCTGTTTCACGCCTTGCTGCTGGGGCTGACCTTTGGTGGCCAGGGCATTGGCTTGCCGGGGTTCGGTTTTCCCTGGCAGGACCGGCGCATCGAGGTGCCCAATCTGCGCATTCTCCTGTCGCCTGCACAGGGCACGGCCACCAAGCCGGCGGCAGCGCCGGTGGCAGAGCCCTTGCAGCCGGCAGCGTCAGCGCAGCCTGTGGTCGGACGGTCAACGCC
>QBMB01000088.1:0-5820 GCA_003241965.1 Burkholderiales bacterium | reverse complement strand
GTCAACGCCCGTGCCCTCAGCGCCTTCTGCGCCGGCTGCTGAACCGGCGCCAGCGGAGATCACGCCACCAGCCACGCCAGCGCCTGCCGTGGCGGCGGCGCCCAGCGTGCCCGTGCCTGAGGCTGCTGAGCCATCGGTTCAAGAAGCTGCCCCACCATCGGTCCCGCCCAATGCGCCGCCGCCGCGCGAGCTACCCGCCGCGGTGGCCTTGGTGGAGCGTGCCGAGCCCGAAACACAGCCGCCAGACACCGCACGCCTGGAGCTTGAACGCCAGGAAGCTGCGCGGCAGGAAGCCGTGCAACAGGAAGCCGTCCGGCAGGCACTGGCCCAGGTGGAGGCCACGCGGCAGGAGGCGGAGCGCCAGGAGGCCGCTCGGCAAGCAGCGCTACTAGAGGAAGCGACCCGCCAGGAAGTGGCGCTGGCGGAAACCTCAAGGCTGGAGGTGGAGCGCCAGGGTGCCGCACGCCGCAAGGCGGCCGAAGTGGACGCGGCGAAGCAGCAGGAGGCCGAGCGGCAGGCCGCCGCACAGCAAGAGGCTGCGCGGCAAGAGGCCGCTCGCCAGGAAGCGGCGCGCGCAGAAGCCGCACGGCTGGAGGCTGAGCGCCAGGCCGTTGCGCAACAAGCGGCCGAGCAACAGGAAGTTGCTCGCCAGCAGGCGCAGCAAGCGGAGTCGGAGCGGCAGGCGCAAGCGCAACGCCAGGCCACGGCGCAACAAGCGGCAACGCAACAGGAAGCCGCTCGCCAGGAAGCGGCGCGCGCAGAAGCCGAACGGCTCGAAGCGCAGCGACAAGCGACCGCGCAGCAGGAAGCTGCTCGCCAGCAAGCAGCGCAGGCCGAAGCCGCGCGACAGGCAGAGGCGCAGCGCCAAGCCGCAGCCCGTTTGGAGGCCGAGCGCCAGGCCGCAACGCAACAAGCGGCCGCACAGCAGGAGGCCGCGCGCCAGCAAGCCGCACAGGCTGAAGCCGCACGGCAAGAAGCTGCGCGCCAGGCGGCGGCCCAACAAGCGGCAGCTCAACAAGAAGCGGCTCGTCAACAAGCCGCACAGGCCGCCCAAGCCGAAGCCTCCCGGCTGGAAGCCGAGCGCCAGGCTGCCGCGCAGCAAGCCGCCGGGCAACAGGATTCAGCGCGTCAACAAGCCGCTCAAAGCGAAGCCGCCCGATTGCAAGCGGAGCGGCAGGCGGAGGAAGCCAAACGCGAAGAGCGCCTGCGCGCCATCGGCCGCCAGCTGAACGAAGAAGCCGACCGACGCGATGCAGCGGCCAAGGCGGCGAACCAGCTGCCCTATTCGCTGAGCACCGCGCGCCGCGCCCGGCTCTTCGGGCGCGCCGATCCGAACGCGGAGCTCGTGCTCTACGCCGAGGCCTGGGCGCGCAAGATCCAGATGAACATGACCCTCGACCTGATCCGCGACGCGGCCAAACAGCCCCACACCCAGCCGGTGGTGACGGTGGCCATCCGCAGCGATGGGTCGGTGGAGACCGTGACCTTCGTGAGTTCCAGCGGCGTGCCGGCCCTGGACGAGGGCATCGAGCGCATCGTGCGCAGCCAGGCGAACTACCCCGCGTTCCCGCCGGCCCTGGCCCGGCAGTACGACGTGGTCGAGATCCGCCGCACCTGGCACTTCGACGTGGCCGTGCGCTTGTACTGACCCTACGGTCTCCGCCCGATTTTTAAGCACCCTGCGCAGCGTGAGGCGGGCAGCGGGCTGTGGGGGTTGTCCACCCCGTTATCCACAGCGTAGGGCACAGTCTCTGTGTGCAACTTCCCGGGGCTACGACAGCGACAGCATGTGCCCCACACGCGGGTCCCCGCGCCCGCCCAGCACCAGCGTGTGCGCGGCCTGCACGGCGTCGCAGCCGCTGTGGTGCTGCACCACCAGCCAGGGCGCGGCGGGCTGGCTCACCTGGGCGATGAAGGCGTGCCAGGCTTTGGCCATGCGCTCGTTGAAACCGGCCGCGCCCCAGTCACCATGGCGCTTCTTGGCCTGCGCCGGCGCAAAAAACAGCACCGGGCGTGGCCCGGCCAGGTCGCGCCCGCCGGCGAGCTGGTCCACATGGGTGCCGCCGATGGAGCAGCTGTAGGCCAGCGCAGTGAAACGGCTGTGGATGGCCTTGCGCAGCGCGCCGTTGCCCGCAAAGTCCACGTACACGCAGGGTGTGTCCGTTGGCAGCTGGTCGAGCTGGTCGTAGGTGAGCACGCGGCTGTACACACCCAGGCTTTCGCAAAACACCACATTGCCCGCCGAGGTGAGGCCCACCACCTCCACCTCGGGTCGTTTCACGAGTTGCGCGGCCGTGGCATACGCCGTCTTGCTGCTGGCCGACGAGAGCAGCATCACGCCGCGTTGCCCAGCCTTTGTGGTGCCGAAGAAATCGTTGTCGGCCAGAAAGTCGTCGATCAGCCAGGCGGTGAGGAAGAGCGGGCGCAGCAAGGCCTGCTGCGGCTCGGTGGCTGGGTCGTGCAGCGGGTCCACTGCGCAGCGCAGGTAGTGGTTGTAGACCGGGTGCAGCGTGGTGCGGTGCGCTGCGCCGTCAAAAAAGCCCTCGGGCGTATCGCGTGCGGGCTGCAGCACGGCGTGTGAGGCCATGGGCCAGTAGCCATACAGGCGCTCGCCCACCACCACGCCTGGGCACTGCGTCTGCTCCACCACGCCAAAGCCCCAGACCGGCACCACGCCCCACGCGGCTTCGTCACCGGCAGCGTGCGCCACCGGGAAGAACTGCCAGTAGTTCATCGCGTCGCCAAAGGCGGCATAGGTGATGTTGTTGGAGGTGTAGGCAAAGTGCTCGATGCGCACGCGGATCTCGCCCTCGAGCAGCGGTGCGTCGGGCAGCTGAACGGTGCGGGTGGTGGCGAGCTGGTCCTTGCGGACCTGGAACTGCTGGGTGGTCATGGTGCTTGGCCTGTGGGTTGTGACGGGCGCCGCCATGTTGCACCGATCTGGCGGCGGCGGTTGTCACGCTTGTTCGCGGCGCCCAATAACCCCGAGCCCGCGCGAGACGCAGACGCCCGGGTAACCTGCACGCATGATCTCCTTCATCGTCCCCGCCTACAACGAAGAGCGCCTGCTGGGCGCCACGCTGCAGGCCATCAACGCGGTGGCGCAGGTGCTGGACGAACCGTGTGAGGTGATCGTGGTGGACGACGGCTCCACCGATCGCACCGCCGCCATCGGCGACGAACATGGCGCGCAGGTGGTGGCGGTGACACACCGCCAGATCGCGGCCACGCGCAATGCGGGCGCACGCGCCGCTCGCGGCGACGTGTTCATCTTTGTCGACGCCGACACGGTCGTGCACGAGGCGCTGGTGCGTCTGGCGCTGCAGGCCCTGCGCAATGGCGCAGTGGGCGGCGGCACTGTTGTGCGGTTCGATGGCGCCATGCCGCTGTATGCGCGCCTGATGGTGCCGCCGATCGTGAAGCTGCTGCAGGTCAGCCGCATGGCCGCTGGCTGCTTTCTCTTCTGCAAACGCACGGCGTTTGAAGCCGTGGGTGGCTTTGATGAAAGCTTCTTTGCAGCCGAAGAATTGGCCCTGAGTCAGGCCCTCAAGCGGCAGGGGACATTCGTGATCCTGCGTGAGCCAGTGCTGAGCTCGGGGCGCAAGCTGCGCACGCATTCGCCGCGCGAGATGTTCGCGCTCTTCGGCCACCTTTTTCGGGGTGGCATGGGCGCGGTGAAACAACGCAAGGGTCTGGGGCTCTGGTACGACCAGCGGCGCGAAGACCCGCACAAGGATGTGTGAGCCTTCGCCCAGTGTTCAACGGAACACAAGGAAGAGGATGATGATGAGCAATAGAGCGCCGCCGCCGATGTACATGGTTTTCTCCTGAGGCTGCCGGCCCCCGACGAGGGCCATGGGCATGTGCCTGCGACGCATCTGATCACCCACCCCGTTCTCGGTCTGTTCGCCATCACACACATTTCTGCATGCGCCATGTGCAACCTCTACAACATGACCAACAAGGGCGACGCCGAGCGTTACCTCGGCAGCGTGGGCGCGACCGTCGATGTGGAGGACTACACCCAGGCGACGGTGGGGCCGTTTCAACACGGCCTGATGGTGCGCCCCGGCCAGCCGGGCGAGACCGCGCAGCTGGTGGGTCGCATGGGGCAGTGGGGCATGATCCGCGCCGGCAGCACAACGCGACGGCCCGCTTCGCGCGCCGTGCTCACCAACAACGCACGCATCGAGGGCATCAACGAGCGCGTGACCTACCGCGGTCCGTGGATGCAGGGTCATCGTTGCCTGATCCTGGCGGACTGGTACCAGGAACCCAACTGGGAGACGGGCAAGAACATCTGGTGGCGCCTGCGCCGAGCTGATGGTGCGCCCTGGGCACTGGCGGGTTTGTGGTCGCAGTGGACCGACCCACAAACGGGCGAGCTGGTGCCCAACTTCACCATGATCACCTGCAACTGCGACGGCCACCCTTTGCTGGGCCGTTTGCACAAACCCGACCCCAAACTGCCGCCCGACCAGCAGGACAAACGCGCCGTGGCCCACATCGACCCCGCTGACTGGCACACCTGGCTGCATGGCGCACAGGCCGACGCGCAAGCGCTGGTGCGGCCGCAAGCCGCCGAGGTGTTTGATCAGGCCGACGCCCGCGCTACCGATGCACTGCTCGTGCCGCTTGAGGGCGGCGCTGGCGCCCAGGGCAGCCTGCTTTAGACCTCGGGATCCGCGCGCACCGGCGAGGGTTTGACGACCCGCCGGCGGTTCAGCTGCACCTGCGCCACCAGTGCCAGACTGCCCAGGCCCAGCATCAACCAGCCCAGGTTCACCGCGCCGTCGTGCGGCACCAGGCCCACGGCGTAGCCACCCACCGCACCCATGAGCTGCTGCGCCAGTCCCGCCACGGCAGCGGCCGAGCCGGCCAGCGCCGGCACCAGCCCCACCGTGCCGGTGAGTGCCGCAGGCACCAGGAAACCGTTGCCCAGGCCCAGCAGCATGAGCGGCAGGGCAAAGGCCAGTGGCGTGTCCACGTTGGCCAGGGCCAGCACCAGCATGAGCGCCACACCACCGACCGAAAACACCTGGCCCAGCATCATCATGTTGCGGTCACCGGTGCGGTGCGTCAGGTGGGTGGTGAGGTAGTTGCCCACGATGTAGGACAGCGGCACGACCATGATGTAGTAGCCGATGCCCGCCGGCCCCACGCCGTAGCTGCCCAGCACGATCGGCGCGCCGGCGAGGAAGGCGTAGAAGGTGGCGGTGGTCATGGACAGGATGAACACGAACAGCAGGAACGAGGGCTCGCGCGCCAGCCGCACATACGACGCGACCATGGCGCCAAGCCAGTGGGGCTGCACGGTGGTGGCCGGCTTGTGGTCGGGCAGGCCCTTCCACGCGGCCACAAACAGCACCACAGCCAGCACCGCGATGAGCACGAAGTTGGCCTGCCACCCCAGGCGCACATGGATCTGCCCGCCCAGGATGGTGGCGGTGGGCGGAACCAGCCCCATGGCCATGCCCACGTAGGCCATCACGCGTGTGCGCTCGGGGCCGGTGAACAGATCCTGCACCATGGCCCGGCCCACCACCATGCCGGCCGCGCAGCCCGCGCCCTGCAACACCCGCGCCGCCGTGAGCCACGCCAGGCTGGGGGACAGCGCCGCGAGCACCGAGCCCAGGCCGGCCAGCGCCACGCCGAACATCAGCACCTTCTTGCGCCCCCAGCGGTCCGACCACGGGCCGTAGAGCAGTTGCAGGCCGCCATAGGCCACCACGTAGCCGCTGAAGGTGAGCTGCACGCTGGCCTGGTCCGATCCGAACAGGGCGCCCCACTCCTGCATGGAGGGCAGGCAGATGGTCATGG
>QBMB01000087.1 GCA_003241965.1 Burkholderiales bacterium | reverse complement strand
CTGTGGACGGTGGTGCTCACGCTTCCGCTGATGGTGGCCATCCAGATCGTCAGCGCCCGCATCGGCTGCGTGACCCGGCAAGGCCTGGCGGCCAACATCAAGCGCAGCTTCCCGCGCCCGGTGCTGCTGCTGGTGGTGGGGATGCTGCTGGTGGCCAACACCATCAACGTGGCCGCCGACATCGCCGCCATGGCCGAGGCCCTGCGTCTGCTGGTGGGCGGATCGGCCCATGTGTATGCCGTCACCTTCGGGCTGCTGTGTCTGGTGCTGCAGGTGTTCCTGCCCTACCGCACCTATGTCAGCTGGCTGAAGTGGCTCACCCTGGCGCTGCTGTCGTATGTGGCCGTGGTGTTTTCCGTGCAGCTGAACTGGGGTCAGGTAGCGCGCAGCGTGTTGAACCCGCACCTCACGTTCAACAACGACACGCTGCTGATGGTGGTCGCGGTCTTCGGCACCACCATCAGCCCCTACTTGTTTTTCTGGCAGGCGGCGCAGGAGATGGAGGACACCGCCCACAGCGCCCCTCACACGCGCCAGGAAGTGCAAAAGCACCTCAAGCGCATCAAGCTGGACACCGTGATCGGCATGGGGTTTTCCAACTTGATCGCGTTCTTCATCATCCTGAGCACCGCTGCAACGCTGCATGCCGCGGGCATCACCGACATCCAGACCTCTGCCCAGGCCGCCGAAGCCTTGCGCCCCGTGGCGGGCGAATTCACCTTCCTGCTGTTCAGCCTGGGCATCATCGGCCCCGGTCTGCTGGCGGTGCCGGTGCTGGCCGGTTCGGCCGGCTACGCGGTGTCCGAAGCTGCCGGCTGGCAGGGCAGCCTGAGCGCGCGGCTCGATCGGGGCGAAGGCCGGGGCTTCTACGGTGTCATCGCAGCAGCCACGGTGGGGGGCGTGATCCTGTGCTTCACGCCCGCCGACCCGGTGAAGGAGCTCTTCTGGTCGGCGGTGCTCAATGGCGTGATCGCCGTGCCCATCATGGCCGTGATGATGCTGCTGGCGTCGCGCCGCAGCACCATGGGCGAGCACGTGATCGGCGTGCGGCTGCGCTGGCTGGGCTGGATCGCCACCATCGCCATGGGCGCCGTCGTCGGGGCCATGCTCTGGACGCTGTAGGGTCACACAGACGAAAGCACGCCATGAACGACATGACCGAAATGCTGCTGGGCTCCCTGGCCATCGTGCTGGGGGCCACGGCCCTGGTGTTGGGCGGTCATGTGATCCGGGAGGCCTGGCGAGACGCCTTCAAGGAGCCCAGCGTGCAAACGTCGGTGCCGAAGACCGCGAGCGCTGAACCGGATGGCCTGGCCACAAAGCTCACCGAAGTGGGCTGGCTGCGCTTCATCGCCGGATTCGAGGCCCTCAAAGGCACGCTGGCCCTCATGGCCTGCCTGGGCCTTTTCGCCTTCCTGCACCGCGACCTTCGCCCTGTGGCGGCTGCACTCATCGGCCACATCGGCCTGCAGCCCGGCGCCCACTACCCTGCGCTGGCGCTGCACGAACTCGACCGCCTCGCCGGCGCCGACCTGCGTCCCCTGCTGCTGGCCGCAGCCGGCTATGCGGTCTTGCGCTTCACCGAAGCGTATGGTTTGTGGGTGCAGCGCCCGTGGGGGGCTCGGCTGGGTGCGGCGTCCGGGGCGCTGTACGTGCCTTTCGAGCTGTGGCACCTGGTCCACCAGCCGAAGCTGATCACCGCTGCAGTCCTCATCGCCAACATCGCCGTGGTGTTGTTTCTGCTCAGCAGGCTGGTGCGCAGCACAACAGCATCATGACGACCCGTGGCCGCCGGTCAATACAGCGTGTCGACTTCGCTGGCCAGGCGGTAGCCCGCGCCGCGCTCGGTGACGATGAGCACCGGTGTGGACTCGTCGGCCTCGATCTTCAGGCGCAGCCGGCGGATCTGCACGTCGATGGTCCGGTCATGCACCTCCGCTTCGTGCAGCCGCGACATGGACAGCAACTGGTCGCGGCTGAGCACGCGCTGGGGCGCACGGCACAGCGCGTTGAGCAGGCTGAATTCGCCGTTGGAGAGCTCCACCGAGCGGCCATCGGGGGCCCGCAAGCGGCGCGTGCGCAGGTTCAGCTCCCAGCCCGAAAAGCGAAAGGCACGCCGGGTGCCGTCGCGCTCGGGCAGCGTGGCTTGCACCTGGTAGCGCCGCAGCACGGCCCGCACACGGGCGAGCAGTTCGCGGGGGCTGAAGGGTTTGGTGACGTAGTCATCAGCGCCGAGCTCAAGGCCCATCACGCGATCGGCCTCTTCGCTGCGACCGGTCAGCAGCACGATGGGCACCGTGGCGCGCTCGCGCAGGCTGCGGGCCAGCTGCATGCCGTCTTCACCCGGCAACTTGAGATCCAGCAGCACCAGATCGATCGACTCCTGGTCGAAGAGCTCGAACATCTCACGCCCCGAACTCGCCGCGCTCACGCGCAGGTCGTTTTTCTCAAGGTACTCGACCACCAGTTCGCGGACGTCCGGATCGTCGTCGACCACCAGGATGTGTGCGGCGGTGGAAGTGTTCATGTCTGCGCAATCAAGGGGGGTGGCCCGGGCATGTTAGCGCACGGTTCCTGCAACAGGCGCTGTGCACAATGCATGGCCGCACGCCGCAGCAGCACTGCATTGGGCCGTGGCGCACGATCACTTGGAAGGTGCTGATGGACATCGACAACGTGGCTTTGTCCCGAAAACGCCGGCGCGCCTGGCTGGGTGCGCTGGCGCTGTGGCTGGGCCTGGCGGCGGTCACGACCAGCGCGCTGTGGCAACTCCGGCGCGACACCCTGGAGAGCCAGTCGCGCGAACTCGACCTGCTCTCCCTGACCCTGACGGATGGCATCGACCGCGGACTGCGTGGCGTCGATGAAGGGCTTCACGCGCTGAGCGACGAGCTGCAGGAAGGCCGCCTGACGCTCTCCGACATCCAGACCGGGCAGACCCTGGGGATGCGCGTGGACCTGATGCCGCTGGTTCAGACCCTGTGGCTGGTGAACGCCCAAGGCCAGGTCATGGCCGCTTCGGACGACACTCCCGCACCCGCACTGGCCAGCTTTCACCCGGCACCCGGCAGCCTCGATGAAGACGCGGTGTCGCTGAGCCTGCCCTTCAGCGGCGCGGAGGCCGACGAGTCGCTGGTGGCGATGGCGGTGCCCTACCGCGGAGTCACCGGGGGCAACGGCTGGATCGTGGCTTCCATGCCCACGGACGATCTGCTGGGCGCCTTCGGTGTGGGCATGCCGCTGGAGGACACGCGGGCCTGGGTGTTTCGCGGCGATGGCGCGCGCCTGGTGGGCGTGAACACGCTGGACATCACGCTCAGCGATGCGGCCGTGGTGCAGCGCCTGGCGAACCGCCCGGGCATCGAGTTGCGCAGCTACCAGGACGGCAGCGACCACCTGGTGGCCCTGACCGGTGTGCCGCGTTACCGCGCGCAGGTGATGGTGTCGCGGGACCTGAATTCGGTGCTGCGCTCGTGGCGGCAGGCGGCCGAGGTCGCCAGCGCGGCCTTGGTGTTGCTGATGATCAGCATGGCCGTGGCGGTGCGCTTCGTGCGGCTGGCCGATCGCAGGCGGGCCGAGTCCCGGCGCGCACTGGAGGCCCAGGCGTCGCGCACCACCCGGCTCGAATCCCTGGGCACGCTGGCCGGCAGCGTGGCGCACGATTTCAACAACGTGCTGGCCGGCATCGTGGGCTTTGGCGAAATGGCGCAAGACGCGGCGCCGCCCGGCAGCGCGCAGGCGCGGCACATCGACAAGGTCTTGCAGGCCGCCCTGCGCGGCAAATTGCTGGTTGAACGCATCCTGGCCTTCAGCCGCGCCGGCGCCAAGGCATCCAGCGTGTTCGAGCTGGAGCCCGTGATCGAGGAGGTGCTCACGCTGCTGTCGGCTTCGATGCGCCCGGGCACGGTGCTTGAGCGCGCGTTCGAGGCACCGGGTGCGCGCCTGCGCGGTGACGCCACCCAGGTCTTCGAGGCGGTGATGAACCTGTGCACCAACGCCCTGCAGGCCATGCCTCGGGGCGGAACGCTCGCCGTGCGCGTGGCGCGCGAGCCGGTCACGCGCCCGCGCATCCTGTCGCACGGGCAGCTGGCGGTGGGCGAGCACCTGCTGGTGGCCGTGTCCGACCAGGGCACGGGCATCTCGCCGGAAGTCACGGAGCATTTGTTCGAACCTTTTTTCACCACCCGCGCTGCGCAGTCGGGCACGGGTCTGGGGCTGGCCGTGGTGTTCGGTGTGGTGACCGAATTCGGGGGCGCCATCGACGTGCAGAACCGCTCGGCGCGAGGCGCCCGCTTCAGCCTGTACTTTCCCGAATGCAAGGACGCCCTGCCTGCGTCCGGACATGACGGTCCCACGGCACGGACCGGCCAGGGTCAACGCCTGCTCGTGATCGACGACGAGCCCGAACTCGTCGCCATGACCGTGGAAATGCTCACCGGCCTGGGCTACACACCGGTGGGCCACACGGACCCGGACGCAGCGCTGCAGGCGCTGCAAGACGACCCGCAGGCGTTTGCCGCGGTGATCACGGACGAGGTGATGCCCGGGCTCACCGGCACCCAGTTCACGCAGAGGCTGCGGCCCCTCGCTCCTGACCTGCCCGTGTTGCTGGTCAGCGGATACGGCGGGGCCCTGCTGGCACAGCGCGCCAGCGCGGCCGGTGTCACACGGGTGATGGGCAAACCGCTGCAGCGCGATCAGCTCGCACAGGCGCTGGCCGAACTTCTGGCCTGACTCACTCGCGCAGGGCAGCGGTGGTGGGGTCGAGGTCCTCGAAGCAGGCGCGCACCGGTGGCAGGGCGGCGTCCAGCAGCGGGTCTGCCAGCACCAGCGCACTGGCACGGTCCGGGTCGCACAGCAGCCAGGCCAGTTGATCGGCGGCGCACAGGTTCAACACCTCGGGGCTGGATGCAGCCGACCAGCCCTGTTGCGCCAGTTCATCGGCCGCCTGTACCCAGGGACCGTGGGGTCGCCATTGCTGGGCGATCAGTCCGGCCAGCCGATCGCGCCAGATACCCAGCTCGGCCACGAAGGCGGTGCTCAGGCGCCAGGCCGGCGCGGCACCGTCCAGCTCGCGCAGCACCGCACTCCAGGCCATGTTGTGCAGCAGGGCCAGCAAGTAGGCGTCAAACGGGTCCAGGCCCTGGCTGCGCGCGATCTCGGCGCCGAGCTGCGTCTTGAATTCGGTGTGTTTCCACAGGCGCGGCGCGCTGCGTTTGATCAGCGGTCCACTGCGTGCATCCACCATCGGCTTGAGCACCACGCGAGCAATGGCCGCTCGCAGTCCACCCACGCCGAGCATCTGGATCGAATGGCTGAGCTCCATCACAGGCCGCTCGCGCCGGTAGAAGGCGCTGTTGGCCATGGCCACCACCTCGGCCACCAGGGTCGGGTCGCGCGAGACGTGTTCGGCCAGTTCGCCCAGTGAGCTGCTTTCCGAGCGCAGTCGGGCCAGCAAGGCGGGCACCACACCGGCGGCACGGGGCAGCAGGCTGGCGTGGGTGGCCGGATCGGCCACGCGCGCAGCCAGGCGCTGCAACACCTGCTGCTCTGGAGCACCCAGGTCCGCAGCGGGGTCCAGTTCGCCTTGGGTCATCCAGGCCAGGAAGGCGCCGTCACGCACCCCGCCCCGGTGGTGCAAGGCCAGGGCCGACAGGCTCTGCTCTGGCGCCTGCGTTTCGGTGGGTAGCCAGGTCAGCGGCGCCGCCTCGGCAGGCACCGGGCTGTTGAAAAAACGCTGGAACCAGGCTTTCATGGATTGGGCGGGTGCTGACTGCGGTGACAGCGAGCCTACACCGCCTGTCTGGCGCGCGCGCGCTCGACCACGACTTTCAGAACGACGACGCGCCCACGCCCTCGCCGGGCTGGTGGCGCATGCGCTTGATGTCGCGCTGGGGCGGCGCGCCAAAGAGGCGGCTGTAGTCGCGGCTGAACTGCGAGGCACTTTCATAACCGACCCGCGCCGCCGTGCTGCCGGCGTCCAGCGCCTGGTAGAGCATGAGGTGGCGCGCCTGCTGCAGCCGCAACTGCTTCTGGTACTGCAGCGGGCTCATGCCGGTGACATGGCGAAAGTGCAGCCGGAAGGTCGACGGGCTCATGTGCACGCGGGCAGCGAGCTCGTCCATCAGCACGTCGTGCACATAGTTCTGCGTGAGCCAGGCCATGGCCTGTGCGATCTGGTTGCTGGGAGATCCGGCCGACACCAGGTGCCGCAGGTAGGGCCCGTGCGGGCCGCACAGCAAACGCACCATGATTTCCTGCTGGATCAGGGGCGCCAGGGTGGCAACCAATGCCGGCTCGTCCAGCAACTGGACGAGGCGTATCGCCGCGTCCAGCAGGGACGCGTCCAGCGCGCTCAGGGAAATCGCCCGGGGCGCCGGCTCGCGCGGCAGCGGCGGCAGGTCCAACCCGGCGGCCAGCTGCACCAGGGCACTCGCGTCCAGGCTGAGGAACATGCACAAAAACGGGTGCGCAAGGTCGGCCCTGGTGACATGGGCCACCACGGGCAGGTCGGCGGTGATCAGCAAGGACTGGCCCGCGCCATAGGTCAACACCTGTTCACCCAGGGTGACCTGCTTGCCGCCCTGGGCCACCACCGCCAGCCCGAGCCCGTAGATGCAGGGCATGGGTTCGGTCCTGACACTGCGCCGGTGCAGCGAGAGCCGTGGGATGCCGGTGGTGTGATCGCCGTCGTTTCGGGCAATCCGCCCAATGTCTTGGGCCAGGGTTTCGATGGACATAGGCAACTGTAAAGCCCGTGGATTGGTGAGACGCGTCAGAAACCGAGAAACATCGAAAAAGGCAAGACAAGAATCAAAAACGGCAAGTCCGCGCACCGCCGGCAGCGGACACTTTGCCGCGTCGACACGCTGCACGACCCAAATACCCTACGGAGAACTGATCAACATGAGCACACTCAACGTCAACGGCAAAACCCACACGGTCGACGTCGACCCCGGCACCCCCATTCTCTGGGCCCTGCGCGACACGCTGGGCATGACCGGCACCAAGTTCGGTTGCGGCGCTGCGCTGTGTGGCGCTTGCACCGTGCACCTGGACGGCCAGGCCATCCGCTCCTGCATCACGCCCATCGCAGCAGCCGAAGGCAAAAAAATCACCACCATCGAAACCACCACCGACGGCAGCGACCGCGTGGGCACGGCCGTGCACAAGGCCTGGGTGCTGCACGACGTGGCGCAGTGCGGCTACTGCCAGAGCGGCCAGATCATGAGCGCCACGGCCTTCCTCAAATCGCTGCCCAAGGGCAAACAGCCCACCGCCGCCGAGATCGACTCGGCCATGGCCGGCAACGTGTGCCGCTGCGGCACCTACGCGCGCATACGCGCTGCCGTGACCGACGCCGCCAAAGCCATCGCCTGAAGGAACACACCATGCTGAATCACATCGATCCCGTCGAGCTGCCGCGCGCCCTGCAACACATGCTGGAGCGCGACCAGGCCACGCAGCCCACCGCACTGCCACGCCGCAGCTTCCTTAATGTGGTGGGCGCCGGCGGCTTTGCGCTGGGCGCCTTCCCGCACCTGGCCATGGCGCAGGCCGACGCCAAGCCGGCCACCGGTCTCAAGCCGACCGAACAGCCCCTGGCCTTCGTGCAGATCGCGCCTGACGGCTGGGTCACGGTCACCATCAACCGGCTCGAATTCGGCCAGGGCGTGCAGACCGGCCTGCCGATGATCCTGGCCGAGGAGCTCGATGCGGACTGGAGCAAGGTGCGCAGCCAGCACGGCACAGCGGACCCGGCCTACGCCGACCCGCTGTACGGCATTCACCTCACCGGTGGCTCCACCGCCATCAAGCACAGCTACACGCAATACCGTGAACTCGGTGCGCGCGCCCGCGCCATGCTGCTGTCGGCGGCAGCCGCGCGCTGGAACGTGGACGTGTCCACCCTGCGCACCCAGGCCGGCACCGTGATCGGCCCCGGCGGGCGCAAGGCCGGCTACGGCGAACTGGCCGAAGCCGCCATGGCCCTGCCGGTGCCCGAGAAGGTGGTGCTCAAGGACCCGAAAGATTTCAGCATCATCGGCAAAGCGACCACGCGCCTGGATGCGCGCGCCAAGAGCAGCGGGCAGCAGGACTTCGGCATCGACGTGCGCCGCCCCGGCCAGCTCACCGCGCTGGTGGCGCCCCCGCCGGTGTTCGGCTCGAAGGTGAAAACCCTGGACGACAGCGCAGCGCTCGCCATCAAGGGCGTGAAGGCCGTGCTGCGCGTGCCGCTGGACCGCGGTGCCGAGGGCGTGGCCGTGATCGCCGACGGTTACTGGCCCGCCAAGCAGGGGCGCGACGCGCTCAAGCTGACCTGGGACGACTCGGCCGTGGAGAAGGTCGACAGCGCACGCCAGCTGGTGCAGTACCGAGCGCTGGCCAAACAGCCCGGCCCGCGCGCGTTCGACGCGGACATGGCACCGCTGGCCAACGCGCCGCGAACCATTGATGCCGAGTTCGTCTTCCCCTACCTGGCGCACGCACCTATGGAGCCGCTGAACTGCACAGTGCAGTTGTCTGAAGGTCGCGCCGAGCTGTGGGTCGGCACGCAGTTCCCGGGTGTGGACTCCGCAGCGGCCGCGCGCGTGCTGGGCCTCAAGCCCGAGCAGGTCAAGATGAACGTGCAGATGGCCGGTGGCGGCTTCGGCCGCCGGGGCCTGCCCAGCAGCGACTACGTGGTCGAGGCCTGCGAGATCGCCAAAGCCGCGCGCACCGCCGGCATCAACGCCCCGGTGCGCATGGTCTGGAGCCGCGAGGACGACATCAAGGGCGGCTACTACCGCCCCATGCACCTGCACACCGCACGCATCGCCTTTGACGAGCGCGGCAACGTGCTGGCCTGGGACCACGTGCTGGTGGGCCAGTCCATCATGGCGGGCACCTTCTTCGAAGGCGGCATGGTCAAGAACGGCATCGACGGCACCGCCACCGAAGGCATGCGCGAACCTTACGGCCTGCCCATGCGCCTCACCGTGCACCACCCCAAGGTCAACGTGCCGGTGCTGTGGTGGCGCAGCGTGGGTTCCACTCACACCGCCTTCGTCATGGAGACGCTGCTCGACGACATCGCGCGTGCCACGAAGCAGGACCCGGTGGCCTACCGCATGCGCCTTTTCGGCGACAAGCACCCGCGCCACCGCGCAGCGCTGCAACTTGCCGTGGACAAGAGCGGCTACGGCAAGAAACAGTTGCCTGCCGGGCGCGCCTGGGGCGTGGCGGTGCACGAGTCGTTCAGCTCGGTCGTGGCCTATGTGGTGGAAGCCTCGGTGAAAGACGGCAGCCCCGTGCTGCACCGGGTGACCTCCGGCGTGCACTGCAACCTGGCCATCAACCCCAAGAGCGTGGAGACGCAGATCCAGGGCGCCGCCGTCATGGGCCTGTCGATGTGCCTGCCCGGCTCGGCGATCACGCTGAAAGATGGCGTGGTCGAGCAGAGCAACTTCGGCGACTACACCGTGGCCCGCATCACCGACATGCCCGAGATCAACGTGCACGTGGTGCCCAGCGCGGACGCGCCCACCGGCATCGGCGAGCCCGGCCTGCCGCCGCTGGCGCCCGCGTTCGCCAACGCCATTGCACAACTCACCGGCAAGCCGCTGCGCGAGCTGCCGTTCAAGCTGGCCTGAGGCCGCACGGAGCCCATTCATGGAAGACCTCGATACGCGCGTGCTGCGCACCGCCGTGGGCTGGCACAGCGCCGGCTTGCCGGTGGTGCTGGTCACCGTGGCGCGCACCTGGGGCTCGTCGCCCCGGCCACCGGGCTCGCTCATGGCCATCAACGGCCGCGGCGAAACGGTGGGCTCGGTGTCGGGCGGCTGCATCGAGGACGACCTGATCCACCGCATCCGCGAAGGCGGTGTGCAGGCGGCCTGCGCCACCGACACGCCCGCCGTGCTGCGCTACGGCATCTCGGCCGACGAAGCACACCGCTTCGGCCTGCCCTGCGGCGGCACGGTGGAGCTGGTGCTGGAGCCGGTCTCCACGCGCAGCCGGTTGGACGAGCTGCTGCAGGCCTGCCTGGCGCGTCGCAGCACCGAACGCGTTTTGAACTTCCAGACCGGTGATGTGGACCTGCGCGAAGGTCGGCGCGACGGCCTGCCGCACCTGGACGACCACCACCTGACCACCCACCTCGGGCCGCAGGCGCGGCTTATCGTGATCGGCGCGGGCGACCTCTCGCGTTTTCTGTGCCAGATGGCGCTGGGTCTGGGCTTCGAGGTGATCGTGTGCGACCCTCGCGAGGAGAGCCGCGCCAGCTGGCAGCTCGATGGCGTGGTGCTCAGCCACGAGATGCCGGACGACTTGATCCTGCGCCTGCAGCCCGACGCGCGCACCGCCGTGGTGGCCGTGACGCACGACCCCAAGCTCGACGACCTGGCGCTCATCGACGCGCTGCAGTCGCAGGCCTTCTACGTGGGCGCCATCGGCTCACGGCGCCACAGCGAGCTGCGCAAGACGCGCCTGCACGAACACTTCGACCTGTCGCACGCCGCGCTGGAAGGCCTGCACGGCCCGGCCGGCCTGTACATCGGCAGCAAAACCCCGGCCGAGATCGCGCTCTCGATCATGGCGGAGGTGGTCGCGGCGAAGAACGGTATCGGGTCGTCCACGGGGGTGTCGGTGTCCGAAGGCAAGGCCACGACCGATCAACCCGTGCGCGACGCGTTCACCGCACCGGTCTGCACGGTCTGAGTCTCACAGGCTCAGGTCGTACCCGATCGTGATCGGCGCGTGGTCGCTGAACTTCACGTCCTTGTAGATGTGCTCGGTGCGCGCCAGCGCCGCCAGGGCCGGCGTGGCCAGGTGGTAATCGAGCCGCCAGCCCACGTTGTTCGCGTAGGCCTGGCCGCGGTTGCTCCACCATGTGTAGCAGGCGTCGGTGGTGTCGGGCTGCAGGCGGCGGTACACATCGACCAGGCCGCCTTCGGTGAGCAGCGTGGTCATCCAGGCGCGCTCTTCGGGCAGGAAGCCGCTGTTCTTCTGGTTGCTGCGCCAGTTCTTCAGGTCGGCCTGCTGGTGAGCGATGTTCACGTCGCCACACAGGATGAATTCGCGCTCCCCCTTGAGCGCCATCAGGTGCGGGTGGAACGCCGCCAGAAAGCGGTACTTGGCCTCCTGGCGCTCGGGGCCCGATGAGCCGCTGGGGAAGTAGGCGCTGATCAGCGAGAGCTTGCGGCTGGGCGTGTCGAAGCGCAGTTCGGTGTAACGGCCCTCGGCGTCGAACTCCGGGCACTGAAACCCCGTGACCACGTCACTGGGCTCGTGGCGGGAGTACACGCCCACGCCCGAGTAGCCCTTTTTCTCGGCAAAGTGGAAATGGCCGCGCAGACCGGCGAGGTGCTCGAAACGGCCGGCCACGTCCAGCTCCTGCGCTTTCACCTCCTGCACACAAATACAATCCGGCTGGTGCGCGGTCAGCCAGGTCTCCAGCCCTTTGGTGGTGGCGGAGCGGATGCCGTTGAGGTTGAGGCTGGTCAGTTTGAACAAGGAAACCCCCATGGTGTTGGATACAGGCGCGGCCCATGCGGGCGCCCCGGACGCTGCGCTGGCGCAGGAATTCGTGCAATTCTGTGTGGATGCCGGCGTGCTGCGCTTCGGTGAATTCAAGACCAAGGCAGGCCGGCTCTCGCCGTATTTCTTCAATGCCGGTCTGTTCGACGACGGCGCCAAGCTCGCACGGCTCGCGCAATTCTATGCAAAGGCCCTGATCGCCAGCGGCGTGGAGTTCGACATGATCTTCGGCCCGGCCTACAAGGGCATTCCGCTGGGCGCGGCGCTGGCCATCGAACTCTCGCGCCTGGGCCTCAACGTGCCCTTTGCCTACAACCGCAAGGAAGCCAAGGACCACGGCGAGGGTGGTTCGCTGGTGGGTGCGCCGCTGCAGGGCCGCGTGCTGATCGTGGACGACGTGATGTCGGCCGGCACCGCCGCACGCGAATCCATTGCGCTGATCCGCGCTGCCGGTGCCACGCCGCACGCGGTGACCATTGCGCTGGACCGGCAGGAAAAAGCCACCGAGGTCGCTCCGGACGGCACCGTTCGAGACGTGGATCACAGTGCCGTGCAATATGTTCAGCGCCAGCTCGGACTGCAAGTTTGTGCAATTGCCACCCTCGCGGATTTGCTGCAGTATCTGAGCGTTCACACCGGGGGGGAGCTCGATGCGCACCGCCAGCGGGTGCAGGCTTACCGCCTGCGCTACGGCGTGAACTGAAGCCCTCACCATGAACATTGCCCACACCCCGACCCGATACCCGTTGCACGCCGCGCAGATGGCCGCCTGCGTGCTGGTCGCGGCCGCTGGCTTGTGGTCTCAAGCCAGCGCGCTGGCCCAGGGCATCTACACCTGCGTGGACAGCAAGGGCCGGCGCATCACCTCGGACCGCCCGATCGTGGAGTGCCTGGACCGCGAGCAGCACAAGCTGGGCAACACCGGCATCGTGCGCCAGGTGGTGCCGCCGAGTTACACCGCCGACGAACGAACGCGGCTGGATGAAAAGCAGCGCGCCGAAAACGAGATCAAGGCCCGCGCCGCCGAAGAAAAACGCCGCGAACGCGCCCTGCTGATCCGCTACCCGAACCAGGGCGTGCACGACAAGGAGCGCGCCGAGGCGCTGGCCCAGATCGACGAGGTGATCTCGGCGGTGAACAAACGCGAGGTGGCGCTGAAGCAGCAGCGCAAGGAAGTTGAAGTCGAGATGGAGTTCTACCAGTCCGACCCGGGCAAGGCGCCGTTCTGGCTGCGCCGCAAGCTCGAAGACAGCGACAAACAGGCGGTGGTGCAAAAGCGGTTCTTGGAAGAACAGGCCCAGGAAAAGCAGCGCATCAACCAGCGCTTTGACGAAGAGCTGACCAAGCTGCGCCAGCTCTGGGGGTCCGCCACGGCCGCCGGCAACACGGGCGCGGCCAAGCGCTGAGCTTGCAGCCTGCGCCCGAAGGCGTCAGGCCTCTTCCCATCACTGAAGTTTCTGGCGCAGCACGTCGTTGACCTGCTGCGGGTTGGCCTTGCCCTTGCTCGCCTTCATGACCTGACCCACCAGCGCGTTGAAGGCCTTCTCCTTGCCGGCGCGGAACTGGGCCACGTTGTCGGCGTTGGCGGCCATCACCTCGTCGATGATCTTTTCCAGCGCGCCGGAGTCGTTCATCTGCTTGAGCCCTTTGGCTTCGATGACCGCATCAACGTCCTTGCCATCGCCGGTCCACAAGGCGTCGAAGACTTGTTTGGCCGCGTTGTTGCTGATGGTGCCGTCTGCGATGCGCCCGATGAGCGCGGCCAACTGCGCGGCGCTAACCGGCACATTGGCCATGCCGCCTTCGTCGGCATTGAGCCGGCGAGACACCTCGCCCATGATCCAGTTGCTCACCAGCTTCGCTTGACCGCTGGCCTTGGCCGCTGTCTCGAAGTAAGCCGCCATGGCGGGGCTTTGCGTCAGCGTGGTCGCGTCGTACTCGGGCAGGCCGTAGTCGCGCACCAACCGCTCGGCCATGGCGCGTGGCAGCTCGGGCATGCCGGCGCGCACCTGCTCCACCCACTCGCGCGCGATCACGAGCGGCGGAAGATCCGGGTCGGGGAAATAGCGGTAGTCGGCCGCGTCTTCCTTGGTGCGCATCGCACGCGTCTCGCCGGTGTCGGGGTCGAACAGCACGGTGGCCTGCTGGATCGCACGACCATCCTCGATCTCCTCGATCTGCCAGCGGATCTCGTAGTCGATCGCCTGCTGCATGAACTTGAAGGAGTTCAGGTTCTTGATCTCGCGGCGTGTGCCCAACTCGGCGCCGGGCTTGCGCACCGACACGTTGGCATCACAGCGGAACGAGCCTTCCTGCATGTTGCCGTCGCAGATGCCGATCCAGGTGACGATTTTGTGCAGCTCTTTGGCATAGGCCACGGCCTCTGCGCTCGAACGCATGTCGGGCTCGGTCACGATCTCCAGCAGCGGTGTGCCGGCGCGGTTGAGGTCGATGCCGCTCTGGCCGATGAAGTCCTCGTGCAGCGACTTGCCCGCGTCTTCTTCCAGGTGCGCACGCACCAGGCGCACGGTCTTCTTTTCATCTCCAAGGAAGAACGACACCTCGCCGCCCTGCACCACCGGAATCTCGAACTGGCTGATCTGGTAGCCCTTGGGCAGGTCGGGGTAGAAGTAGTTCTTGCGCGCGAACACGCTTTGCTCGGCGATGTGCGAGCCCAGCGCCAGACCGAGGCGGATGGCGAGTTCCACCGCGGCTTTGTTCATCACCGGCAGCGTGCCGGGCAGGGCCAGATCGACCGGGCAGGCCTGCGTGTTGGGCTCGGCGCCAAAGGCTGTTGGAGCGCGGCTGAAGATCTTGGATTGCGTGGCGAGCTGGGTGTGGGTCTCGAAGCCGATGACGACCTCGTAGCCATGAACCAGCAGGGATTTTTGGGTGTTGCTCATGATCAGAATCCCGAGGGCGAACGGGTGTGCCAGTCGGTCGCCTGCTGGAAGGCGTGCGCCGCTTGCAGCAGTTCGCCCTCCTTGAAATAGTTGCCCACGAGCTGCAAGCCCACCGGCATGCCACCAGCGCCGAAGCCCGCCGGCACGCTCATGCCGGGCAGGCCGGCCAGACTGGTGGAGAGCGTGTAGATGTCGGCCAGGTAGTTGGCCAGCGGGTCGTCGCTCTTCTCGCCGATCTTCCACGCCACGGTGGGCGCCACGGGGCCGGCGATGAGATCGCAGAGCTCAAACGCAGACTGAAAATCTTGCGCGATGAGGCGGCGGATCTGCTGTGCCTTGATGTAGTAAGCGTCGTAGTAGCCGTGGCTCAGCACGTAGGTGCCGATCATGATGCGGCGCTGAACCTCGGGGCCAAAGGCCTCGCTGCGCGACTTCTTGTACATGTCGAGCAGGTCGTCGTATTTCGCCGCCCGGTGGCCGAACTTCACACCGTCAAAGCGACCCAGGTTGCTCGACGCTTCGGCCGGCGCAATGATGTAGTAGACGGGAATGGAGAGCTCGGTGCGGGGCAGCGAGATGTCGACCAGCGTGGCGCCCAGTTTTTCGTATTCGGCCAGTGCGGCGCGCACGGCGGACAACACATCGGGCGCGCAACCCGCGCCGAAAAATTCGGCGGGCATACCGATGCGCAAGCCCTTGAGAGGTTGAGCGGCGGTGGCGCCTTCGCGCGGGCGGCTGAGTGCAGCGCTGTAGTCCTCGGCCGGGTGGTCCAGGCTGGTGGAGTCGCGGTCGATGTCGGGTCCGGCCATGGCGCTGAGCAGGGCCGCGCAGTCGGCGGCACTGCGCGCCATGGGGCCTGCCTGATCCAGGCTGGAGGCGAAGGCCACCATGCCGTAACGCGAGCAGCGGCCGTAGGTGGGCTTGATGCCGGTGATGCCGGTGAAGCTGGCGGGCTGGCGGATGGAGCCGCCGGTGTCGGTACCGGTGGCGGCCGGGATCAGGCGCGCAGCCACCGCAGCGGCCGAACCACCCGACGAACCGCCGGGCACGCGTGCGGTGTCCCACGGGTTTTGCACCGGCCCGAAGGCCGAGTTGTCGTTGCCCGAGCCCATGGCGAACTCGTCGCAGTTGAGCTTGCCCAGCGACACGGCGCCTTGCGCGGCCAGGCGTTGCACCACGGTGGCATCGAACGGGCTCTGGTAACCCGCGAGCATCTTCGAGCCGGCGGTGGTGGGGAAATCTTTTGTGACGAAGATGTCCTTGTGCGCCAGCGGCACACCCAACAGCGGCGTGCGCTCACCTGCAGCGATGCGTGCATCGGCTGCGCGGGCCTGGGCCAGCGTGGCTTCTTCGTTGAAGGCGAGGTAGGCGCCCAGCGAAGCGAACTGCTTCGCACGGGCCAGCAGGTGCTGCGCGGCCTCGACGCTGCTGGTCTGCTTCTCTGCGATGGCCTCGGCGAGCTCCAGCACGCCCAAATCGTGGAGCGCTTTCATTCGATCACCTTCGGCACGAGGAACAGGCCGCGCTCGACCGCGGGGGCGCTCTTCTGGTTGGCTTCGCGGTTGTTGGGTTCGCTGGCCACATCGGGGCGCAGGCGCAGCGACACATGGTCGATCACGGCGGTGGGGTGGGCCAGGGGCTGTACGCCGGTGGTGTCCACCGCGTTCATCTGCTCCACGGTGTCAAAGAAACCGTTGAGCTGGGTCAGCATGCGTTCGCTCTGCGGATCGGTGAGATCCAGGCGCGCCAGGTTGGCGATACGGCCGATGTCGGACAGGGTCAGGGACATGTCGAGGTGGTTCCGGAAGGATGGATGTGCAGCGCCCCTTGGGCCTTCATCGGCGCTGAAACGCCGTGTAAATGCAAGAAATGGGGCCTGCTTGCGTGCAGTTGTGCACAGGGGATACGGTATTATCCAAGGTTTAACGGCAGACCCCGTGCCGCCACGGTTTTTGCCTTGGAATCAAACACTTAGAACCGATGTCCGGCCTACCTTCTGGCTCCATCCCAGGTCCCGCATTCGGCCTCATTTCCGGCTTGGAGCGCGCCATGCCACGCCCCGGCCCCACAGGATCCATCCACCATGTTTGAAGCTTTCCGTCGGCAGTTCTCGACCGACCTGGCCATCGACCTCGGCACCGCCAACACCCTCATCTACGTCCGCAACAAGGGCATCGTGCTCGATGAACCCTCGGTGGTTTCGATCCGTCACGAAGGCGGACCACAGGGCAAGAAGACCATCCAGGCCGTGGGCCACGAGGCCAAGGCCATGCTGGGCAAGGTGCCCGGCAACATTGAAGCCATCCGCCCCATGAAGGACGGCGTGATCGCCGACTTCACCGTGACAGAGCAGATGCTCAAGCAGTTCATCAAGATGGTGCACCCGCGCTCGATGTTCAGGCCCAGCCCGCGCATCATCATCTGCGTGCCCTGCGGCTCGACCCAGGTCGAGCGCCGCGCCATCCGCGAATCCGCCCTGGGCGCGGGTGCCTCCGAGGTCTACCTGATCGAAGAACCCATGGCCGCGGCCATCGGTGCCGGCTTGCCGGTGTCGGACGCTTCGGGCTCCATGGTGGTCGACATCGGCGGCGGAACCACCGAGGTGGGCGTCATCAGCTTGGGCGGCATGGTCTACAAGGGCAGCGTGCGCGTGGGCGGCGACCGCTTCGACGAAGCCATCATTGCCTACATCCGCCGCAACTACGGCATGCTGATCGGCGAGCCCACGGCCGAAGCGATCAAGAAGCAGATCGGCTCGGCCTTCCCCGGCTCCGAAGTCAAGGAAATGGAAGTCAAGGGCCGCAACCTCTCCGAGGGCGTTCCGCGCAGCTTCACCATTTCCAGCAACGAGATCCTCGAAGCCCTCACCGATCCGCTGAACAACATCGTCTCCGCAGTGAAGATGGCGCTGGAACATACGCCGCCCGAGCTGGGCGCCGACATCGCCGAGCGCGGCATGATGCTCACCGGCGGTGGCGCACTGCTGCGCGACCTGGACCGCCTGCTGGCGGAAGAAACCGGCCTGCCTGTGCTGGTGGCCGAAGAGCCGCTGACCTGCGTGGTGCGCGGCTGCGGCATGGCCCTGGAGCGCATGGAGCGCCTGGGCACCATCTTCACCAGCGAATAAGCGCGCGCCGCACCCCGGCGCCCCCACACCACTCCACC
>QBMB01000086.1:13598-18457 GCA_003241965.1 Burkholderiales bacterium | reverse complement strand
TGGGTGTGCAGGACCTGGTGATCGTGGCGGTGAAGGCGCCCGCGCTGGCCGAGGTGGCGCGCGGCATCGCTCCCCTGATCGGGCGCCACACGGTGGTGCTCACCGCCATGAACGGCGTGCCGTGGTGGTTCTTCAATGGTTTCGGTGGCGAGCGCTCCGGCACCCGGCTGCAGTCGGTCGATCCCACCGGTGCCATCGACCGCGCCATTCCCGCGCGCAACGTGATCGGCGGCGTGGTGCACGCCAGCTGTTCGGTCGACTCACCCGGCGTCATCCGCCACCACTTCGGCAACGGCCTGATCATTGGCGAGCCCTCTGGCGAGAGAAGCGAGCGCGTGGCCGCACTGGCCGCGCTGCTGCAGCGTGCCGGGCTCAATTCCAGCGTCTCACAGCAGATTCAGAAGGACGTCTGGTACAAGCTCTGGGGCAACATGACGGTGAACCCGGTGAGCGCGCTCACGGGCGCCACCACCGACCGCATCCTGGGCGACGAGCTGGTGCGCGGCTTCATCAGCAGCGTGATGCTCGAAGCCAAAGAAATCGGCGCACGCATCGGCATACCGATCGACCAGCAACCCGAAGACCGCCACGCTGTGACGCTCAAGCTCGGGGCGTTCAAGACCTCGATGCTGCAGGACGTGCAGGCCAAGAAGCCGGTGGAGCTCGACGCACTGGTGACCGTGGTGCGCGAACTCGGCCAACTCACCGGCGTGCCCACGCCGTTCACCGATGCGCTGCTGGGCCTGTCGCGCCTGCAGGCGCAGACGCTCGGGCTGTACCCGCGCTGAACACTTTCGGACAATCGAACAGTTCGGTTCGATCATGGGTGCCCACGCGGTGGCGTTGTAAAAATCGATTCATAGTCATCGATTTCTTGACGGCCCCCACTTGCTTGGTCAAAATCGATTAGTACCAATCGATTTGAGGACCCCCATGCAACTTCCCATCCACTCCGTCGCCGATCTGGGCATCGCCATCCGTGCCGTTCGCAAAGAACAAGGCTTGCGCCTGGACGACACCGCAGGCAGTGCCGGCGTTGGCCATGTGTTTTTGCGCGAGGTTGAGCGGGGCAAGGACACGGTGCAACTGGGCCTGGTGCTCAAGGTGCTGGACGAACTGGGTATCCAGCTGAGCATCGACATCCCGGTTGAAGTCCTGCCGCGGTTCAACGAATTGCGCACCAAAGGCCTGAAACCGCTGCCAGGACGTGGAGGGACACCCGCATGAACCCCGAGCGCAGCCTCTCGGTATCGAGCAACGGCCGTGTGATCGGCGTGCTCCTGGAGCAGGACGGCATCTGGACCCTGGAGTACGACGACGCGTGGCGCCAGTCCCCGGATGCGTTTGCGCTCTCGCCCGCGCTGCCCCTGTCTGAAAAGAGATTCCGCGACGGCTCGACACAACGCACGGTGCAGTGGTACTTCGACAACCTGCTGCCCGAAGAGTTGATGCGCGAGGTGCTTAGCAAGGAGCAGCACGTCGGGGCCGGCGACGCCTTTGGTTTGCTGGAGCGACTGGGTGCGGAATCGGCCGGGTCCCTGGTATTGCTGCCGCCTGGAAACCCAGGGGCGGAGTCAGGTGACCAGCTGCTGACCAACGAGGAGCTTTCGGCAAGGATCCAGAACCTGCCACGGGCCTCACTCACTGCGAGATCGCCGAAGCGGATGTCGCTGGCGGGTGCCCAGCACAAGATGGTGGTCTTGTTCAACCCCGAGACCAGGGAGTTGCGCGAGCCCTGGAGGGCCAACGCCTCCTCGCACATCCTCAAGCCCAACAGCCGTGCCGAGCAGTATCCGCATTCGGTCATCAACGAGACCTTCACGATGCGCCTGGCGCGCAAACTGGGTGTGAACGTGCCCTCGGTGCACCGGCTTTACGTGCCCGAGCCGGTGTACATCATCGAGCGCTTCGACCGCACATGGGACGGGAGCGCGAAGGTGTGGAGGCGCAAGCATGTGATCGATGCCTGCCAGTTGCTGGACCAGCCATCGGTCTTCAAATACAGCAACGCCCACCTAAACACGCTGGTTCGCCTCATCGACCGTTGCCGCTCAAAGGCCGCAGCGCGCATGGCCCTTTTCAGATGGGTTCTGTTCAACACCCTGGTGGGCAACTCGGACAGCCACTTGAAGAACGTGTCGTTCCTCGTGAGCGAAGAGGGCGTGCAGATCGCGCCGTTCTATGACCTCTTGTGCACGGCCGTGTACCACGCTCGCATGTATGCGGGCGAAGCAGCAATCTGGCCCGGCGAGCCGCTGGCCATTCCCATCGTGGATGCTTCGGTGTTTGGCGATGTGACCCGCGACAAGCTGGTCAGGACAGGCCTGGCGCTGGGCTTGGCGCCCACGGCCGCAACGCGGGAAGTGGCGAAGATGATTCACGGCCTGCCCTTGGCAGCAGACGCGCTCATGGCCGACATGGAGCGGGAGTTCGACGCATTGAAGGCAGCGTCGGCGCAGCAAGACGCCCTGCGGGCCACGCAGGGCGCGGAGTCTCACTTGTTGCGCGGGGTGCGCAACATCGTGGTGTCGGACATGCTCAAACAGGTCGCGTAGTCGCCACCCGTGGCCGGACTTCAGCCCAGCAGGACCGGAAAGAGCTTCACCAGCCCGGTGGCCATCACCTCCACCGACAAAGCCGCCAGGATCAAGCCCATCAGCCGAGTCATCACGTTGATGCCGGTCTGCCCGAGAAACCGCGCGATCGGCTCCGCCAGGGTGAAGCAGATGGCGGTGGCCAGTGCGATCACCACGCCGTAGCCCACCAGCGCGGCGTGCTGGAAAAAGGTCTTGGCCTGGTCGGCGTAGATCACAACCGTGGACATGGTGGCCGGGCCGGTGAGCAGCGGGATGGTGAGCGGCACCACCGCGATCGAAGCCCGGGCCGATGCATCGCTCACTTCCAGTTCATTGGTCTTGGCTTCGGCCGGTTGCGCGTTGAGCATGGACAGCGCCGAAGTCAGCAGCAACATGCCGCCGCCCACTTGGAAGCTGGCGAGCGAGATGCCAAAAAACTCAAGAATCTGCAGACCGATCAGCGCGCAGATGGCGATGACGGAAAACGCGCTGACCGAGGAGATCAGCACGGTGCGCTGGCGCTGCTTGCGGCTGAAGCCCTGCGTGTAGTGGATGAAAAAAGGCACGATCGCCAACGGGTTGACGATGGCCAGCAGGGTGATGAGCGGCTTGAAATCCATGAGCAGGATTGTGGCTCACCCCCGCCGCGCTGCGCGCATCGGCGCTGTTTGTGGGCTACGGCTTCCCTGGCTCACGGCGGCGGAACATGCCGTAACCCTCCATGAACAGCACCTTGTCGCCGTGCTGGTTGAACATTTCCCAGGTGGTGCGCACCAGACCCACGTCCAGGCGCTTGCTCATGGGCCGTTTTTCAAGAATGGTGTGTTGCAGGCGCAGCGTGTCGCCGGGAAACACCGGCTTGAGCCACTTCACGCTTTCCAGGCCGGGCGAACCCAGGCTGGAGCTTTCGTTCAGGAAGTTGGTCACCATCAGCCGCATGGCCATGGCGCAGGTGTGCCAGCCGCTGGCACTCAACGCGCCGAACACCGAGGCCTTGGCCGCTTCGGCATCGAGGTGAAAGGGCTGTGGGTCGAACTGGCGCGCGAAGGCCACGGTTTCTTCTTCGGTCGGGGTGATGGTGCCGAGATCGCGCGTCTCGCCGACGACGAGGTCTTCCCACCAGTACTTGATTTCAGGGGTCATCTCTAGCGTCCTCCAGACACGTCCAACAAACTCATCGTTGTGTAACTCGCCGCGTCCGACAGCAGCCAGACGATGGCCTGGGCCACCTCGTCGGCTGTGCCACCGCGCTGCATGGGCACCAGGTGCTGCAGGTCGCGCACACGGGTGGGCAGGCCACCCGAGGCGTGAATATCGGTCTCGATCAGGCCCGGGCGCACCGCGTTCACGCGGATGCCTTCGGCCGCCACCTCTTTCGCCAGGCCAATGGTGAACGCGTCGATGGCGCCCTTGGCTGCGGCGTAGTCCACGTACTGGCCGGGTGAGCCCAGGCGCGACGCGGCGCTGGACACGTTGACTATGGCGCCACCTTCGCCGCCGTGCCTGGTGCTCATGCGGCGCACCGCCTCGCGCGCGCACAGCATCGAGCCGATCACGTTGATGTCGAACATGCGCTTGATGCGCGCCACGCTCATCTCGTCGACCCGCGCGCTCACGTCGACCACACCGGCGTTGTTCACCAGCCCGGTGAGGCGCCCGAGCTTGGCGTCGATCTTCTGGAACATCGCCAGCACCTGGGCTTCATCGGCCACGTCGGCCTGCACCGTGATGGCCGTGCCGCCGAGTTCGCGGATGCCGCGCACCACCTCGTCGGCCGCCAGCGAATTTGCGGTGTAGTTCACCGCCACCGCCCAGCCCTGGGTGGCTGCCAGGCGCACCGTGGCCGCGCCGATGCCGCGTCCGCCGCCGGTGACCAACAGCACCTTGTCCATAACCCGTCTCCTGCAGAAAGTGGTGGCATCGCGTACAACACGGGCTCGCCACCAGTCGGCCATTACAACAGCACGAGGAGACCGCCATGCGTCACACAGTCGACTACTTCCTGGCCCCGCAAAGTCCCTGGACCTACCTCGGCCACGAGCGTTTTGCCGCGTTGTTGCGTGAGACGGGAGCCACCGTGCGCGTGCTGCCCATGGACCTGGGCAAGATCTTCCCGCTCTCGGGCGGCCTGCCGTTGCCCAAGCGCGCGCCACAGCGCCAGGCCTACCGGTTGCTGGAGCTGCGCCGCTTCAGCGAAGCGCTCGGTGTGCCGCTGAATCCCGAGCCGCGGTTTTTTCCTGTGGCTGGTGATCCGGTCGCGCGCCTGATCACGGCGGTGGCGAT
>QBMB01000086.1:0-13588 GCA_003241965.1 Burkholderiales bacterium | reverse complement strand
GCGATGAAGCTGACGGGTGCGGTGACCACCGCCGTGTGGGCGCAGGAGCGCGACATCGCTTCCCTGGACGTTCTGGCGGCCTTGCTCGCAGAATGCGGCCTTGATGCAGCGCGCCTTGCGCAGTCGCAGCAGCCCGATGTGCAGGCGCGTTACGACGAGCAGACACAGGCCGCGATCGATGCCAGCGTGTTCGGCGCACCGAGCTACGTGATCGACGGCGAGTTGTTCTGGGGCCAGGACCGTCTCGACTTTGTGGCGCGCAAACTGCGCGCTTGAATTCTTTCCAACGACAACAGGAGAACACCCATGGGACACATGATCGAACTCAAGGCCGCCGATGGCACCACCTTCCCCGCCTATGTGGCAGGGCCCGCAGGCAACCCCAAAGCCAAAGGCGGACTGGTCGTGCTGCAGGAAATCTTCGGCGTGAACTCGCACATCCGCGCGGTGGCCGACGGGTATGCGGCCGATGGTTACTTCGTCGTCGCACCCGCCACCTTCCACCGCGTAAAGGCCAACGTGGACCTGGGCTACACCGAGGCCGACATGGGCACCGGTTTCGGCTTCAAGACCGCCGTGGACGCCTTGCCAGCACCGGGCGTCATGGCCGACATCCAGGCCGCCATCGACCACGCCGCGCAGGCGGGCAAGGTCGGTATCGTGGGCTACTGCTGGGGCGGTTTGCTCACCTGGCGCGCGGCCTGCACGCTCAAGGGCTTGTCCGCCGCGGCGCCCTACTACGGCGGCGGCATGACAGGTGAGGCCGACGCCACGCTTGTGCCCCAGGTGCCGGTGTTGGCCCACTTCGGCGACCAGGACCACTGGATCCCGCTGGACACCATCGAAGCCTTCAAGAAGGCCCAGCCTGGCGTGACGGTGCATGTGTACGCAGCCAACCACGGCTTCAACTGCGACCAGCGCGGCTCGTACAACGAAGCCGCTGCGAAGCTCGCACGCGAACGCACGCTGGCCTTCTTCGCCCAACACCTGGGCTGACCCCGATGCGGCGCGCCGGTCTGCTCAGCGCCCTGGTGTTGGTCTGCATGGGCGCTGCCGCCGCCGACTACAGCGGCCCGCTGTTCGACGCCCACCTGCACTACAACGACGAAGCGTGTGTGCACACCACGCCGTCGCCAGCGTGCCCGCATCCCATGGCCGACGTGCTGGAGCGCATGCACAAGAGCGGCGTGCGTGCCATCGTCGCCAACTCGCGACCCAACGACGGCACCAAAGTCCTGGCCAGCGCCACCGAGCAGACGCGCAAGGCCGGCGTGACTGTGGTGCCCTTCGTGCGCCTCTACCGCGACCGCGCCGATTACAGCAACTGGTTCCGCGACCCCACCATCGTGGACATGGTGAACGCCGAACTCGCGCGCGGTACGCCCGCCGGGCCCTACCGGGGCCTCGGTGAGTTCCACCTCTACGACAGCGCCAATGCGAACGGCCCGGTGGCGAAGCAACTCATGGCGCTGGCCGAAGAAAAGGACCTGGCCATCCTGGCGCATGTGGACGATGAAGCGATCGACCTGCTGATGGCCAACACGCCGTCCAAGGGTCAGAAAATGCGCCTGATTTGGGCGCACACGGGCATTGGCGGCACGCCCGCGCCGCGCGTGGATGCGCTGTTTGCGCGGTACCCGAAGTTGATGGGAGAGTTGTCGTACCGCCCGGGCCTCACCTGCGCCGACGGCCAGCTGTGCCCCGAGTGGCGTACGCTGCTGCTCAAGTACCCCGACCGCTTCATGATCGGCTCCGACACCTGGGTCAACCAGCGCTGGCAGTACTACGGCGAGCTGATGCAGGGCTACCGCACCTGGCTCGGTGGCCTGCCGGCCGACGTGGCGCGGCGCATTGCGTGGGACAACGGCGCCAAACTGTTTGGTGTGCCCACGCCAGCACCTTGAACATGATCCAGCTTCACTTTTCTCCAAGCACCGCCAGCATGGTGCCGCACATCCTGCTGGAAGAGCTCGGTGTGCCCTATGAGCGCGTGGCGGTGGACCGAGACAACAACGCCCACAAGGCGCCGGACTACTTGCGGCTCAACCCCAATGGTTTGATTCCGGTGCTGGTGGAGGGCGACCTGGTGTTGTACGAGACCGCCGCGATCTGCCTGCACCTGTGTGACACGCACCCGCAGGCCGGGCTGCTGCCCGCGCCGGGCGCGGCCGAGCGGGCCCATGCCTGCAAGTGGCTCGTGTGGCTCACCAACACGCTGCAGGCCACGCTCATCGTCTACTTCTACCCCGAGCGCTGGATGAACGAAGGCAATGACGCCGGCGTGGCCGAACTCAAGGCCCATGCCCAAGCACGGGTGGGCCCGCTGCTCGATCAGCTCGACGCCGAACTCGCGCGCCACGGTGGGCCGTGGTTCATGGGAGCCGCCTATTCAACGCTGGACCCGTACGTGTTCACGCTGTGCCGCTGGACGCGCAGTTTCTCCAGCGCGCCAGCCCGTGAGCGTGCCCACCTGGGTCCGTACCTGCATCGGGTGCTGGAGCGTCCGGCCGTTCAATGCATGCTGGCCCATGAAGGTCTGAGCGGGCCCCATTTCTGAGGCGTTCAGCGCACCGTTCGCGCCAGATAACGCTTGCGCCAGAACACCACACCCAGCCCCGCAGCGGTCAACACCATGGATCCCATGGCCCACCAGAAACCGCTCTTCAGGTGGGTCAACGGGATGAACTCGAAGTTCATGCCGAAAATGCCCGCGATCAGGTTCAAGGGCAGGAAGATCGCGGTCAGCGCCGTGAGCGTGCGCATGATGTCGTTGGTGCGGTTGCTCTGCGCCGAGAAGTGCATCTGCACCGCGGTCTCTGCGTTCTGTTCCAGCCGGCGAACGTGGTGAACGACGCGTTCGATGTGTTCAAGCACGTCGCGAGAGCGCACCTTGAGCAGCTCCAGGCCGCGCTGGCCGCCGTTGTAATCGTTCGGCTCCCAGTTGGCCAGCGACTCGTTCCAGTCCTGAATGGCCGAGCGCTGGTCTTCACAGACCTCGTCGAGCTGGTGCAGAGATATGCGCGCGTCCAGCAACGAGCCCCAGTTGTTGAAGCGCGCGCGCGGGCTCAGCAGCTCGGTCTGCCAGTGGTCAAGCTGGCGCGTGAGTTCGCGGCGCAGCTCCAGGTAGCCGTCCACCATCTGGTTGACGATGCGCAGCATCAGGTCGGCCGGGCTGGGCGGCAGGTGGATGCCGGCCGCGCGCGAAGCTGCGCTGGCCGCCGACATCAGGCGGGTGGAGTACAGGTCCAGCGCCTGGCATCCCGCGGGGTGAACCGTGAGCAGCACGCGATCAAACACCGCGAAACCCACCGGGCTGGTGTCGATGCGCCGCAGCACTGGCGGGCCGCCGCGTTTGGTGGCCTGGGTGAGCAGTGCGCCTGGGTGGGCAAGATCGGTTTCGCTGTGCCCGGCCGCCAGCCGCCGGAAGACCAGGATGTCGTACTGCGAGGTGTAGTCGTAGTGCGAGGGCAGCTGGTTGTTCAGCAGATCCGACAGGTGCAGATCGACCAGCGTCATGCCGCAGAGCACCTGCAGGGTCGATTGCACAGCGCCTTGCTCCAGCTCGAACTCACGCCGCCCGCAGGCGATCCAGATGTAGCCCTTGTCGGGCAGCACCATCGGCAAGCTCGCGGTCTCGCTCACCGAGCCGGGCAGGATGTGGAACACGCGCATGTAACTGAGCCTCAGCCGCGCAGCAGGCGGGCCGCGTCGCGTGCAAAGTAGGTCAGCACGCCGTCGGCGCCCGCGCGCTTGAAAGCCATCAGGCTTTCCATCATCACCGCGTCGTGGTCCAGCCAGCCGTTGAGGGCGGCGGACTTGAGCATGGCGTACTCGCCGCTCACCTGGTAGGCGAAGGTCGGCACGGCGAACTCGTCTTTGACCCGGCGCACGATGTCCAGATACGGCATGCCGGGTTTGACCATCACCATGTCGGCGCCCTCTGCCAGATCCAGCGCCACCTCGCGCAGCGCCTCGTTGGAATTACCCGGATCCATCTGGTAGACCTTCTTGTCGGCCTTGCCCAGGTTGGCGGCGGAGCCCACCGCGTCACGGAACGGGCCGTAGAAGGCGCTGGCGTACTTGGCGCTGTAGGCCATGATCTTCGTGTGCACCAGACCGTTGGCTTCCAGCGCCGCGCGGATGGCACCGATGCGCCCGTCCATCATGTCGCTGGGTGCGACCATGTCCACACCCGCCTGCGCCTGGTTGACCGCCTGCTTCACCAGGATCTCGACCGTGGGGTCGTTCAGGATGTAGTTGTTCTCGTCCAGCAGACCGTCTTGGCCGTGGCTGGTGTAGGGGTCGAGCGCCACGTCGGTCATCACGCCGAGCTGCGGGAAACGGCTTTTGAGTTCGCGCACCACACGCGGCACCAGGCCGTCGGGGTTCAATGCTTCCTGACCGTCGGGCGTTTTCAGCGACTGGTCGATCACGGGGAACAGCGCCATCACCGGAATGCCCAGCGCCACGCAATCCTCGGCCACCGGCAGCAGCAAGTCCAGACTGAGCCGTTCAACGCCCGGCATCGAGCCCACCGCCTCGCGCCGGCCCGCGCCATCGAGCACAAACACCGGGTAGATCAGGTCGGCCGGGCTCAGGCGGTGCTCGCGCACCAGATCGCGGGTGAACGGATCCCGGCGCAGGCGTCGGGGGCGGCTGAAGGGGTAGGGCGCGGGATTGTGCATGCACCTATTGTGGCAAACGCAGACGCTGCTCGCGTGTCGCATCGGTCCCTGCTCGCCGCCTCCCTTCACGAGAGCGCCCCGAAAGGCGGCGGCATTGTGTTGAACTCCACGGTAAGAAGAAATGATTGATACCTCCCCACGGTTCGAGCGCGGCAGGTAATGATATTTTCGAGTGCCAGCTGCGTGCTGCCCCCCTCCCATTGCCACCACCGACCCATGCTTTCTGTCAAAAAGAACACTGCCGGCGTGTCCCCAACCGCCAAGACCGCCAGCACGGCAGATCAACCCTGGTCGCTCGACCAGCACTGGCCAACGATGGTGGCCAACCTGGCCGATCAGGTCACTGAAGGTGTCAGTGCGCTTCAAAACACCATCGACCTGCTGCTCGCCAAAGAGCGCATCACCCGCCAGGAGCACCGCGCATTGAGCGTGCCCGTCGAGCGCCTGAAAGTGGCTGGCCTCAGCACCCAGCAGATCAACCGTTTCTACGGTGGTCGCATCCGCCAGTCACACGAAAAAGTCGACATCGCCCACCTGGTCGAGGGTGTGTTGCAGGAGCGCAAGAACGAGCTCAACGTTCTGGGCATTGAACTGCGCCGCAAACTCAAGCCAGTAGAGGTGCTGGTGGATCCCACGGTGGCATACACCTTGGTCAATGCCGTTCTCGACTGGGGGCTGCCGTTTGGCGACCGCATCGATGTGCGCGTGGACATGAACGCCTGGCCCAAGCACGCTCGCCTGCAGGTTCGTGTGTCCAGCGACGGCGCGCCGCCGTCGAGCACGGCGATGCTGGACAGCCTGAGCTGGGTGCTCATTCGCCAGATTGCGATGACAGCCGGCGGGATCGAGATCGAACGCACGTGCACCGACGAAGGGGTGAGCTTCACGGCCATGTTCACCCGCACCGTGCAGGCGGTGGACGGGATTTCTGCGGTGGAACTCTCCGACGATCACTCGTCGATGTTCAAGTCGCTCTCCGGCATCTACGTGCTGACCGTTTCGCCCGCCTTGCAGATCCGCGCTGACGTGCGCGATGCCCTGCGTGAAATCGGTGTCATGTCCGACAGCGTGGTTGATTTTGAGCAGGCCCGTCAGGCCGTGCGCAGTCGCATGCCGAACCTGATCATCCTGGACGCGGAGATCAAGGGCGAGGCTTTCGATGTGTTCAGGCGCGAACTGCTGCGCGAAGTCTTCGAGTTCCCGTTCGTCGAAATCTCTCCCGACGACAGCTCATTCGACATGTCGGGCTTCGGCGAGCTCTCCATGGCCAAAGTGGGTCGCGGCAACATCCGCGAAGCGCTCGGCACGGCAGTCATGTTTGAGCTGGCCAAGATGATGTAGATATAAATACCTACATGAGGTTCGACTTGAAATCAATGTCAAAGTTGACAGGGAAAAGTTGGATATCCCTCAAGCTTGGTGTACCATTTCAGCGGGCTGCTGCAAGGTAGCTCCCCGCTTTTCCTCCCTGAGCGGGCGCCTTAGTGTGTGACAGCAAAAAGGCTTCCCAACCCGGCCCGATGGTCGGGTTCTTTTTTGCCCGGACCTTTTCCCTGCGCAGGGCAGCGAGCCCGGCAGTCTCCTCGGTGGGGACTACACTGCCGCATGCTTTGGGTCAAATCTTTCCACATCGTGTTCGTGGCCAGCTGGTTTGCCGGCCTCTTTTACCTGCCCAGGATATTTGTCAATCTGGCCATGGTTCCGCCGGATAGCGTGGCTGAACGTGAGCGCTTGCTACTCATGGCACGCAAGCTGATGCGATTCACCAGCCTGCTCGCTGTGCCAGCGCTGGCGCTGGGATTGTGGCTGTGGTTGGGCTATGGCATTGGCCGTGGCGAAGGCAATGGCTGGATGCACGCCAAGCTGATCATCGTCCTGCTGGCGCTGGCGTACCACCACACGTGTGGCGTGATGCTCAAGCGGTTTGTGCGCGGCGAGAACCGCCGCAACCACGTCTGGTACCGCTGGTTCAACGAGGCGCCGGTCATTCTGCTGGTGATCGCGGTGGTGCTGGTGGTTGTCAAACCCTTCTGATTGCCTTGAAAGCGCGCACTTCGGCCTGGCCTCTGGCGTTCCTGTTTGCCGGCATGGTGGTGTACGCCAGCCTGTATCCGTTCACGGGTTGGCGCGACCAGGGCGTGGTGCCACTGGCGTTCCTGCAGGCACCTCTGCCGCAGTATTGGACCGGGTTCGACGTCGCGTCCAACCTTGTGGGCTATGCCCCGTTGGGATTTCTGCTGATGCTGGCTTTGCACCGGTCGGGCGCCGGACGCTCTTCATGGCTGGTGGCGCTGGGGCTGCCTGTGGCGCTGTCCCTGGTGGTGGAAATGTTGCAGAGCTACCTGCCTGCCAGGGTGCCGTCCAACGTGGACTTCGCGTTGAATGGGGTTGGCGCTGCGGTGGGGGTCGCGATGGCCCTGCTCATCGAACGCCTGGGCGCACTGCGCCGCTGGAGCCAGATCCGGGCCAACTGGTTCGAGCCAACGGCCCACGGCGGTCTCGTCCTGTTGGCAATGTGGCCGTTCGCGCTTCTGTACCCCCAGCCTGTGCCATTCGGTCTGGGTCAGGTGTGGGAGCGGCTCGAGTCAGGGCTCACCGCCCTGCTGATCGACACACCGTTTCTCGAATGGATTCCAGTCATCCAGCTGGCGCCCACGCCCCTGAGTCCATTGGCCGAAGCTTTCTGCATTGCGTTGAGTTTGCTGTCGCCGGTGCTCATGGGCTACGGGGACATGCGTTCGCGACTGAGGCGAATGGTGTTTTGTGGTCTGCTTCTGGGGGGGGCGTTTGGCGTGGGCGGCTTGTCGGCCGCCCTGACCTACGGCCCGGACCACGCTTGGGCCTGGCTCACTCCACAAGCACAGCTGGGTCTGGTGGCGGCCCTGCTGGCGGGCGTGTCTTTCGTCGCCCTGCCGCGCAGGATGTGCCATGTGGTCATGCTGCTTTGTTTGGCGGTGTCGCTCAGTCTGCTCAATGGCGCACCTCTGAGTCCTTACTTCGCCGAATCGCTGGAAGTCTGGGAGCAGGGACGATTCATCCGCTTCCATGGGCTGTCCCAATGGCTCGGTTGGTTGTGGCCTTTTGCCGCGTTGGTCTTCGGACTGCTCGCGGTGTCACGCTCAACACCCGCGCCCTCACGCACCCTCTAAAATCACCCGATGACTGAAAACAAGTCTTATTACGAGCGTCACATTTTCTTTTGCCTGAACCAGCGCGAGAACGGCGAAGCTTCCTGTGCACAGCACAAGGCGCAGGCTGCTTTCGACCGATGCAAGTCGCAGGCCAAGGCGCAAGGGCTGCTGGGCGCGGGCAAGGTGCGGGTGAACAAGGCCGGCTGCCTGGACCGCTGTGCGGGTGGCCCGATCGCCGTGGTTTACCCGGAAGCGGTCTGGTACGCCTATGTGGACGAAAGCGACATCGACGAGATCGTGCAGTCTCACCTGCGCGACGGCGTGGTGGTGCAGCGGCTGTTGACGCCACCCGACGTCGGCCGTTGATCCGCGTTGATGGTGTGCCCCGCGCTCAGTGCGCACTTTCAGACCCGACATGAACGCCCAAACTGAAAGCCTGACCATGGCTGGCCCGGCAGGCCGGATCGAGTTGGCCATTGACCGACCGGAAGGCAGCTCCCGAGGCTCGGCAGTGATTGCCCATCCCCACCCCCTGCACGGCGGCACACTCACCAACAAGGTGGTGCAGACGCTCGCGCGTGCCTGCGTCCTGGCTGGGTGGACGGCAGTGCGGTTCAATTTCAGGGGCGTGGGTACCAGCGAGGGAGCCTACGACGAAGGGCGCGGTGAACTGGACGACATGCTTGCGGTGGTGGCTCTGCACGCCGCCGAAGGCCCGTTGTGCCTGGCGGGCTTTTCGTTTGGTGCTTTCGTCACGAGCCACGCAGCGGCCCATCTGCAGGCGACGCGCGACATCCAGCGCCTGGTGCTGGTCGGCACGGCGGCCAGTCGATTCGAAGTTGCGCACGTGGACGCGGAACTCCACACCCGAACCCTGGTCGTTCATGGGGAGCAGGACGATACTGTTCCCTTGGCCAGCGTGATGGACTGGGCGCGGCCTCAGGTGTTGCCGGTGCTGGTGGTGCCCGGTGGCGCGCACTTCTTTCACGGCCAACTGCCGCTGTTGAGGGAGCTGGTGCTGCGACACCTGCGTTCCTGACCTTGCGCAGACGCTCTTTTTTTGACCCCTTCTAAGGACCGGATTTTGTTTCGTTGTTTCTCTTCACTCTTGCTCTCCGCCACCCTGCTTGTGGGTGCGGTTTTGCCTGCGGCGGCCCAGATGCCGCAAGCGCCTGAGGTGGCCGCCAAGGCATATCTCCTGATGGACGTGACCTCAGGTCAGGTGCTGGCCTCGTTGAACCCCGACCAGGCGGTGGAGCCTGCGTCGCTGACCAAGCTCATGACCGCGTACATCGTGTTTGATGCCCTGAAGGCCGGCAAGATCACGCTCGCTCAGACCATGCCGGTGAGCGAGCGGGCCTGGAAAATGCCCGGATCGCGCATGTTCATCGACCCCAAGATGCAGGTGCCGGTGGAAGACCTCATCAAAGGAATGATCGTGCAGTCGGGCAACGACGCCACCGTGGCGCTGGCCGAAGGCCTGGCAGGCTCGGTCGAACGCTTCGTGGAGCTCATGAATGCGCAGGCGAAAGCATTGGGCATGAATGCGACCGGCTATCGCAATACCGAGGGTCTGACCGAAGCGGGCCACACCACCACGGCGCGCGACCTCTCGATTCTGGCCACGCGACTGATGACCGATTTCCCCCAGTACGTCCCCTACTACGCCATTCAGCGCTACCGTTACCCCGGCACGCCAGCCACCAACGACACCAACCGCAATCTGCTCTTGTTTCGCGACCCCAGCGTGGACGGCCTGAAAACCGGGCACACCAACGCAGCAGGCTATTGCCTTGTGGCCACGGCCCGGCGCCAGGTGCCAGGATTGGGCGAGGGCGCGCAGGGCCAACGGCGCCTGATCAGCATCCTTCTGGGCGCGACCAGCGAAAACGCGCGTGCAGCCGAGACGCAGAAGCTGCTCAACTGGGGCTACACCGCGTTTGATGCCGTGCGCCTTTTCCCCGCCGGTGAACCTGTTGCGACACCCCGCATCTGGAAGGGCAAGTCCGAGCAGGTTCGCCTGGGCCGCCCAGAGGGCGTTGTGGTCACGGTGCCTGCGGGCGAAGGCGCGCGTTTGAAGTCCGAGGTGATTCGCCCCGACCCCCTGGTGGCACCGCTCAAGCGCGGTGATATGGTGGGCAAGTTGCGTGTGACCCTGGCCAGTGGCGCCACGGTGGCCGAAATCCCGTTGACCGTCATGGACACCGTGGAAGAAAGCGGCGTCTTTGGGCGGGCCTGGGACGCCATCCGCCTCTGGATACAGTGAGTCTCGGCCCCCGCATTGCCAGGGGGTCACCCGCGTGCTACATTAGCGGGCTTTTCGGAATTTTCCGAAGAGCTTTCCGTTTTCGCTTTTCTCAAACGTTTAGGGACGTTTTCAATGCCAACCATCAATCAACTCGTGCGCCACGGCCGGGAGGTCGAAAAGACCAAGTCCAAGAGCCCGGCCATGGAAAATTCTCCGCAGCGTCGCGGTGTGTGCACCCGTGTGTACACCACGACCCCCAAGAAGCCCAACTCCGCTCTGCGTAAAGTCGCCAAAGTGCGCCTGACCAACGGTTTTGAGGTGATCTCCTACATCGGCGGCGAAGGCCACAACCTCCAGGAACACAGCGTCGTGCTGGTTCGCGGTGGTCGTGTCAAGGACTTGCCTGGTGTGCGTTATCACATCGTGCGTGGCTCGCTCGATTTGCAAGGCGTGAAAGACCGCAAGCAGTCGCGCTCCAAGTACGGTGCGAAGAAGCCAAAAGTCAAATAATCCTGGTTCGAATTCAAGGTGCTGTTTCCCGCGTGGCGCGGTGATGCAGCGTAGTGACCCGAAGCGCGGAATTGTCCGTGTGGGTCGAGTAAGTGAGGGTTTCAATGACCCTCGCGGTGCCTGCCAAGGTGCCAACTGAAGCAATATGAGGTGAAAAAATGCCACGTCGTCGCGAAGTCCCTAAACGTGAAATCCTGCCGGATCCCAAGTTCGGCAATGTCGAGCTCTCCAAGTTCATGAACGTGATCATGGAAGGCGGCAAGAAAGCTGTCGCCGAGCGCATCATTTATGGCGCGCTGGAGCAAATCGAGAAGAAGAGCGGCAAAGACCCGGTCGAAATCTTCTCGGTGGCCATCAACAACGTCAAGCCCATGGTGGAAGTGAAGTCCCGCCGTGTTGGCGGCGCCAACTACCAGGTGCCCGTTGAGGTGCGCCCTGTCCGTCGCCTGGCGCTCTCGATGCGCTGGATAAAGGAAGCCGCGCGCAAGCGCAGCGAAAAGTCCATGGCCCTGCGCCTGGCGAACGAACTGATTGAAGCCACCGAAGGCCGTGGCGGCGCAATGAAAAAGCGCGATGAGGTCCACCGCATGGCCGAGGCCAACAAGGCCTTCAGCCACTTCCGCTTTTGATCCGGGCCACCGCCCTTTAGAGCATCCAGAACCGAGAGCCCGCATCCCTTGAATCCCAAGGGTGGCGGGCTCGACCCCTTTTCGGAGTATTTCCATGTCCCGCATCACGCCCCTCGAGCGCTATCGCAACATTGGTATTTCCGCGCACATCGATGCCGGCAAGACCACGACCACTGAACGCATCCTGTTCTACACCGGTGTGAACCACAAGATTGGTGAAGTTCACGATGGCGCTGCCACCATGGACTGGATGGAGCAGGAGCAGGAGCGCGGCATCACGATCACGTCAGCTGCGACCACCTGCTTCTGGAAGGGCATGGACATGTCCTTCCCTGAGCACCGCATCAACATCATCGACACCCCCGGCCACGTGGATTTCACCATCGAGGTGGAGCGTTCCATGCGCGTGCTCGATGGCGCCTGCATGGTGTACTGCGCCGTGGGTGGCGTGCAGCCCCAGTCGGAAACCGTCTGGCGCCAAGCCAACAAATACAAAGTGCCGCGGCTGGCCTTTGTGAACAAAATGGACCGCACCGGTGCCAACTTCTTCAAGGTCGTCGAGCAGATGAAGCTGCGCCTGAAGGCCAACCCCGTGCCGATCGTGATTCCGATTGGTGCCGAAGAACACTTCACCGGCGTGGTCGACCTGCGCAAGATGAAAGCCATCATCTGGGACGAAGCCTCACAAGGCATGAAGTTCGAATACCAGGAAATCCCGGCCGAGCTTCTCGAGACCGCCAAGGTGTGGCGCGAGAAGATGGTCGAGGCTGCAGCCGAAGCGTCCGAAGAGCTGATGAACAAGTACCTTGAAGAGGGTGACCTCACCGAGGAAGAGATCACCCACGGCCTGCGCGTGCGCACGCTGGCGGTCGAGATCCAGCCGATGCTGTGCGGCTCTGCCTTCAAGAACAAGGGTGTGCAGCGGATGCTGGACGCCGTGATCGAACTCATGCCCTCGCCCGTGGACATCGAAGATGTCAAAGGCACGGATGACGACGAAGCGCTGACCACCCGCAGGCCTGATGACAACGAGAAGTTCTCTGCCTTGGCTTTCAAGCTGATGACCGACCCGTACGTGGGCCAGCTCACGTTTGTGCGCGTGTACTCCGGCGTGATGAAGAAGGGCGACAGCGTCTACAACCCCATCAAGGGCAAGAAAGAGCGCATCGGTCGTATCGTTCAAATGCACGCCAACAACCGCCAGGAAGTCGAAGAAATTCGGGCGGGCGACATCGCCGCCTGCGTGGGCCTGAAAGACGTGACCACGGGTGAAACCCTGTGCGATCCGGAAGCCATCATCATGCTCGAGCGCATGGTCTTCCCCGAGCCCGTGATTGCACAGGCCGTGGAACCCAAGACCAAGGCCGACCAGGAAAAGATGGGCATCGCCCTGCAGCGCCTGGCCGCTGAAGATCCATCGTTCCGCGTAAAGACCGACGAAGAATCGGGCCAGACCATCATTGCCGGCATGGGCGAGCTCCACCTGGAAATTCTGGTGGACCGCATGAAGCGCGAATTCGGCGTGGAAGCCAACGTCGGCAAGCCCCAAGTGGCTTACCGCGAAACCATCCGCAAGACGGTGGAAGATTCCGAAGGCAAGTTTGTTCGCCAGTCGGGCGGCAAGGGTCAGTACGGTCACGTGGTGTTCAAGATTGAACCCAACGAAGCCGGCAAGGGCTTCGAGTTCGTCGACGCCATCAAGGGTGGTGTTGTGCCGCGCGAGTACATCCCTGCAGTGGAAAAAGGCGTGATCGAAGCATTGACCACGGGCGTGCTCGCCGGTTACCCGGTGGTCGACGTCAAGGTCACACTGCACTTCGGTTCGTACCACGACGTGGACTCGTCCGAAATGGCCTTCAAGATGGCCGCCATCTTTGGCTTCAAGGAAGGCTGCCGCAAGGCCAGCCCTGTGATCCTGGAGCCCATGATGGCAGTGGAAGTGGAGACGCCTGAAGACTACGCCGGCAACGTGATGGGCGATCTGTCCAGCCGTCGCGGCATGGTGCAGGGCATGGAAGACATGGTCGGTGGCGGCAAGGCCATCAAGGCAGAAGTGCCCTTGTCCGAAATGTTCGGCTACTCCACCACGCTGCGTTCGATGTCGCAAGGCCGTGCCACGTACTCGATGGAGTTCAAGCACTACGCCGAAGCACCGCGCAACGTAGCGGAAGCCATCGTGGCAGCGCGCGCGAAGTAAGTTCACCCCCGCTGCAGATATGCAGCGGGGAAATTCAGATGGTCTTTGGCGCCGCTTTGCGGTTGATCTGCTGCCCGTGGCAGGTCAGTGCTGGAAACCTTAAACACGCACGGGCTTGTTCTTTTTAAGGTGTTGAAAAATGGGAAAAGAGAAATTTGAGCGGACCAAGCCGCACGTGAACGTGGGCA
>QBMB01000085.1:14645-18794 GCA_003241965.1 Burkholderiales bacterium | reverse complement strand
CCCTGAGAGCCGCCCGATAGAATTTGCCTCAGATTTTAAGGGGTCGTCCCTGCGGCCTCATAGACCTCCGCGCTCCATGCCACTGACTTCCAACCAGATCCGCGCCTTGCTCTGGGCCCTGATCGCTGTGGTGAGTGCTCTGCTGCTCTCCCTGCTGGCACCGGTGCTCATGCCTTTCCTGCTGGCCGCCGTGCTCGCTTATGCGCTGCATCCGCTGGTGGAGTGGCTGCGCGCCTTGGGCGTGCCGCGCTGGCTCGGCGCGGGCATGGCCATTGCCCTGCTCATGTTGGTGCTGATGGCCGTGCTTCTGCTCATCGTTCCCGTCATCACCCAGCAGGTGCCGCTGCTGCGTGAGCAGGTGCCGGTGCTGCTGCACCGACTGAACGAGGTGCTGCTGCCTCTGGCCACCCGGTTCGGCATCAACCTGCAGGTGGATGTGTCCCAGGTGCGCGAATGGCTGCGAACGCTGATCACCGGCAACGAGAGTGAGCTGATCAACGGCCTGCTGTCCTCTGTGCGCATTGGCGGCAGCGCACTGGCCGCGGTGGTGGGCAACTTGTTCCTCATGCCCATCGTCGCCTACTACCTGCTGCTGGACTGGACGAACCTCGTGACCCGTTCCAAGAACCTGATTCCGCCGCGCTGGCGCGAGAGTGTGCAGAGCTTCCTCGACGAAACCGACGGGGTGCTGGGCCAGTACCTGCGGGGTCAGGTGCTGGTGATGGGGGTGATGGCGTTGTTTTACGCGCTGGCGCTGGCGCTGGTCGGGCTGGATCTGGCGTTGCCGATCGGTGTGTTCACTGGCCTGGCGGTGTTCGTGCCCTACCTGGGTTTTGGCCTGGGCCTGGTGATGGCGCTGTTCGCTGCGCTGCTGCAGTTCCAGACCTTGTGGGGCGTGGCGCTGGTGGGCGGTGTGTACCTGCTGGGCCAGTTGGTCGAGAGTCTGTACCTCACACCCCGCCTGCTGGGCGAGCGCATCGGCCTGCACCCCATCGCGGTGATCTTTGCGCTGCTGGCCTTTGGCCATGTGCTGGGCTTTGTGGGCGTGCTGGTGGCCTTGCCGGCCAGCGCCGTGTTGCTCGTGGCCATTCGCCGCGCCAAGCGCGGTTATCTGGGCAGCGAGCTGTACCTCGGTGACGCGCTGAATGCGCAGCCGAAAAGCGACGCGCCATGAGCACAGGGCCCGGCTCCATGAAACAGATGGCCCTGGACATTGGTCTGGCGCCTGTGCCCACCCTGTCCAACTTTGTGCCTGTGGGCAACGAGGCCGCGCTGGAGCACCTCAAGCTCTGGGCCAACAACCCGCTGCGCTCGCCCGTGCCCACCTTGGTCTGGGGTGAAAGCGGCAGTGGCAAGACGCACCTGCTGCGTGCGGTGCGCGAGAGCCTGCGCGATCAGGGCGGCCGTGTGGGCTGGATCGGTGTCGACACGCTGGACCCACCCGATTTCGATGAACACTGGGAAGCGGTGCTGCTTGACGACTGCCACCTCTACACCGCGACCCAGCAGGCGGCGGCTTTCAACTGGTTCGTGAACGCGCAGAACCCGGCGCACGGACCGGCGCGCTGGGTGCTGGCCGCGGCCAACTGCCCGCCGGCCGACCTGCTCCTGCGCGAAGACCTGCGCACCCGCCTGGGCTGGGGCCATGTGTTCCAGCTGCACGCGCTGGGCGAAACCGAACGCCGTGGCGTGTTGCGCCGCGCGGCCGACGACCGCGGTGTCTTCCTCAGCGACGAGGTGATGGACTTCATGCTGCGGCGCTTCTCGCGCGACCTCTCCAGCCTCATGCTGCTGCTGGACCAGCTCGACGCCTACGCGCTGCGCACCCAGCGCGCCATCACCATTCCCTTGATCAAGTCCATGCTGGAAGACGAATGAGACTGGCCCTTTTTGACCTCGACCACACCCTGATCCCTTTCGATTCCGACTACGCCTGGGGCGAGTTCACCGTTGCCTTGGGCTGGCGCGACGCCGACAGCTTTTCGAAGGCCAACGACGGTTTCTACGCCGACTACAAGGCCGGCACGCTGGACATCCACCGTTATGTGCGTTTTGCCATCGAAGCGGTGCGTGAGCGCGGCCTGGCGAGCGCACGGCAGGCCCACGAACGCTTCATGCAGCAGGTGGTGTTGCCGTCGGTGAAGGACAGCGCGCTCTCGCTGGTGCGAGCCCACCAAGCCGCGGGCGACACCGTCGTGATCGTCACCGCCACCAATGAATTCGTCACCCGGCCGATCGCGCAGGCCTTTGGTGTAGACGAGCTGATCGCCATCGATCTCGCCACCGACGAGCGCGGTGAACCCACCGGCGAGATCCGGGGCACGCCATCGTTTCGCGAGGGCAAGGTCGCCCGTGTGGAACAATGGCTGGCCGCGCGTGGCCTGGAATGGGCCGGCGTGCAGCACAGCACCTTCTACAGCGACTCCATGAACGACATGCCGCTGCTGGAAAAAGTGCAGGAGCCCGTGGCCACCAACCCGGACGCCCGGCTCCAAGCCATTGCCCTCGAACGGGGCTGGCGCATATTGAACCTATTCGAATGATCAAGAAATTCATTGACAGGCTGCTCGGCAAATCGCCGGCGGCGCCCGCACGGCGCGCGAACCCGTTCGGCAAACGCGAAGATGTGCCGGTCTCGGTCCACGGCATCGACATCAAGCTGGTGGACCAGCGAGCGCTGGACGTGGTGCATACCCTCAAACAGGCGGGCTTTGACGCCTACATCGTGGGCGGTGCAGTGCGCGACCTGCTGCTGGGTTTGCGACCGAAAGACTTCGACGTGGCCACCAGCGCCACGCCCGAGCAGGTCAAGGGCCTGTTCCGCAGGGCCTTCATCATCGGGCGGCGTTTTCGCATCGTGCACGTGGTGTACGGCCGGGGCCGTGAACACGAAATGATCGAAGTTTCGACCTTTCGCGCTTACCTGGACAGTGCAGACGCCGAACAGGTGGCGGGCAACGAGCGCACGAGCAAGGGCGAACTGGCCGGCATGAAACACGCGGTGGATGCCAGCGGCCGCGTGCTGCGCGACAACGTGTGGGGTCCGATCGAGCACGACGCCGCGCGCCGCGATTTCAGCATCAACGCCATGTACTACGACCCCGAGTCGCAGACCGTGGTCGACTTCCACCACGGCATTCGCGATGCGAAGAAAAAGACGCTGCGCATGATCGGCGACGCCGCCACGCGCTACCGCGAAGACCCGGTGCGCATCATCCGCGCCGTGCGTTTTGCCGCCAAGCTCAGCGGTTTGGGTTTCACGTTCGATGCCAAGACGCTGGAGCCGCTGGCATCGTCGCGCAGGCTGTTGCTCGATGTGCCGCAAAGCCGCCTGTTCGATGAAATGCTCAAGCTGCTGCAGACCGGCCACGCGCTGGCCAGCGTGGCCCAGCTCAAGGCCGTGGGCCTGGACACCGGCATCTATCCGCTGCTCGACGTGGTGGTGCAGCGCGCCGACGACGATTTCGTGAAGCTCGCCTTGCAAGACACCGACCGCCGCGTGGGCGAAGGCAAGCCGGTGGCGCCGAGTTTCCTGCTGGCCTGCGTGTTGTGGGCCGACGTGCGCAAGGGCTGGAGCCAGCGCCTCAATGCGCGTCCGGGCCAGCGTCCGCCGCCACCATTTGCGGCCCTGCAGGACGCGGTGGACGAAGCCTTTGACGCACGCATCGGTGATGTGTCGGGCCGCGGCAAGCTGGGCGCCGACATGCGCGAGATCTGGATGATGCAACCCCGCTTCGACAAGCGCGTGGGTACCTCACCCTTCAGCCTTGTGGACCAGGCGCGCTTTCGCGCCGGCTTCGATTTCCTGCGCCTGCGCGCGCAGGTGGGCGAGGTGGAAGAAGAGCTGGCGCACTGGTGGGAAACCTTCAGCATGGCCAGCGACGAAGTGCGTGAAGACATGGTGGACGCGCAGCGCCGCGACAACCTGGCCAAACCCGGCAGCGTCGGCAAGGCACGGCGCGTGAAGCGCAGCGATGACGACCACCCGGCCAATGCCGATGCGTCGACCAGCGCGCTCGCGCCCGACCCGCGTTTTCGCGCAGCCGAAGATGGCAGCGAAGAGCGGGATGACGACGATGCCGCAGGGAACAACCGGGGCAGCGGTCAGGGCGGCGAATCGACGCCATCTGATGGCACGGCGCCGGCCAA
>QBMB01000085.1:0-14635 GCA_003241965.1 Burkholderiales bacterium | reverse complement strand
GTGGTGCGGCCAGTGAGGCCGGTGAGGCCGAACCGGGTCCGGTCTGAGCGCGCTGGCCGTGTCTCGCCATGAAGTCACGGCCTATGTGGCACTGGGCGCCAACCTGGGTGATGCGGCCCAGGCCCTGCGCAATGCCCTGAACGCCCTCGGCAAGACACCCGGCATCTGCTTGGTGCGTGCCTCCAGCCTGTACCGGACCGCACCGGTGCAATCCACTGGCCCCGACTATGTCAATGCCGTGGCCGAGGTCTCGACCACGCTCACGGCACCCGCTTTGCTCGATGCCTTGCAGGCCATCGAACAACAGGCCGGGCGCGAACGCCCCTACCGCAACGCGCCGCGCACGCTCGATCTGGATCTCTTGCTGTTTGGTGGCGCGAGCATCGATTCACTGCGTTTGACCGTGCCGCATCCGCGCATGGAGCAGCGCGCCTTTGTGCTGGTGCCGCTGGCCGAGATCGCGCCGTTGCTGGTGCCAGCCGGGCTGCTGGCGCGTGTGGCCGACCAGGCCATCCAGAAAATCTAGGGCGCGAGCCGCTCGCGCAGCCAGCTGCCTTCGGCCTGCGCGGTGTAGCGCAGACGGTCGTGCAGGCGGCTCTTGCGGCCCTGCCAGAACTCCCAGCGCTCGGGCTTGAGGCGGTAGCCGCCCCAGTGCGGCGGGCGAGGCGGCTGCAGCAGGAACTGCGCGCCGTACCTGGCGGCGTTGGTCACCAGCACCGTGCGGCCTTCGATCACCTGGCTTTGTGGGCTGGCCCAGGCGCCTATGCGGCTGTCCAGCGGGCGGCTGTGGAAGTATTCATCGCTCTCGGCGTCGCTCACCTTCTCCACCACACCCTCGATGCGAACCACACGCTCAAGCTCCACCCAGTGGAACTGCAGCGCGGCAAACGGGTTGCCGGCGAGCTCCTGGCCCTTGCGGCTGGCGTAGTTGGTGTACCAGACGATGCCGCGCTCATCGAAGCCCTTGATCAGCACCACGCGTGTGCTCGGTCGAAGGTCGGAGCCGACGGTGGCCACCGTCATGGCGTTGGGCTCTGGCACCTCGCTGCTGATGGCTTCTTCCAGCCACTTCGAGAATTGCAGCAGGGGATCGGCGTGGGAGGCGGACTCGCTGAGTTCGGCCTTTTCGTAGCTCTTGCGCAGGTCGGCGATGTTCATGATTTCAGTATAGGAGTGGGGTGCTTGCCGGGGCTTGCGGCAGGTCAATGCGCTTCATCGACGAGCTGCAACAGTTTGCCCAGCGCCCGGTCGTGGATGCCGTGGTGCAGGAGGCCGTGGAAGGTCTGGCGCGCGTAGTCGAGTGTGGTGCCGTAGCGCCCGCAGGAGCGGTTGAAGATGTCGCGGTAGCGCTCCTCGCTCAGCGTACCGGTGTGGCTGGGGCTGCGGCGCGAGAGCGTGAAGGCCAGTGCGTGCACGGGGCCTTGTTCGGTCTGGCAGGTCAGCCATTTGGGGTCGTAGACCGGGTTGGGCATTTCGCGCGCCCACAGCAGCGGCATCAGGGCTTCCACCTCGTCGTGTGGCACGCGCAGTGCGAGGCCGGTGCAGCTGCCGCCGGGCATGAGCGCAAACACCAACCCCGGACATTCGAAGGTGCCGCGGTTGACCCGGCTCCACATTTCGAGGCAGCGGTGGTGCCCGTGCACGCGCGCCGGGCGCTGCTCGGCGGCGGTGAATTCGGGGCGCCACACCAGCGAGGCGTAGGCGAACCCCCAGAGGTCGGGGCGCGGGCCAAGCGACCGCCACTGCGCCATCGTGTCGGCCATCATTTGCGCGCCGTTGCGCTGGGCTGGGTCCCAGGTGGTGGGGCGCACGGTGCGGGGTGGAGTGGAAGAGGGGGCCATTTACAATTCCGCAGCGCCCGACGGGCCGCGCTGCTGTGAGAAGCTGGCGTACCGCGCCCGGGAGGTCGATGAACAGACAACCATTTTCACGGAGTGTTTCCCATGTCTTCCCAAGATAACGAAATTGAGTACCGCGTGGTCGCGGTGGTGCTGGTGGCGGTGATTGTGCTGGTGACCGGCTTTGCCGTGGGCCTGGGCGTCCACAAATCCCGCAGCGGTGTACCGTCAACCCAGGCCGCGGCGCCGGCCGCCGCGCCTGCGGTGGCTGCCGTGGTGAGCGATGACGCCAGCGTGGTGGTGGAAAACGGTGTGGTGAAGTTTTACTTTGCCTCGGGCAAGGCCGATCTGGCGCCGGGCGCGCTGGTGGCACTGGGCGATGCAATCGCCGCTGCCAAGGCGGGCAAACGGCTGGTGCTCTCGGGCTTTCACGACGCCACGGGTGACCCGGCCTTCAACGCCGAGCTGGCCAAACAACGCGCGCTGGCCGTGCGCAATGCGCTGGTGGGTGCCGGTGTTGCAGAGGCCAGCATGGAACTGAAGAAGCCCGTGCAGACCACCGGCAGCGGCAACGACGCCGAAGCGCGTCGCGTCGAGGTGATGATCGCCGGCTGAGCCCGCGCGCCACCCAGGCACACAGCCCGGTTCGCCGGGTTTTTTTTCGCCTGGTCTCAGCGGGCCGGGACTTCGAACACCAGGCAGGTGGTGGTGGCGTGGGCGTAAAGCTTGCCGTCGGCCCCGACGATGCGCGCTTCGGCGGTGGCGAGCTGGCGACCCGCGTGCAGCACAGTGCCGATGGCGCGCAGCGGCCCGCTTTTGTGGGAAGCTGCGCGCACGATGTTCACCCCCAGCTCGGCCGTGGTGTAGGCGCGGCCCACCGGCATCATGGTGTGCACCGCGCAGCCCAGTGCGGAGTCCAGCAGGGTGGCGTACCAGCCGCCGTGCACGCTGCCCAGCGGGTTGTAGTGCTTGAGCTGGGGTTGGCCTTGAAACACCGCGCGGCCTTCGCCCACCTCGACCAGCGAGAAGTCCAGCGTGTGGGCAATGTGCGGGTAGGGCAGCCGGCCGTCGAGCATGGCCTGCATCTGCTGCAGACCGGTGAGACCCGCAATGTCGGCCGGGGTGGCCAGACCCACACCGGCGCCGGCCTTCATGCGCTCGACGATGGCGTCGTACTGCTGCATCCAGAGTGCCTGGGTTTCTTCGGTGGTCATGTCATGTCCTTTTTGTTTGTAACTGCAATGATTGTAGATACAATCGAATCATGAGCACTGACACCCATGCGTCACCGTCCCCATCGGCTTCCACGCCGGTGGGCTGCACCAACTTCAAGCTGCGCCAGCTCACCCGGCGCGTGACCCAGCACTACGACCAGCACCTCGCCGGGAGCGGTCTCAAGATCACGCAGTACTCGCTGCTCTCGCACGCCGACAAGCTCGGCCCTGTGGCGCCCGGCGAGCTGGCCCGGCGCATGGACATGGGCGCCTCCACCCTCACGCGCAACCTGCAGCCGCTGATCGCGGCCGGCTGGCTTGAGATGGGCGAGGGCGCCGACGCGCGCAGCCGCCTGGTGCACATCACCGAGGCCGGGCGCGAGGTGCGCCGCCAGGCGCAGCGCCGCTGGAAGGCCGCGCAACTCGCGCTCAACGACAAACTCGGCGCGGCCACCGTGGTCGCGCTGCACGGCCTGCTGGACCAGGGACTCGCCGCATTCCACGAGGTGGACAACCATGAACACTGAAACCCACAAACACGCCGTCTGGTGGCTGGTGCTGGCCGCTGCAGCGGGCACCTTTGCACTGACCATGGGCACGCGCCAGACCATGGGATTTTTCCTCTCGCCGCTGAACACCGCCACCGGTCTGGGCATTGGCAGCATCAGCCTGGCATTCGCCTTCGGCCAGCTCTGGTGGGGCCTCACGCAGCCGTTTGCCGGCGCGGTGGCCGACCGCATCGGCGCGGGGCGGGTGTTGCTCGCGGGGGTGTTGCTGGTGGCGCTGGGGACCTACATCACGCCGCTCATGACGAGCACCTGGGGCCTGATCCTGGCCATCGGTGTGCTCTCGGCCGGTGGTGCCGGCATGGCCGGGCCGTCGGTGCTGATGGCCGCCACCACGCGCCTCATGCCGGCCGAGCGCCGTGGCATGGCCACCGGCATCGTGAACGCGGGTGGTTCCTTTGGACAGTTCCTGATGGCGCCACTGGCCGCAGCGCTCACGCTGGGCCTGGGCTGGGCCGGTGCCATGCAGGCGTTGGCCTTGATCGTGCTGCTGGCGTTGCCCGCGGCCTGGGTGCTGCGCGGGCCTGGCCCGGCGCCCGTGGCGGGTGCGGCGCCCGCGCCGGTGTCGCTGCCGGCGGGCGAGGCGATCCGCAAGGCGCTGGCCAACTCGAGCTACCTGCTGCTCTCGGCAGGCTTCTTTGTCTGCGGATTCCACGTGGCTTTTCTTGCCACGCACCTGCCCGGCGTGGTGGCCGCGTGCGGCCTGCCTGCGCCGGTGGGTGCCTGGGCGCTGGGCATCATCGGCCTGTTCAACATCATCGGCAGTCTCGCCATGGGCTGGGCGGTGGGCCGCTGGCGCATGAAATCACTGCTGTCGCTGGTGTACGCCACGCGCGCCGTGGCCGTGCTGATCTTCCTGCTCGCGCCCAAGACCGAAGCCGTGATGCTGACGTTCGCCGCCGTGATGGGCCTGACGTTTCTGTCCACCGTGCCACCCACGGTGGGGCTGGTGGCCAAGTTTTTCGGCACCGGCAACATGGCCATGCTGTTCGGCCTGGTGATGCTCGCGCACCAGGTGGGCGGGTTCCTCGGCGCCTGGCTGGGCGGCCAGGTGTTCGAAGCCACCGGCAACTACGACTGGATCTGGTACATCGACATCGTGCTGGCGGTGGGCGCAGCGCTCATCCACCTGCCGATCCGCGAAGCGGTGGTGGTGCGCCCGCAAGCGGCCTGACCTGATCGGTGCGCGGATCGATCAGGCCCATGGTCTCGAAGCCGGCAATGGCCTGACGCGTCGCATCGGCCCGCGCACGCAGCAGGTTGCGCCGGGTATCGAGTGCGCTGCGCTGGGCTTCGATCACGTCGAGAAAACCGGTGAGGCCGTTGGTGTAGAGCGTGCGGGACTGCTCCACCGCGGAGAGGGCTGCGGTGTTGCCGCGTTCCAGCGCCAGGGTGCGGATGGCCGTGCCCTCGGCCGCCACCAGCGCGGCCTCGGCCTGTTGCAAAGCCTGCAGGAGCGTCTGGCGGTACACCTCGCCGGCCTCGGTCATGCGCGAGCGCGCGGCGTCCACGTTGGCGCTGCGTTCACCACCGTCGAACAGCGCGACGTCCAGCACGGCGGCGAGCGTGGCGCTCACGATGTCGAGCACACCACCGCCCAGGCCCGCCGAGGTGAGCGTGATGGCGCCGGGCAGGCGCAGGCGCGGGTAGAGGTCGGCCCGGGCCACGCCCAGGTCGGCCGCGGCCACTGCCAGTCCGCGCTCGGCCGCGCGCAGGTCGGGGCGCAGGCGCAGCAGGTCGATCGGGCGCGGCACAGGCGTGCGGCCTTGAAGCACGGGCAGTTGCGCGCGCACGCTGACGAGGGTCTGCGGGCGCTCACCGGCCAGCACCTGCAGCGCAGCAGCCGACTGCCGAACGCTCACGCGCGCATCGGCCACATCGGCTTCCAGCGTGGCGGCCTCGCTTTGCGCGCGGTCCAGGTCGAGCCGGGGCGCCAGGCCTGCGCGCACCCGCACCTCCACCAGCCGCAGCACCTCGCGCTGCAGGTTCAGGCCGTCGGTGAGCAGCTGCTCGTCGAGCAAGGCCTCCTGCCAGGCCACGTAGGCGCGCGCTGTGAGACCGGCGGTGGACAGGCGCACCGCCTGCGCCAGGTCTTCGGTTTGCAGCAGCGAGGCGGCCGCCGATTGTTCGGCCTGGCGCAGGCCGCCCCACAGGTCCAGGTCCCAGTCGAGCGTGAGCGCTGCGCTGGGGTCGATGGACCGCTCGCCGCTGCCAGGGCGGCTGCGGGCTTCCACGCCAGCCTCCGCGCCGATGAGCGGGCTGCGCCGGGCGCTGGCACCGCGCAGGAAGGCCTGGGCCTGCACGACGCGTTCGCGCGCAATGGCGGTGTCCGGGCTGTTGGCCAGGGCACGTTCGACCCAGCGGGCCAGTGCGGGGTCGTTGAAGCGGTTCCACCAGCGCAGGTCGGCCTCGGTGGGGGCGGTGGCACCGGGTGGTGCTGCGGCGAACCGGTCGGAGTCGGTCATGCCGAGTGTGGGTGCTACCGGGGGCGTGTTCTGCAGCGCTGTGCTGGCGCAGCCAGCGAGCGCGGCGGCCAGCACGAGCACACCCAGACGTTGAACGTGCGGGCTCATGAAAACTCTCCCGACTGTTGTGCGGCGGCCTGCTTCATCTCCGCCTGCAGGCGCTCGCCCTGGTCGGCGCGGGGTTGGGAGAACCGCGCCAGCCCGAGGTACACCACCGGCGTGAGGAACAGCGTGAACAGCGAGGCCAGGGACAGGCCGCCGAAGATCACCCAGCCAATGGCGGCGCGCGACTCGGCGCCCGGACCGCTGCCCAGCACCAGCGGCAGCGCGCCCACCACGGTGGCGGCCATGGTCATCACGATGGGCCGCAGCCGCGTGGAGGCGGCTTCTTGCGCCGCCTGCAGCACGCTGCGCCCCTGGTCGCGCAGCTGGTCGGCGAACTCCACCATGAGGATGCTGTTCTTCGCCATCACGCCGACCAGCAGCAGCAGACCGATCTGGCTGTAGATGTTGATCGAGGTGCCGCTGAGCCACATGGCGAACACCGCTGCGGCCAGACCGAAGGGCACGCTGACCATCACCACGGCGGCGCTGGTCACACTTTCGAACTGCGCCAGCAGCACCAGGAACACCACCACCAGCGCGATGACGAAGGTGACGGCCATGTCCTGCCCTGTCTGTTCCAGCGTTGCAGCTTCGCCGCGGAACAGCAGGCCCATGTCGGCGGGCAACGTGGTTTGCGCCAGTGCGCGCAGGTCGGCCACGGCCTGCTGCAAGGCCACACCGTCGGCTGTGATGGCGCTGAGCTGCACCGCGCGGCGCTGACCCAGGCGCTCCAGTTCGGAGGCGATGGCGGTTTCATCGAGTTGCACAAACTGCGGCAGGGGCACCAGACGCTCGCCTTGCGGGGTGTTGGCGCGCACGCTGTAGGCCAGCAGGTCCTGCGGATCGGTGGCGCCACGTGCGCTGGATTGCAGGATCACCGGCACATTGCGGTCGTCCACCGTCAGGTCGGTGATTTCGGTGCCGTCCACCAGCGCGCGCAGGGCCACGTCGAGTCCTTCCACCGACACGCCGAGCGCGATGGCGCGTTCGCGATCGACCTCGAGCGTGAGCTGGGGCTGCGACGCGGTGTAGTTCACGCGCACGTCGCGCAGTCCCGGCAGTTGCGCCTCGATGGCGGCGGCGAAGTCGTAGGCGGCGTCGGCAATGCGGTCGTAGTCGTCGCCGGTCACCGCCATCTGCACCGTGCCGTCGCCGCCTCCCACGCCCAGGCTGTTGCCGCTCTGGACGCGAACCAACGCGCCCGGCAGGTCGGCCAGCGATGCCCGCACGCGGGCTGCCAGCTGGTCCTGTGAGACCGTGCGGTCGTCCCAATGGCGCAGCGGAGCAATGATTTGCGACCGGTTGAAGTCGTACCGTCCCGTGATGGTGAAGATGTTCTCCACGAACCCTTCGTCCTGCAGCGGCGTCACGGCGGCCAGCGCGGTTTCAAGCTGACGGTCGCTGTAGCCCAGGCCCACACCCTCGGGGCCGTCCAGGCGGATCGACAGCACGCCGCGGTCTTCGCTGGGCGTGAGTTCCTGGTCCATCTGCGTGTACATCACGCCGGCCACGGCCACCAGTGCGAGGCAGCCGATGGTCACCACCCACGCGTGGCGCAGGCAACGCGCCAGCGCACGTTCGTACACGCTCGCGCAGCGGGTGCCCAGGGCCGTCAGGCGGCGCCAGAGCGGCCCCGGCGGCGGGGCTTCGGGCAGCCGCGAGGCCAGCAGCGGCCCCAGCGACAGCGCGACAAAACCCGAGATGGCCACCGCGATGGCCATCACGAAACCGAACTCGGCAAACAGCCGCCCGGCGGTGGACGGCAGCAGGGAAATGGGCACGAACACCGCCACCAGCGTGACTGTGGTGGCGACCACCGCAAAGAACACCTCGCGTGTGCCCAGCACGGCCGCCGCGCGCGCGCCCAGCCCCTCGGCGCGCCGGCGCTGGATGTTCTCCAGCACCACGATGGCGTCGTCCACCACCAGGCCGGTGGCCAGCAGCAGCGCCAGCAGCGTGAGCAGGTTGAGCGAGTAGCCCAGCATCCAGATGGCGGCCAGGGTGCCGATGAGCGAGATCGGGATGGCGACGATGGGGATCAGCGTGGCACGCCACTGGCCCAGGAAGATGCCGACCACCACCACCACGATCAGGATCGCTTCGGCCAGGCTGATCAGCACTTTGGCGATGGCGCCCTGGATGAAAACCGCGTCGTCGGAGACCACCGTGAGCTGCATGTCCTCGCTCTCGGCGTTGAGGCGGTCCACCACCGCGCGCACGCCCTTGGAGATGTCCACGCTGTTGGACTGCGCCTGGCGCACGATGCCCAGGCTGACCACGCTCTCGCCGTTGAGGCGCACGTACGACGTCGGGTCGGCCGGACCGTAGAACACATCGGACACATCACCCAGTGCCAGGTCGGAGCGCAGGCGCAGCGCGCGCATCTGCTCGGGCGTGGCCACAGACGCGTTGGCGCGCACCAGCACCTCCTGGTTGCTCGACTCCAGGCTGCCGGCGGGCACGTCCAGCCGCGCGGTGCGCAGCAGGGCGGCGATGTCGTCCACCGACACGTTGTGCGCGGCCAGTTGCAGCGGGTCGATGCGCACCCGCATGACGCGCTGGCGTGAGCCGAAGAGGGTGATGTCGGCCACGCCTTCGACCGAGATCAGCTCGGGCTCGATGCGGTCTTCGACCACGCGCGAGAGCTCGTCCACCGCGAGCACGCGGCTGGACACGGAAATCTGCATGACCGGTTCGGCATCCGCATCGGCCTTGACCACCGCGACGTTCTCCACGCCCTCGGGCAGGGTGCTTTCCACGCGGGCCACGGCGTCGCGCACGTCGTTGGCTGCGGTCACCAGGTCCACGCCCGGGTTGAACTCGATGATGACGCGCAGGCTGCCTTCTTCGCTCGACGACCGCACCAGGTACACACCCGGTACGCGCGCGGCTGCGCCCTCAAGCACACGGGTGACCTCGGCGTCCAGGGTCTCCGGCGCAGCGCCGGGCCAGTCGGCGCGCACCGCCACGATGGGGCGGTCGATGTTGGGCAGCTCGCGCACCTCCACGCCCATCCAGGCGCCGATGCCGGCGATGACGATCAGCAGGTTCATCACGATCACCAGCCAGGGCCGGCGAATCGCCAGTGCCGGCAGGTCGTTGGCGCGTTCTTCGTTCATGGCTGGGCGCCCGCAGCGGCGGCATTGCCGTTGCCGACCACGCGCACCGCGAGCCCCGGACGCAAGCGCTGTACCCCTTCAACCACCACCGATTCGCCCGCCTTCAGATCCCCGTCGATCAGCACCCGCTCTTCGGCGCGGCGCACCGGGCGGGCGGCAACGCGCACCGAGCGGGCTTCTCGAATCACCCAGACGAACGAGCCATCGCGGTCCCATTGCAAGGCAAGCTCGGGCACGCTCACATGCGGCTGCCCAGCCAGTGCAAGCAGCACCTGAAAAGACATCCCGGAGCGCAGCAGGTCGCCGGTGTTGGGCACCGAAGCCCGCATGCGAACGTTGCGCGACACCGGGTCGATGCGGCTGTCGATCTCGGCCACCTGGCCCTTGAACGTGCGATCCGGGTAGGCCGGATTCACGGCTGTGAGGGTCTGGCCGATCTTCACGCGCGCCAGTTGGGCCTCGGGGATTTCGAAGTCGATGAACAGCACCCGCCGATCGTCCAGTGTGGTCAACGCGGTCTCGGCCGTCACGCGGTCACCGCGCTCCACCGCGGCCAGGCCCACCACGCCGGCAAACGGCGCGCGCACCACCCGGTCGGCCACGGCTTCACGCGCCTGCGCCAGCTCGATCTCGGCCGCCCGCAAGGCCGCACGCGCCTCGTCCACCACGCTCTCGGGCACAGCACCGGTGCCGCGTGTGCCCTCGTAGCGCGAAGCCAGCGCCTTGGCCGCTTCGACGCGCGCGGAAGCCAGATCCGCGCTCAGACGCTCGGCCCGGTCCACCAGGCGCAGCAACACATGCCCGGCGCGCACCGATTGCCCGGGGCGAAAGCCGACCTCAGCGATCTCACCCGGGACCGCCGGGAAGATCACCACCGCCTGGCGCGCCGAGCCGCTGCCCAGCACCGACAGGCCGATATCGTTGTCGGCTTGCGTGCTGGTGGCCACGATCACGGGCGGTGCAGAGGGGGCAGCTGGTGTCTGCGCGAAAGTGGTTGCGCTGGCCAGAAGAAGGACGGCCAGCGTGGCGGCGGAGAGTTGTTTCAGCAATGTGTCGGCTTTGTAAAGTCAGCCGCTGCTTGAGGGCCGGTCATCAGCGCGGGCGGCTTGGGCCCGCTGCGCGGCCAGTACCGATGGAGGCCCAGAAGGGACGCAGAGTTCCCGCTGCGTATCGATTTGTTGGTGTGCTTACAGTGGAACGGTGTAGTTGAGCGCCATGCGCCCGCCGTCCACGGTGACGATCTCGCCGGTGACGTAGCTGGCCGCGTCGCTGGCCAGCCAGGCCACCACGTCGGCGACTTCGTCGGGTTCACCGAGCCGCTTCATCGGGGTGCGGCTCAGGATCTTGTTGCGGGCGTCCTCGCTGGTCAGCACCGCTTGGGCAGCGAGTTCGGTGGCGATGGTGCCGGGCGCCACCGCGTTCACACGGATGCCGTGGTCCACCAGGGCCAGCGCCATCACGCGCGTGAGCTGGTTGATACCGCCCTTGCTCACGTTGTAGCTGGCGATGCTGGGGATGGCGAGCACGCCGTTGACCGAACTCATGTTGATGATGCTGCCCCCACCGTGCTCGGCCATCACGCGGGCCACCGCCTGGCCCATGAGGAACGAGCCCTTGAGGTTCACGCGCAGCACTTCGTCGAAGTCTTCCTCGTCGATTTCCAGGAAGTCGGCCGCCTTGAAGATGCCGGCGTTGTTGACCAGCACGTCGATGCGCCCGAAGGCGGCCACGGTCTTGGACACGACGGCGTCCACGTCGAGTTTGTCGCCCACATCGCAATGCATGTAGGTGGCGCCGAGTTCGCGCGCCAGCGCGCTGCCGGGCGCGTTGGCCACGTCGGCGATGACCAGCTGGGCACCTTCGCGTGCGAAGCGGCGCACGCAGGCTTCGCCGATGCCTTGGGCGCCGCCGGTCACGATGACGACGCGACCTTGGTGGCCGAAGTGAACGTGGGTGGGAGCAGCGGGTGTGTTCATGCGGCCATGGTAGCGGGCGGTCTTCAGCGCAGTGTCATCAACTGCTGCAGGTCGCCATCGCGCTGTCCACACGCGCGCGGGTTTTTTCAATGAGGTAGTCCAGAAACACCTCGGTGCGCCGCGGCATGAACTTGCGGCTGGGCAGCGCCGCGTACATCGTGAGGCGGTCGGTGATCCAGGGGTTGAGCACACGCACCAGATCGCCGTTCTGGATCAGTGGCGCGGCCAGCTCGATGGTGGTGGCGGTGATGCCCGCGCCGTCCAGCGCGGCGTGCATCAGCGTGTCGGTGTGGTTGGCCCACAGCACGGGTTGCACCTCGATTTCGACGAAGCGCGAGTCGTCGGTCTCGTGCATCAGGCGCCACCCGCGGGTGCGACCGACAGCGGGCTTGAAGCGCAGGCAGTCGTGTTGCGCCAGGTCCTCCGGTCGTGTGGGCGTGCCCTTGCGCCGCAAGTAGTCGGGCGAGGCCAGCAGCACGGTGACGCTGGAGAGCACCTTGCGCGCGATCACGTTGGCGTCGAACGAGGCCTTGGTGCCCATCAGTGTGATGTCGTAGTCCTCGATCGGCGGCTCGCGGTGCGACTCCACGTCGATGTCGAGCAGGATCTTCGGGTACGCCTGACGAAAGCCGCTCACCAGCGGCGCCAGCACATGCATGGCCAGCACCGGGGGCGCCAGCAGGCGCAGCACACCGGCGAGCTCGCTGGTCTGCGAGCTCACCAGCGCGTGGGCCTCGTCGAGGTCTTGCAGGATCAGGCGCACCCGCTCCAGGTAACCTTCGCCCGCGTCGGTGAGCGAGACGCGCCGGGTGGTGCGGTGCAGCAGGCGGGTGCCCAGGTGGTCTTCGAGGTCGGCGACCAGCCGTGTGACCACCGCAGGCGACATGTCCATGGACCTTGCGGCGGCCGCAAAACCGCCTTCATCGATCACTTTCTGAAAAACACGCATCGAGGCCAAACGGTCCATGAGAGGGCTCTTTCAAGGGTTTCCCCGAACAAGAAAGACCTGATTATTGCTGAATACGAAACACAGCAGTCGCTTAAATGCTGTTTTTCTTCAGGATCAGAAACTTTACAGTTCAACCCATCGATGCACGCAAACCCTCCGCAGAGGCATCGAAGCCGGCCAGACCGCACAACGGACCGACCGGCATCTTCAACCCTCCCAAAGGAAACTGTCATGAAAACCCGTCTGTCTGTTGTTGCCATCGCCCTCTCCACCCTCGTTGCCGGCCACGCTTTGGCCGCCGACCCCACTGTGGCCAAAACCCGCGAGCAGGTTCGCGCCGAACTGGTCGAAGCCCAGCGCAACGGTTCGCTGATCGCCGACGGCGAAACCGGCCTGCGTTTCAACCAGGTCAGCCCGCACCTCTACCCCCAGACCACCGTGGTTGCCAAAACCCGCGCCGACGTGAAAGCCGAACTGGCCATCGCACAGGCCAACGGTGACCTGATCGCCGACGGCGAAACCGGCGCCCGCTTCAACGAAGTGTTCCCGGCCCAGTACGCCGCCAACCGCACGGCCGCTCCTGCTGCTGCAGTGGTTGCCCAGGGCAAGACCCGCGCTGAAGTGAAAGCCGAACTGGCCGAAGCCCAAGCCAATGGCGACCTGATCGCCGACGGCGAAACCGGTGCCCGCTTCAAGGACCTGAACCCAGGCCGCTACCCCGTGCAAGCCACCGTGCAGGCCAAGAGCCGTGACGACGTGCGTGCCGAGCTGGTGAAGTCGCGCGCCGTATCGACGAACTGATCGCCTTCGCAAAGCCCATCGCCGGCTCATGAGGCTGGCGACGCCAACGCCCGGGTCCTTCACAGGATGCCGGGCGTTGTGCCGTCTGGTACAACCAGACTCCCATTTCTGGAGCCTCCCATGATCCCGTTCAACAAGGTCGTGCTGTTCACCGACACCGATGGCCGCGCACGGTTCCGCGAGGAGCCGGTCGAACTGACCGAGGGCACGCCTGCGGCGCGCCTGTCACCGGTGTTGCCCGCCAGCGGTCTGCAGTTGCGCCAAAGCCCCGTGGGGTTTCGCAGCCAGTTCCATTGCACCGACGCGCCGCAGTGGCTGTTTGTGCTCCAGGGGCAGATGGAGATCGGTCTGCAGGACGGCAGTTCGCGCCTCTTCGGCGCCGGTGACCACTTTTATTCGGCCGATACGCTGCCCCCAGGCGCCACCTTCGATGCCGCGGTGCACGGGCACCGCAGCCGCCAGGTGGGCGACGAGCCGCTGGTGACGGCCTTCGTCAAGGTCTGACGCTCAGACCGGATCGGGCAGACGCAGCCTGAGCAGTGCGCGCACGAAACCGTGGTCGCTGCGGCTGCGGTCGCGGCCTTCAAACAGATGGTCGTTGAACACCTCGACGCGGCGCACATCGCCGATGGCGCTGCGGCTGGTGGCCACGAACTCTTCACTCACCAGCACCTGGTCGAGCACCTCGGGGTAGCCCTGGTGGATGTGCGAATAGGCCACGTCGCGGCGCAACGCGGCCTCGCCCTGCACGTCCCACGCACTGAACAGCGCGTTGTCGCGCGCGCCCTTGTCGTAGGCCACCTGCGAGGTGGCGGCAATGAGCTGTGTGGTCACGCTGTGCGGGCCGTCGTTGAGGTCGCCCATGAGCACCAGGGGCAGGCGCGTGCGGTGCAGCAGCTCCACCACCTTCAGGCGCAGGGCCAGCGCTTCAGCGGCCCGCATGATGAGCGAGCGCAGGGACCCCAGCGCCTGCACGGCGGGGTCGTCGGTGTCTTCGATGGTCTTGCCACTGGCGTCTTCCAGGTACTTGGGGCGTTTGCTCTTGAGGTGCGCGGTGATCACGCACACCGGCTGGCCGTGTTTGAGGCGCAGCGTGGCCACCAGCGGTGGACGCTCGAAGCGGGTGTGGGCGCCAAGGCCGGGCACCTGCACCACGGCCGCCGCGGGGAAGTTGACGAGGGACTCGACCGACTCCAGCTTCAACCGGGTGACGATGCCCACGCGCGGTGTGCCCTGTGCGCCCACCTGGCCCGGGCCGTTCTCGGCGCCGGGTACCACCACCGAGCTGTATTGCAGTCCGCTGCGTGCCACGGCTGCGCGCAGGGCGAGTTCGTCCCACACCTCCTGCACCGCGATCACGTCGGCGTTGAGCGCCTTGAAGCGGTTGCCCAGCCAGTCCACCTTGCGCTCGAACTCGGTCTGGCTGTAGGGGTCTTGCCCGTCGTAGAAGTGGCGACCGGGCTGCGCCAGGTTGAGCACGTTGCATGTGGCCACCATGAGCGTGGCCCAACGTGGCGACGCCCCGTTGCCGGGAAGGGCAGACGGGGCGTCGGAGGGGGGCAGAGTGCGGTCGGTTTGCATCACCGCACTGTAGTTTGAAAC
>QBMB01000084.1 GCA_003241965.1 Burkholderiales bacterium | reverse complement strand
GTGGAACGCCCCGGGGGAAGCGCAAGGAGCGTGCCCGGCGAACGCGGCAAAAAACCGGGCGCACGGAGCTTGCGCGGAGCACGGCGGCGCCACCGGCCGCAAGCCCGGTGCATGGGACATCGCCCGCACTTCAGCGGTGCAGCGCGGTCGCTTCAGACCGGTGCGTGCACCTCATGCCACTCCAGCACTTGCCACCGGGGTGCCAGCCCGTCGCTGTGGGCCAGCGCGGTGTGGTCGTCTTGCAGGGTGAGTGCACAGCGTTGTGCGGCGCCTTCCAGCGCAGGCAGCGTTGCGCGCTCGATGGTCCACACGCCGTGTTCCAGCGTGCCGAAGCTGATGGTGAAATCGAGCAGTGCTTCGGCTTGCTGTGGATGGCGCGCCACCATGTCGGCCAGGGTCTCGTCGGGTGTGGTGTCGGCGGGCCAGGCGCTGCTGCGCGGGCGCAGGTGCATGAGATAGCGGCCCGACACCAGCAGGCGCTCTGCCGTGGGTGTGCCTGTGGCGTCGAGCGCGGCCAGCGCAATGCGTGTGCCGGTGGATCCGGGCAGACGTTCCCACACTTCGAAGTACTGGCCGTGGATGCCGGTCTCGTGCACGACATCGGGCGACTCGAACACCATGTGGCCGGCATCGGGCGTGCTGCGCGGGGGCTGCAGATCGATCTTGCGCTGCCAGGTGCAGACCTCGGGTTGTGACACGTCCGGCTGCGTGATGAGCGTGGTGCCGCCGAAGCCTTGTTGCTCCGCGCAGCCCGCCTGTGTGCGGCGGTCGGCCTCGGGCGGGACGCGCAGGTCGCCGTGCCACAGACCGGTCTGCAGCCAGCGCACCCAGGTGGTGGTGTCGCGCACGTTGGGGGTTTGCAGCAGGGTGCGTTGCCACACGCCGTGGTAGCGCTCGGGGATGGGGGATGGGTTCATTCAATGGCTCGTGGAAACGCTGGAAGACTTCGGTAGAAGGCCATGTCGTGGTTGGGCCAGAGTTGTGCGCCGGTCTCGCGCGCCAGCGCCTTGAGCTTGCGGATGCTGTCAACGGCCTGCTGCTCACGGCCTTGCCACAGCGTGCCGGGCGCCACCTCGTCGTCGATGTTTTCCTGCAGGTCGGCCGCGTCGCCGGCCAGCAGCACCGGTGCGCCGGTGGGCAGCTCGATCAGCATGGACATGTGGCCGGCAGTGTGGCCGGGTGTCGCCACGGCCTGCACACCGGGCAGCACGCTGTACTCGCCGTGCTTGAGGCAAAACTGGAAGGCCCGGCCCTCGTCGTCGAGCAGGTCGTCCTCGAACACCGCGCCGTCCAGGCCGCTGCAGGCGGCGTCCCATTCGTCGCGCTGCAGGTGAATGTCGGCGCCGCAGCCGCAGCGTTTGAGTTCCTTCAGGCCACCCGCGTGGTCAAAATGCAGGTGGCCGATGAAGACCACGTCCACATCCTTCGCGCCCAGCCCCAGGCGGGCCAGGTGGTGGGGAATGCGGTGCTCCTCGCGCATGTCGGGTGCGCCCATCTCGAAGGTGGCCGGGTTGTAGTAGCGGTCGCGCATCGCGGGTGTGTGGATCTTGGCGTGGTCGCAGCCCACGTCGTACAGGATGCGGCCGTTTTTCGTCTCGATCAAATACGCGAGGATGGGCGCCTCGATGGTTTGGCCATGGCCCCGGTTGAAGGTGGAGATGGTCTTGTCGTAGCGGTGGGTGGCCGTGAGCAGCGGCCAGATGCGAAGTGCCTGGGTCATGGTGTCAGGCTCCGGTGAAGGCTTTCACCCAGGTGTTGACCCGGGCGTCCAGGCGGTCGGGGTCGGCGGGAGGCAGGCCTTGCAGCGAAGCCACCACTTCATCGGTGCTGCGCACCTGGCCGAAGATGCCGCCTTCCACATCGATCATGGCCAGCGCTGCGGCCTGCAGTGCAGGGTTGCTCGCGGCGGTGGCGTCTCCCACGGTGGTGCAGAGAAAACCCCGGTCCACCGCTTCGCGCAGTGTGGAGTGCACACACACCTCGGTGGTCACGCCGCAGATGATGAGTTGTTCAATGTCGCGCGCGGCCAGCACCTGCGCCAGCCGCGTGCGGTGGAAAGCACCGTAGCCGGGCTTGTCGATCACCGCTTCGCCGCTCACGGGGCGCACGGCGTCCACGAAGTCGTGTCCTTGTTCACCGCGCACCAGCAGCCGGCCCAGCGGCCCCAGGCTGCCGATGGGTGCACCCGCCACGACGCTGCGCGCCAGCTTGGCCGGCGGGCAATCGGAGAGATCGCTCAGGTGGCCTTCGCGCGTGTGCACCACCAGCAGGCCGGCGGTGCGCGCAGCCTGCAGCAGCCGCACGGCGTTGACCACCACCGCCTGCATGGGGGCTATGTCGATGCCGGCCCGATCTGCGTAGCCGCCGGGGCTGCAGAAATCGCGCTGCAGGTCGATCACGACCAGCGCGGTGCGGGTGGGATCGGGCGCGGTGTCCATGGTCAGGCGGCGGTAGGTCGGGTGAAGCCGGTGGTGATGGCCTCGGCCATGCGGCGCGCCACCTCATGGGCCAGCAGTCGGCCCTTGGTGGCGTCGGACCCCTTGGCCGAGGAGAGCACGCCCGAGGCCGGCACCCAGTCGGTGCGCGGTGGGTACATGTCGTAAGGCGGGAAGTCGGCCGGGCCGTCGTCGGGCAACAGGTCCATGCGCACAAGATTCGGGTGGTAGTGCAGCATCATGGAAGTCTCCAGCACGGCCGCGTGCTCCAGCGCAAAGCCGGGGAAACCGTCGGGGAACACATCGCCCAGGGTCTCGGGTGTCATGAAGTCCCAGTACTCCAGGCGCATCACCTGCAGTTGGTTTGTCGGGTTGGCGGCTTTGGCGTCGCGCAGGCCGAGGTCGATGCCCTCGATCAGGAACCACTGGTTCTCATAGTGGCCGTTCACGATCACGAGCTTGGTCAAACCGTGGCGCGCGAATTCACGCACCGCATCGCGCACCTGGCCGACCAGCGTGGCGGCGTCCACACTCGTGGTGCCGCAAAAGTGTTGCCCGCCGCCGCACTTGGGCTGCGATTTGTAGCCGTAGGAGAGCGTGGGTGCCACCAGCCCGCCCACCATCGCAGCGGTGTCGGCCGACACGGCGCTGGAGAGCAGGCCGTCGGTGCCCAGCGGAAGGTGTGGGCCGTGCTGTTCGAGCGCACCCACGGGCAGCAGCACGGGGGGCTGGTCGCGCTGCACGCGCGACTGGTAGTCGACCCACGAGAGTTCGTTCATCCACACGGTGGGGTTCATTCAGGTGCCTTGTGCTTGGGGTTTGGGAGGGGCCGAGGTGTCGATGGCTTCGGCAAAAGCGGCCAGGGTGATCAGCGCACCCCCGGCCCATTCCAGGCCGGTCATGGATTCGTCGCCGAACCAGAGCGCGGTGAGCACCGCCACCACGAGCTCGGCCAGCAGGATCACGCCGGCCTTGCTGCTCTCGATGTGCGTCACGCCGAACTGCCAGGTGGCGGTGGCCAGCAGCAGCCAGACGAAACCGTAGGCCAGCACCGCGAGCCACACGCCCAGGCCCATGTGGGCGGGCACGGTGTGACCCAGTGCGGTGGTGGCCACGAGCGAGATGACGCCGCAACCAGCGAACACGGCGAAGGTTTTGCTCACCATCGGCACCTGCTGTGCGGCGCGTGCGATCACGTTGTTGGCGGCGAAACAGAAGCCGGCAGAGAGCGCGAGGAAATCGACGAAGGTGAAGGCCAGATCGACCCCGCCGGGGCCGCCCAGGAACAGCCACAGCCCCAGCAGCGCCACCACCACCGCCGCCCAGCGCAGCGGTGGAATGCGCTCTTTCAAAAACAGCCAGCCGCCCAGCACCGACCACACCGGCGAGAGGTAAAACAGGAACATCACCCGCACCACGTCGCCCAGCATGAGCGCGTTGACAAACGAGGTGTTGGCCCAGCCACCGACCAAGGCCAGGGCCAGCAGCAAGCCCCACTGCGGCCGCCAGGCGGCGCGCTGGCGCCAGATGAAGACACAGGTGAACAGGCCCACCACACCGTACGAGAGCAGCGAAACCATGGGCCCGGTGAGACCTTGCGCAATGAACCACTTCAGCGGCATCCATGACAGGCCCCAGAGCGATGCCGAGAACAGCAGCACGCTGGTGGCGACGCGGTTGGAGGGGTGGGTGAGCAGAGACATGGCGCGCAATCAGGGCATCACCGAGCCGCCGTTGGGCCCCAGCACCTGGCCGCAGTAGAAGCGCGAGAGGTCGCTGGCGAGAAACAGCGCGGTGGCCGCGATCTCCTCGGCCTCGGCCACGCGGTGCTGCGGTATGGCGAGCTCCTTCTCCATCCACTCGGCGCTCATGCTCTCCAGCGACACCATGGCGGTGTTCACCGGGCCGGGTGCGATGGCGTTGACGCGAATGCCGTGCGACGCGAACTCCCGCGCCAGCGACTTGGTGAGTCCGATCACACCGGCCTTGGCCGTGCAGTAGGGTGCGTAGTTTTCGCGGCCGAGGATGCCGAGATCGGACGCCATGTTGACGATGACGCCACCGCCGCGCGCCACCATGCCCGGGAGCACCGCGCGCGTCATGAGGAAGACCGACTTGAGGTCGGTGGCCAACATGCGGTCCCAATCATCTTCGGTGGTGTCCAGGAAAGGCTTCTCCTGGATGATGCCGGCGTTGTTGACCAGGATGTGGATGTCGCCCACGGTGTGCAAGGCCTCAGTGACCAGGCGCTGCACGGACGCACTATTGCTCACGTCGGCGCTGATCGCCACGGCCTGGCCGCCCGCGCTCTTGATGGCCTGCACCAGCGTGGCAGCTTCTTGCGGCTGGTTCAGGTGGTTGATGACCACGCGGGCGCCGGCTTGCGTGAGCTTCAGCGCGATCGCACGGCCGATGCCGGTGGCGGCACCGGTGATGAGGGCCGTCTGGCCCGCGAGTGACAGCGAAACGCTCATGCCATCACCTCGCCGTGGCTGGCCACGAGGCACTGGCCGGTGAGTGAGCGTGCATCGCTGCTGGCGAGAAACAGGAACACCCCGGCGATGTCGGCCGGTATGAGCATCTCGGGCACGGCCTGGCGCGCCAGGATCTCGCGCTCCACCTCGGCCTCGCTGCACCCTTGTTCCAGCGCCATGGCGGTGAGCGAGCGCAGCGCAGCCTCGGTGCGGATCCAGCCGGGGCAGACCGCGTTCACCCGGATGCCGCGTGGGCCCAGCTCCAGCGCCAGTGATCGCGTGAGGCCCACCACGGCGTGTTTGCTCGCGGCGTAGGCCGAGAAACCGGCCACGCCGATGCGGCCCCAGATGGAGCTCTGGTTGATGACACTCGCGCCGCGCGGCAGCAGTGGCAGCAAGGCCTGTGTGAGCCGCACCATCGAGGTGACGTTGTTGTCGAGCAGGCTGGCCCAGCGGGCCATGGAGTCGGGTGCGGAGTCGGCGAGCGGTGTGGGGTACTCGGTGCCGGCGTTGTTTACGAGCACGTCGAGCGTGCCCCAGCGTTCGCGCACTTGCTTGGCCACCGCGGCCACCTGGGTGGCGTTGCCGAGGTCGCACTCCGCCGCCAGGGCACCCAGTTCGCTTGCGAGCGCCTGCACGCTGGTGCCGGCGCGATCCAGCAGCATCAGCCGCACCCCCTGCGCCGTAAAGGCCCGCGCCAGTGCCTGGCCGATACCGCCGGCCGCGCCGGTGATCAGCACGGTCTTGTCCTGCAGGCCGTGGTTGGAAGCCACCTCAGACCGCTGTGAGGAAAGACACACCCACGGCGCCCACGAAGCCGTCTGCACGCCCCGGTGTGCCCATGGGCTGGACCTCGCCGTAGTTGCTCGCCAGCACGCGTTTGACGCGGTTGATGTGAAAGCTCTTCAACAGCTCACCCACGGTGATCACCTGGGGGTAGCTGTCGGCGTAGAGCTCGCGGTGGAAGGCGGGCAGGCGGTACCAGGGCGCGGTGGGGCGCTCGTGGTGCGCGTTGTGAAAACCGAAGTTGAGCCAGATCAGGTTGAACCACTTCGCGTCCAGGCTCACCACGTCGCTGTAGGTGTTGGCCTGCTCGTAGGCGCGGTCGCGCACCTTGTCGGCCGGGATCGGTTTGTCGTCCAGGATGGGGTAGGCGTCGTAGGTGTGCTGGAAGCAGTCGGCAAAACGCAGCACGGTGATGAAAATCAGGAAAGCGACGAAGTACAGCACCAGCGCCTTGAGCGACCACCAGCCCAGCAACGCGAGTGCGGTGATGCGCACGATGGCCGTGGCGACCACGCGCATGCGGGCCGACTTCTTCTGCTCGCTCATGAAGGGCATGGCGATCACATAGCCGCGCATGACGAACTCCACCGCCGGGAAATAGGCCCACTCCAGCGCCAGCACGGCGCGGCGCACGGTGGGGTTGGTGCGCAGGAAGGCCTGCGCGTCGAAGGTGATGACGTCGGCTCGTTCGACGTGGTGGCGCATGTGCTTGCGGCGCATGTCGGCGAAGCTGGCGTAGCAGCTGCCGTTGATCCAGCTCATGAGGGTGCCCCAGCGCTCGTTGGCCTGTGGCGTGCGAAAGATCGCGTTGTGCGCGAGCTCGTGGATGTAGTAGGCCGACCAGATCAGCGTCTGCGCCACCAGCAGCACGCCCAGCAGATTCAGCAGCCAGTGGGCCTGCCCGAGCAGGGCGATGCCTGCGGGCCAGCCCAGCACGGTGAAGCTGATGGCGGCGATGTTCGGCCACACGCCGTCCTCGTATCGGAAAACCGGTTTCATGGAAATGCCTTCAGTGGTGATCAATGTGGAGGGCGGCCGAGATCAACCGCTTCACCGCGCCGATGCCTGCAACAGCAGCGGCGCGGTGGCCTCAAGAGTTACTTGAAGGCCTTGACGAGGCTGGCGTCAAAGGTTGCTTCGGTGGGCGGGACCGTGGTGATCTGGCCCTTGGCCTTGAGCAGCTGGCCAATGATCTCGCCGCTGGCGTAGTACGAGGTGGTGTCTTTGCCGGGGGCGAAGGCCTTGGGCATCTCGGCCAGCGGGATGTTGTAGACGCCGGTGAGCTGTTCCTTCACCTCGGCGGCCGACACGCCCATGAACTTGCCGATGATCTTGTGGGCTTCGGCGGGCTTGGCTTTCATGTAGGCCATGCCGTCCAGGTAGGCCTTCATGATGTTGGTGATCTCGGCCGGCTTGGCCTTGATGACCTTGTCGTCGAAGACCAGCACGTCGGCGATCAGACCGGGTGCGTTTTTCGAGGAGAACACCACCTTGAACTTTTTGCCGCCACCCTGGCCGAGGATTTGCGACAAGCTGGGCTCGTAGGTCACGCCGATGGGCAACTGGCCGGAGGCCATGGCGGCCGGCACGGCTTCGGGCGTCATGCTCACCGGGGTGATGTCCTTCTCGGTCAGGTTCACTGTCTTGAGCGCGTAGGAGAGCAGGAAGTCGGATGGTGAGAGCGGGTTGTAGCCGATCTTCTTGCCCTTGAAATCCGCCACCTTGGTGATGCTGCTGTCGGCCACGATGGCGTCGCCACCGTTGGAGTAGTCGATGGGCATGACCACCTTCATGTTGCGCCCGGCAGCCACCTGGCCCACCACCTGGTCGTAGGTCAGCATGCCGCCGTCGACCGCGCCCGAAGCGATGGCCGCCGGGATCAGCGCCGGGTCGTTGAAGACCTGCAACGAGACCTTGAGGTTGTATTTTTTGTAGAGGTCCAGCGCCTCGGCCACATAGAAGGGGCCGTAGCCGATCCAGACCACGGTGGCGATCTTCATGGAGGGTGCGCTTTGGGCGAACGAGACAACGCTCGCCAGCGACAGTGCCAGGCCCAGGGCCGGTTTGAGGAAGTGGTTGCGCCGGCTGGACAGGGTGGGGGCAGAGAATTTCATCATGGGGCTCCGTGGGTTGAAGGGACGTGCATGAAGAAGCGATCGGTGGATCGTTCTCCCGGGCTTTTATCCCTCCGTGGAGCCTGCGATGAGGCCGGCACACTCTCGGACCAGACACCGCTCGACGTTCAGTCTCGCGGCCGGAACCCTAGTGCACCTGAGTGCTGAGGATTTGCAGGTCGGACCCCAAATCGCTCTTCTTGCGCCTTCGATATGAGCAGAAAGCGTGCCAGCCACCGCATTGCTGCGGACCGGACTTTGCCCCCTGCCTTGCACCAAAAGCAGATGGCGCGTGACCTTCAGCGGCGCTTGGCCGCGATACCCTGCCCCGTGTTGGTGCGGGCAGCACGGGCTTTGGGTGCGGGCGCTGGTTCCACCCGCTCGCTCGCCACGGCCTGGGGCAACAGGGGCACGAAGGGCGCGCGCGCGTCCTCGGCCAGGCCCTGGGTGAGGGCTTCGAGAATCTCGATCAGCTGGTGGCGCTGCTCAGGCGTCAAGGGCGACAGCAAACGCTGGTAAGCCTGCTCGGCCGGGCCGCGTGCCTGCAGCAGCAGCTTCTTGCCGGCAGCAGTGAGCACCACGGCCATCTGCCGGCGGCTGTGCTCGGACATGCGCCGCTCGATCATGCCGCGCTCCTCCAGCCCCTTGCACACCCGCATGACGGTGACCTTGTCGAAGGCCAGCGCGCGGGCCAGCCGCGTCTGGTCCAGACCGGGCTCGTTGGCCAGCACGGTGAGCACGCCGTACTGCGCCGGCGTGAGGCCCACAGTGGCGCAAGCGTTCTCGAACACCGCCGCCGAAATCTGGTGGGTGCGGCGCAGCAAGAAGCCCGGGCGCTGGTAGAGGTCGTTCAGGGTCATGAAAAGCCTGGAAACTCGGGATTCTACGAATGGCGGGCATCCCGGGGTGACTTTCATAATGGTTCGCATGCTAACGATAGGAGACATCACATGACACGCTCGACAACCCTCACCACCTGCTCCCGCCGCGGTCTGATCGCGCTGGTGGCTCTGGCGGCATGGGCCAGCACCGGTCTGGTGCAGGCCCAGACGACCGATGCGCCGCTGCGCCTGATCGTGCCCTTCACCCCCGGCACCGGCATCGACCTGATCGCACGCACCATCGGACCCAAGCTCTCCGAGCGACTGAAGCGCCCCGTGGTGGTGGACAACCGGGCCGGCGCCTCGGGCAACATCGGCACCGAGGCCGTGGTGCGCGCCGCGCCCGACGGCAACACCTTGCTGGTGAGCGTGAACACCCTGGTGATGAACCGCAGCCTGTACCCGGCGGCCACTTTCGACCCGCTGCGCGACCTCACCCCGGTGAGCCTCACCAGCTGGGGCCAGCTCCTGCTGGTGACGCACCCCAAGACCGGCTACAAGACCGCCGCCGATCTGGTGGATGCCGCCCGCAAGGCGCCGGGCCAGCTCAACTACGCCTCGCCCGGCGTGGGCACGCCGCACCACCTGTCGATGGAGCTGTTCAAGAACACCAGCAAGACCTTCATCACCCACATTCCCTACCGCGGCACCGGCCCGGCGCTCACCGACATGATCGGTGGCCAGGTGGACGCGATGTTCCTGCCGATCCACGTGGCGCTTCCGCAGATCCGCAGTGGGCGCCTGGTGGCGCTGGCCATTGGCAGCGACAAGCGCCACGCCCTCCTGCCCGAGGTGCCCACGCTTACCGAGTCGCGCACCGCCGACGTGAACGTGGACATGTGGTACGGCGTGTTTGCGCCCAAGGGCATGGCGCCGGCGATGGTGGTCACGCTCAACCGCGAGATCAACAGCATCCTGGCGGGCGATGACGTGAAGAAGGCGTTTTCCTCCCAGGGCATGGACCCGAGCACCGGCACGCCCGAGGCGTTCGGCCAGCTGGTGGAAAAAGACGCAGAGCGCTGGGCCGCGCTCATCAAGGCACAGAACATCAAAGCCGAATGAACACGAGTGAACAACCCGCGATCGCGGTGGTGGGTGGCGGCATCGCCGGGCTGGCGTTTGCGCTGGCGCTGCACCAGCGCGGCATTGCCTGCGATGTGTATGAAGCCGCACCCGATGTGAAGGAGCTCGGCGTGGGCATCACGCTGCTGCCGCACGGCATGCAGGAGCTGACCGCGCTGGGCCTGCTGCCGCAGCTGGAGGCCGTGGGCATCGAGAACCGCGAGAGCGTGTTCTTCAACCGCTTCGGCCAGCGCGTGTACGGCGAGGCGCGCGGGCGCCATGCCGGCTACGAACTGCCCGAGCTCGGCATTCACCGCGGCAAGCTGCACCGCATCCTGTTCGAGGCGGTGCTGCAGCGGCTGGGCCCGCAGCATGTGCACACCGGTTACCGCTGCAGCGGCCTGGCGCAGGACGATGAGGGCGTCACGCTCGCGTTTGCCGACAACGCGCAGGGCCCGGTGGCGCCGGTGCGTGCGCCATGGGTGGTGGCCTGCGACGGCGTGAACTCCGCGATCCGCAAGCACTTTTATCCGGACGACAAAGTCTGTTACGGCGGTATCAACACCTGGCGCGGCACCTCGGTGCACAAGCCCATCCTGGATGGCAAGACCTACATCCGCGTGGGCTCCATCGACACCGGCAAGATGGTGATCTACCCCATCGTGGACAACGTGGACGGACAGGGCAACCAGCTCATCAACTGGGTGGCCGAGATCCGCGACGGCGAAGCGCGCATGAACGACTGGAACCGCCCCGGCCGCGCGGAAGATTTCCTGCCCACGTTCGCCGATTGGCGCTTCGACTGGCTCGACGTGCCCGCGCTCATCACCTCGGCCGAACAGGTGTTCGAGTACCCCATGGTGGACAAGGACGCGCTGCCGCGCTGGAGCTTCGAGCGTGTCACCCTGATGGGCGACGCCGCCCACCCCATGTACCCGCGCGGCTCCAACGGTTCGGCCCAGGCGCTGATCGATGCGCGCACGCTGGCCGATGAGATCGCCACCGAACACGCCGGCGGCGGTGACCTGCGCGCCGCCTTGCAGCGCTACCAGGCCGCGCGCCTGCCCGCCACCGCCCGCGTGGTGGAAACCAACCGCACGCTGCCGCCGGACTTCATCATCATGAAAGCCGACGAACTCAGCGGCGGCAAGCCCTTCGACAACATCGACGCGCTGATCAGCCAGGACGAACTGCGCGCCATCTCGGACAACTACAAGCAGATTGCAGGCTTTGCGCTGAAGGCCTGAATTCGCGGGTGTGCCGCGCTGGTGTGGGGGGTATCCGACAAGAGGGGTGGCCCGCTGTGTTGATGGCACCTGCGGGGCCCGGTTTTGTGGCACTGTAAGGAAAAGTGTCGTCCGTGGTGGACCGGACACCCAGCCTGTGCAACCCAGCATGCCGCGATCCACTCCAGCGAAACGAATCCAGAAGGGGGGCAAACCACAACGGGGCAGCCTTGCCCGGCTGTGGTGTTGCGCGCTGTTCCTGGCCTGGTCGGCGGTCTGCGCCCCCGCGCACGCGCAAACCACGCTGCGCTACGGCGGTGATGCCGCGTTCGCGCCTTTCGAGTCGCTCAACGCCCAGGGCCAGCCCGAAGGCTTCCAGGTCGAACTGATGCAGGCGCTCGGGCGGGAACTCGGTGTGGAGGTGTCCATCAGCCTGCAGGCCTGGCCCGCCACGGTGGAAGCTTTCAAGTCGGGGCGGGTGGACGTGATTGCGATGGTGCAGACCACCGAACGGCGCGCCTACGCCCATTTCCTCAAGGGCCACGCGGCACCCGCCTTTGCGGTGTACCTGCCGGTGGGTCAGCCCGCGCCGCAAGCCCTGCAGGACCTGCAGGGTTTGCGCATCGCCGTGCTGGACCACGAGCCCATGCGCGAGAGCCTGAGCAAGTGGCTCTCGGGCATCCGTGGCCCGTTCATCCGCACGCCAGATGCGGTGTCGGCCCTGCAGGCGGTGCAGCTCGGTTTCGCCGACATGGCCTTGCTGCCCCGTTCGTACGCCGATCCGGTGATCGCCAGTGGGGAAGTGCCCGGACTGGTGGCCTCCCTGGGCAACCTGCGGCTGCAGACCTATTCGCTGGCGGTGGTGCGCGACAACGACGCGCTGCGCCAGCGCCTGCAGGGCGCGCTGGACCGCCTGGAGTCCAATGGCACCCTGGCCGAGTTGCGTGTGCGCTGGCTCAACGACGAGCCCGTGAGCGCCGAGCAACTGGCCATGGTGCGCGATCTGGAGCAGCAGCGCCATTGGGTCTGGCGCCTCGCGGTGGGCGGCTCGGTGCTGCTGTTGCTCGCCGTGTACGGGCTGCGCCAGCGCGGGCGTGCGGTGGCCAGTGAGCGCGCGCTGCGCGAAGGTGCCGAGCGTGCGCTGCGCCACGCCGAGGAACTGCTGGAGCGTACCTTCCAGCGCAACCCGGAGCCCATGCTGGTGGTGGACCACCACAGCGGCCTGGTGCAGGATGCCAACCCGGCGGTGGCCGCGCTGCTGGGCCTGGCTGAAGACCAGGTGGTGGGCCAGCCACTGCGTGCCCTGGCGCACCACATCGGGCTGGACACCCTCAAGCGCCTGGCCCGCGCCATCGACCTGGACGGCCTGCTGGACGCACTGCCGGTGACGGTGACCCGCGTCGACGGCCAGCAGCGCGCGTGCCTGATCAGCGCCGACAAGATGCGCGTGGGCGAACTCACGGTGGTGCTGTGCATCGTGCGCGACGTGACCGAGCGCCTGGCGCAAGACCCGGTGTTTCGCCAAGGCTACGAGACTCTGCACGACGAACTGGCGCAGACCCAGCGCGAAGCGCCCGATTCGGTGCCGCCCACCGACCCCGGGGCAGACCGCCTGCGCGAATTCACCCGTGCCGTGGCGCACGACCTGCGCGCACCGCTGCTGGCCATTCAGGGTTTCATGGGGCTGATGCGCGAGCGCCTCAAGCTGGGGCACACCGACGAGGCGCTGGAATACAGCGAACAGGTGGACAAGGCCACGCGGCGCATGAACGCGATGATCGACGCCTTGTACAACCTGGCGCAGATCGACCAGCACACACTCCAGCGCCAAACCATCGACATGAGCGCCCTGGCCGAAGACACCTGGACCCTGGTGCGCAGCGGCGACCCGGTGCGATCCGTGGAGCTGCGGTTCGACCCGTTGCCACCCGCGCAGGGTGACCCCGATCTGGTGGCGCAGGTGTGGCAGAACCTGCTGCACAACGCGTGGAAATACACCGCGCGCGTGCCGGTGGCGCGTATCCGCATCGACAGTTTTCAGGAAGATCGGTGCACCTGGTACCGCGTGAGCGACAACGGTGCCGGCTTCGACATGGCACACGCCCGCCACCTGTTCCAGCCGTTTCGGCGCATGCATTCGGCGTCGCAGTTCGAAGGCAGCGGTATCGGCCTGAGCATGGTGCAGCGCATCGTGCACCACCACGGGGGCGAGGTGCGTGTGCGCAGCCAGGTGGGGGTGGGCACGGTGGCGGAGTTCACGCTCGAATCGGTGCACTGACCGTACCCGTCTCCGTCACAACAGGGCGATGAAGTCGATCAGCCTGTCGTGCTGTTCGTTCAGGCGTTTCACAGCCACGTCGGCGTTGAGCTGCTCGCCCTCCAGCTGCACATGGCCCGTGTGGTCGACGTACACCACGGCGGGAGGTGCATCGTTTGCCTGGCCCTTCACATGCAGGCGCACCAAGGCGTGCCGCAAGGTCAGCGCCTCGCGCGTGATGGCCGGTTTGGCAAACGGGCTGAGGGTGGGCTGGTGAAACCCCAGGTCGCCCAGCCATGCCAGCAGTGCGGCCTGGTCCAGACGCAGCTTGAGCGACATGGCCATCCGGGTGTCCACCCGCATGTGCAGAGGCGATCGATCTCGTGGCCGTACGTCACGCGGGCCGGGTCCTTGCACGGTGCGTACTGCGCGCGCAGCAGGATGCGCAAGGCGGCCAGGTCGTCGATGGCCGCGTCTTCGTGCCGGGGTATCCACACGCCCCCGTCGAACACCAACGTGGGTGCCTGACCGGGTTCACCGGGCAGGTAGCCCTTTAACCGGAATTCATGTGCGCCGGCAATTTCGCAGACCTGCTGCGCCAATGAGGGCTCTGCCTGGGCCAGCAGCGCATCCACGGCGGGCCTGCGGTGCGCGGGGTCGAAGTGCGGGTCGCCCACGCGCACCAGCAGCTGTTGACGTTGACCGGGTTCCAGCCCACGTCGGCCGCCATCAGCGGGTCGAACTCGGCCATCAGCACACCCATGCAAGCGGCCTGCGCCTGCGGCAGTTCGTTCGGGAGGGGGCGGCGCATGCGCACCGGCCCTTTGGCGTGCACGTGAAGGCCTTCGTCGAAGACGTAGAGGACGAAGCGTGGGCCGTCGATGTAGCCCAGGTAGTGAAAGGCGGGGTGGTTTTCGATCATGGTGATGGTTCGCTGTGGAGCGTTGCAGCCAAGGGGATCCGGCGGCTGAGGCAGGACCATAAAGAGGGTCGGTGCGCAGCGCCAGTGGTTGCGGTGTCGGGCGCAGGCGCGCTGCGCGATGGACTCGGCGCGCCCGGTCTGTGCGCCATCTGACAGACGCCTGGCCGGTGTTCCTGCATGATGGAACGATGCTTTTGTTGTTCCCAGCGCGCCCGCGCCCATCCAAGGCGTGATCGCGCACCCGCCCTCAAGGTCGCTGCGCGTGTTGACGGTCAACATCCACAAGGGCTATGACGTGTTCAACAGCCGTTTCGTGTTGCACGGCTTGCGCGAGGCGGTGCGCGCGGTTCAGAGCGACGTGGTGTTCCTGCAGGAAGTGGACGGCGGTACCAGCGCGCGCAGCGCGGCGGCGGTGGGTGCGCAGTACGAGTTTCTGGCCGACGCGATCTGGCCCGATCACGCCTATGGGCGCAACGCGGTGGCCGAGGGGCTGGACCATGGCAACGCGGTGCTGTCGCGCTTTCCGGTGCTGCGCAGCCACAACCACGACATGTCCTTGCCCGGCACGGAGCCGCGTGGCCTGCTGCACTGCGAACTGGCACTGCCCGACGGCCTGCCGGCGCTGCACGTGATGTGTGTGCACCTGGGTTTGAGCGAATCGCACCGGCGCCACCAGCTCGCGCGGCTGTGTGAGACCGTGCAACAAGAGGTGCCTGCCGATGCGCCGCTGGTGGTGGCGGGTGACTTCAACGACTGGCGCTCGCGCGCCGATGCACTGCTGGCTCCCGTTGGACTGCGTGAGGTGTTCAAGCAGGCGCACGGCCAGCACGCGCGCAGCTTTCCCGCGCGCTGGCCGCTGATGCGGCTGGACCGCATCTACGTGCGCGGTGTGGCGGCTGCGCAGCCGTTGCCCATGCCGCGCCAGCCCTGGGCGCAGCTGTCCGACCATGCGCCGGTGGCCGCCGAGATCGACGTGCGGAGGGCGCCATGAATTCGCGCTGGATACCGGGTAACCGCATCACGCTGCTGGAGAACGGCGAGGGCTACTACCCACGGGTGTTTGAAGTCATCGCCGCGGCCGAACGCGAGGTGCTGCTGGAGACCTTCATCCTGTTCGACGACAAGGTCGGGCGCAAGTTGCATCAGGCCTTGCTGGCCGCCGCTCAACGGGGTGCCCAGGTGCATGTGCTGGTTGACGGTTGGGGCTCGCCCGATCTGTCCGCGTCGTTCACGCAGCCGCTCATCGATGCCGGTGTGCGCCTGCGCAGCTTCGAGCCGGCGCAGCGCCTGTTCGGCGCCCGCATCAACCTGCTGCGCCGCATGCACCACAAGCTGGTGGTGGTTGATGGGCAGCGCGCTTTTGTGGGGGGCATCAACTACTCGATCGACCACCTCGCGGAGTTCGGTCCCTTGGGCAAACAGGACTACGCGGTTGAGGTTGAAGGCCCACTCGTGGGCCAGATCCAGGCTTTCTGCCGCGCCAATGTGCAGGCACCACAACCGGCGCGCCGCCAGTGGCTGCAACGCTGGCGCGCCAGCCGTGAGCAAGAGGGTGCTCCCGATGTCCACGAAGGTGGTGCGGTGGCCGCGTTCGTCACGCGAGACAACGACCTGCACCGCACCGACATCGAACGCCACTACCGCGCTGCGGTGCGCAGTGCGCGCCAGCGCATCCTGATCGCCAACGCCTATTTTTTTCCGGGCTACCGCCTGCTGCGCGACCTGCGCCGCGCCGCGCGGCGTGGCGTGCAGGTGGACCTGGTGCTGCAAGGCCACCCGGACCAGCCGTGGGTGAAGCGCGCCAGCGAGTTGCTCTACCGGCATCTGCTGCGCGCCGGCGTGAACGTGTACGAGTACAACGAACGGCCGCTGCACGGCAAGGTGGCGGTGGTGGACGACCTCTGGGCCACCGTGGGTTCCAGCAACCTGGACCCGACGAGCTTGAGCCTGAACCTGGAGGCCAATGTGGTGGTGCGCGACTCGGCCTTTGCCTGTCACCTGCGTGAGCGCATCGACCACCTGATGGCGCAAAGCTGCGAACGCGTGCAACGGACCCCCACGGGGCGCTTGCGCTCGGCCTGGATCGCCGTGCGCAGCATGGTGGTGTTTCATGCGTTGCGTCGCTTTCCGGTCTGGGCCTCGAAATGGTCGGGACGGGAACCGAGGGTGGTGCCGATGCGCGGAGAAGCCACATGACGCGTGCCGCGCTACAGGCCTGGACCTGGTTCAAGCGCATCGCACCGTGGGCACTCGCGGCGCTGGTGCTGACCCTGGTGGCACGCCAGGCTCGCACGGTGGAGTGGTCAGCGGTGGGGCAGGCGCTGCAGGCCTTGTCGGTCACGCAGATGCTCACGGCGGCTGGCCTGGCCTTGCTGAGCTATGGCCTCGTCGCCAGCTTCGACCTGATCGGGCGCCAGCTCACCGCGCACACGCTGCCAATCCCGCGCACGCTGGGCACCGCCGCCATCTGCTACGCGTTCAACCTCAACTTCGGCGCCCTGGTGGGTGGCTTCGGGCTGCGCCTGCGGCTCTACATGCGAGGTGGCCTGTCGGCGTCAACCGTGGCGAAGGTCATTGCGCACAGCATGGTGACGAACTGGCTGGGTTACCTGTGGGTGGCCGGCGCGGTCTTGCTGTGGGCACCGCCGCGTTTACCCGAGTCATGGGCGCTGAGCGACATGGTGTTGCGTGCCATCGGCGCTGCGATGGTGACGCTCGCCCTGACCTACCTGGCGCTGTGCGGCTGGTCGCGCCGGCGCGAGCTGGGCTGGCGCGGCCACACGCTGAGCCTGCCCGGTGGTCGTGTGGCCCTGTTGCAGGCGCTGCTGGGAGGTGCCAGCTGGCTGCTGATCGGGGCGGTGGCCTGGAGCCTGTTTGGCGGGCGTATCGACTACCCCGCCGTGCTGGGTGCGCTGCTGCTGGCGGCGGTGGCCGGTGTGCTCACGCATGTGCCGGCCGGGCTGGGTGTGCTGGAGGCGGTGTTTGTCGCCACGCTGGGTGACCGACTGCCTGCCACTGAGGTGCTGGCCACGGTGCTGGCCTACCGCGCCGCGTATTACCTGATGCCACTGGTGTTGGCGCTGCCGGCCTACGCGTGGAGCGAGGCCGCCGCCCGCCCGCGCAGCGCGAAGGTTCAGCCCCTGCCCACGAACGGCATCTGACTGGCCATCACGGTCATGTTGAGCACGTTGGTGGAGAGTGGCAGGCTGGCCATGTAGCGCACGGCCTGCGCGACGTGCTGCACGTCCATCATGGGTTCGGTGGCCATGGTGCCGTTGGCCTGGCGCACACCCTGCGTCATGCGCGCAGAGAGTTCGGTCAGTGCGTTGCCGATGTCGATCTGGCTGCACACGATGTTGAACTCGCGCCCGTCCAGCGCAATGGTCTTGGTCAGGCCCAGCACCGCGTGTTTGCTCGCGGTGTAGGGGCTGCTGAAGGGGCGCGGCGTGTGGGCCGAGATCGAACCGTTGTTGATGATGCGCCCGCCCTGCGGGGTCTGGCGGCGCATCAGGCCGAAGGCGGCGCGCGCGCACAGGAAAACGCCGGTCACATTGGTGTCGATCACGTCCTTCCACTGCGCCACGGACAACTCGTCCATGGGCACTGCCGGAGCGTTGACGCCGGCATTGTTGAACAGCACATCCAGACGGCCGAATCGCCTTTCAATCGCGTCGAAGAGGGCTTGCACGCTGTGCTCGTCGCGCACGTCGGCGGGGATCGCCAGCGCCTGCTGGCCAGCGGCCTCGGCCAAGGCCGCCACCTCGGCCAGCGGCTCGGGCCGGCGCCCGGTGAGCACGACATGAAAGCCGTCCTGCAGCAATCCCAGGGCCACCGCGCGGCCGATGCCGCTGCCCGCGCCGGTGACCAATGCAACCCGTGGAGATGTTTCTTCAGAAGCCATGACGCGCCTTGTGCTGGAGGGTGAATGAACTCAGGCCATGCCGTTGCGGCTGGCCAGCTCGACGAACAGCGCCGAGTGGTCGAGGTCGGCCAGGCCGTGCTCGACCGACTGGGCATAGAGCTGCTCGAAGAGCGCGGTGATGGGGGCTTCAAAGCCGATCTCGTTGGCCGTGGCCAGCGCGTTGCGCATGTCCTTCAACTGCACGGCCACTGCGCCGCGCTTGGTGAAGTCGCGCTCGATCATGCGCTGGCCGTGCACCTGCAGGATGCGGCTGTCGGCAAAACCGCCGGTGATGGCCTGCTTGACACGCGCCATGTCGGCGCCACCTTTCTCGCACAGCAGCAGCGCTTCGGCCACCGCGCCGATGGTGATGCCCACGATCATCTGGTTGGCCAGTTTGGCCAGTTGACCCGTGCCGTGTGCACCCACGTGCACCGGGCGGCCGAGCAGCTCGAAAAGCGGGCGCACACGCTCGAACTCCGCTGGTTTGCCACCCACCATGATGGCCAGCGTGCCGGCCTCGGCGCCCACCGTGCCGCCGGAGACCGGAGCGTCCAGGTGGTGCACGCCGGCAGCGGACAGGCGCGCGGCGTGGTCGCGCGCCTGGCGCGGCTGGATGGACGACATGTCGACCACCACGCTGCCCGGTCGCAGACCGCCCAGCGTGCCCTGGCGAAACAACACGTCTTCCACGATGTCGCCGCTTTCCAGCAGGGTGATGACGATGTCGGCCTGGGCCACCGCCTCGGCGGGGGTGTCTGTCACGCGAGCGCCGAAAGCCTCCAGGCGCTCGGCCTTGCTGCGCGAGCGGTTCCAGACGCTGACGGTGCAGCCTGCTTCACACAGTCGACGGGCCATGGGAAAACCCATCATGCCGATGCCGAGCACGGCCACTTG
>QBMB01000083.1:4038-19135 GCA_003241965.1 Burkholderiales bacterium | reverse complement strand
CCCCAGCGCTCCGACTGGGCCACGCTCCAGCGCCTGCTGCCCTACCTCTGGCAATACAAGGTGCGCGTGGTGCTGGCGCTGTCCTTCATGGTGGCCGCCAAGATGGCCAACGTGAGCGTGCCGCTGCTGCTCAAGGAGCTGGTCGACGCCATGAGCATCAAGCCCGGCAGCGTCGAAGCCATGCTCGTGGTGCCGCTGGGTTTGTTGCTGGCCTACGGTGGTCTGCGCTTGTCCACCAGCATCTTCACCGAGCTGCGCGAGCTGGTGTTTGCCAAGGCCACCGAGGGCGCCACGCGCAGCATTGCGCTGCAGGTGTTCGGCCACCTGCACGCGCTCAGCCTGCGCTTTCACCTGGAGCGCCAGACCGGCGGCATGACACGCGACATCGAGCGCGGCACACGCGGCGTGCAGTCGCTCATCTCGTACTCGCTCTACAGCATCTTCCCCACGCTGATCGAAGTGGCCATGGTGCTCGCGCTGCTGGGCACCAAGTTCGACATGGGCTATGTGTGGATCACGCTGGTGGCGCTGGTGCTCTACATCAGCTTCACGGTGGTGGTGACCGAGTGGCGCACCAAGTTCCGCCGCGAGATGAACGAGCTGGAGTCCACCAGCCAGACGCGCGCCATCGACTCGCTGCTGAACTACGAGACGGTCAAGTACTTCAACAACGAAGCGTTCGAAGGCCGGCGCTACGACGAAGCGCTGGAGAAACTGCGCCGCGCGCGCATCAAGAGCCAGACCACGCTCTCCATGCTCAACGCCGGGCAACAGGTGGTGATTGCGGTGGCGCTGGTGCTCATGCTCTACCGCGCCACGCAAGGCGTGGTGAGCGGCGAGATGACGCTGGGCGACCTGGTGATGGTCAACGCCTTCATGATCCAGCTCTACATTCCGTTGGGTTTTCTGGGTGTGCTGTACCGCGAGATCAAGCAGAGCCTGACTGACCTGGACAAGATGTTCGTGCTGCTGGAGAAAGAGCGCGAGATTGCCGACGCCTCCGACGCGCAACCGCTGGAGCTGGACGGCCCGCCCTCGGTGAAGTTCGAGAACGTGCGTTTCTCTTACGAGCCGGCGCGCGAGATCCTGCACGGCGTGAGCTTCGAGATTCCACCGGGCAAGACGGTGGCGGTGGTGGGGCCGTCGGGTTCGGGCAAGAGCACCTTGGCCAGGTTGCTTTACCGCTTCTATGACGTGACGAATGCAGCTTCTGGCGGGGAGCCGGGTCCACACGGTGTGGGCCGTATCACCATCAACGGACAGGACATCAAAGCTGTCACGCAGTCCAGCGTGCGCCAGGCGATCGGCATCGTGCCGCAGGACACGGTGCTGTTCAACGACACCATCGAGTACAACATCCTTTACGGCCGCCCCGAAGCCGGGCACGACGCGGCGGTGCAGGCCGCGCAGGCCGCACACATCCACAGCTTCATCGAGCGTCTGCCACTGGGCTACCGCACCATGGTGGGTGAGCGCGGTCTCAAGCTGTCGGGCGGTGAAAAGCAGCGTGTGGCGATTGCCCGAACCTTGCTGAAGAACCCACCTGTGGTGATCTTTGACGAGGCGACTTCAGCGCTGGACTCGGCCAACGAGCGGGCCATTCAAACCGAGCTGAAGACAGCTGCGCGCAACAAGACCACGCTGGTGATTGCGCACCGGCTCTCCACGGTGGTGGATGCCCATGAGATCCTGGTGTTGGTGAATGGCGAGATCGTTGAGCGGGGAACGCACTCGGACCTCGTTTCACGCGGGGGTGTTTATGCGGGGATGTGGGCTTTGCAGCAGAGCGGGGCGGATTGACTTCTTCTTGATGTTTTTTCTTTCGTGGCAGGCCGGGTCTCGGCCCGGCGGCCGACTCACTTTTCTTTGCTTCGCCAAAGAAAAGTAAGCAAAAGAAAGGCGAGCCGAAGTCCGGGGCCCTGCGGGCTTCCTTGCGCTGCTCGGTTCGCTCGGGGTGCGCGCAAACTCGCTGCGCTCAAACAGTGCGCGCCCCTGATCCGAGCGCCCCTGCGCTGCTCAGCCCGGCCACACGGCAACGAGCGGGATCGGGGGCCGGGAGCGGCCTCCCCCTCTTGCTCCCTCTCCCTCTGGGAGAGGGCAGGGGTGAGGGCACCCCTGCCAAAACATCACTTCAAAAGACACACCAAAGTCAGAAGTGAATCCCCCGCATCATCTGCTGCATCGCCACCGCCTCGGCCGACAACTGCGACTTCGCCCCCTTGTCCCCCTTCGCCGCTGAAGAATCCGGGAACATGCGAAAGCTCGTGTTCATCACGATCTGCGCCACCCGCGGCACCATCGCATGCATCATCTGGCCCGTCACGCCCAGGCGCGTGGCGATGCGCACCGGCTTGAAGATGCAGGCCTGCGCGATCATGTCGGCGGCTTCCTCGGGTGAGAGCGTCGGCACGTTCTTGTAGATCTGGGTCGGCGCGATCATGGGCGTGCGCACCAGCGGCATGTTGATCGTGGTGAAGCTGATGCCCTGGTCGGCGAATTCGCTGCTGGCGCAGCGTGTCCACGCGTCCAGCGCGGCCTTGCTGGCCACATACGCGCTGAACCGGGGCGCGTTGGTCAGCACGCCGATGGAGCTGATGTTGACCACGTGGCCCTTGCGCTTGGCCACCATGCCCGGCAGCAGGCCCATGGTCACGCGCAGGCAGCCGAAGTAGTTGAGCTGCATGGTGCGTTCGAAATCGTGGAAGCGGTCGTAGCTGCCCTCGATGGCTCGGCGGATCGAGCGGCCGGCGTTGTTGATCAGGAAATCCACGCCACCGTGGTTGGCCACCAGCAGTTGCACGAAACGGTCGGCGTCAGCCATGTCGGCGATGTCGGCCGGGTAGGCGATGAACTGGTAACCCTTGTCCTTCGCTTCCTTGCAGGCTTCGTCCAGCTTGTCCTGGTCGCGCCCGCAGATGATCGTGGTGGCACCGGCCTCGGCGAACTTGTGCGCTGCCGCCAGACCGATGCCCGAGCTGCCGCCGGTGACCAGCACCACCTTGCCCGCCACCGTGCCTTTGAGGCTGCGGTCGATGTGCAGGTCGGGGTCGAGGTGGCGCTCCCAGTAGTCCCACAGCCGCCACGCGTAGTCCTTGAAGTTCGGGCAGGCGATGCCGCTGCCCTTGAGCGCGGCGAGCGTGTCGCGGCAATCAAAGCGCGTGGGGTAGTTGACGAAGGTCATCATGTCCTCGGGCAAACCGAGGTCCTGCATGATGGCCTTGTAGACGCGGCGCACCGGCGCCAGCGCCATCAAACCCTTCTTCACGCTCTTGGGGATGAAGCCCATCAGCGCAGCGTTGATGAACAGGTTCATCTTGGGTGCGTGTGCCGCTTTGCTGAGGATGTCGAGCACATCGCCCACGCGGTAGCCCATGGGATCCACCAGGTGGAAGCAGGCGCCGCTGCTGCGCTTCTGGTGGCTGATGTGGTCGAGCGCGTCCACCACAAAATCGACCGGCACGATGTTGATGCGGCCACCTTCGAGCCCCACGCTGGGCATCCACGGCGGCAGGATCTGGCGCAGGCGCTGGATCAGTTTGAAGAAGTAATACGGCCCATCGATCTTGTCCATCTCGCCGGTCTGGCTGTCGCCCACCACTGCGGCCGGGCGGTACACGCTCCACGGCACCTTGCACTCCTCGCGCACGATCTTCTCGCTCTCGTGCTTGGTCATGAAGTAAGGGTGGTCCAGGCCCTCGGCTTCCTCGAACATGTCTTCACGGAACACACCTTCGTACAGGCCCGCCGCTGCGATGGACGACACGTGGTGGAAGTGACCGGCGCCGATGGCCTTGGCAAACTCCACCGTGTTGCGCGTGCCGTCCACGTTCACCGCGATCTGGCTCTCGGCATCGGCTTCGAGGTCGTACACCGCAGCCAGGTGATAGAAGTGATCGATCTGGCCCTTGAGTGATTTGGTCTCGTCTGCAGAGACCCCCAGCTTCTTGCTGGTGAGGTCGCCAAACACCGGCAGGGCGCGCGCCGCGCTCACACCCCAGTATTCCCGCAGACCCGCCACCTTGCCTTCGCTTTCCTTGCGGATCAGGAAGTGCACCACCGCGCCCTTGCGCTGGAGCAGTTTGCCCACCAGGCGCTTGCCGATGAAGCCGGTGGCACCGGTGACGAAGTAATGCATGAAGATCTCCTGAAGCAGATGGTTGTTTGGGCGAAGAGAAGCGCTGACCATTCTTGTCCACGAAGTCGCGCAACCCATTCCGCAAAAACCCGCGTACGCCGCACCGGCATTAGTCTTGCGCCCCTACACAGGGTGTGTGGCCTGCCCGTACAGTGGCGGCACTCGGGCCCCGGCCTGTCCATCCATTTCAATCCCCAGGAGCACCCCATGGTCAAGAAGATCCAGAAAAACGGCAGCGACAAAAAGGCATCCACCCAGGCGTTCAACTCCCCGCTGTCCGGCGCCATCAAGGACTCGGCCCAGCAGATCTGGCTCGCCGGCCTTGGCGCTTTTTCCAAGGCGCAGGAAGAGGGCGGCAAAGCCTTCGAGTCCCTGGTGAAGGAAGGCCTGTCGATCCAGCGCAAGACCCAGGCTGTGGCCGAGGAGCGCATTTCAGAGGCCACCAGCAAGGTCAGCAGCATGGCCACCGACATTTCCTCCAAGGCCTCGGGCCAGTGGGACAAGCTCGAATCGATTTTTGAAGAGCGCGTGGCCAAGGCCCTCAACAAGCTGGGCGTGCCGTCCGCGCGCGACGTGGACGCGCTGATCAAACGCATCGATGCGCTCAACCAGCACGTGCAGCAACTCGGCGGCAAGGCTCCCGCCAAGACCGCAGCCCGCAAGGCCGCACCGGCGAAGAAGGCGGTTGTTGCCAAGCCTGCGGCCAAGAAGCCAGCGGCCAAAAAAGTCGCAGCGCGCAAGACCACCCGCAAGGTCGCTGCATAAGCACCATGGGGCCTGACGGCGGCATTCGACACAGGGGCGTTCGCGCCCCTTTTTTACGCCTGCTCACCATGCTGCAACGCAGCAAGACGAGCCCCACCAGCGGTCTACACTCGAACGCATGATGACCCCGCGCGAAGCCTCCCCCGTACCGTATGCACGGACCCCGAAAAGCCGGCCGGGGAAGTCGCGCAAGCCCCGCATCGCGCTGGCCCTGGCCGGTGGTGGTCCGCTGGGCGCCATCTATGAAATTGGCGCGCTCTGCGCCTTGGCCGACGGCCTTGACGGCCTCGACCTCAACCGCTGCGACCATTACGTGGGCGTCTCTGCGGGTGGTTTCATAGCGGCGGGCCTGGCCAACGGCATCAGCCCGCGCGAGCTCTGCCAAGCCTTCATCGAAGACGGCAGCGGCCGTGACAACTTTGATCCGGCCTGGTTGCTCAAGCCCGCGTGGGCCGAGTTTGGCAGCCGCTTGCAGCGCCTGCCCGGCCTGCTCGGCAGCGCCCTGTGGGCCTGGGGCGTGCAAGGCAAGGCGTTCACCCATGCGTTCGAGCGGCTGGGCGCGGTCATACCCACGGGCGTGCTGGACAACGAAGGCATCCACCAGCAGATCGAGCACTTGTTCAGCCTGCCCGGGCGCACCAATGATTTTCGCCAGTTGCGGGCCCGCCTCACGTTGGTGGCGACACAACTGGACACCGGAGACGCCGCACCGTTTGGCCAACCGGGCTGGGACCATGTGCCCATCTCGCGCGCCATCCAGGCCAGCGCAGCTTTGCCCGGGCTGTTTCCGCCGGTGGAGATCGAGGGTCAGCACTATGTGGACGGCGCGCTGAAGAAAACCCTGCACGCCACCGTGGCGCTTGACGATGGCGCAGGGCTGCTGCTGTGCCTGAACCCGCTGGTGCCCTTTCGCGCACAGGCCGGCCGCGCGCAGGCCGATCACATTCCTTCACTGGTTGAAGGCGGCTTTCCGGCGGTGATGAGCCAGACCTTCCGCTCCATGATCCATTCGCGGCTGGAGCTCGGCATGAAGCACTATGAGCGCGCCTACCCCGGCAGCGACATCGTGCTGATCGAGCCCGACCAGCGCGACGCCAAGCTCTTTCTGGCCAACACCTTCAGCTACCGCCAGCGCCGCGAACTCGCCGAACACGCCTACCAGCAGACGCGCCAGATGCTGCTGCAGCGCCAGGCCGAGCTGACGCCCAAGCTGGCTCGCCACGGTGTGTCGCTGAACCTTGTGTCGCTGCGCAACCCCGACCTGCGGTTGGTAAGCGAGCCCTCGGTGCCTGCCCAGACCACCTTGGGCCGGCAGTTGCACGCCACCCTGGACGACCTGCAGCGCCAGCTCGGCAAACCGGCCCTGGGCCGCTGAGCGCCATGGCCAAAAAAGCACCGCGCCGCACCGCCGAGCGCATCCTCGAGGTGTCGCTTGAACTCTTCAACCGTTTTGGCGAGCCCAACGTGTCCACCACGCTGATCTCGGCCGAGCTGGGCATCAGCCCGGGCAATCTGTACTACCACTACCCGGCCAAGGACGAGCTGATCAACACGCTGTTCGATCGCTATGAAAAGGCGCTGGGCGAGTTGCTGGGCGCCAGTGACGGCGTGCGCAATGTGGAAGACGCCTGGTTCTTCCTGCACTCACTGTTCGAGATCATCTGGGAATACCGGTTTCTCTACCGCGACCTGAACGACCTGCTGTCCAAGAACCGCATGATCGAGACCCATTTCCAGGCGGTGTTGAAAGACAAGGCGCGTGCCATCCGCAACCTGCTCGCGGCGCTGAGCCGCAACAGCGCGGTGACGATGGACGCGCGCGAAATGGAGCCCACCGCCGACAGCATGGTGGTGGTGCTGACCTACTGGCTGAGCTTCGAGTACGTGCGCGACCCGCGCCACGCGCTGGAGCCCGACAACGCGCAGCAAGCCCTGATGCGCGGCGCGTACCATGTGCTCAACCTGCTGGCGCCCTACCTGGAGAGCTCCCAGCGGCAGCACCTGATCCATCTCACCGCGGCCTACAGCCCCGGCGCCTGACGCACAAGGAGACAACGATGGACACCTGGACACCTTTCCCCTGGGCCGTGAATCCGCGGCTCGATGGCGCCAACCTTCAGCAGCAGTGGGGCCGATTGCACATGGGCGATGCGGAGCCCTGGCCCGAACGGGTTGACGTGCAGGAGGCCTGGGCGCAGTTTCACAACGGTGAGTTCCAGCGCGCGACCCTTGTGGGCCTGGCACTGGGCGATGCGGGCATGAACGTGGCCAACAAAGCCACCTGCATTTATGCCAACTACCTGGAGCCGCGCGAGCACGCGCGCCAGCAACTCTTGCTGGAAGCCGCGACGCGCGCTGAAGCCTTGCAGAAGCGGGAGCCGGACAATGCCGGCGCCTGGTACTGGCAGGCCTACGCGCTGGCCCGCTACAGCCAGTGCATCAGCGTGGCGAAGGCGCTCACACAGGGGCTGGGCGTGAAGATCCGCCATGCGCTGGAGACCACCATTGCACTGGCGCCACGCCATGCCGATGCCCACCTTGCCCTGGCCGGCTACCACGCCGAGGTGATCGACAAGGTGGGCGCGCTGGTGGGCGGCATGACGCACGGCGCCAGCCGGGACGCTGGTCTGGCGCTCTACCAGAAGGCGCTGGCGCTGAACCCCGACTCGGCGATCACGCTGTCGGAATACGCCAATGGGCTGCTCATGCTGGAAGGCCACAAACGCATGGAGGAGGCCCGCCATCTGCAAGATCGCGCTGCGGCGGTTCAACCGCTGGATGCGATGGAGCGGCTGTACGTTGCCTCCGTACGGTTGGTGCTTGAAGGTTAGGGCCGCGCCATAATCGCGCCCCATGGAAACCAAGTGGCTCGAAGATTTTGTCAGCCTGGCTGAGACCCGCAGTTTCAGCCGCTCGGCTCAGTTGCGCCACGTCACCCAACCCGCGTTCTCGCGCCGCATACAGTCTCTTGAGGCCTGGGCCGGCACCGATCTGGTGGACCGGTCTTCCTATCCGACCCGCCTGACCCCCGCTGGCCAGACGCTCTACGACCAGTCGCTGGAGATGCTGCAGGCCTTGCAGAGCACACGCGCCATGCTCAGGGCCCACACGGCGGCGGCGCAGGACGTGATCGAGTTCGCCGTGCCCCACACGCTGGCGTTCACGTTTTTCCCCTCGTGGCTGTCCGGCCTGCGCGAGACCTGCGGTCCGATCAAGAGCCGCCTCATCGCCCTGAACGTGCACGACGCGGTGTTGCGTCTTGTGGAGGGCAGTTGCGACCTCCTCATTGCCTACCACCACGAGGCGCAGCCCATCCAGCTCGACGCCAACCGCTACGAGATGCTGCCCCTGGGCAGTGAGTTGCTGGCCCCGTACGTGAAGCCAAATGCCACCGGCGCACCCACCTTTTCCCTGCCAGGCCAGGTCAGCCAGCCGCAGCCCTACCTGGCCTACGCGCCGGGGGCCTACCTGGGCCGGGCGGTGGACCAGATGCTCAAACAAAGCGGTGTCCCGGTGCACCTGGACCGCATCTACGAGACCGACATGGCCGAGGGCCTCAAGGCCATGGCCCTGGAGGGTCACGGCATCGCCTTCCTGCCGGCCAGTGCGGTGCGCAACGAAGTGGCGACCCGCAAGCTGGTCTCGGCCGGCGGCGATCTGGAGACTTCACTGGACATCCGCATCTACCGGGAGCGACCCGCAGCGCGAAAGGCCAAGGGGCCGGTGGAGAAGTTCTGGAACGACCTGCGCCAGCGGCTGGAGGCGCCCTGAACATTCGCGGGCGTCAACTCGGAATTTCAGCCGATGTCATTGGGGTAAATTCGGACATGAACGGTTTGCATGACCGGCGACGCAATCGGCATTGGCTTTTGTTCCGGGCGCTCGCTACATTCCTTGGCTTCGTTGCGCACGAGGGGGGGGAATCCCCGGGTGGAACGGAGTTTGCATAGGTAGCATCATGCAATCCTTGGGTGTGCGCACGGAGCGCCGCACTGCCCGCTGAAAATCGTTGGGTTCACTGTCTTATTCACAAACAAGGAGATATTCATGAAGAAACACCTGCTCGCATTGGCCGTCACAACACTGGCCGCCAGCAGCGCCTTTGCCCAGGCCGGCGACACGCTGGCCAAGATCAAGGCGTCCGGCAGCGTGTCCCTGGGCGTGCGCGAGTCGTCCGGCCTGGGTTACACCCTGGGCAACGGCAAGTACGTCGGTTTCCACACCGAAATGGGTGAAATCGTTCTGTCCGACATCCGCAAGCAGCTGGGCATGTCCTCGCTGGAAGTGAAGTACCAGCCCGTCACCTCGCAGAACCGCATTCCGCTGGTGCAGAACGGCACGGTCGATCTGGAATGCGGCTCGACCACGAACAACGCGACGCGCCAGAAAGACGTGTCTTTCGCCATCACCACCTACGTGGAAGAAGTGCGCATGGCCGTCAAGGCCAGCTCGGGGATCGCCGGCATCAAGGACCTCAACGGCAAGAATGTGGCCACCACCACCGGCACCACCTCGGTGCAGACTCTGCGCAAGAACGAGCGCGCGGGTGGCATCGACTTCAAGGAGGTCTATGGCAAGGACCACGCCGACAGCTTCCTGCTGCTCGAATCGGGCCGTGCCGACGCCTTCGTGATGGACGGCTCCATCCTGGCCGCCAACATCTCCAAAGCCAAGACCCCCGCCGATTTCAAGATCGTGGGTGAGGTGTTGTCGGTCGAGCCCATCGCCTGCATGCTGCGCAAGGACGATCCGGCCTTCAAGAAGGCCGTGGACGACAGCATCAAGCGCCAGATCGCCGACGGCTCGCTGGCCAAGCTGTACGACAAGTGGTTCATGCAGCCCATCCCGCCAGCCAACGTGAAGATCGGCCTGCCCATCTCCGACGCCACCAAGGCCGCCTGGGCCGCACCGAACGACAAGCCGATGGAAGACTACGCCAAGAAATAAGCGCGCAAGCTTCAAAGCGCGCGAGCTTCAGGCACGCCCCTTCAAATGGATCATTTGAAGGGGCGTTTTCGTAGTCGGCCACAACCTTTGTGCCGCTGTGTGGACAAGAAAAAGAAAGGGCTCTTATGAGCTGGGATTGGCAGGTGTTTTGCGAAGACACCATCGAACGGCAGACGGTGCAGGGCTGCTTTGGCAAAGGCGGGGACATCACCTACCTGGACTGGATGCTCTCGGCCTGGGGCTGGACCGTGTCCGTGTCCCTGCTGGCTCTTCTGCTGGCGCTGGTCCTCGGCATCGTGATCGGTACCCTGCGTACCTTGCCGGACCGACCCATGGTGGTGCGCCTGGGCAATGCCTGGGTGGAGCTGTTCCGCAACATCCCTCTGCTGGTGCAGATCTTCCTCTGGTACCACGTACTCCCCTCGATGTTCCCGGCTCTGCAGGGCGTCCCCGGTTTCGTGCTGGTGGTTTTTGCCCTGGGTTTTTTCACGTCGGCGCGCATCGCCGAGCAGGTGCGCTCGGGCATCCAGGCCTTGCCGCGTGGACAGCGGTACGCGGGCATGGCCATGGGTTTCACCACCTTTCAGTACTACCGCTATGTGCTGCTGCCCATGGCGTTTCGCATCATCATTCCGCCGCTCACCAGCGAGACCATGAACATCTTCAAGAACTCCTCGGTGGCGTTCGCGGTGTCGGTGTCCGAGCTCACCATGTTCGCCATGCAGGCGCAGGAAGAAACGTCGCGCGGCATCGAGGTCTATCTCGCGGTGACCGGCCTTTACGTCATTTCGGCCTTCGCCATCAATCGCATCATGGCGTTCATCGAGAAGCGTGCGCGCATCCCGGGCTTCGTCGTGGCCGGTGGATCGGGAGGTCATTGAGATGAACCTCAATCTCGACTTTTCCTTCTACAACTGGGACCTGATCAGCAACTTCGTGCTGAAGGGCCTGTACTTCAGCTTGATGCTGACCCTGGTGGCCACCATCGGCGGCATCATCTTCGGCACCGTGCTGGCACTCATGCGCCTGTCGGGGAAAAAATGGCTTGTGGTGCCCGCCACCATCTATGTCAACGGCATGCGCAGCATCCCGCTGGTGATGGTGATCTTGTGGTTCTTCCTGCTGGTGCCGCTTTTGATCGGACGGCCCATTGGCGCGGAACTCTCTGCGGTGGTCACGTTCATTGCCTTCGAGGCGGCGTATTTCAGCGAGATCATGCGCGCGGGCATCCAGTCGATCCCCCGTGGCCAGGTGCATGCCGGTCAGGCGCTGGGCATGAGCTACGGGCAGAACATGAAGCTCGTGGTGCTGCCCCAGGCCTTTCGCAACATGCTGCCGGTTCTGCTCACGCAAACCATCATCCTGTTCCAGGACACCTCGCTGGTGTACGCCATCGGCGCCTACGACATGCTCAAGGGCTTCGAAATTGCAGGCAAGAATTTTGGCCGCCCGATCGAGGCCTACCTTGCTGCCGCTGTCGTCTACTTCATCATGTGCTACGCGCTGTCGTGGTCCGTCAAGCAACTGCACAAGAAGATCGCCATCATCCGTTGATACGCCCGCTACCCATGCACATGTCTTTCAGGAATTGCCATGATTGAACTCAAGAACGTCTCCAAGTGGTACGGCAGCGTGCAGGTGCTGACCGATTGCTCCACCAACATCCAGAAGGGTGAGGTCGTCGTGGTCTGTGGTCCGTCGGGCTCGGGCAAGTCGACCCTCATCAAGACCATCAACGCACTCGAGCCTTTCCAGAAAGGCGAGATCACGGTCGATGGCGTGCCGGTGCACGACCCCAAGACCGACCTGCCCAAGCTGCGCAGCCGCGTGGGCATGGTGTTCCAGCACTTCGAGCTGTTCCCGCACCTGTCGGTGACGGAGAACCTCACCATCGCGCAGATCAAGGTGCTGGGCCGCAGCCCCGACGAGGCCAAGACGCGGGGCCTGAAGATGCTGGACCGCGTGGGCCTGTCGCTGCACAAGGACAAGTTTCCGGGCCAGCTCTCGGGCGGTCAGCAGCAGCGTGTGGCGATTGCACGCGCCTTGTCCATGGACCCGATCGTGATGCTGTTCGACGAGCCCACCTCGGCGCTTGACCCCGAGATGGTCGGCGAGGTGCTCGACGTGATGGTGGGCCTTGCTCTTGAGGGCATGACCATGATGTGCGTGACGCATGAAATGGGTTTTGCCCGCAAGGTCGGCAACCGCGTGATTTTCATGGACGTGGGCGGCAAGATCCTGGAAGACTGCTCCAAGGACGACTTCTTCGGCAAACCCGAAGACCGCCAGCCGCGCACCAAGGACTTCCTCAACAAGATCCTGGCGCACTGAGAGTGCACCCCCCGCCGCGCTTCGCGCGTCCCCCCTCAAGGGGGGCGCGCCCTTGGGCCGGCGGAGCCGGACCCTCGGGAGCCTTGGGTGGGGCACGCTCGCCGGAGACGTCTGGCGCTGGCGCCCTTGTTCATGGGTACGCTGATGGGAGAATCACGCCATGAACAGCCCCCTCGACACCTTCACCATCACCCGCCCCGACGACTGGCACCTGCACGTGCGTGACGGCGATGCGCTGCGCACCGTGGTGCCGCACACAGCTGCCCAGTTCGGTCGCGCCGTCATCATGCCCAACCTCAAGCCGCCGGTGACCACCGCGGCGCAGGCAGTCGCATACCGCGAGCGCATCCTTGCCGCTGTGCCCGAAGGTGTGAGCTTCGAGCCGCTGATGACGCTCTACCTCACCGACAACCTGCCCGCCGACGAGATCGCACGCGCCAAAGATGCCGGCGTGGTGGCCCTCAAGCTCTATCCCGCGGGCGCCACCACCAACAGCGACGCCGGCGTCACCGACATCCGCAAGACCTACAAAACCCTGGAGGCCATGCAGCGCGCCGGTCTGCTGCTGCTGGTGCATGGCGAAGTCACCTCGCCCGACATCGACCTGTTCGACCGCGAGGCAGTCTTCATCGACCAGCAGATGATCCCGCTGCGCCGCGATTTCCCCGAACTCAAGGTGGTGTTCGAGCACATCACCACCAAGGAAGCCGCGCAGTACGTGGCCGAGGCCAGCCCGTTCACCGCCGCCACGCTCACCGCGCACCATCTGCTGTTCAACCGCAACGCCCTCTTCACCGGTGGCATCCGCCCGCACTACTACTGCCTGCCGGTGCTCAAGCGCGAAACGCACCGCCTGGCCTTGGTGGCAGCAGCCACCAGCGGAAGTGACCGTTTTTTCCTCGGTACCGACAGCGCGCCGCATCCGGCGCACCTGAAGGAGCACGCCACGGGTTGCGCCGGCTGCTACACCGCGCACGCCGCGATCGAGATGTACGCCGAGGCCTTCGACTCGGTGGGCGCGCTCGACAAGCTCGAAGCCTTCGCCAGCTTCAACGGACCGGCTTTCTACGGCCTGTCGCGCAACAGCGGCACCGTCACGCTCAAGCGCGAAAGCTGGACCACACCCGAGAGCTTTCGCTTCGGCGAAGCCGATCTCAAGCCGCTGCGCGGTGGTGAGTCGCTGCCTTGGCGGATGCAGGCCTGAACCCGTTGAGCCAGACGCCGGACTGGAGCGCGCCTTGGCTCGCGCCGGTGGCGACCATGGGGCAGGCGGTGGTACAAGCCGTGGCTGGCGGCGATGCGTTGACCAACGCGCTGGGCGTTCAGGGCTCCTGCCCGGTGCGCTTCGTGCCACAGACCGAGCTGCCCCCTGGCACAGCCTACGAACAGTTCATCTTCGACACCGGCCAGGTTCCCACGCGCGACAACCTGCACGACTTCTTCAACGGCCTGTGCTGGTTGCGCTTCCCGCTCACCAAGCAGCGCCTGAACCAGCTGCAGGCGGCCGAACTCGCTGCTGCTGGCGTGCGCGAAGTGCGTGGCCCGGTGCGCGATGCGCTCACGCTGTTCGACGAAAACGCCGCGCTGCTGCAGGCCCCCGAGCCATTGTGGGAAGCCTTGATCGCGCGCGACTGGCACCGGCTGTTCGTCACGTTGCGCCCGCTCTGGGCGCAGGCGCGGCTGGTGCTGTTTGGCCATGCGTTGCTGGAAAAATTGGTCACACCCTACAAGTCCATCACGGCCCACGTGTTGCATGTGCCCGTGCCGGCGTCGCTGGGGGACGACCTTGTGGCGTGGGACGCCTGGCTGGCCAGTCAATTGAGCGCACCGGTGCTCGCCGCCAAGCCGTTCGCGCCGCTGCCCGTGCTGGGTGTGCCGGGCTGGTGGGCCGCCAACGACGATCCCGCTTACTATGCCGACGCCGGGGTGTTCCGCCCCCGGCGCCCCGACGCACCAATGGACAACCCATGACCTTGCCGACAATGCCCTCGTGGGCCCATCTGAATCTTGCGCAAGACGCCGACCGCGCCGAACTCGCCGCCCATTTCCGCACCCGTGGTGTGCGCGATGTCGAGTGCCTGTTTGCCGACGTCACGGGCTACCCGCGCGGCAAGCTCATGCCGGCGGCCAGCTTCGCGGCCGGTGGCGAGCTCCGCATCTGCCAGGCCATTCCCATGCAGTGTGTGACGGGCGAGTATTCCTACGACCCGATCTTTCCCGACAGCGATCCCGACGTGCGCCTGGTGCCCGACCTGTCCACACTCAAGCTCGCACCCTGGGCCAGCGTGCCGCGCTACCTGGCTGTGCACGACTGCGTGGAGCTCGACGGCAGCCTGTGCGAATTTGCCCCGCGCTCGGTGCTGAAGAACGTGGTGGCGCGTTTTGAAGCCATGGGCCTCACACCCGTGGTGGCGCCCGAGATCGAGTTCTACCTGACCGCTGCCATGACCGACCCGGCGCAGCCGCTGACGGCACCGCTGGGGCGCGGTGGCCGCCCCGAGGTGGGGCAGTCGGCCTTCAGCCTAAACGCGCTCAACGAGCTGGCGCCGTTCTGGGACGCTTTCCACGCAGCCATTGACGCCCTGGGCATCTGTGCCGACACCTGGCTGCACGAGGTGGGGCCTTGCCAGTACGAGATCAACCTGCTGCACGGCGACCCGGTGGCGGTGGCCGACCAGGCCTTTTTGTTCAAGACGGCGGCGCGCGAGATCGCCCTGCAGCACGGGCTGAACGCGGTGTTCATGGCCAAGCCCATTGCGGGTGAAGCCGGCAGCTCCATGCACCTGCACCAGAGCGTGCTGGATGCGCAGGGACGCAACATCTTCAGCCAGCCCGACGGCTCCGCCAGCGACGCCTTCCTGCACTACATCGGCGGCTTGCAGGCCTACACGCCCGACCTCACGCTCATCTACGCGCCCA
>QBMB01000083.1:418-4028 GCA_003241965.1 Burkholderiales bacterium | reverse complement strand
AACTCGTACCGCCGCTACGTGGCGGGCAGCCAGGCACCCACCAACGTGGAGTGGGGCCACGACAACCGCACCGCGGGCTTGCGTGTTCCTGTGAGCGCTCCGGTTGCGCGCAGGGTCGAGAACCGTCTGGCGGGCGCCGACGCCAACCCTTACCTGGCCATGGCCGCCACGCTGGCCGCCGGTCTGGCCGGGCTGCAGGAGCGTTGCGTGCCGCGCGAGCCGGTGACCGGCAACGGCTACGACCTGCCGCGCGGCCTGCCGCGAACTTTTTCAACGGCCCACGAACAAATGGCTGGGAGTGCACACGCACCGCGCTTGCTGGGTGAGCGTTTCGTTCGTGCTTACCTGGCGGTCAAGACGGTGGAGCACGACAGTTTCCTGAACGAGATCAGCGCCTGGGAGCGCCGGTTTCTGTTGCCTCAGGTCTGAACATCGGCGCTCGCTTGGAGGCGGGGCGCCTTGAAGAACAGCGCAACCAGCCCCACTTATCATCCCGTTGTCTTTGACATTCTTCGGAGTTCCCATGAAACGCACCCTGCTGTTCGTCCTGACCAACTTCGCCGTGATGGCCGTGTTGTTGATCACCACCCGCATCCTGGGCGTGGACCGCTTTCTTACCGCAAACGGCCTGAACATGACGGCGCTGGCCGGGTTCTCGCTCGTGATCGGTTTTGGCGGCGCCATCATTTCGCTGCTGATGAGCAAGTGGATGGCCAAGAGGAGCACGGGCGCGCGCGTGATCAACGACGCGCAAAACGCCGACGAAGCCTGGATCGTGGAGACCGTGCGCCGCTTTGCCGACAAGGCCGGCATCGGCATGCCCGAGGTCGCCATTTTTGAAGGTGCGCCCAACGCTTTTGCTACCGGGGCCTTCAAGAACTCGGCGCTGGTGGCGGTGTCCACCGGGCTGCTGCAGAGCATGACGAAAGAGGAAGTCGAGGCGGTGATCGGCCACGAGGTTGCTCACGTGGCCAACGGCGACATGGTCACCATGACGCTGATCCAGGGTGTGATGAACACCTTCGTGGTGTTCCTCAGCCGTGTCATTGGCTACGCGGTGGACAGCTTCCTGCGCAAGGGCGACAGCAACAACAGCGGCCCCGGCATCGGCTACATGATCACGACCATCGTGATGGACATCGTGCTGGGTTTCCTGGCTGCCATCATCGTGGCCTGGTTCAGCCGCCAGCGCGAGTTCCGCGCCGACGCCGGTGCTGCAGGCCTCATGGGCCGCAAGCAGCCCATGATCAACGCGCTGGCCCGCCTGGGTGGCCTCACCCCCGGCGAGTTGCCCAAGACCATGCAGGCGCTCGGTATCACCGGCGGCCTGGGCAAGCTGTTCTCGACGCACCCACCGATCGAAGAGCGCATTGCTGCGTTGCAACAGCAGAGCTGAGCGGTCAAGGGCCAAAAAAAAGCCACCTTGCGGTGGCTTTTTTGTTTCTGCGGGGGACTTACCTTCTTTCCCAGCGATCGTTGTCGCGCTGACCGTCACGGAAACGCCGATCGTCATGGCGGTCGTACCGAGGACCCGAGCGGTAGCCGTCGATGAAAACCACCCCGGGCGACACCTGATAGCGCGGGTAGTACTGGGTGCCGATGGTGATGCGCGTGTTGGACGGGTAGTACTCGGTCTGCGGCTGGTACACCGGCGCGTTGTTGTAGACGGGCGGGGCGTAACCCTGTGGGGGGAGGGCGTCCACCGGAGACACGTTCAGGCGGATGAAGCGGCCCGGGTCCTGCGGCGTCTGCACGTTGTACTGGCGCCCGGCGTATTCATAGACGACGTTGTAGGCCACCGTGCGGTTTTCGTAGAAGGTCTGTGTGCCGCACTGGCGGTAGCTCTCGGTGTAAGGCTGGGCGGGGCCTTCGACCCGGTCGCCAATGATGGCGCCGCCGATGAGGCCGATCACGGTGGCTGCAGCGCGCCCGCTGCCATTGCCGATGGCGTTGCCCGCTGCACCGCCAGCAATGCCGCCGAGCAGGGCGCCTGCGCCTGATTTCTGGCCCTGGTAGGTCACGCGCTCATCGCTGCACACTTCGCGCGGCACAGCCACTTGCTGCATCACCGGCGTGCTGCTGATCACGCGGCCTTGTTCTTCTTGCGCCTGCGCCAAGCCAGCGCCGCTCAAGGCGAGCAGGCCGGTCATCACGGGGATCAAAGCGGGGTATTTCATGAAGCACTCCTGATACGGATGTCGGAAGTTTGATCCTGCGCCGTCAATCCGTGATGCGCGGCTTGTAAAGAATCGTCACACGGTGGGGACATTCGTGGATTCGTACCGGGTCTGTCTGGGCTGGAGCAGGTCCCGAACCAGCGCCTCGGCCACCTTCAGACCGTCCACGCCCGCCGACAAAATGCCGCCGGCATAGCCCGCGCCTTCACCCGCCGGGTACAGCCCGCGCGTGTTCAGGCTCTGGAAATCTTCGCCGCGCGTGATGCGCAGTGGTGCCGATGTGCGGGTCTCCACGCCGGTGAGCACGGCATCGGCCATGTCGTAGCCTTTGATCTTGCGGCCGAACACCGGCAGCGCTTCGCGCATGGCCTCGATGGCGTAGGCGGGCAGGGCGGGCGCCAGATCACCGAGCTTCACGCCGGGCTGGTACGAGGGAGTCACCTCACCCAGTGCGCTGGAAGGGCACTGCGCCAGAAAGTCGCCCACCAGCTGACCCGGGGCTTCGTAGCTTTGGCCGCCGAGCTCGTAGGCGCGGGCTTCAAGCTCGCGCTGCAGCACGATGCCGGCCAGTGGGTGGTGCTGGCCAGCCGTGGCGAGTTGTGCGGCCTGCGCGGCGTAGCGCTGGCCGTCGGCTTCGCCGAAGGCCGCGGTCCACAGCGGCGCGTCTTGCGGAAAGGTTTGCGGGAAATCGGTCGGCTCGATGCCCACCACCAAGCCGGCGTTGGCGTTGCGCTCGTTGCGCGAGTACTGGCTCATGCCGTTGGTGACCACGCGCCCCACCTCCGACGTGGCGGCCACGACCATACCTCCGGGGCACATGCAGAAGCTGTAGACAGCGCGTCCGTTCTTCGCGTGGTGCACCAGCTTGTAGTCGGCCGCGCCCAGCAGCGGGTGGCCTGTGTGGCGGCCCCAACGGGCACGATCAATCACGCCCTGCGGGTGCTCGATACGAAAGCCCACCGAAAACGGTTTGGCTTCCATGAAGACGCCGGCGTCCCAAAGCTGCGCGAAGGTGTCGCGCGAACTGTGGCCGAGCGCGAACACCACGCGGTGCACCGGCATGTCGACGGTGTCGCCGCTGCCCAGGCGCCGCACCTTCAGCGATGCGATGCGTTGTTCGCCACCTTCGCCTGAGAGCGTGAGACCACACACCTGGTGCTGAAAGCGGATCTCGCCGCCCAACGCGATGATCTTTTCGCGCATGGCTTCCACCACCCGCACCAGCTTGAAGGTGCCGATGTGCGGGTGCGCGGTGTACAGAATCTCGCTGGGCGCGCCCGCGTCAACGAACTCCTGCATGACCTTGCGGCCGAGAAAGCGCGGGTCCTTGATCTGGCTGTAGAGCTTGCCGTCGGAAAACAGGCCGGCGCCGCCTTCCCCGTACTGCACGTTGCTCTCGGGGTTGAGCACGTGTTTGCGCCACAGGCCCCAGG
>QBMB01000083.1:0-331 GCA_003241965.1 Burkholderiales bacterium | reverse complement strand
GGCCCCAGGTGTCCTGGGTGCGCTCGCGAACCGGTTTGCCGCGTTCCAGCACGATCGGCTTGAAACCCATCTGCGCCAGCGCCAGCGCGGTGAACAGGCCACAAGGGCCCAGGCCCACCACCACGGGGCGCTCGCTGTCGTCAAGCGGCCAGCCCGCAGGCGCATGGCCGGGCGGGTGCCAGGCCATGTCGGGCGTGGGCTGGATGTGCGGTTTGCCCGTGTGCTGCGCCAGCAAGGCAGCGTCCTGTGCGGCATCGGCCAGCGTCACGTCCACGATGTAGACCGCGAGCAGGTCGGCCTTGCGGGCATCGAAGCTGCGCTTGAAAACCTG
>QBMB01000082.1 GCA_003241965.1 Burkholderiales bacterium | reverse complement strand
AACCGGTTGCGCCTGCACCTGTGATGGCACCTGCCGTGATGGCACCGGTGGCCGAACCGGAGGCCTCGCCCGCACCTGCACCCGCCCTCGCGCGCCGGCACCCCAGCCCGCAGCGCCAGTGCGGGCCGAGGCGCCCGCCGCCCGCAGCCTGCCCCCAGTGGCCAGCTTCTCGCTGCCCATCGACGAGATGCAGCAGGTCGCCCAGTCCAGCGGTCTGGAGTGGGTCAACTCCAACGTCGACAAGGTGGCCCAGGTGCAAGCCGCGATCGCGGCCGAACCCAAGCCAGTTCACGTGCCGCGTGAACCCAAGCCGGCGGTGGTGCTGGACGATGGTCCGCTGGTGCTGGTCGAGACCCGCAAGGATCTGCGCGACATGCAGCTGCCCTTTGAAGCGCGCTGATGCCAGCAAGCTGATCGAAACCCACCGTCAGGCGCCTGCGCCTGACGGCATGGACCCCAAAAGAAAAGCGCCCTCGGGCGCTTTTCTTTTGGCTGACAGACAGACGATGCGCAGCGTTTCAGTCCAGTATCGCGGCCTGTTTCCAGGCCGCCTGGGCTGCCGCATCGTCACCGCGCTCTTCGGCCAAACGGGCCAGTGAACGCCAAGTGCGGCGCATCAACGCAGCGTCGTTCAGCCCGTGGCTGGCCTGGGTGAGCAGTTGGCTGGCCTTGCCCCAGAGCTGGCGCTGCATGCAGGCCTGACCAGCGAGGTATTGCAGGAAAGCGTTGTTGGGCGACAGGCGCTGCTGATGCTCCAGGCGCGCCAGCCAGGCGCTGTCGAGCTGCGACAGGCCAGGCTCGAAAGCCACCACCAGTTGTCGCTGCTGCAGCGGCTCCAGGGCATCAAAGTCCTTCCACAGCGGCTCCAGCCAGGAGCGCAATCGAGCGGCAACGGCACGGGTTTCGTCGTCCTGCGCGTCGCTGCGCTGCAGCACCAGCTGGTTGCCACGCCGCGCGGCCGCCAGCGCCAATTCGGGTACGACCTTCTCGGCCGCATCCAGACGGTTCCAGGCCGCCTCCAGCTGTGCCATGTCGTGTGCTTCGCGCAAGGTGTCGAGCACCAGCCCGCGCACGATGCTGCGCGACGCTTCGGGCGAAAAAGCCTTGTGCTTGGCGAGCAGGCGCGCGGTCTCCAGCGCTTCTTCCGTGGCACCCCCCAGACGCGCCACCCGCAGCTTGAGCCGCAGCGCCAGAATGCGCCGCGCCGCGCCTTGCGGCAGTTCGGCCAGGCGGCTGCGTGCAGCGTCCACATCACGATCTTCCACCGCCCAGCGAACGGCGCGCAGCAAGGCGCCCTCGGACGCATCGGGCGCACCCTTGCCCAGCTCGGGAGCCAGCGCAGCCTGCAGGTTTTCGTCGCGCCGCTCCCGGTTTTGCAGCGAATGTGCGCTTTCGGCCACCAGCAGGTGCGCAAGCACCTGGAGTTGTTCGCGACGCGGCCATTGCCCGGCGGGCACCGACCTGAGTTGATCGAGCGCTTGCTGAGCCGACGACTGCGCGCGCACGAACCGACCCGAGAGCTGGTTGGCCAGCGCATCCATGACGGAGCCGACCACCGCGCGCTCAACCTGCTGGGTGCGCCAACGCACGGCCCGCCGGGGCAGATCGCGGATCAACCCAATGGCCAGCAGCGCGGCATGAAGCAACAAAAAACCGCCGATCAGGCAGAACAGGACGAAGTTGAAGGAAACGTCGAACCGGTAGGGCGGCCAGAACAGCGTGACCGTGCTTTCGTTGTCGCCCACCAGCAGCGCCAGTGCCACCGCCACGGTGGCCAGCCCCAGCAGCCAGAACACGCTGCGCATCGCGCCCCGCTGGCGGCGGCGCATCAGCGGCCCCCCGCAGCGGAGGCCAGGGCGGCCAGGGTCGCATCCGGGCGCGGCAGTTCGCTGTCGACCAGATCGCGGCGCAGGCGACCCAGCAAGGCTTGCGCGCTGGCCACCCGGGGGGCGCTGGTGTCGAAGTAGCGAGGGATGGCCGCCTCCACCGCAGCCACATCGGCCTGGCTGGCGGCCATGTGCCGGGCCAGCAGCCCCAAGCGTGCGTTGAGCAGTTTCAGCTTGATGTTCTCGCGCAGGAAAAACGCCTGCTCGGGCGCCAGCAACGCCGCTTCAGGCCGGTCGATGCGGCTCACACGCACCAGCTCGCGGCCACTGCGCGTGGCCTCGGCCAAGGTGCGCTCCCACAGGGCGTTCCACCAGCCGGAAACACGTGCCCATCCCTGGCTGAATCCACCTGGCTGGACAACGGCCTCGCTCTCCAGGGCAGGCTCCTGGGCGGCCGGGGCCGACGATTCAGCGTTGGCGGCGGGCTGCTGTGCGGGACCCTTTGCAACGGGAGCAACCGGTTGCACCCCGGCCTTGCGCGCCGCAGGAGCGGCCTTCTGCAAGCCCACCTGGTTGAGCACCGGCCATTCGTCCACCTGCCGCGCCAGCTCGTCCAGCCGCAAGGCCAGGGCGGGGATGTCGGCCAGCGGGGCGATCTGGATGCGTTCGATGTCGCGTGCAATGGCGCGCTGAACCGGGTTGAGCCGGGGCTGGGCCGCACGGCCAATGCGCTGGTCCGCCGCCTGCAGGGCCGAGACGATGGGTTGGGCGCTGCCGGTGAGCTGGGCCTGTTGCTGAGCGAGTTTGAGCGCCGACTCCAGATCCTGAACGAGGTTGTCGTCGCGCGAACGCGAGAGCGCCAGCATGAGCTCTTCGAGCTGGCTGCGCTGCAGGCTCACCTCGGACAAACGCACCTCGGCAACGGACAGACGCGCCTGCAGCTCCTGCGCCAGTGCCTCGGCCTGCGTGGCCACGGTCCGGGCTTCGACCGCCTGCTCGCCGCTGTCCTGCACGCGACGCGCCAGTTCTTGCTGCGTGAAGCTGAGCTTTTGCCACAGCAAACCGGCCAGCACGAGCGCCAGCGCTGCCAGCAGCAGGGCCAGCCATGTGAGCCCCGAGCCGGGGCGCCGCTCTGCAGCGGGAGACGCCACGGGCGCGGCCGGGCGAGGCGCCGAGGCGGGCGCCGCAGTGTCGGTGGGGGGGTGATTGGGTTGGTTGGAGCTCATGGTGCGGTGCACCCTGATTCTAGGGCGCGCAACACATCGGACAGGCTGGGACGTGATTCGATCACACGCCCAAAGCCCGCGTCGCGTGCAGCCTGGGCAATTCGCGGGTGCGTCACCAGCGCAACAGCCTCGGTCCAGCGGGCCAAAGGCTGCGCCACACGCAGCGCGCCCAGCGCCTCGGAACTGCTGAACAGCCATGCGCTGCCGGCCATCGCCCCTTGCGCCACGAGCGCAAGGTCGGCCTCGTCGAACACCGGTGGGCGCCTTTCGTAAGCCACACAAGCTTCAACGCGGGCACCCGCAGCCTCGCATTGGCGAATCAACCAGTCACGCCCATGCCCGGGCAGCGACCCATCGGCCGGGGGTGCGGAGGCGTCGGCGGACGAGCCCCGCACGATCAAGATCCGGCTGCCGGCCACCACCTGCGAAGCCACCACGGGCCACAGGTGCTCGGAGTCGAACTGCGCGGCGTCGGGCGGCGGCGAGTCGATGCGCTCCGGCGCGATGCCCAGGGCAGCGAGTGCTTGCGCGAGTTGGCGAGCGGTGCCAGGCCCAGGGGCCCAGAAGCGTGTGCCGACCGGTCCCAACGGGCGAGCAACAAGCCCGTCGGCAAAAAAATGGCTCACGGCCGCGCCACTCACGAACAGCAGCGCATCGACCTGTGACCAGTCTGCGCGCCAGGCCTGCAAGGCGGCCCTGGCCTCGGCGGAAGCCGGCTCGCCAATGTCGATCAGGGGCAAGGCCTGCGCGGGCCAGCCCTGGGCGCGCAGTGTTTGCACCCAGAGAGTGGCCTCTGCAGCAGGGCGGGTGATGATCAGCCGCGCCAGGCGGCCGGGTGCGGGCCGCTGGGCGGTGGGCTCGCTCAAGGCCTCAGGCCTCCACCGGCGGCGGTGTGGCGCCGGCGGCGCGTAAGTCGGCCGCCACGCGCTGGCCCAGCGCTTCGGCCTCGGCAAGCGTGTGCACCATCCCCTGTCCGCTTACCCGCACCACGGCCTGCTGGCCCTGCGGATCACCCCAGGCAGCGTCCAGCTTCAGCGTGCCATCGGCCTGCCAGTCGGCATAGGCCGCCAGCGGCATGGAGCAGCTGCCGCCCATGGCGCGCGACACCGTGCGTTCGGCCGCCACGCGCTGCCAGCTGGCGGTGTGTGCGAGCGGCGCCAGCGCGTCGATGAGGTCCTGCCGGTCGGCCCTGATCTCGATGCCCAGAGCCCCCTGACCCGCAGCGGGCAAGGAATCAGCCGGCTCGAAAATGTGGCGAATGCGCTGACCCAGGCCCAGGCGCTTGAGGCCCGCTGCAGCCAGCACGATGGCGTGGTACTGGCCTTCATCGAGCTTGCGCAGGCGCGTGTCGAGGTTGCCGCGCAGGGGCTCGATGCGCACATCGGTGCGCCCCAGCCGGTCCAGCGCTTCGCGCAGCAGCACCAGCCGGCGCAGGCTGGAGGTGCCCACCACCGCATCCACAGGCAGTTCGGCAAGACCCGCACAGTGCGGCGACACCCAGGCATCGCGCGGGTCTTCGCGCTCCATCACGCAGGCCAGCGCAAAGCCCTCGGGCAGCTGCATCGGCACATCCTTGAGCGAGTGCACCGCGATGTCGGCACGCCCCTCTTCCAGCGCCACTTCGAGTTCCTTCACAAACAAACCCTTGCCACCCACCTTGGACAGGCTGCGGTCCAGGATCTGGTCGCCCAGCGTGGTCATGCCCAGCAGGGTCACGCGGTGGCCCAGGCCTTCGAGCAGGGCTTTGACATGTTCGGCCTGCCACAGCGCCAGGCGGCTTTCGCGGGTGGCAATGGTGATGGCCAGAGAGGTGGAATTGGGCATGGGCGCAAGCTTGATTCGGGACGCGGCACGACCCGCGAAATGTCAGACCCGTTGGTACCCGGTTGGTAACCGGGCAGGGTGTTTTTGGATGCTAGCATGGCCCTTCCACCGGGTTTTCCCCAGATCACCCGGCCCTGTCGGCAGGCCATTCATACCCCCACACCATGAGCCGAACGATTGCGCAAACCCCCACCCGCACCTCCAGCCGCGCCGACAAGGACCAACCCCTCATCGACGACATCCGACTGCTCGGCCGCCTGCTGGGCGACGTGATCCGCGAACAGGAAGGCCAGGCCGCCTTCGACCTGATCGAACAGATCCGCCAGCTCTCGGTGGCGTTTCGCCGCCACGCCGACCAGTCGGCCGACAAGGCGCTCAAGAAACTGCTCAAGGGTCTCAGCGGGGACCAGACGGTGAGCGTGATCCGGGCCTTCACCTATTTCAGCCACCTGGCCAACCTGGCCGAAGACCGGCACCACATCCGCCGCCGCGCGGTGCACGAGCGCGCCGGCGATCTGCAAGAGGGCAGCCTGGCGCGCACGCTGCAGCGCCTGCACAAGGCCGGCATCGCACCGGGGGCGATCGTCGACACCCTGGCGCAGAGCCATATCTCGCCGGTGCTCACGGCCCACCCCACCGAGGTGCAGCGCAAGAGCATTCTGGACGCGGAGCGGGCCATCGCGCGGCTGCTGGGCGAGCGCGACGACCAGGCGCGCCTGCCGCGCGAACGCACCGACATCGAAGCGCAGATTCGTGCCCGCGTCACCCAGCTCTGGCAGACCCGCCTGCTGCGATTCACCAAGCTCACCGTGGCCGACGAGATCGAGAACGCGCTGAGCTACTACGAAGCCACCTTCCTCACGCAGATTCCGCGCTTGTACCGCGAACTCGAAGAAGGTCTGGGCACCAGCGGCGAGAACGCCGTGATCGCGCCCTTTCTGCGCATGGGCCAGTGGATCGGTGGCGACCGCGACGGCAACCCCAACGTGACTGCGCAGACGCTGGAGCTCGCGCTGCACAGCCAGGCCGACATGGTGCTGCGCCACCACCTCACCCAGTTGCACTTTCTCGGCGCCGAGCTCTCGGTGTCGGCCATGCTCACCCGTGTGAGCCCGGCCATGCAGGCGCTGGCCGAGCGCTCGCCCGACACCAACGCCCACCGCCAGGACGAGCCCTACCGCCGCGCGCTCACCGGCATGTATGCACGCCTGGCCGCCACGCTGAAAGACCTCACCGGGGGAGAGGCGGCGCGCCACGCCGTGGCACCACAAGACGCCTACGCCAGCGCCGCCGAGCTGCTGGACGATCTGCGCACGATCGCGGCTTCGCTCAAGTCGCACCACGGCGAAGCGCTGGCGCGCGCGCGTCTGCAGCCGCTGATGCGGGCGGTGCAGGTGTTCGGTTTTCACCTCGCCACGGTGGACCTTCGGCAAAGCTCCGACAAACACGAAGAAGTGGTGGCTGAGTTGCTCGCCACCGCTCGCATCGAGCCGCACTACTCCCAGCTGGATGAAACGGGCAAGCGGGCTGCGCTGCTGCGCCAGCTCGACGACGCTCGCCCATTGCGCGTACCTGGCGCCACCTACTCGGCGCACACGCTGGGCGAACTGGCCATCTTCGATGCTGCGCGCAGCGGACGCCAGCGCTTCGGCGCCCAAGCCATTCGCCACGCCATCATCAGCCACACCGAAACCGTGAGCGATCTGCTGGAAGTGCTGGTGCTGCAAAAGGAGGCCGGACTGGTGCGCGGAACACTGAATGAAGACGCGGTGTGCGACCTGATCGTGGTGCCCCTTTTCGAGACCATTGAAGACCTGCGCAACGCCGCACCCATCATGCGCGAGTACCTGGCCCTGCCCGGCGTGCGCGCCATGGTCGAGCGGGGTGCGGCCGATGGCTACTGCGAGCAGGACATCATGCTCGGCTACTCCGACAGCAACAAGGACGGCGGCATCTTCACCAGCAACTGGGAGCTGTACCGGGCCGAGATCGCGCTGGTCGAGCTGTTCGATTCGCTCAACCAAGGTCGCGAAAAACCCATCCAGCTGCGCATGTTCCATGGCCGCGGCGGCACGGTCGGACGCGGCGGCGGCCCGAGTTTCCAGGCCATCCTGGCGCAGCCACCCGGCACGGTGCGTGGCCAGATCCGCCTGACCGAACAGGGCGAGGTGATCGGCTCCAAATACGCCAACCCCGAGATCGGCCGGCGCAATCTGGAGACCCTGGTCGCGGCGACGCTGGAGGCCACGCTGCTCAAAACCACGCGCAACGCGCCCGCGGCGTTTCTCACCGCGGCCGACGAACTATCGCGCCAGAGCATGGCCGCCTACCGCGCACTGGTCTACGACACGCCGCGCTTTGCCGAGTACTTCTTCGCTGCCACGCCGATCCGCGAGATTGCCGAGCTCAACATCGGCTCGCGCCCGGCCTCGCGCAAGGCCACGCAGAAGATCGAAGACCTGCGCGCCATTCCCTGGGGCTTCAGCTGGGGTCAGTGCCGCCTCACGCTGCCGGGTTGGTACGGGTTCGGCTCGGCAGTGCACACCTTTCTGCACCGCGACGGCCCCAAAGGGGTGGCCGCGCAAAAGGCGCTGCTGCAGAAAATGGTGAAGCAGTGGCCGTTTTTCAGCACCCTGCTCTCCAACATGGACATGGTGCTGGCCAAGAGCGATCTGGCGCTCGCCTCGCTCTACTCGGAGCTGGTGCCCGACAAGCGCCTGCGCAAGCAGGTATTCACCGCCATCGAGGCCGAATGGCACCGCACCGCCGATGCGCTGGCGCTTATCACCGGGGAGAAGCAACGCCTGGTGAACAACGCCGCGCTGCAGCGCTCCATGCGCCACCGTTTCCCCTACATCGACCCCCTGCACCACCTGCAGGTGGAACTGGTACGCCGCTACCGGGCCGGCGAAAACGATGCGGACCGCAACGAACGCGTGCGCCGCGGCATCCACATTTCGATCAACGGCATTGCGGCAGGCCTTCGCAACACAGGGTGACCCGGTACTCCCTAGAATGAACTCGTGAATACTTTGACCAACGCCGACCTGCACTGCCACTCCGTCGTGTCCGACGGCACCCTCACGCCCGAGGCGCTGGCGCAGCGCGCCAAAACCAATGGCGTGGAGTTGTGGGCCTTGACCGACCACGACGAGCTGGGTGGCCAGGAGCGTGCGATGGCCGCCGCCCGTGAGGTCGGCCTGCACTACCTCACCGGCGTCGAGATCTCGGTGACCTTTCTGGGCATCACGGTGCACATCGTCGGCCTGGGCATGGACCACACACACCCTGCCCTGCTGGCCGGTTTGCATGCCACACGCGGCGGACGAGAACAGCGCGCGCGCGACATGAGCGACGATCTCGCCCGCGTGGGCATCAAGGGCGTCTACGAAGGCGCGTTGAAGTACGTGGGCAACCCCGAGCTGATCTCTCGTTCGCACTTCGCACGTTACCTGGTGGAAATCGGCGTGAGCAAGGACACCAACGATGTGTTCCGCAAATACATCACCGAGGGCAAACCTGGCTTCGTGCCGCACCGTTGGGCCAAGCTGGCCGACGCGGTGGGCTGGATCACGCAGTCCGGCGGCGTGGCCGTGATCGCGCACCCGGGCCGCTACAAGCTCACGCCCAACGAGGAGTTCGCGCTGTTCACCGAGTTCAAGACCCACGGCGGCCAAGGGGTGGAGGTGATGACCGGCGCGCACAACGCGTCCGACTACGTGAAGTACGCGGGCTACTGCCAGGAGTTTGGTCTGGCGGCCTCACGCGGCAGCGATTTCCACAGCCCCGAAGAAAGCCACACCGACCTGGGCAAGTTGCCCGACCTTCCGGGCAGCGTCACGCCCGTGTGGGAACTGCTGCAGGCGCGCATCCACTGATGTCCGAGCCCGCACGGCGCACGCCTGCGCACGCCCTGCTGGGCATTGCTTTCCTGATATCGGCCACGGCCTGCTTCGCGGTGCTCGACACCACGGTCAAGTATGTCGGTGCGTTTGTCCCGGTGCTGGTGGCGGTGTGGTTCCGCTACGTGTTCCATGCGGTGGCGGTCTCGGCCATCATGCTGCCGCTGCGCGGACGCAGCCTCTGGCAGACCGCACACCCGCGCTACCAGGTGCTCAGAGGCTGCCTGCTGCTGCTGGTCAGCGTGATGTCGTTCGTGAGCGTGCAGTACATGCCGGTGGGCGAGTTCACCGCCATCATCATGATCTCGCCGCTGGCGGTCACGCTGCTGGCGGCGCTGTTTCTGAAGGAAGACGTGTCATGGCTGCGCTGGGCACTGGTGGCGGGCGGATTCGCCGGCGCGCTGCTGGTGGTGCAACCCGGTGGCGACGTGATCGGCTGGGCCAGCTTGCTGCCGCTGGCCATGGTGTTCACCTACGCGTGGTTTCAGATCCTCACCAGCAAGATGGCGCGCACCGAAGACCCCATGACCATGCATTTCTACACCGGCTGGGTGGGTGCACTGGTGGCGAGTCTGGTGCTGCCCTTCGTGTGGCAGGTGATCCCGGATGCGCGCACGTTCGGGCTGCTCTGCCTCATCGGACTCATGGGCACGGTGGGTCACTTCCTGCTCATCCTCGCGTTCGCGCGCGCACCCGCCTCCACGCTCACACCCTACCTCTACACACAGATCGGCTTTGCCATGCTGTGCGGGTGGGCGGTGTTCGGCCACGTGCCCGGCACGCTGGAGTTCGCGGGCATCGGCATGATCGTGCTGTGCGGCGCCACCGCGAGCTGGCTCACCGCGCGAGACCGCCGTCTGCCGGTGGAGCAGCCCGAGGCCTGAGCGGGAACACAATGGCGCCATGTCCCAGTTCTTTGAAGTTCATCCCGACAACCCCCAACCGCGATTGCTCAAGCAGGCGGTGCAGCTGCTGGAACGCGGCGGCGTGCTGGCTGTGCCCACCGATTCGAGCTATGCGCTGGTCTGCCATCTGGACGACAAGGCGGCGGCCGATCGTCTGCGCCGCATCCGCCAGGTGGACGACAAGCACCACCTCACGCTGATCTGCCGCGACCTGAGTGAACTCGCCAGCTACGCGCGCGTCGACAACCGCCAGTACCGGCTGCTGAAACTCGCCACACCCGGCCCCTACACCTTCATCCTCGAAGCCAGCAAGGAAGTGCCGCGGCGCCTGAGCCACCCATCGCGCAAGACCATCGGCCTGCGCGTGCCCGAGCACAAGACGCTGCTGGAGCTGCTCGGCCTGCACGGCGCGCCGCTGCTGTCCACCACGCTCATCCTGCCCGGCCAGACCGGCCCGCTCAACGACGCACAGGAAATTCGCAAGCAGCTGCAACACGAACTGGCTGGCGTGATCGACGCGGGCGCTTGCGCGCTGGAACCCACCACGGTGATCGACCTCACCCCCATGGGCGACGGCGGAGACCCCGAGGTGATCCGGGCTGGCCAAGGCGCCCTCGGCCCACTCGGTCTCTGAACCTCCCCGGCGGGGTTCACGCCCAGTCTGGGACAATACGCGTTTGCCCACAGCGCACCCCCATGGATATCGCCCAGATCGTTCAAACCGTTGCCCTCTACGCCATCCCGGTGCTGTTCGCCATCACGCTGCACGAAGCAGCGCACGGTTACGCGGCCCGGCACTTCGGCGACCGCACCGCCGAGCTCATGGGCCGAATCACGATCAACCCGATCAAACACATCGATCCGGTGGGCACGATCGCGATGCCGCTGATCCTGTACTTCGCCACCGCAGGCGCCTTCCTGTTCGGCTACGCCAAACCGGTGCCGGTCAACTTCGGTCGGCTGCGCAACCCCAAGCGCGACATGATCTGGGTCGCGCTCGCCGGGCCTGGCGCCAACTTCTTCCAGGCCATCGCCTGGACCGTGCTGCTCTATGTGCTGGTGGCCCTGGGCGTGCAGGAACAGTTCTTCCTGCAGATGTGCCGCGCGGGCGTGCTGGTGAACCTGGTCATGTTCGCGTTCAACCTGTTTCCCCTGCCCCCGCTGGATGGCGGGCGCATCCTGGTGGGCCTGTTGCCCATGCGCCAGGCCGAGCTGGTCTCGCGCGTGGAGCCCTGGGGCTTCTTCATCGTGATGGCGCTGGTCATCACGGGCGTCGTGGGCAACCTCTGGCTGCGCCCCCTGATGATGCTCAGCAGTGGCGTCATCGAAGTGCTGCTCACCCCACTTCGCATGCTGATTCTGTAAACGCCAAGCCGCTCCGCTCATGAAAACCCAACGCGTTCTCACCGGCATCACCACCTCGGGCACACCCCACCTGGGCAACTACGTGGGTGCCATCCGCCCCACCGTGCGCGCCAGCCGCTTGGCCGAGGTGGAAAGCTTTTACTTCCTGGCCGACTACCACGCCCTCATCAAGGTGGGTGAGCCGGCGCGCGTGCAACGCTCCACGCTGGAGATTGCCGCCACCTGGCTGGCCTGCGGCCTTGACCCCGAACGCGTCACCTTCTACCGCCAGTCCGACATTCCCGAGATCCCCGAACTCACCTGGTTCCTCACCTGCGTCACCGGCAAGGGTGTGCTCAACCGCGCCCACGCGTACAAGGCCTCCGTCGACAAGAACAACGCGGCCAACTTGGACCCCGACGCCGGCGTCACCGCCGGTCTCTTCATGTACCCGGTGCTCATGGCGGCCGACATCCTCATGTTCAACGCGCACCAGGTGCCTGTGGGTCGCGACCAGATCCAGCACATCGAAATGGCGCGCGACATTGCCGCCAGCTTCAACCACCTCTACGGCGACCACTTCACGCTGCCCGAGGCCGCCATCGAAGACAACGTGGCCACCCTGCCCGGGCTGGACGGCCGCAAGATGAGCAAAAGCTACGACAACACCATCCCGTTGTTTGTGCCACGCGAGCAGTTGAAGAAGCTCATCATGGGCATCGTGACCGACTCCCGCGCACCCGGCGAGCCCAAGTCCACCGAGGGCTCGGCCCTGTTCCAGCTCTACCAGGCCTTTGCCTCGGCCGAAGAGACCGCAGCACTGGCCGAGGCGTACGCCGACGGCATGGCCTGGGGCGAAGTCAAACAGACCTTGTTCGAACGCCTGGACCAGGAAATTGCGCCGCTTCGCGCGGTCTACGACAACTTGATCCAGGAGCCCGAGCGGATCGAGAAGACCCTCTTGGCAGGCGCGGAAAAAGCCCGGGCCGTGGCCACTCCTTTCACCGCGCGACTGCGCCACGCCGTCGGCCTGCGACCACTGCAGGCCACCGCAGCAGCAAGCCTCAGCAAAGCCGGCAAGAGCGCGGCGCCCAGCTTCAAGCAATACCGGGAACAGGACGGCCAGTTCTATTTCAAGCTGCTCGACGCCCAAGGCGCCCTGCTGCTGCAAAGTACCGGCTTTGCCGCACCACGCGACGCAGCCCAGGCCATGGCGCAGTTGCAGCGCGAGGGCCCCTCAGCTCTGGAAACCCTGTCGGATCGTTTGTCTGCCCGTGGCGATGCCGCTGCGGTGGCGGCGGCGCTGCAGTTCTTCAGCAAGCCCACGGCCTGACCCCGACCCGACATGCAGATGGACCTGAAACCACCCTGCTTCGGCAGTGTCATGCTTTGGTCAACAGCATGGGTACCATCGGCGTACCATATAGGGTATCTAGAGCCCACCCTTTCGCGGTGACCCCAATCGTGCAGCAAGTCCCACCCTTGGACTGTTTTGGCCCGTGGCAACTATCGCCAAAGGCTCAACTTGTCGATATGCTCTTCTGTTGAAACCATTTATTACCAGCACAGCCCGATATGAGTATCTTTGTTATTGATGACCACCCGCTCATGCGTGAAGCCGTCGTCATGTTGCTTCGCCGCTTGCGTGCATCAACCCAGGTGATCGAACTCGAGCGGCTGGCGTCGGTCAGCAAGGCCATCGCCGAACACGGCGAACCCGAACTGGTCTGCCTCGACCTGAAGTTGCCCGACACCAATGGTGTGTCCGGGGTTCGCGAAGTCAGGCAGATGCTGCCCGACACGTCCCTGATCGTGCTGTCGGCCTCGCCCTCTTCTGACTATGAAGACCTGGCCCGCGAAGCAGGCGCAGACGCCTACGTTGAAAAATCGGCCGGAGCCGCGCAGATCGCCAAGGTGCTGCGCGAATTCCTGAACGACGAAGTGGAAGACGAAAACGCGCCAACCATTCCGGACAAACTTTCCAAACGACAGAAGCAGCTGCTGGTCATGCTCGACCGGGGCCTCAGCAACCGCGACATCGCCGAACAGCTCCAGATCAGCGAGCACACCGTCAAGGTGCACCTGTGGCGCCTCTTCCGCCGGCTCAACGTCAAGAGCCGTTCGCAGGCCAGCCACCTTGCCCGCACCGCAGGCCTGCTGGACCTTTGAATCTGCGACAAGAAGCAGCGGCGGCCTGAATCAGGCCGCGCTGCGCACCACCGTGGGTTCCGGCATGCCCGACGGTTCTTGCTGGGTGAAAGCCGGGAGCATCACCCGGAACACACTGCCCCGGTTGGCCTCGGACGTCAGAGCCAGCTGATAGCCCATCAACGACGCCAGCTTGGAGACGATGGTCAGGCCCAGGCCCAGACTGTCTTCGGTGCCCTGGTGCTGGGACACACGAAAGAACTCCTGAAAGATCGCTTGCTGGTGCTCGCGCGCAATGCCCACGCCCGTGTCCCACACCTCGAACACCAGCATGTCTTCGCGGTGGCGCAATGCCAGCAACACGCCGCCTTGATGGGTGTGGCGCAACGCGTTGGACACCAGGTTGCCAAGAATGCGCCGCAGCACCACAGGGTCTGACCACAGCGTGGTGGGACGCGTGTGCGAGCGCAGACGCAGCGACTTTCCCACCGCCACCGGTTCAAACTGCAGCGACAAATCTGCAAACAGTTTTTCCACGTCCACATGCTGCAGCCGCACCTTGTAATTGCCGGCATCGATGCGCGTGAGATCGAACAGCGAATCGAACAACTCGTTGATCGCGCGGGTGGACTGCAAGATGCGGGGGGCGATGTCGCGCGCCATCTCGGGCTCGGTGGCCAGCCAGTCGGCGTACAGACTCAGGGCGTGCACCGGCTGGCGCAAATCGTGCGCGGCCGACGCCAGGAAACGGTTCTTGGTGGCCACGGCGCGCAGCGAGGCACGGGTCTGCAAAGTGAGCGAGTCAATCAGCTCCTGGTTGGAAAACTGCAGCTCAAAACTCGCGTAGTGGACGTGGTTCAAACGCGTCCCCGTCATCATGAGCAAGCCCCAGAACGCCAGCAACAGCGCCATGAGCACCACGCCGGTCTGAACGATGGACGTGGGCTGCGAGGAGAAGAGCGTGATGACCGCCAGACTCAACAGCACCGACAGCATGAGCGCGTTCGCGTAGGTGCGGTAGACCGGCAGGTATGCGCTGAAAGCGGTGAGTGTGAGCAAGCCCTGCCCCAGCACCACCAGCGCGCACACGAACTGGGTGGCGATCGGCGCCTGCTGGTAGCTCAGCAACACCGGCCCGCCCCACAGCAACGCCATGACGGCCCAGGTCCAGTGGTAGCGGGTGATGAAGTTGATGCGCTGCGGGCCCTCCAGACTGTCGTAGCGCAAGCGGTAGATGCCGATCAGGCGGTAGCGATACACCAGCATGCCCACCAACAGGACCGTCCACACCACGAGACCGACCGTGTTGACCTGCCCTGCCATCATGTAGACAAGCACCGGAAACGACAGCAAGGCCGCCAGCAGCGAGGCGCCCATGTTGTCCATCAAGACACCGATGAGCTGGGAGTTCACCCAATGGTCCCGCACCTCCGGTGATGCGGGCATGTGCTGGTAGGTCGCGGGTTGGGTATCGACAAGCATGGACGGGTGGGAAGCGGCGGTGGACACATTGTGTCACCGGCTTTGCGCGGACGGCGCTCAAACGGATGGGCGCTGAGTGCCTGCTATACTCGCCGGTTCGCGATGAAGACCGACACCGGAGAGGTGGCAGAGTGGTCGAATGTACCTGACTCGAAATCAGGCGTACCGCAAGGTACCGTGGGTTCGAATCCCACCCTCTCCGCCAAGAAGAAAGCAAACACGGGCCTTACGGCCCGTTTTTTGTTTTTACCCATCAAAGAGCCCAACAATAGCTGAAGGCTAGTAGCCGCCTAGCCATGCAAGGTCAATTGTCTAACTCGGCGGCACGTTCTCACCGGATGAGATCGTCTTCGAACTAAACGCTCGGTGAGGTTTTCAGCTTGGGAAGCAGTCTCACGTAGTCCATGGGTCGTCCTCAACTGTATGCATGACGCTCATGCACCTCCCGTTTGGGACATCAGTCTGTGCAGCCTCCTTACATCGAACAAAGCCTCTTCGACATATCCTCTTGAAAGCGCCCCCACTGGTCTCTCTTCTCCAGCGTAAGAGAGCACATAGGCTGCACGGCCCTGCAGTTGCTGATACTTCGCGACAAACGTTGCCGGAGAGAGTTTCGCATGATGAAGCTCAGCCCTCAGACGCCTTCGCTCTACTCTTGAGGGTTGAGGCCAATCGTTTACAACGACACCGGTAACAACTTGCCTCGTGCTAGGGCCATAGATTCGTGTTTTCTCATCATTAATTTTGAGCCGAATCTCTGCAAGGCTCTCATTCGCCAACTTAATCGATTGCTGAATGGCACCCAGTTCCAACCCGCTGAATGTCATGTCATCAGCATATCTCGTGTAGTTGACTCCAAGTGAGGCACATGCCTCTGAAAGCTTCTTGTCAAATCCATACATTACGATATTTGACAACGCGGCACTGGTCGGAGCCCCCTGCGGTAACCCCCCCTTATATGAGGAAAGTCTTGCCACTAAGGCAGCAGTATCAGGCTTCAGGCCTGCTGCACACAGACTTCTTATCACAAAGCCAGTCGAGAGCGAGGGGAAAAAATTTGTGACGTCGATATTGGCAACGTATCGCTGCCTAGCATGTCTCTCTGCATTCTTTCTAACAGAGCTACCACGCCAATAGGCCGTCGCTGCCGGGTGCACTGCGAGCCTGTCGAGTAAGTAATCGACAAAAAAATACTGTAGCACCTTGAGCATCGTTCGAGGTGCGTTAATTTGCCGCATCTTCCCGTTCGCCTTGGGAATTTCGAACACACGATAATGATGTTCTGGCCTCGCCAAAAACGACTTCAATAAGCTAGGACTGATTCCTAGAGCCAATGAAATTTCATTAACCCCCACTCCATCCTCAGGAATCGAAGTTCCGCCTGCCGCCTTGCAACAGTCGAGGATAGAAGGGAAGGAAAAAAAGCGGAATCGAAGGCCAGAAGCTTGAGGGGAAGAGCCAACAAAAAGTTGCTTAGAGAGGAGCGGCCAAAAGGCGCGGCCGACACCCGGAGCTGCGCGAGGATTGGCGGCCGCGCCTTTTGGCCGCTCCCCTTGTGTTGCTGAATCAATTGCTACGGCTGACGAATCATCAGCCTTCTCTGGTTCCTCAGCTTCTGGCCGCTTCAGTGTAGCAGCCCGCAACTCCTTGATCAAGAATAATCTGGTCTTGTCCCGCAGACGCCTCTCTCTAAGATCAAGTGCGTTGTCACCCTTTCGAGTGAGCGAGTAAAGATGCTGCCGTTGATGCACACACACAACATCTTGCTGTGACGCCCAATCGTCGAAAATACTCTGAATCGACTCAGGTGGTATCGGCGCTCCTTCAGTCCCCAACGTTTGAGCCAGAAATTTGCTTACATCTTCGGCACTTGCTGGCTGAATGCAGCCCAAACCAAGTCTGATCAATCTAGTATTTATAAAAACACTCATGGCGTAACCACAGCTGCAGGGCGGCCACGGCCAGCAAAGAAATGAGATGCCCGACGCCCTTTTAGCCGTTTGAGTACCTGCGATATATCGGCATTTGTGAAGTCTACAAAAAAGGTTCGACCGAAATCGTCAGCCGCGATAGCTGGGCCTTCATTGAAGTATGACTTTGCCCCTTTGTACTTAGCATCCGCAAGCAAGATAAGATCACACATGCGATCACGATTATTTGCCAGCCAATGCACAAACAATCCCAACTCACAGAATGATCCAACACTGTCGGCAACTAATACAATCGCTCCACACTCCCGACGAATGAATTCAAGTTCATTCTCATGAGCATAGCCGCCAGTTTCAGTCAATCGAACGTCCTCTAGACCATCATCTTCTCCTAGAACTACCTCGAACCCGTCTCCTTCTAAAGCCTCTTTGATTCGCTTTCTAAGTGCTGCACCAGCGTTATCGTTCGCAAAGGCTAAAGATGGGCCACATAAAAAGACCACCATTCGATTCTCCTTGAAGAGATTCCGAATGCCATCTCCAAATCTTTCGACTGATGGTGCCCCCATAACTTCCCCATTAACATTATTTGCGAAAAAATATCGACATAATTACCAGCGCTCGAATAGCTAGTTTCACTCAGTCGATTCGATAAACTCAGCCTAACTAGGCTTCCTCGAAATAGTCGGAGTCAATCCGCTTTACCGTGTAGCTAGCAGCCACTGAAACGCCAACATCGAAGTCGATCATAAGACCGGCTAGCTTTTTCCCATCGATTAGGACTACCTTTGTGTCGATCTGTCCCACATACGAAATCGCATCCGCCGTATAAGTCGAGGTTGTTATGAAGACGCCCTTGCGCGCACGTTGCCCCTGAAGTGCACCGACAAACTTCTGTATCTCAGGCCGCCCCACGGACCCTTGCCAACGCTTCGCTTGGATGAAGATGGTGTCGAGCCCGAGCCGGTCTTCCTTGATGATCCCGTCAATTCCACCGTCTCCAGTCTGACCGATCCGTTCGCCAGCATCTTTTCGACTTCCTCCATAGCCCATCTTGACGAGAAGCTCCACCACCAAGTATTCGAAGAACGTCGGCGAGCAGCTTAAGATTTTCGTCTGTAGCTCTTGGGCAAGTTGCTGGCGCAGACCTTGATAGGCGCTTTCGATTGCCTCTTCTGGGGTGACTTCCGTTTCTGTACTGCCGACGGAGGCTAGAAACGCAGATGAGCTGTCGTCCTGCGGCAATGATGCGCGCTGGAATTCCTGAAATTCAGGGAAGCGGGCCAGATATCTTGAGTCCAGTGAACTCACGCCTTCGGCTAAAACGTCTAGACCCCGCGCGGTGATCCTGAACACACCACGGCGCGGTGACTCGATAAGTGCAGCCTTCTTCAAATATGTGCGTGCCCAACCTACCCTATTCACAAAAACGGCCGTTTGCCCGCTTGGCAGAAGCTCTGCTCGCTCCGCAGGGGTGAGAGCAAAGTGCCCAGCCAGAACTTCACCTAGCTCGCGGATTGGCCACTCCTTCCCATCCTGAAGCAAGGACAGGAACGGAAGCATGCAGTCTTTGTAGGTTGGGATTGCCATGCGCAGCATGATAGGGGAGCATGCGCACCGACATCATTACCAACGGACCGAGGCTGTAGCGAGAAGGTGATTAATCAGCGTCTGGTAGGGAATCCCTTGTCGCGCGGCTTCCCGCTTGGTAGCTTCGATCACGTGGTGGGGGAGGCGTATCGAGATTCGCTGGGTGGGGCCCACTATGGCGGGAGTTAGAGGTCTTGGTGGTGTAGCAGCCACTGGCGAGAGCAAGCCCTCTGCTTCTAAGAGGACAGCCCTGTCGAACTCCAGTTGCTCCTCGGACGCAGGGATCGGCTCCAACTGAAAATTCATAATTTCTTCCAGCTCTTCGGGCGTAAAAAAGTTGTGCATACAGTCCTCCAAAATTTCCAAAAATTAGTTAAACGATCCCATTGGGGGGGGGTACCCTTCTTTTCTAAGACTTCGTCCTTGGCCACACCTTTCTCGACAGGAAGGGGGTGCAGTGGGGACCACCACTGCGCACCCCCTTCGACTCAAGAGTCCCGCACCCCCACAAGGGCCAGTGTTTATGCGGGTTTCAGGGGGTGCATCACGTACGCCCCACTTACAGTGGGGAGAGCCATGCTTAAGAGCCAGACTTGAGCAATCTCATCCGAGTGGCTGCTTCGATTGCCTCAAGATGACGCGTCACCGTCTGCCTTGAAATTTTCTGTCCGGTCAGAACCTTCACGTACTCAGCAGTACGGGAGCGGTTCCTTCCCGCAAGCAGGAAGAGCCTCAGCAGTTCCACGCGGCGTTCAGTGATCTCCTCGGTGCCCACCCGACCTGATTTGTCTCGGTTGGCCGAAGCGTGCTCCCTGATCCGGTCGCGGAGCTGTGGCAGTCGCTTGATCACATCCCGATCCCCACGCATCGAGTTCGACACCATAGTCATGAGAGGCTGTCTCTGCTTCTCCGAAAGACCGAGAGCCTTTGCTTGGAGATGGGTAGCTGAATGACGCAGCTTGAAAAGCCAGATGGCTGTCTTATGCCAAGGGTGAGATGCAGGGGGCTGTGCAAAGAGCCCCCTCCATCGGCTGTAAAGCGGCGCATGGTCTGGGAACCTGAGCGCGAGCCAATACACGTCTGCGAGCCACGACAGGTAAACCAATTGCGGGGTCTCATCCCGTCGCGGCCAGCGAAGACAGGGTGGCACGTCTCGTTTGTCCAGTTCCAGGTGAAGCACCCAGAACATGAGCGGGTCTTCAATAGAGCGCACACGGTGTAGAAGATCACGGGTGCTGGCCTGCCGCAGACTCTGGTGGGTATTTCGGACCAACGTGACCGCTGGTTTCGGTATCGTGACCGAGGATTTCG
>QBMB01000081.1:5143-20287 GCA_003241965.1 Burkholderiales bacterium | reverse complement strand
TGCCAGACGATGCATCCCGAGCGCTGGGAAGCGCCCTCGATGGGCGTGCGCACGCTGCAGGCGCTGGTCGCGCGCCTGGACGCCCTGCAGGAGATGCGCCTGAGCGAGAGCAACCGCCTGGCGGTGGCCCACGCGGCCGTGCAGCCCTCGCTGCGTGAGGTGCTTGCCACGCTGGAGCGGGCCATCGCAGATGTCAAGGCGCAGATCCGCCAGACCATCGATGACGACCCGGACCTGCACCAGCGCGCTGAGCTGCTGCAGAGCATCCCCGGTCTGGGCGAACGCACGATCCCTCAACTGTTGGCCTACATCGGGCGCCCCGAACGCTTCAAGAACGTGAAGGCCTTGATCGCCTACGCCAGTCTCTCGCCCATGATCCGCCAGTCGGGCACCTCGCTGAACAAACACAGCGGCACCCATCCGCAGGGGCATCGCCAGCTCAAACACGCGCTGTACTTCCCGGCCATGGTGGCGGGCCAACACAACCCGGCCATCGCAGCCTTCTGGCAGCGTCTGAAGGCGCAGAACAAGCCTGGCATGGTGATCGTGGTGGCTTGCATGCACAAGCTGCTGGCCATCGTCTATGGGGTGCTCAAGTCCAGAACGCCCTTTGATGCCAGCCGGTTCGCGCCTCTGACTGCTTGACAAACAGAACGGTGTCTTGATGCCGCTGCGCACCACACACCGCGCCCGCGAGCTGAAGTGACGTTGGAGTGAACCTTGACGTGTGATGACGAGGTCATCGGCGACCATGGGGTACGGCGCAGCGGCATCAAGGAGGAGACCCGGCGCAGCCGGGTCGGGGGACAGCCGCGGAGCCGTGCGCCGTGGCCGCCGATGACCGGACCCACCGGAGAAAGCCCCGAGAGCTCAGGCCAAAGCCCGCTGAATGATGATCTTCTGAATGTCCGACGTACCTTCGTAAATCTGGCACACCCGCACATCCCGGTAAATGCGCTCGACCGGAAAGTCGCTCACATAACCGTAGCCGCCGAACACCTGGATGGCCGCCGTGCACACCGCTTCGGCCATCTCGCTGGCAAACAGCTTGGCCATGGCGGCTTCCTTCAAACACGGTTGACCCGCGTCACGCAGGGCCGCGGCGTGGTGCGTGAGCGCGCGCGCCGCCTCGATCTGCGTGGCCATGTCGGCCAGGCGAAAACCCACCGCCTGGTGGTTGAAGATCGGCTGGCCGAAACTCTCGCGGTCCTTCGAGTACGCGAGCGCACAGTCGAACGCGCTGCGAGCCATGCCGATGCTTTGTGCGGCAATGCCGATGCGCCCGCCCTCCAGCGCCGAGAGCGCAATTTTGTAACCCTCACCCTCGGCACCGATCAGGTTCTCGGCCGGAATTCGGCAGTTGTCGAAATTGATCTGCGCGGTGTCGCTGCTGTGCTGGCCGAGTTTGTCTTCCAGCCGGGCGACCACATAACCCGGCGTGCTGGTGGGCACGACGAAGGCGCTCATGCCCTTCTTGCCCGCGCCCTTGTCGGTGACCGCGATGACGATGGCGAGGTGCCCGTTCTTGCCGCTGGTGATGAACTGCTTGACGCCGTTGAGGACGTATTCATCGCCCTCTTTGGTGGCCGTGGTGCGCAGGGCGGAAGCGTCGCTGCCCACATGCGGCTCGGTCAGACAGAACACACCGAGCATCTGGCCGGCGGCCAAAGGACGCAACCACTGCTCCTGTTGTTGCGGATTGCCGTAGCGCATCAGGATCGCGTTGACCGGGCAGTTGGTGACCGAGATCGCGGTGCTTGTGCCACCGTCACCGGCGGCAATTTCTTCCAGCACCACGGCCAGCGTCACATAGTCCAGCCCCGCGCCGCCCAGCGCCTCGGGCACGCAGATGCCGTAGGCACCGAGCTCGGCCAGGCCCTTGTGCACGTCGCTAGGAAAGTGGTGTTCCTTGTCCCACTTCGCCGCGTGCGGCCAGAGCTGCTCCTGGGCAAAGCTGCGCACCGCGTCGCGGATCATGAGTTGGTCTTGGTTCAGCATGGGTCGATGGTGGTGTGGAGATGGGCTCCGTCAAACGCGCCCCTGCAACAGGTCGTACACATCGTCGCGCGAGCTGATGGCCACGATGGTGAGCTGCCGGGTGGTGTCGTTGACGTGATAAGCCAGTCGGTATTGAGGCGTGGTGATCTTGATCTTGTAGAGGTCGGGCGCACCGGGCAGTGCGTCCTTGACCACCCGGGGGTGGTGCAGCCGTTCCTTGACCAGTTTTTGCTTGAAGCGCTTCTTGATGCTTTCATCCAGCCGGGCCCATTCGCGCTCGGCCTCCGGATGGATGGCCAGGCTGTAGGGCTTGCTCACAGGTCATCAAGCGAGATCGGGCGAGCCTGGTCCAGTGTGCCGAGACGGGCAACGGCCTTGGTGGCCACCACGCGGTCGGCCAACTGGTCCAGCACGCGCTCCATCCAGGCGTTGGAGACGATGTAGCCAGCAGGCTTGTTGTGGTTGAGCACCACCAGAGCTTCGTCACCGGCTTGTTCGAACACGCGCGCGGGGGCATCCCGAAGCTCCGAGATACCGACACTGTTGCGGGCCAACAAGGCATCCATGGACATTCCTTTCGACGAAATTTCGTTGAATTTTAGTGGATTTCCACTTTGGATGCCAGGGCGCTTCAGACCAGTTCAATCGCCATGGCGGTGGCTTCACCGCCGCCGATGCACAGCGTGGCCACGCCCTTCTTGCCGCCGCGCGCCTGCAGCGCATGGAGCAGCGTGACCAGAATGCGCGCGCCGCTGGCGCCGATGGGGTGGCCGAGCGCGCAGGCGCCGCCATTGACGTTGACCTTCTCGTGCGGAATGTTCAGCTCGGTCATGAGCGCCATGGGCACCACGGCGAAGGCTTCGTTGATCTCCCACAGGTCCACGTCGGCCACGCTCCAGCCGGTCTTGGCCAGCAGCTTCTGCGTGGCGCCCACCGGCGCGGTGGCGAACCAGTTGGGTTCCTGCGCGTGGGTGGTGTGGCCGACGATGCGCGCCAGCGGCTTCAGGCCCTGGGCGAGCGCGGTGGACTGGCGCATGAGCACCAGCGCGGCGGCGCCGTCGTTGATGGACGAGCTGGAAGCCGCGGTGATGGTGCCGTCTTTCTTGAACGCGGGCTTGAGGCTGGTGACCTTGTCGAGCTTGACCTTGCCCGGGCCTTCGTCGGTGCTCACCACGCGCTCGCCGCTGCGGTCTTTCACCGTCACAGGCGTGATCTCGGCGGCGAAAGCGCCGCTTTCGGTGGCGGCCTTGGCGCGTGTGACGGAGCGAATAGCAAACGCGTCCTGCTGCTCGCGGGTGAAGCTGTACTTGGCGGCGCAGTCTTCGCCGAAGGTGCCCATGGAGCGGCCGGCCTCGTAGGCATCTTCCAGGCCGTCGAGCATCATGTGGTCGAAGATCTTGTCGTGGCCCATGCGGTAGCCGCCACGGCCCTTCTGCAGCAGATACGGGGCGTTGGTCATGCTCTCCATGCCGCCCGACACCATCACGGTGGCGCTGCCAGCAACAATCATGTCGTGCGCCAGCATGGTGGCCTTCATGCCGGAGCCGCACATCTTGGACAGCGTGACCGCACCGGCGGACTTCGGCAGCCCACCCTTGAAAGCGGCCTGGCGCGCAGGCGCCTGGCCCTGGCCGGCCATCAGGCAGTTGCCGAACAGCACTTCGTCGATCTGGTCCGGACTCACGCCGCTGCGCTCAACGGCGGCCTTGATGGCGGCACCACCGAGGTCGTGGGCCGAGAGGCTGGCGAAGTCGCTCTGGAACGAGCCCATGGGGGTGCGCGCGGCGCCGACGATGACGACTGGGTCTTGGGACATGGAAATTCTCCTGAAAGGGTGGAAAAAAAGGGGTCAGGCCAGCGCGTGGTCGAGGAAACGCCGCTCGCGCTCGTAGGGAAACACATCGAACACATGGCCGGCGGCGATGCGCTCCTTGTGCCGTTGCCAGAAGGCGGCGTCGAGCAGGTCGGCGTGGTGCTTCATGAACACCGCGCGCACCACCGGGTTGCCGAGCAGGAAGGGGCCGAAGGTCTCGGGGAACACGTCGTGTTTGTGCACCGTGTACCAGACCTCGCCCGACATTTCGTCTTCCTCGTTGCGCGGCTCGGGCACTCGGCGGAAGTTGCATTCGGTGATGTATTCGATTTCGTCGTAGTCGTAGAACACGACCTTGCCGTGGCGCGTGATGCCGAAGTTCTTCCAGAGCATGTCGCCGGGGAAGATGTTGGCGGCCACGAGGTCCTTGATGGCGTTGCCGTACTCGACCACGGCGCGCTCCAGCTGGGCGGTGGCCGCTGGGTCGGCAGCGTGGGTCTGCAGCGCGTCGAAGGCTTCCTGCAGGTAGATGTTGAGCGGGATCATGCGGCGCTCGATGTAGCAGTGCTTCAAGACCACCTCGGTCGTGCCGTCACCATCGCGGTCGCTGATCTCCAGCTGGCTGGGCGCGAACTTCTGGATCTCGGCGATCAGCTCGTCGGTAAAACGGTCGCGCGGAAAACCCACCTCGGAGAACTCCAGGGTGTCGGCCATGCGGCCCACGCGGTCGTGCTGTTTCACCAGCAGGTACTTGCCGCGGATCTGCTCGCGCGTGGTGTCTTTCTGCGGCGGGTAGAAGTCCTTGATGACCTTGAACACAAACGGAAAACTCGGCAGATCAAACACCAGCATGACCATGCCTTTGATGCCCGGAGCGATGCGGAACTTGTCGGTGCTGTGCCGCATGTGGAAGAGGAAGTCGCGGTAGAACAGCGTCTTGCCCTGTTTGGCCAGACCGAGCGCGTTGTAGAACTCGGCGCGCGGTTTGCGCGGCATCATGCTGCGCAGAAACTGCACGTAAGCGCTCGGGATCTCCATGTCCACCATGAAGTAGGCGCGCGCAAAGCTGAACAGGATCAGCAGGTCGTCCTCACCAAACAGCGCAGCGTCCACCACGAGCTTGCCGTCGGTGTTGTGCAGGATGGGCAGGGCGAACGGCACTTCCTGGAAGCCGTTGATGATCTTGCCCACCACGTAGGCGCCCTTGTTGCGGAAGAACAGGCCCGAAAGCACCTGGAACTGGAAGTTGGCGCGCAGCTTCACATGGTCGAAATGCTGCTTCATGGCGCCGAGCACCAGCCCGGCGTCGCGCTCCAGGTCTTCGAATGGCACACGCAGGTCGAACGCCTGCAGCATGTGCAGCGTCTCGGCCTGCATGGATTTGGCCGTGGGGTAGTGGCAGCGGTAGGTGGGCTTGGCGCTGGGTTCTTCGTTCTCGATGTACTCGGTGGAGACCGCCGGGCGCACGAAGATGAAGTCGTTCTGAAAATAGGCCCGCTGCAGGATCTTGGTGGTGACCGAGTTGAAGAAGGTCTCGGCCAGCTCGGGCTGGTGGTGGTTCACCAGCAGCCCGATGTAGTGCAGCTTGACCTGCTCCCACACCTCCATGGGCTGCGCCTCGGCGCCGAACTCTTTCATGAGCCGCATCACACATTCCTTGACGCGCAGATCGTAGAACTCGATGCGCTCGCGCTGGGCGCGCTGCTGGCCGAGCCAGTCGCGCGTCTCGAAACGGTGTTTGGCGCGCGCCGACTCGGTGCGGAACAACCGGTAGTGCCGGTTGAAGCCGTCCATCATGGCCTTGGCGATGGCGTAGGCAAGGGGCGAGTCGAGGCTCTGGGGGAACATGGACGACTCAGGCTCGATCGCGTTGGCGTTCAGCCGAAGTGGCGGGCGGTCACGCCATCGATCGCCGCGCGGTAGATGGCATCGAGCCCCACCGAACCCTCGGCCGTGATCAACAAATCTTTGAGCAAGCCGTCGCTCAGGCCGTAGACCCAGCCGTGCAGCGTGAGCGCCTGACCGCGTGTCCACGCGTCTTGCACCACCGTGGTCTGGGCCACGTTCATCACCTGCTCGATCGCATTGAGTTCACACAAGGCGTCGGCGCGGCGGTGTTCGGGCAGGCCGTCGATCAGGCCCGAATGGCGGTCGCGCACGTCCTTGATATGGCGCAGCCAGTTGTCGGCCAGTCCCACGCGCACATCGTTGAGCGCGGCCTGCACGCCGCCGCAGCCGTAGTGGCCCACCACCATCAGGTGCTCGACCTTGAGCACGTCCACCGCGTACTGGATGGTGGAGAGGCAGTTGAGGTCGGTGGGCACGACCACGTTGGCCACGTTGCGGTGCACAAACACCTCGCCCGGCTCCAGACCGGTGATCTGGTTGGCGGGTACGCGGCTGTCGGAGCAGCCGATCCACATGTAGCGCGGGCTTTGCTGCGACAGCAGGTCGGTGAAGAAGGTGGGGCGTGCAGCCACCATCTCGGCCGCCCAGGCGCGGTTGTGGTCAAACAGGTTTTGCAGGTGCAAGGTCATGCGGTGTTCTCAGGAAGTGGCAGCGCGGCCGACGGCGGCGCGCTCGCGCTGGGCAGCCACGGAACTTAGCAGGTCTCGGCGAACAGTTCACGACCGATCAGCATGCGCCGGATCTCACTCGTGCCGGCGCCGATCTCGTAGAGCTTGGCGTCGCGCCACAAACGGCCCAGCGGGTATTCGTTGATGTAACCGTTTCCCCCGAAGATCTGGATGCCGTTGCCCGCCATCTTGGTGGCTTCCTCGGCGCACCACAGGATGACGGAGGCGCAGTCCTTGCGCACCTGGCGCACGTGCTCGGCCCCCAGCAGGTCGAGGTTTTTGGCCACCGTGTAGGCGAACGAGCGCCCGGCCTGCAGCACGGTGTACATGTCGGCCACCTTGCCCTGGATCAACTGGAACTCGCCGATGCTCTGGCCGAACTGCTTGCGGTCGTGGATGTAAGGGACGATGTTGTCCATGACCGCCTGCATGATGCCCAGCGGCCCGCCGGTGAGCACGGCGCGTTCGTAGTCCAGCCCGCTCATGAGCACCCGGGCGCCGTTGTTGAGGCCCCCCAGGATGTTCTCGACAGGCACCTCCACGTTGTTGAACACCATCTCGCCGGTGTGGCTGCCGCGCATGCCGAGCTTGTCGAGTTTTTGCGCAGTGCTGAATCCCTTCATGCCTTTTTCGACGAGGAAGGCGGTCACACCACGGGCGCCCATTTCAGGCTCCGACTTGGCGTAGACCACCATGGTGTCGGCGTCCGGTCCGTTGGTGATCCACATCTTGCTGCCGTTGAGCAGGTAATAGCCGCCCTTGTCCTCGGCTTTGAGCTTCATGCTGATCACGTCGCTGCCTGCACCGGGCTCGCTCATGGCCAGCGCGCCCACGTGTTCACCGCTGATGAGCTTGGGCAGGTACCTGGCGCGCTGTGCCTCGCTGCCGTTTCGCTTGATCTGGTTCACGCACAGGTTGCTGTGCGCGCCGTAGGAGAGCCCCACGCTGGCCGAAGCGCGCGAGATTTCTTCCATGGCGATCATGTGGGCCAGGTAGCCCATGCCGGCGCCACCGTATTCCTCGCCCACGGTGATGCCGAGCACGCCGAGGTCACCCATCTTGCGCCACAGGTCCATGGGGAACTGGTCGCTCTGGTCGATCTCGGCTGCGCGCGGCGCGATCTCGGCTTGCGCGAAGTCGCGCACCGCGTCGCGCAGGGCGTCGATGTCTTCACCGAGCTGGAAATTGAGGCCGGGCAGGTTGGTCATGGGTGGTGTCTCCAAAGAATGATTCAGCGGGCTTCAGCCCTGGATGTTGTCGCGGCCGACCACGGCCATGAGCGTGCAGCCCATGGTAGCCACCAGTTTTTCGCGCCCACCGTCGATGGCCCAGGCATGCCCCTCGCACACGGTCACGGTGCGCCCGGGTTTGACGACGGTGCCGACCATGCGGAAGCTCTGGCCCTGGGCGGGCGCCAGCAGGTTGATCTTGAACTCGATCGTGAGCACCGCCGCGTCGGCTGCCATCAGTGAGAACCCGGCGTAGCCGCAGGCCGAATCGAGCGCAGTGGCCACCATGCCGGCGTGCAGAAAGCCGTGTTGCTGGGTCAGCGGCTCGGCCCAGGGCAGCGAGATCTCCACCTGCCCGGCCTTCACCACGGAGAGCGTGGCGCCCAGGGTGCGCATGGCGGCCTGGCGCGCAAAGCTCTGGCGCACGCGGGCGTCGAAGTCGGGGTTGCGCGGTTCGAAAAGGGATGGGTTCACGGCGTTCTCTGTGCGTGGCAGCAGCTTCAGATTCTACGTTGACGTTTACGTAAACGTCAATTTCGGCATCGATTGGGCAGGGCTATGCTCAAGGTGCCATGTCCTTCACCCTGAACGCCCCCGTCCACAGCGCCCAGACCCTCAAGAAAAGCCGATTCATCGGCTGCGTGGAGCCGGCGGCCGACCGTGCTGCGGCGCTGGCGCGTGTGGCACAGCTGCGCGCCGAACACCCGGGCGCAACCCACGTGTGCTGGGCGCTCATGGCGGGTGGGCATTCGGCGGCCAACGACGACGGGGAACCCGGCGGCACCGCCGGGCGGCCCATGCTCGAGGTGCTGCGCCACCACGATCTGGAGGGTGTGCTGGCCACGGTGGTGCGTTACTACGGCGGCACGCCGCTGGGCGCGGGCGGTCTGGTGCGCGCCTACACCGACAGCGTGGCGCAGGCGCTGCTGGGTGCCGACAAGGTGGCGGTGATCCGCTGGCAGGTACTGCGCTGCGTGCTGCCCTATGCGCTGGAAGGCTGGCTGCGGCGCGAGCTCGACAGCTTCAGCGCTTCGCTGGCCGAGGTGCAGCACGGTGATGGGGTGGACGTCACCTTGCGCGTGCCCGAGTCGAACGCCGCCGCGCTGGTGGCGCGCATCAACGACGCCGGCCAAGGCCGGGTGCTCTGGCCAGACGCAGAAGACGCCGATCCGGCCTGAGGCGTCAGGCCGCGCGGCTCAGGTAGACCAGCACCAGTCCCACCGCCGCCGGCAGCGCCTGCACGTAGAGGATCTTGCGGCTGGCCGTGGCTGCGCCATACAGGCCGGCCACCAGCACGCACAGCAGGAAGAACACCTTCACGCCAAAACCCTCCGGGCCCAGCCACAAACCCCAGAGCAGGCCCGCCGCCAAAAAGCCGTTGTACAGCCCTTGGTTGGCCGCCAGCACCTTGGTGGCGGCAGCCGATGCGGGCGTCTGGCCAAAAGCGCGCAAGCCAGCGGGCTTGTCCCACAGGAACATTTCGAGCACGAGGAAGTACACATGCAGCAGTGCAACAAGCGCGATAACGATGCTGGCGATCAACGACATGGGAGCTCCTTCAATGGATCAGTTCAGGTCTTCTTGTCCAGCTTGCCCAGCAAGGCACGGGCTTCTTTCTCGTGCACTCTCACCTCGTCGAGGTTGGCCACCAGATCGGCCATCTGCTCTTCGAGCTGGCGCCGGTGGTCTGCCAGCACGGCGAGGAATTTGCGCAGCTGCGGACCGGTGTCGCGCGGGCTGTCGTAGGTGTCGATGATGTCCTTGGCCTCTGTCAACGACAAGCCCAGGCGCTTGGCGCGCAGCGTGAGTTTGAGGCGCGTGCGGTCGCGCGCGGTGTACACGCGGTTGCGCCCACCCGGGCCCTCGCGCTGCGGCTGCAGCAGGCCCATGTCTTCGTAGAAACGGATCGCGCGGGTGGTAAGGTCGAACTCGCGCGCCAGATCGCTGATGGTGTAGGTCGGGTTCGTCGCCATGGGTTCGTGCCCTGTTATTGACGTTTACGTCAACGTCAGTCGGCGATGGTAACGGAATCGCCCGCGCAGCAACCCGCCCCGAGAGGTGTCATTCGCCCAGCGGCACCGCCGCGCTGCGCAGCGCCTTGCGCCGCTGGGCGTGGTCGGGCATGACGCTGGCCACCACGTCCCAGAACTGCGGGCTGTGGTCCATGTGGTGCAGGTGGCTGAGCTCGTGCACCACCACGTAGTCCACCATCTCCAGCTTGAGGTGGATCAGGCGCCAGTTCAGGCGGATGGTGCCGTCGGCGCTCGCGCTGCCCCAGCGGGTGCCGGCGCTGGAGAGGCGCAGCTTCGAATAACGCACACCCAGCTGCGGCGCGAAGTGGTCCAGCCGCTGCGCGAACAGCGCCTTGGCCTGCTTCATGAGCCAGGCCTGCGCCGCGTCGCGGATCTGGGCCTCGTTCGCGTTGCGCGCCAGCCCCAGGCGCAGCGTGGCCAAGGCGTCGGCGCCGCTTGCCGCCTCGAACACCGCGCCCACCTGCGTGAAGCCGTGCGCCGGGTCGAGCACCAGGCGCAGGCGCTCCCCCAAATAGTCGAACTCGGCGCCATCGGCCCAGGTGATTCGCGCCTGCGCCATCTCGCCAGCGCGCTCGCGTGCGTTCTGCAACTTCTCCAGCACCCAGGCCGACTTGTCGTGCAGCAGCGCTTCGACCTCACCCACCGGCGTCCAGCGCGGCGCGCTCACGCTCAGGCCGTCGGGGCTCACCGACAGGCCGATGGTGCGGCGTTTGCCGCGCTTGAATTCGTAGGCCACGTCGCACGAGCCCAGGCGCAGCGTGCGGTTGGCGCGCGGGTGGTGCCAGGCCGCAGGCTGGAAAACCTGGGTCATGGTCAGCGCTGGCTCGGCAGCCGCCTCAAACCGCGGTGTGGGCGCAGGGCGCAGCGGCTCGGGGTCGGGTCCGCCGAGGAAATCAAGCGCCAGCTGGAGGAAGCGCTGCATCGTCTGGCTCAGCCTTTGGGGTAAGCCGTGGGGTCGAGCCGGCGCATTTCGGCTTCGATCCAGGCCTCGACTTCGCGCATCAGCTCATCGGGCTCGCGGCCCGCGCTGGGAATGGGCTTGCCGATGGAGAACTCCACCGTGCCGGGGCGCTTGACGAAGGCCTTGCGCGGCCAGCACTTGGCCGATGTCACGGCGACCGGAATCACCGGCGCACCGGTCTCCACCGCCAGGCGCGTGCCGCCGTTTTTGTAGTTGCCCTTCTGCCCGCGCGGGATGCGCGTGCCCTCGGGAAACATGATCACCCAGGTGCCTTGGTTGAGGAGGCGCTGGCCTTGCTCGACCACCTTGTTGAAGGCCTGGGCGCGCTTGCTGCGGTCGATGTGGATCATGTCCATGCGGCCCATGGCCCAGCCGAAAAACGGCACGTACAACAGCTCTTTCTTGAACACGTAGGCCAGCGGGTGCGGCATGAGCGCGGGCATGCTGAAGGTTTCCCAGGTGGACTGGTGCTTGACCAGCAACACCGCCGGCGCGGTGCTGCCCACGGGCAGGTTCTCGAAGCCGATCACGTGGTTCTTGATGCCCAGGATGACCGTGCCCCCATCGACCGCCAGCTTGAGCCAGCGCGCGCACATCCAGTAGATCTGCGTGCTGTTCAGGAAAGGGGCGGCGATCAGGACCGCGAGCGCCCAGGGCACCACCGTCACCGCCATGAACAGCGTGTGCAGGATCGAGCGCAGGAGATTGATGAGGTACATGAAAGGCGTTCAGGTCGTGGGCTGCGCGAGCAGCCAGTCGGCAAAGGCGCCGAGGTCGTCGTGGGTGTGGGTGCCGGGCGGCAGGTCGGGGGCGAGCGCGGCGAGGTCGGCGTCCGACCCCAACCCCACGCGACCTCGCAGATGCTCGGACTGACCCGTGAGCAGCAGGTGGGCCGGGCAACCCGCAGCGGCGGCAGCCCGCACATGCCGCAGCGCATTGCCCGCCGCAGGCACGGCGGCGAGCGAGACGCCATACCGCTCACCGATCTGGGTGAACAAGCCCGGCAAAGGTTTGCGGCAGGTGCAGGCCTCGTCGGGCGCATGCGGGCAGAAAAACACCGCGTCCACCCGCGCACCGGCGGCGGCCAGCTTGCGGTGCATCTTGGCGTGAATGGCGTTGAGCGAAGCCATGTCGAACAGCCCGCGCCCGATGCCGGACTGGTTGGTGGCCAGCACCACGCGCCAGCCGCCCTGGTTGAGCCGCGCTACCGCTTCGAGCGCCCCGGGCAGCGCCTCCCACTCGTCCGGCGAGGCGACGTAGTCGTCGCGGCTGCGGTTGAGCGTGCCGTCGCGGTCGAGGATGAGGAGTTTCATGGTGGTCTCAGGTTGCCAGACGAGAGAGATCAGCCACGCGGTTCATGGCGTCGTGCAGTTGTTTGAGCAAGCCCAGGCGGTTGGCTTTGAGGGCTGGATCGTCTGCGTTCACCATGACGCCGTCGAAGAAGGCGTCGACCGGAGCGCGCAAGGCTGCGAGGGACTGCAGGCTGGCGGTGTAGTCGCCGGCGTCGAACTTCGCGTTGGCAGCGGGCACGGTGGTCTGCATGGCGGCGAACAGGTCTTTCTCGGCTTGTTCGATCAGCGCGGATTCATTCACAGTGGCCGCAACTTCGCCTTCGGATTTTTTGAGGATGTTGCCGATGCGCTTGTTGGCGGCGGCGAGAGCTGGGGCTTCGGGCAGGGCGGCGAAGGCGCGCACGGCCGCCAGGCGCTTGGGCACGTCGCCCAGGCGCTGGGGTTTCAACGCGAGCACGGCGTCGACTTCTTGCGCGGTACCACCCTGCTCGCGCAGGCTGCCGGCGAGCCGGTCGTAGATGAAGCTGGTGAGGGCTTCGACAGGCTCAGCCCGAACGGCGGGGAGTTTGTCGCCAAAGGCGTCGTAGGCCTTTTCCAGCAACGGCTTGAGGTCAACCCGCAGGTCCTTCTCCAGCAGCATGCGGATCACCCCGAGCGCATGCCGCCGCAAAGCAAACGGGTCTTTGTCACCCGTCGGCAAATTACCGATGCCGAACATGCCGACCAGCGTCTCCAGCTTGTCGGCCAACGCCACCACCACACCGGTCATATTGCGCGGCAGTTCATCGCCCGCAAAGCGCGGCTTGTAGTGGTCTTCGATCGCAAATGCGATGTCTTCGCTCAGGCCGTCGTGACGCGCGTAGTAGCCGCCCATGATGCCCTGCAGCTCCGGAAACTCACCCACCATGTCGGTGAGCAGATCGGTTTTGGCGAGCTGCGCAGCGGTGTCGGCGCTCGTCGCGAGCACATCACCACCGAGCTGCTGCCCAATGGCGCGGGCAATCACTCGCACACGCTCCGTACGCTCTCCCTGCGTGCCCAGCTTGTTGTGATAGATCACCTTGCCCAGGCCCTCAACACGCGAGGCCAGCGTCTTCTTGCGGTCCTGGTCGAAGAAGAACTTGGCGTCGGCCAGGCGCGGGCGCACCACGCGCTCGTTGCCGCCGATCACCGCACTCGCATCGCTGGGGCTGATGTTGCTGACCACGAGGAACTGGTTCGTCAGCTTGCCTTGCGCGTCGAGCAGCGGAAAGTATTTCTGGTTGGCCTTCATCGTGAGGATCAGGCATTCCTGCGGCACGCCGAGGAACTGCGCCTCGAACGCACAGATGAGCACGTTGGGCCGCTCGACCAACGCCGTCACTTCGTCAAGCAGTGCGTCGTCTTCAATCGGTTTGCAGCCGCCGCCGACCTTGGCCGCCGCCGCCGCGAGCTGGCGCGCAATCTCGGCCTTGCGCTCGGTGAACGAGGCGATGACCGCGCCGTCGCCCAACAGCGTGACCGCGTAGCTGTCGGCGTCTTTCAGCACCACGGGCGACACAGCCGCTTCAAAGCGGTGGCCTTGTGTGCTGTTGCCCGAGGTCAGCCCCAGCGCCTTCACCGGCACCACGGTGCTGCCGTGCAGGGCCACCAGCCCGTGCGCCGGGCGCACGAAGTTCACGCTCGTCCAGCCGGGCAAAAAGTTCTCGATGCCGCAGTCGGTCTCCAGCTGGTAGCTCATCACCTTGGGGATCGGCAGCTTGGCCAGCGCTTCGTCCAGCGCCTTCTGCAGGCCGGCGGCCAGCGCGGCACCAGGCGCCACGCTTTCGTAAAACAGCGCTTCTGCCTTGCCGTCGGGTGCGCGCTTGAGGCCAGCCACCGCTGAAGCATCGGCACCCAGCGCAGCAAGCCGTTTGAGCAGCGCGGGGGTGGGCTGGCCGCTGGCGTCCAGGCCCACGCTCACCGGCATGAGTTTTTGCGACACGGCCTTGTCGTCCGCGCGGGCGAGCACGCCGGTGACGTGCGCGGCCAGGCGGCGCGGTGAGGCAAACGCCGTCACGACGGTTTCGGCCGGGGCCAGGCCCTGGGCCTTGAGCTGGTCGGCCAGCACGGTGGCGAAAGCGTCGCCGAGTTTCTTCAGTGCCTTGGGTGGCAGCTCTTCAACAAACAGCTCAACGAGCAAATTCTGTGCGGTCATTCTTGTTCTTTCTCCGGGCGCTCACGCGGCCTTCTTCGTCATCTGGTCGACCCACTCGCGCGGCGCCATGGGGAAGCCCAGGCGTTCGCGGCTCTCGTAGTAGCTCTGGGCCACGCCGCGCGCCAGATTGCGGATGCGGCCAATGTAGGCGGCGCGCTCGGTCACGCTGATGGCGCCGCGCGCGTCCAGCAGGTTGAAGCTGTGCGCGCACTTGAGCACCTGCTCGTACGCGGGCAGCGCAAGCTGCTGCTCCATCAGGTATTTGGCCTGTTTCTCGTGCGCGGTGAAAGCGGTGAACAAAAAGTCGGCATCGCTGTGCTCGAAGTTGTAGGCCGACTGTTCCTTCTCGTTCTGCAGGTACACGTCGCCGTAGCTGAGCTTGGAGCCATCAGCGCGTTGGGTCCACACGAGGTCGTAGACGTTGTCCACGCCCTGCAGGTACATGGCCAGGCGCTCCAGGCCGTAGGTGATCTCGCCGGTGATGGGTTTGCAGTCGATGCCGCCCACCTGCTGGAAGTAGGTGAACTGCGTGACCTCCATGCCGTTGAGCCACACCTCCCAGCCCAGGCCCCATGCGCCCAGCGTGGGGTTTTCCCAGTCGTCTTCCACGAAGCGGATGTCGTTTTTCTTGAGGTCGAAGCCCAGGGCTTCGAGGCTACCGAGGTAGAGCTCCAAGATGTTGCTGGGCGCTGGCTTGAGCACCACTTGGTACTGGTAGTAGTGCTGCAGTCGGTTGGGGTTCTCGCCGTAGCGGCCGTCCTTGGGGCGGCGGCTGGGCTGCACGTAGGCGGCTTTCCAGGGCTCGGGGCCGAGCGCGCGCAGAAAGGTGGCGGTGTGGCTGGTGCCGGCGCCCACTTCCATGTCGTAGGGCTGCAGCAGCGCGCAGCCCTGTGCGTCCCAGTAGGACTGGAGTTTCAGAATGATTTGCTGGAAGGTCAACATGGGCTGGCGCGCGGGCCGCGAAGAATGAACGGGAGCGCGCCGACCCCGGCTGCGCAAACCGCGATTTTACGGGCGTGGCCTGCTGCGCTGGTCGAAGCCCGTCACTTCGCAGCAGGGCTGCGGC
>QBMB01000081.1:0-5133 GCA_003241965.1 Burkholderiales bacterium | reverse complement strand
GGGTCTTCCCTGGCCTTGGACGCCGCGAAGTACTTGTCGATCCACTGGCGGGCAATGTGCCCACGCGAGATCTTGCGAAAGAAGAAGCTGACGGGAATGCCCACCGATGCCTCCTCCGCCACTTTGGTGATGTAGCTGTCGAAGGAGCTCATCAGGGTGTTGACGTCGACCACCTTGTTGCTGCCGTGGTCGATGGCCCCCAGGCCCTGAAGGGCGGACTGCATGAGCCCGCTCTCACGAGCAATATGCTGGCCGGCCCTGAGCGATTCGTTGGCCATGGAGCCAGGGGTCTGGCGTGTATCGAGTGGCTTGCCGGGCGGCTCGCCCGCCGTGCGCCTCTGCTCTTCGAGCATGGTCACCAGACCCGTTCGCAGCTGCGATGAAGTGAGGGTAGGCATTGCGCCCAGCACGATGAGGTTGGCGTGGGTAGAGACGTTTTGGGTGCTCAGCACCTTGCGCACGTTCTCGAGCACCTCGTCGTCCACACCGAAGCCGCCGGTGGCGGCCTTCATCCAGCCACCGAGCCGCATTTGCTCTTGCAGTGCTGCTTCCTCTTCGACGGCCAGCCCGGCGCCAGCGAACTCGTTGTTGACCATGTGCACCATGCCGATGAAGCTGGAGCCGTAGTTCGCGCCGGTGAGCAGGGTCAGGCTCGGGGCGCCAGCCACACCTTCCTTCGCTTCACAGGCCAGGGTCATCGACGCGAGATCGGCGGTGTTCAGGCCCTCGCCTGCGGCGCTGTGCACGCTGTTCCACACCTCCACCGACCTGTCCACATCGAGCATGAGCGGCGCCAGCAGGGCTGTGGATCGGTGGGTGGCGCTTGCGGTGATCACCAGCGTGCCGGCCAGGCTGTGGTTCTTGAGCTGTTGGTGCACCTGGGCTGCAGCGGTCTTGGGCACGTCTCGCGCGATCTGGCCCATCCCCGAGGTGGATTCGCGGATCACGCTCTCGATGCTCGAGATGGCCTGCGCAGACGTTTCGTCGCTGCTGCCGTACGAGAAGTACTGAATGTCGATCTTGATGGAGTCGGACGCCAGCGGCAACCGTGTGACCTTCACTGTGGAAAAGTCCAACGGACTCTCCAGCCCCGACACGTTCTCAACCGTGGCCACCTGTTCGCGCAGCTGCTGCACGCCGGTGTCATTGGCGATGCGGACCGTCATGTAGTCGCGTGCTGCATCGCTCACGTTCTGGTTCAGCTCCCCGATCTTGTTCTTGAGCTCGGCCACGTCCACACCCAGACCAATGAGCTCGTTGATCGTCATGCTCAGACCGCGGCGCATGGCAATGAAGGAGTTCATCTTCTCGAACGCTGCGTCGGTTTTGGCCTGCAGGCTGGCGATCTTCTCCAGCAGGCCGAGCAGTTCGGTGTTGACGACGTGCCCCAGCACCAGCGAGGGATGATCGAACGGGATGGATGACGCCATGAAAAACTTTCCCAGAGGTGGCCCGCAGGTGGCGGGTGACTCCAGGTTGTATCAAGGCACCTCTCAGGGGGTGTGACCGGCCCGTGAGGAATCCATGATGAAGCGCTGCCGTCAGCGGCGGCGGGTGCGTCCGCCTCGGCGGCCCAGGCCACGCAGCGAGGCGATGACCAGGACGAGCAGGAGACAACCGACCCACATCGGCATCAAGCCCCAGCGCGCGGTCCATTCGGCGTAGGGTGTGATGCCGCTGCGCCCCTGCACGGAAGCCTCCAGCCGGCCACGCGTGAGGCGATCGAGCTGGTGTGTCACCAGGCCGGTGTGGTCGATGACGGCGGTGGCGCCGGTGTTGGTGGCCCTGAGCATGGGCCGGCCCAGCTCCATGGCGCGCAAGCGCGAGATCTGCAGGTGCTGGTCGATGGCCACGGAGTTGCCGAACCAGGCGATGTTGCTGAGGTTGATCAACACGGTGGGCGCGGTGGCGGCGTCGCGGAACGAGACGGCAATTTCTTCGCCAAACAGATCTTCAAAACAGATGTTGGGCGCGATGCGCTGACCGGCCAGCGCCCACGATGGCTGTGCCAGACCACCGCGGTTGAAGTCACCCAACGGGATGTTCATCAGGTCGGTGAACCAGCGAAACAGCGGCGGGATGAATTCGCCAAACGGCACGAGGTGGTTCTTGTCGTAGCGGTACACACCGGTGCCCAGCGTGGCGATCGAGCCGATCCGCTCGCGCGCACGCGCTGCGGTCTCCGGGCTCAGGCCCCAGACGGAGTTGGTGTAGCCCTGCTCCATGCTGCCCAGCGGCAAGCCGATCAGTGCGCTGGTGCCGCCCCGCGCCTGATCCGCGAGGCTGCCCAGCAGGGGCGTCCAGAATTCCGCGCCCAGCTGGTTGGGCAGCAGCGGTATGGCCGTTTCCGGTGCCACCACCAGCTGGGGGCCGGTGGTGGGAGCGTTGCGCGCGGCTTCCACGGCCAGGGCGATCTGCTGCGGGTACCACGACAAGGCCTGGGCAATCCCGGTGCCGGGCTCGAATTTCTGGTCCTGCGGGATGTTGCCCTGCAGCAGCCACACGCGCAGCTCGCCGGTGCTGGCGGTGCTGCGCTGTCCCCACGTTCGCCAGGCCTGGCCGCCACCCAGCATGCTCAAGAGCAGGCCGGCCACCGCGAGCAGCAGCAGGGTGGAGCGCGCCACGCCCCACCAGCCGTCGGTGAGGCCGGGCACCACGCGCGCCTGAACGCGTGGGCCGGGAGCAGAAGAGATGCGCGCACCGGCTCCGGATCGCCCGGGACGGCTCACCGGCGAGAGCATCCAGGCGCTCAGGCGACGCACCAGACCCGAGACCAGCGAGGCCAGCGCGTAGGCCAGGATCGCGGCCAGAAAGCCCATGCCATACACACCCACCAGTGGGGCCCACGGCGCCATCATGTCGACCTGCGCGTAACCCCCGGCACCCCAAGGAAAACCGGTGAACCAGTGGCCCCGCGCAAGTTCGGCCAGGGTCCAAAGCGAGGCGAACAGGAGCGCCTGCGCCGTGCGCGACACCGGCGCCCAGCTGCACAACAGCCCCACAGCCACCGCGTAGTAAATCGACAGCAGGCCGGCGAGTGCCAGCACCGCGAGCACGGCCAGCCAGGCCGGTAGACCGCCATAGGTGTGCAAGGAAATGAACAGCCACCAGAAGGTCCCGGCCAGCCACGCGGTGGAAAACACCCAACCCCGCCAGGCCGCCTGCCCCACGCGGGTGGCGTATTGCAGGGCGAGCACCAGCATGGACAACGAGACGATCTGCCAGAAGCCGCTGGGTTGCCCCACGCTCATGCCCGGCAGGCTCCAGCCAGTGAATGGCCAGGCGATGGAAGCGGCCTGCAGGGCGCCGCCGAGCAGGCAGACCCAGAACCAGACAAACCCACTGCCGCGGGCACTGCGCCCCGGGGGGCGGCGGCTCATCGGGTTGAAGCTCGACGGGGTGTGAAGCGATCCGAACAGACTGCGCATAAACCGGGCGGGTTCGGGGCCGGGCTCAGGGCTCGGCCGGAACGGGCATGACCTTGAACCACTTCACCGCGCCACCTTTGGTGTGCAGCACGACAAAGCGCAGGCCCTCGAGCTCGTGGACCTCGCCGCGCTTGGGCACATGGCCCATGGCGTGGGCGATCATGCCGCCGATGGTGTCGAAGTCTTCTTCGGACAGCTTCAGGCCGAAGGACTCGTTGATGCGCTCAATCGAGGTGTCGCCGCTCACGCGCCAGGTGCTGTCGGCCAGGCCAAAGATGTCGCCTTCGTCTTCGGCCACATCGAACTCGTCCTCGATCTCGCCGACGATTTCTTCCAGCACGTCCTCGATGGTGATGAGACCGGCCACACGGCCGAACTCGTCGATCACGATGGCCAGGTGGTTGCGGTTGCCACGGAACTCCCTCAGCAGATCGTTGAGGCCTTTGGTCTCGGGCACGAAGGTGGCCGGGCGCAACAGCGCGCGGATGTTGAGTTCGGGCGCACGCTGCAGCTTGAGCAGGTCTTTGGCCAGCAGGATGCCGATGATGTTCTCGCTCTCGCCCTCAAACACGGGGAAGCGTGAGTGCGCCGTGTCGATGACGAGGTGCAGCAGTTCGTCGTAGGGCGCGTCGATGTCCAGCACATCCATGCGCGGTGTGGCCACCATCACGTCGCCAGCGGTCATGTCGGCGATGCGGATCACACCTTCGAGCATCACACGCGATTCGGCGTTGATGATGTCGTTGTCTTCGGCCTCGGCGAGCGTCTCGATCAGCTCGTCCTTGGAGTCTGGTCCGGGGTGGATGAACTCTGCAAGTTTTTGCAGGAAACCACGTTTGTCGGCATGCCGCAGGCTGCGCTGCGGCCCACTACTGGGAGGGGATTCGGCCACTGAAGGTTGGGGAGTTGTAACGGTGCGAAAGGATACCGCAAGCCAGTGGCGCAAAGCAAAAAAGCGGCCAGGCCGCCACCGCCTTCTCAGGCCGGGTCAGCCGCGGACCCGTTCGCGCGCTGCGCGCACGCCCTGGCGGATGTCCTGCAGCACCGTCAGCAGGCGCCAGAACTGCTTGGCCTGGACTTTGAGGTGGTAGTCGGTCAGGGCCACTTGCTGGTTGACGATTTCGCTCACGCGCGAATCGAAGTTGGCTGGCGTCAGCCGCAGGTGGGCCTCGGATTCCGAGCCATCGCGCTCGATAATGGCGCCGGCATGGCGCGCAATTTTGAGCATGGCGGTGTTTTCCGACAGGGCATGGATGAACAGCTGCGTCACGCCTTCGTTGCGCGCATGCATGGACGCACGCTCGAACAACCGGCTGCCGTAACCCCGCCCACGCGCCCCCTTGGACACAGACACGCCGAATTCGGCGCAGCTGACGTACTGGGGGTCGATCGAAAAGGCCAGGTGGGCCATGGCAATCAGCTCGAGCTTGCGGTTGAAGATGCCGAAGAGCTCGTCACGTTCGAAATTGAGTCCGTCCACATACCGGGTGATCTGCTCGTCGTTGGCCGCATAGCCAAAGCGCAGGTAACGGTCGTGCGGCTCCAGCGCCAGCAGGTGCGCCAGGATGCGATCGCGCTGGCCGGGGCCGATGGAACGGATGGGCACCACGACGCTGGTGGACGGAAACGCACGGTCATCGGAAGGGCGTGCAGCTACCGCCGGCACGGGCAGGGCTGCGCTGGCCCCTGCAGGGGCGGGTGGGGT
>QBMB01000080.1 GCA_003241965.1 Burkholderiales bacterium | reverse complement strand
CTTCGACGCCGAGCAGGAGCAAGAGCTGCCACCGCTGCCCACCAAACGTGTGCTCGCCCCCCAGGCCGAGTCGCCCAAGCTGCACAAGGTGCTGGCGCAGGCCGGCATGGGTTCGCGGCTGGAGATGGAGCAGTTGATCCTGGAAGGCCGCATTTCGGTCAACGGCGAGCCGGCTCACGTGGGGCAGCGCATCCAGATCGGCGATGTGATCAAGGTCAACGGCAAGCCGGTGCGCGTGCGCATGACGCCGCTGCCGCCCCGCGTGCTGGCCTACCACAAGCCCGCGGGCGAGGTGGTGTCGCACGACGATCCGCAAAACCGGCCCACCGTGTTCCGCCGCCTGCCCAAGCTGATGCAGGGCAAGTGGCAGTCGGTCGGCCGGCTTGACCTCAACACCGAAGGCTTGCTGCTGCTCACCAGCTCGGGTGAGCTGGCCAACCGCCTGATGCACCCGCGTTTTGGCCTGCAGCGTGAGTACGCCGTGCGCGTGCTCGGCGCGCTGTCCAACGATGAGAAGCAGCGCTTGCTCGACGGCGTGCGCCTGGACGACGGCATGGCCCAGTTCGCCTCCATCGAGGATGGCGGCGGCGAAGGCGCCAATTGCTGGTACCGCGTGACCATCGGTGAAGGCCGGAACCGCGAGGTGCGCCGCATGCTGGAGGCGGTGGGGCACGCAGTCAGCCGCCTGATCCGCATCCGCTACGGCGCCATGATGCTGCCGCGCGGTCTCAAGCGGGGTGCCTGGATCGAGCTGGACGAACGCGACATCGCACGGCTGACCGCCGCCGCCGGCATGCCCAGTGCAGACGAGGAGGGCGTTCGTTCGCCCCGCCCGGGCGAGCGCCAATCGACGCAACGTGGCAAGCAGGGTCCCCGGCCCGGCCGCACCCAGGGGAAACCGCCCGGCAGTCGCAGCGAAGGCCCCGGGTTCGGTGACCGGCGCAGCAGCGGCTATGGCATGGGTGGCGCTCCGACCGGCCCCGGTGGCAAGGGCCGCGGCAGCAAGCCGGGCAGCGGTGCGGGTGGCCGTGGGCCAGGTGGTGGAACCTCGCAGCCAGATCCCATGAAAACCTCGTATGGCTATATCGGACAGGACGCGCTGCAGCGGCGCCGTGAGCAGGAATCGGGTCGCGGCAGCGCCCCTGGCGGATCGCGCCGCCGGGGTGGTGGTGGCGGCAAACCAGGCGGACGGTGACGGCGCGCCCGGCGTGGCCCGCGTTCATGCTGTCGTGAAACGACCAATGTAGAATCATGGGCTTTGCGGGGTGCCCAAAACCTCTGCAGATTCACCCACAAAACTTCAGGATTTCCATGGCCATCGAACGCACCCTCTCCATCATCAAGCCCGACGCCGTCGCCAAGAACGTCATCGGCCAGATCTACGCCCGCTTCGAAGCGGCCGGCCTGAAGGTTGTCGCTGCCCGCATGGCGCACCTGTCGCGCGGCGAAGCCGAGCAGTTCTACGCCGTGCACAAGGCCCGTCCCTTCTTCAAGGACCTGGTCGATTTCATGATCTCCGGCCCGGTGATGATCCAGGCGCTTGAAGGCGAAGGCGCCATCGCCAAGAACCGCGACCTGATGGGCGCCACCGACCCGAAGAAGGCCGACGCCGGCACGATCCGCGCCGACTTCGCCGACAGCATCGATGCCAACGCCGTGCACGGCTCCGACGCGCCCGAGACCGCTGCTGCGGAAATCGCGTTCTTCTTCGCCGGCCTCAACGTCTACTCGCGCTGAGCCAGCGCGCCAACCATGTCATGACGGCCAACCTGCTCGACTTCGATCTTGAGGGTTTGGCCGTCTGGTGCGAGCAGCTGGGCGAAAAGCGTTTTCGCGCCGTTCAGCTGTTTCGCTGGATCCATCAAAAAGGGGCCTCGGACTTCACCGAGATGACCGACCTCGCGCGCAGCCTGCGCGAGAAGCTCCCCGGCTCCTGCACCATCACCGGTCTGCCGGTGCTCTCGCGCCAGGATTCGACCGACGGCACCATCAAGTGGTTGTTCGATGTGGGCGGTGGCAACGCGGTGGAGACCGTGTTCATTCCCGAAGAAGACCGCGGCACCTTGTGCATCTCGTCCCAGGCGGGTTGTGCCGTGGGTTGTCGTTTCTGCTCGACCGGCCACCAGGGTTTTTCGCGCAACCTCACCACCGGGGAAATCCTTGCCCAGCTCTGGCAGGCCGAGTTTTTCCTGCGCAAGCACCTCAAACGCAATGAACGCGTGATCACCAACGTGGTCATGATGGGCATGGGCGAGCCGCTGCAAAACTACAGTGCGCTGGTCCCGGCGCTGCGCGTGATGCTGGACGACCACGGCTACGGCCTCTCGCGCCGCCGCGTCACCGTGTCCACCTCGGGCGTGGTCCCCATGATGGATCGGCTGGCGCAGGATTGCCCGGTGGCGCTGGCGGTGTCGCTGCACGCACCGGTTGATGTGTTGCGCAGCGATCTGGTGCCGCTGAACCTCAAGTACCCGATCGCCGAGTTGCTCGACGCCTGCCTGCGCTACCTGCCGGCTGCGCCGCGCGACTTCATCACCTTCGAGTACTGCATGCTCGATGGTGTCAACGATCAGCCCCACCACGCCCAGGAGCTGCTGGCCTTGGTGAAGGGTCATGCCGGTCGTGGTGTGCCGTGCAAGATCAACCTCATTCCATTCAACCCCTTCCCCGGTTCGGGTCTGCTGTGCTCGCCGCGTCCGGTGGTGCAGCAGTTTGCCCGGATACTCAGTGAAGGCGGGCTGGTGACGACCGTGCGCAAGACCCGTGGCGACGACATCGACGCGGCCTGCGGTCAACTCGCGGGCGACGTGCTGGACCGCACCAACGCCGCAGCGCGTCTGGCCAAGCGCCGCAGCGCCGTGGAGCATCCGATTCGCATCGTTCACAAGGAAAGGCAGGCATGACATCAGCCATTCGATACCCGGCCCGGTTCGCAGGCGCCACGGCAGGGTTGCTGGCGTTCATGCTCTGTTTCCTGGTGTTGGCTACGGGCTGTGCGCAGCGAGGCACGGTCCCAGGCGCCGCCGCGAACACGCCGGAGCCGATCACCGATTCCGATGAGCCCGAGGTTCGCAAGCGGGCCCGCATCCGCATCGAACTGGCGGCGGGTTATTTCGGCGAGGGTCAGAACACGGTGGCTCTCGACGAGATCAAGCTCGCCTTGCAGGCCGATCCCACCTACGCGCCGGCTTACGTCTTGCGTGGGCTGGTCTACATGCGCATGAACAACAACCCGCTGGCCGAAGAAAGTTTCCAGCGCGCCATGCAGCTCAACCCGCGCGATCCCGACGCACTGCACAACTACGGTTGGTACGCCTGTCAGTCGGAGCGCTACGCCCAGTCCACTGAACTCTTCCAGCGCGCCCTGGCCAGCCCGGTGTACGGCGGTCAGGCCAGGACCTTGCTCGCCATGGGCATCTGTCAGATCCGGGCGGGCCAGCTGGCGGAGGCGGAGGCCAGCCTCGCGCGTTCCTACGAGCTCGACGCCGGCAATCCAATCGCCGCGTACAACCTGGCCTCGCTGCAGTTCCGCCGTGGTGACGCCACGAAGGCCCAGTTCACCATCCGGCGGCTCAACAACACCGATCTGGCCAATGCCGAGACGCTGTGGCTCGGTATCAAAGTGGAGCGTCGACTGCTCAACCGGGAAGCGATGGCGCAACTGGCGCAGCAACTGGGTCGCCGTTACCCGGATTCCGCCCAGTGGGCACGTTTTCAGCGCGGAGAGTTTGATGAATGAAGCCGTGGCCAGAGTGGACGATGACGCAGCCGGTGAGGCCGTGTCCAGGCCTGTCCTGCTGAAGCAAGCGCGCGAGGCAGCCGGCCTGCACATCGCCGCGCTGTCTGCCGCCTTGAAGGTGCCGGTGAGGACGCTGGAAGCTTTGGAAGCCGGGCGTTACAGCGAACTGCCCGACCTGACATTTGCCCGCGCGCTGGCCTCAAGTGCATGCCGCCACCTCAAGATTGATCCGGCGCCGATACTGCAGCAAATACCCCAGAGGGTGGCACCCAAGCTGGGGGCCCAGCGTGACGCGCTGAATGCGCCTTTCAACGCCGGGCACGACGACGCCCCGATCAACTTTTTGAGCTGGCTGTCAAAGCCGGCCTTGCTGGCCACCATCGCCTTGTTGCTGGGCGCTCTGGTGATCGTTTTCATGCCCCAGGCAGAGGTGCCATCGGCGTCGGTTGTGAGTGGTCCCGCGCTTGCCGATCCGGTGGTCATTGCCGAACCTGTGGCGGCCCAGGAGCCTGCAGGTCCTGTCGCACCAGACGGTGCGCCGCAAGGTCCATCCAGCGCAGTCCCGCCAACGAACGCTGCCATCGCTTCGCCCACAGGCGCGCAAGTGCCTGTGCAGATGGCCAATCCAGCGGCTGCACCGCCGGTGTCCGATGTGTCCGCGACCAGCGCTGGCGCTGCTGGTGGTGCAGGCACTCTTCTCAGCATCGCGGCCACCGGTGAGTCCTGGGTCGAGGTGGTCAATGGTTCGGGCAACGTGGTAACCAAACGCTTGATGCAGTCGGGTGACGTGGTCGATTTTTCGGCAGCGCCGCCCTACACCGTGGTGCTGGGCAAGGTGGATGCCGCCCAGGTGACCGTTCGTGGTCGCGCCTTCGACACAGCGCCCTTCGCGCGCAACAACGTGGCCCGCTTCGAGGTGAAATGAACATGGACACTGCTGCCTTGACCGCTCTCCTGTCATCCGTGTCGCCTGAACAGCCGATCGCGCTGGCAGCGGTCCGCGCACGCCGCACCCGCCAGGGCGTGGTGAGCTGGGGCAGCCACCATGTCACGGTGGGGGGTGATGCACCGGTGCGGGTCCAGTCCATGACCAACACGGACACGGCCGATGCCGTGGGCACTGCGATCCAGGTGAAGGAGTTGGCACTGGCCGGCTCCGAGTTGGTGCGCATCACCGTCAACAACGACGAGGCTGCCAAGGCCGTTCCCTACATCCGCGAGCAACTCGATCGCATGGGTGTGAACGTGCCCCTGATCGGTGACTTCCACTACAACGGCCACCGTTTGCTCACCGACCACCCGGCCTGCGCCGAAGCGTTGTCCAAGTACCGCATCAACCCCGGCAACGTGGGCCGTGGCGACAAGGGCGATCGGCAGTTCGCCCAGATGGTGGAGATCGCTGCACGGCACGACAAAGCCATCCGCATCGGCGTGAACTGGGGCAGCCTGGACCAGGATCTGCTCGCGCGTTTGATGGACGAAAACGCCGGCCGTGCCCAACCCTGGGAGGCGCGCCAGGTCATGTACGAAGCCCTGATCACGTCCGCGCTCGACTCGGCCCAACGCGCCGAAGCCATCGGCCTCAACGGCAACAACATCTTTCTGTCGTGCAAGGTCAGCGCCGTGCAGGACCTGATCGCGGTGTACCAGGCGCTGGCGCAACGCTGCAATTACGCGCTGCACCTGGGGCTGACCGAGGCCGGCATGGGCACCAAGGGTGCGGTGGCTTCGACCGCAGCGCTCTCGGTGCTGCTGCAGCAGGGCATTGGTGACACCATCCGCATATCGCTCACGCCGCAACCGGGCGAGTCCCGCACGCAAGAAGTGGTGATCGCTCTGGAAATTTTGCAGGCATTGGGCATGCGGGCTTTCGTGCCCTCGGTCACTGCATGCCCGGGCTGTGGTCGCACCACCAGCACCACTTTCCAGGAGCTGGCCAAGCAGATCGACGACTACCTGCGCAGCTCCATGCCGGTCTGGCGCAAGCGCTATCCCGGCGTGGAAAACTTGAAGGTCGCCGTGATGGGTTGCATCGTCAACGGACCCGGCGAGAGCAAACACGCCGACATCGGCATTAGCCTGCCCGGCACCGGCGAAGCACCGGCAGCACCGGTCTTCATCGACGGACAAAAAGCACTGACCTTGCGTGGCGACGATATCGTGCGCGAGTTCCAGGTGATCGTGGACAACTACATCGAGAAAAAGTTTGGCGTCACCGCTTGAGGCAGGGCTCTTGCCCCGCTTGCGCTGAACGCACAGGCTCCCAGCACATGGCAGAAAAACTGAGCGCCGTCAAAGGCATGAACGACATCGCCCCTCCCGCGTCCGCGCATTGGGAGTGGCTCGAAGACACCTTGCGTCGCCTCATGCGCCGCTACGGTTACCGCAACTTGCGCACGCCCATCGTGGAGCCCACGGCGCTGTTCGTGCGCGGCCTGGGCGAGGTGACCGACATCGTCGAGAAGGAGATGTACTCCTTTGAAGACCGGCTCAACGGCGAGCAGCTCACGCTGCGCCCGGAGAACACGGCTGGCGTGGTGCGCGCCGCACTCGAACACTCGCTGCTCTACGACGGCGGCAAGCGCCTGTACTACATGGGCCCGATGTTTCGCCATGAGCGACCCCAGCGTGGTCGCTATCGGCAGTTCCACCAGTTCGGCGCCGAAGCCTTGGGCTTCGCCGGGCCCGACGTGGACGCCGAACTCATCGTTCTGGCCTGCGACCTCTGGGCCGAGTTGGGCCTCACCGGTATCGAGCTGGAGATCAACAGCCTGGGCCAGCCCCCCGAACGGCTGGCGCACCGCCAGGCACTGATCGCTTACCTCGAAGCCCACGCGGATGAGCTCGATGAAGAGGCAAAGCGCCGCCTGCACAGCAACCCGCTGCGCATCCTGGACACCAAGAACCCGGCCATGCAAGCGCTGGTGAACGCCGCGCCGCGCCTGATGGACCACCTGGGCGCCGAATCGCTCGACCACTTCAACCGTCTGCGCGGGCTGCTCGATGCGCACGGCATTGCCTACCGCATCAACCCGCGCCTGGTGCGTGGCATGGACTACTACAACCTTTCGGTGTTCGAGTTCGTCACCACGCAGCTGGGTTCGCAAGGCACGGTGTGCGCCGGTGGTCGTTACGACGGCCTGTTCGAGCAGATCGGTGGCAAGGCCTCTCCCGCCGTGGGCTGGGCGCTGGGCATGGAGCGCATCCTGGAGCTGCTCAAAGAGCAGGGCAAGCTGCCCGAGCAACCGGTGCCCGATGCCTATGCGGTGGTGCCCGATGCGGCCCATGTGGCGCAGGTCATGCCGGTGTTGCGCGCGTTGCGCCAGCACGGTGTCAACGTGCAGATGCACGCGGGCGGCGCCGACGGCATGGGCAGCATGAAATCGCAGTTCAAGAAAGCCGACGCCAGTGGCGCGCGCTTTGCGTTGATCTTTGGCGAGCAGGAGCTGCAACAAGCCAGCGTGGCCGTGAAGCCGCTGCGTGGACCGCGGCCCGATGGCGAATCTCCGCCCCCGGAAGCAGCACAAAGGCTGTTGCCGCTTACCGCCGTGGCCGATTGGGCCGCCAGTTTGCGCAGCGACTGAATCCCGCCTGATGTTCTCCGTGTGGCCGAGGCAATGATGCCGCAGCCGCCCGCCTACAATCGAACGTTGCGCCTTCTACGCGCCGACCGAACCGACTTTGCAACATGGCCAAACACCTCGACCTTGAAGAGCAGGAACAGCTCGACCAGATCAAACATTTCTGGAACCGCTACGGCAACCTCATCAGCTGGGTGTTGATCGTTGTCTTCGGTGCGTTTGCGGCCTGGAATGGCTGGAACTACTGGCAACGCACCCAGGCTGCGAAGGCCGCGGCGCTGTACGACGAAGTGGACCGCGCTGCACTGGCCAAGGACGCTGATCGCATGCAACGCGCGCTCGCCGACATGCAGTCCCAGTTCGCCAGCACCACGTTCGCCAGCCAGGCGGCCTTGCAGGCCGGCAAGACGCTGTTCGACGCTGGCAAATTGCCCGAAGCCCGCGCGGCGCTGGTCTGGGCGGCTGAGAAGTCGTCCGATAACTCCTACAAGGCGGTGGCCCGCCTGCGACTGGCCGCCTTGGACATCGAGGCGCAAGCCTTCGACCAAGCGCTCAAGACACTGGAAGCTCCCGTGCCCAAGGCGTTCGAGCCGCTGGTGGCCGACCGCCGTGGCGATGTCTACATGGCGCAAGGCAAGACCGACGATGCCAGGACGCAGTACCAGAACGCCTGGAAAAACCTGGGCAACCGCACCGAATACCGCCGGCTGGTCGAAGTGAAGCTGGCTTCGCTGGGGGTGGATGTGGCCAGCCTGACTTCTACAACCGAGGTGGTCCGTTGAACCCAGTTCTGAATCTCATGGCGCCGCTGCGCGCAGTCTGCATTGGTGTGGCGGTTGTGACGGGTCTGGTGGCCTGCTCGTCCAGCGCCAAGAAGCCTGAGCCGACACCCCTGCCGCCGGTATCGGCGCTCATGGGCACCCAGTTGGCATGGAGCGCCCAGGTGGGCACTGGTGACCAGTCGATGACCCCCGTCGTGGCGGCCGGACGCGTGTTCGTGGCCAGCACGTCAGGTACTGTGGCTGCGCTGGACGGCAGCACCGGTCGGGACGTGTGGCGGATGAATGTGGGCGCGCCCATCGGCGCAGGCGTGGGTTCAGACGGCCAGACAGCGGCGGTTGTGACCCAGTCCAACCAGCTGGTGGCACTGGCCGATGGCCGTGAAGTGTGGCGTGTGCGGTTGCCCGCCCGTGCCTTCACTGCGCCCTTGGTGGCCGGCGCCCGCGTGTTTGTGCTCACGGCCGACCGCACCGTCACCGCTTTTGATGCCCGCAACGGCGCGCGTCTGTGGGCCCAATCCCGCACCACCGAACCCTTGGTGCTGAGCCAGAGCGGTGCTTTGCTCGCGGTGGGCGACACCTTGGTGGCTGGCCTGTCCGGTCGCCTGGTCGGTCTCAATCCAGTCAATGGCTCGGTGCGCTGGGAAGCGCCGGTGGCCACGGCGCGTGGAACCAACGAGGTGGAACGCCTGGTGGACATCGTCGGCCCGGTCAGCCGGATCGGCGACAGCGTGTGCGTGCGAGCCTACTCGGCGGCCGTGGGCTGCGTGGATGCCAGTGGCGGCGCGGTGGTCTGGTCGCGCGCATCCGGGGGCACCACCGGTGTTCATGGTGACGACCGGTTGGTGTTCGGCTCGGACAGCGATGGTCGCTTCCAGGCGTGGCAACGCAACTCCGGTGAACCCGCCTGGGACATTCAGCGTCTGAAATACCGCGGCTTGAGTGCACCGCTGGCCTTGGGCCGCGTGGTCGCCGTGGGCGACAGCAGCGGTCTGGTGCATTTGATCTCGCGTGAAGACGGCAGTGAAATGACCCGTCTGAGCACCGACGGCTCGCCGATTCTCGTGGCCCCTGTGCTCTCGGGCGATGCGCTCGTGGTGCAGACGCGCAACGGCGGTGTGTACGCCTGGCGCCCCCAATAATCGCTGAGCCGAACCGCCTCCTGAACGAAAGCAGCCGTCCGTGAAACCCGTCATCGCCCTGGTGGGCCGCCCCAATGTGGGTAAATCCACCCTGTTCAACCGCCTGACGAGTTCTCGCGATGCCATCGTGGCCGACTTTGCCGGTCTCACTCGCGATCGCCACTACGGCAACGGCCGTGCCGGTGCGCGGGAATACATCGTCATCGACACCGGGGGCTTCGAGCCCGATGCCACCGAAGGCATCTACAAAGAGATGGCCAAACAGACCCGCCAGGCCGTGGCCGAATCCGACGTCGTGCTTTTTGTGGTGGACGCGCGTGCAGGCATCAACGCGCAGGACCATGACATCGCAAGCTACCTGCGCCGTTTGGGCAAACCCTGCGTGCTGGTGGCCAACAAGGCCGAGGGCATGACCGAAGGCTTGCAGCTTGTTGAATTCTTCGAGCTGGGCCTGGGTGAGGTGTTGCCCGTATCGGGTGCACACGGCCAGGGCGTGCGCTCCATGGTCGAGCTGGCGATGGAACGCATCCCCGGCCTGCCACCGGAAGATGAGGAAGAAGAGCCTGCGCCGGCGGGGGTGATTCGCCTCGCAGTCGCAGGGCGACCCAATGTGGGCAAGTCCACGTTGATCAACGTGTGGCTCGGCGAAGAGCGCCTGGTCGCATTCGACCTGCCCGGCACCACACGCGACACCATCTCCGTGCCGTTTGAGCGCGATGGCCAGAAGTTCGAGTTGATCGACACCGCAGGCATCCGCCGCAAGGGCCGCGTGTTCGAGGCGATTGAAAAGTTCTCGGTGGTCAAGACCTTGCAAGCCATCGAAAACGCCCACGTCGTGTTGCTTCTGCTGGATGCGACCCAGGGCGTGACCGACCAGGACGCCCACATCGCCGGGTACATACTGGAAAGTGGCCGCGCCGTGGTGCTGGCCATCAACAAGTGGGACGCGGTGGATGCCTACCAGCGCGAGCAGATCGAACGGCAGATTGAAACCCGGCTGGCCTTCCTGAAGTTTGCCTCGATCCACATGATCTCGGCCCAGAAACGTCAGGGACTGGCGCCCGTCTGGAAATCGATCATCCTGGCCCAGGCCTCCGCCATGCGCAAGATGTCCACGCCGGTGTTGACCCGCCTGTTGGCCGAGGCGGTCCAGTTTCAGGCGCCCACGCGCGGCGGCATGTTCCGTCCCAAGATGCGTTACGCCCACCAAGGGGGCATGAACCCGCCCGTGATCGTGATCCACGGCAATTCGCTCGAGCACGTGCCCGATTCGTACAAACGTTTCCTTGAAGGCCGTTTTCGCAAGGCGTTTGACCTGGTCGGAACGCCGCTGCGGATCGAGTTCAAGACGTCGTCCAATCCCTTCAAGGAATAGGATTTCCCCAGCTGGCAGGAGCCGCACAACCGCTGTGGTATGGTTCTTCTCCTATCAACTTTTTTCTGAACACGGAGCATATCGTGAGCAATAACAAAGGCCAACTCTTGCAAGATCCTTTCCTGAACCAGCTGCGCCGGGAACACGTTCCCGTGTCGATTTACCTGGTCAATGGCATCAAATTGCAAGGACAGATCGAGTCGTTCGACCAGTACGTGGTCCTCCTGAGGAACACGGTCACCCAGATGGTCTACAAGCATGCCATCTCCACCATCGTTCCAGGTCGTCCGGTTCAGTTTTCAGCCGCGCCCGCGGACGAGCCCGCTGCACCTTGAACGCGTGGCCCTTGCATGCCGGATGGGCCTTTGCGGGCCATTTGGCCTACAGCGCTCCAAGCGCTGTCGCTGAACCGATTTGAAATCTCCCGACACCCTGCTCGTATCTGCTCCATCGGTCATCCTGGTGGGGGTGGATTTTGGTACGCCCAATTTCGATGCGCCGCTTGAAGAGCTCGGCCTGCTCGCCCAGACGGCTGGCTACAGCGTCGCTGATCGCGTGACGTGCAAACGCCGGGCCCCTGACCCAGCGCTTTTCGTTGGTTCAGGCAAGGCCGACGAAATCAAGCTGCTGGCAGCGTCTACCGGTGCCTCCGAAGTCTTGTTCGATCAATCCCTGAGCCCCGCGCAGCAGCGCAATCTTGAGCGCCACCTGGGCATGCCGGTCAACGACCGCACATTGTTGATCCTGGAGATCTTCGCCCAGCGCGCCCGCAGCCACGAAGGCAAGCTTCAGGTCGAGTTGGCCAAGCTGCAATACCTCTCCACCCGGTTGGTGCGGCGTTGGTCGCACCTGGAGCGGCAAAGTGGGGGTATCGGCATGCGCGGCGGCCCTGGTGAAACGCAGATCGAACTGGACCGTCGCATGATCGGTGAATCCATCAAGCGCACCAAAGAGCGGTTGGAAAAGGTCAAAAAACAGCGCGCGACCCAGCGCCGCCAGCGCGAGCGGCGCGATACGTTTTCCATCTCGCTGGTGGGCTACACCAACGCTGGAAAATCCTCACTGTTCAATGGGCTGGTCAAGGCCCGGGCCTATGCGGCAGACCAGCTGTTTGCCACGTTGGACACCACCACCCGCCAGTTGTATCTCGGCGAGGCAGGGCGCTCCGTTTCACTGTCCGATACCGTGGGATTCATCCGCGATCTCCCGCATGGGCTGGTCGATGCGTTTGCGGCAACGCTTCAGGAGGCGGCAGATGCCGATCTGCTGCTGCACATCGTGGACGCGTCCAACCCCTCGCACCCGGAGCAGATGGCTTCCGTCATGGGTGTGCTCAAGGACATTGGTGCCGATGAAGTGCCCCAGATTCTGGTGTTCAACAAGCTCGATGCGATGCCGCAAGACCGTGTTCCACTGGCTTTGTGCGATCAGATGGAACTGGATGGTCAATCGGTGGCTCGAATTTACGTCAGCGCCCAAACAGGCGAGGGATTGCCCGCGCTGAGAGAGTTGCTGGCGAAGCAGGTGATGTCTGCCAAAGGGGGGCAAGGCCCCATGACACCCGGGGCGTTCCCTGAAATTGAAAGTCCGGTCTCTTGATTGGGCACAATGTGATGGTTTTGAATTGACAAAGAGTTGGCAACACATGCACGTGAATCCGCAAAACCCTTCCCGCGCTGCCGAGCCGGGCTCAAGCTCCAACCCTCGGGGGGTCTTGAGCAAGCTGTTGGGCATGTTCAATCTGAATGACCCGCGTTGGGGGCGAGGCGACGACGCGCCGCGCAACGAAGGGTCGAAGGATGTTCCAGAGCCCGAGCGCAACGAGGACAACCGTCCTCCTCAGCGCCCGCGTGGTCAGGGTCCCAACCAAGGTCCGCCAGATCTCGACGAACTCTGGCGCGATTTCAACCGCAAGCTCGGTGGCCTCTTGGGCGGCAAAAAAGGTGGTGGTCAAGGTGGCGGCAACGGATCCGGTGGTGGCGGCATGCCCAACTTCAATCCCAGCCCCAAGACCACCGGCATCGGAGCCGGCCTCATCGTCGGCGTTGCGGCGCTGATCTGGCTGGGCACGGGTTTCTTCATCGTGCAGGAGGGCCAGCAGGCCGTCATCACGCAGTTCGGCAAGTACAACAGCACCGTGGGTGCGGGTTTCAATTGGCGCCTGCCGTATCCCGTGCAGCGCCATGAAACCGTGTTCGTCACGCAGATTCGATCGGTCGATGTGGGTCGCGACAACCTCGTGCCCGCCACCGGCCTGCGCGAATCCGCCATGCTGACGGAAGACGAAAACATCGTCGAGATCAAGTTCGCGGTCCAGTACCGACTCAACGACGCTCGCGCTTTTCTGTTCGAGAGCCGTGACCCGGACGCATCGGTGGTCAAGGTCGCAGAAACGGCTTTGCGCGAGGTGGTTGGCAAGATGAAGATGGATGCTGCGCTGGCCGAAGAGCGAGACCAGATTGCACCACGCGTTCGCGCCCTGATGCAGACCATCCTGGACCGTTACAAGGTCGGTATCGAGATCGTGGGCATCAACATGCAGCAGGGCGGCGTCCGTCCGCCCGAGCAGGTGCAGGCGTCGTTTGACGATGTGCTCAAGGCCGGTCAGGAACGCGAGCGGGCCAAGAACGAAGCAGAGGCCTATGCCAACGATGTGGTGCCACGTGCCCGGGGTGCCGCGTCGCGCTTGACCGAGGAAGCAGAAGGCTACCGCGCCCGCATCATGGCGCAGGCCGACGGTGATTCGCAGCGTTTCCGCTCGGTGCTCACCGAGTACCAGAAGGCGCCGCAGGTCACCCGGGAGCGCATGTACACGGACGCCATGCAGGAGATCTACAGCAACGTGACCAAGGTGCTGATCGACTCCAAGGCGGGCAACAACCTGCTTTATCTGCCGCTGGACAAGATCATGCAGATGACCAACCAGACACCCGTGGCGGCTGGCGCTACAAGTGCTCCTGCTCCCATGGCTGGAAGCACCACGTCCACTTCGGCCAACCGCAGCCTCGACAACGCGGCGCGATCACGCGAACGCGAGAGTCGTTGAACGCAGCCCACGAGACCAAAGAGCAACGCACATGAACAAATTGGGTTTCATCCTTACCAGCCTCATCGTAGCGCTGGCCATCGCCAGCTCCATGCTGTTCGTGGTTGACCAGCGCCAGTTCGGCGTGGTGTTCCAGCTGGGCCAGATCAAGCAGGTCGTCACCGAGCCGGGCCTGAACTTCAAGCTGCCCCCGCCATTCCAGAACGTTTCCTACATCGACAAGCGCCTGCTGACGTTGGAGAGCACCGACACGGAGCCGACCCTCACAGCCGAGAAGCAGCGCGTGGTGATCGACTGGTACGTTCGCTGGCGCATCTCCGAGCCGCAGGAGTACATCCGCAATGTGGGTATCAACGAGCGCGCGGGTGCCTTGCAACTCAACCGGGTAGTACGCAACTCGTTCCAGCAGGAGGTCAACAAGCGCACGGTCAACGAGCTGCTGTCGACCCGGCGCGAAGAGCTGATGGCCGACGTCAAGCGCGAAGTGCTGGCTGCCGTGCGCAGCGCCGACAAGCCCTGGGGCATGGACGTGGTCGATGTGCGCATCACCCGCGTGGACTATGCCGAGAGCATCACCGCATCGGTCTACCAGCGAATGGAAGCCGAACGCAAGCGCGTGGCCAACGAGTTGCGCTCGACCGGTTTCGCCGAGGGCGAAAAGATTCGCGCCGATGCCGATCGCCAACGCGAAGTGATCGTTTCCCAGGCCTACCGCGACGCCCAGCTCATCAAGGGTGAAGGCGACGCCAAGGCTGCTGCTTCGTTCTCCGATGCGTTCGGCCGCGATCCTGCCTTCGCGCAGTTCTACCGCAGCCTGGAAGCCTACAAGTCCAGCTTCTCCAGCAAGTCCGATGTGCTGGTGGTCGACCCTTCGTCCGACTTCTTCAAATCGATGAGGGGCAGCAACGTCGCTCCGGCGAGGTGAACGACGTGGCCACAGTGGCGTGCATCATTTGCACATGAACCCACTGTGAGTGTGACGTGGACCTGATCTGGACCGCACTGGCGCTGGTGCTGGTGTTCGAGGGCATCCTGCCTTTGGTGGCGCCTCGCTTGTGGCGCCGGGTCTTCACTGAAATGTTCGGGCTGCGCGATGGTCAGCTCCGTTTCTTTGGCTTGCTCTGTGTGGCTTGTGGTGCCTTGATGTTCTGGCTGCTGGGTTGAATTTTCCGGCAGCAGGGGTGTCCTGCGCACCCATCGCCCACCTGCCACGCCCATCGCCTGCGGATACCCCCTTCCGCACCCCGGTAATATCGCGGTTTTAACAGCTCCTGAAAATGCCCATGTCTGCCTGGGTCCTCCCGGATCACATTGCCGATGTCCTGCCTTCCGAGGCACGTCACATCGAAGAATTGCGCAGGAGCTTGCTCGACACCGCCCGTGGCTATGGCTACGAGCTGGTCATGCCTCCGCTGCTGGAACACCTCGAGTCCCTGCTCACCGGAACCGGTGAAGCGCTCGATCTGCAAACCTTCAAACTCGTCGATCAGCTCTCGGGCCGCACGCTCGGCCTGCGCGCCGACAGCACGCCGCAGGTGGCGCGCATCGATGCCCACCTGCTCAACCGCCAGGGCGTGGCCCGCCTGAGCTACTGCGGCCCTGTGGTGCACACCCGCATCGACCGGCCGTTGGCCAGCCGCGAACCGCTGCAGTTGGGCGCCGAGATCTTTGGCCACGCCGGCCTGGAGGCTGATCTGGAAGTGATCGAGCTTGCGCAAGCCTGCTTGCGGGTCGCTGGCGTGAAGGGCCTGCAACTCGACATGGCCGATGTGCGCGTGATCGATGCCGTGCTGGCGCCGGTGGTGCTCACAGCCTCGCAAGAGGCGCGCATTCACGCGGCCCTCAATGCCAAAGACGTGGCCGAGCTCAAGGTTCTTGCCCGTGACCTGCCGGCCGAGGTTCGACGCGATCTGTGTGCGTTGCCACGCTTGTTCGGTGATCTCAGCGTGCTCGACGAAGCGCGGCAGGCGCTGCAGGCGTCGCCGGCATTGCATGTCGCGCTCGACAGCTTGCGCTGGCTTGCCTCGCATGCGCGGGACATGGCCGTTTCGATCGACCTCGCGGATCTGCGCGGCTACGCCTACTACACCGGCATGCGGTTTGCCCTGTTTGCCCAGGCGGGGCAGGGCAGTGCCGGGCAATCGCTGGAGGTGGCCCGCGGTGGCCGCTACGACGAGGTGGGTGCGGTGTTTGGCCGCAACCGGCCGGCCGTGGGTTTCAGCCTCGACCTCAAGGAACTCGTGGCCGCGGTGGCACCCCGCTCCCTGGTGGCTGCGATCCGCGCGCCCTGGGGCATGGACGCCAGCCTGCGCGAAGCCATTGCCAGCCTGCGCGCCCAAGGCCAGACAGTCGTGTGTGTGCTCCCGGGCCACGAGCACGAAGTCGACGAATTTCAATGCGACCGCGAACTGGTGCCCAACGAGGCACAGGCGGGGGCATGGACAGTCAAGAACATTCAAATGGAAATCAGCCAATGACGAACAGCAGCAACGCCGTGACACCCGGTCGCAATGTGGTGGTGGTGGGAACCCAGTGGGGCGACGAGGGCAAGGGCAAGCTGGTCGACTGGCTGACCGAGACGGCCACCGGTGTGGTGCGTTTCCAGGGCGGCCACAACGCAGGCCACACACTGGTCATCAACGGCGTGAAGACTGCTTTGCACCTGATCCCCAGCGGCATCATGCGTGCCGGCGTCAAGTGCTACATCGGCAACGGCGTGGTGCTTTCCGTGGGCAAGCTGTTTGAAGAGATCGTCGGGCTGGAGAAGGCGGGTGTGGAAGTGCGCTCGCGTCTGCGCGTGAGTGAAGGCTGCCCACTGATCCTGCCGTTTCACGCCGCCATCGACATCGCTCGTGAAGCCGCGAAGGTCAAGGCCGGCACCGAGAAGATCGGCACCACCGGCCGTGGCATTGGCCCGGCCTACGAAGACAAGATCGCGCGCCGCGCGCTGCGCGTGCAGGACCTGCGCTACCCAGAGCGCTTTGCCGCCAAGCTGCGCGAACTGCTGGAGCTGCACAACCACCTGCTCACCACGTACCTGCATTCGGCCGACATGGCCTGGGACGAGAAGATCGCGGCCTACATGAAGGACGGCGCGATCCAGTTCGAACCGGTGTACGCCGAAGCCATGCAGCAGGCCGAGTTGCTCAAGCCCATGATCGCCGACGTCTCGCGCGAACTCAACGAGGCGCACAAGGCTGGCGCCAACCTGCTGTTTGAAGGCGCGCAGGGCACGCTGCTCGACATCGATCACGGCACCTATCCCTTCGTCACGTCGAGCAACTGCGTGGCAGGCAATGCCGCCGCAGGCTCCGGCGTCGGCCCCGGCTTGCTGCACTACGTGCTGGGCATCACCAAAGCCTATTGCACCCGCGTGGGTGGCGGCCCGTTCCCCACCGAACTCGACTGGGAGAAGGAAGGCACACCGGGCTGGCACATGGCCACCGTGGGCGCGGAGAAAGGTGTGACCACCGGGCGCAGCCGCCGTTGTGGCTGGTTCGACGCCGCGCTGCTCAAGCGCTCGGCGCAGGTCAACGGCCTCACCGGTTTGTGCATCACCAAGCTGGATGTGCTGGATGGTCTGACGGAGCTCAAGTTGTGCACCGGCTACGAGCTGGATGGTGAAGTCATCGACATCCTGCCTCTGGGTGCAGAAGACATCGCGCGCTGCAAGCCCATCTATGAAACCTTGCCCGGCTGGAGCGATTCGTCGGTGGGTGTCACGCAGTACGACAAGCTGCCCGAGAACGCGCGCCTCTACCTTCAACGCATTCAGGAAACCACCGGTGTGCCGATCCACGTGGTGTCCACCAGCCCCGATCGCGATCACACCATCCTGCTGCACCACCCGTACCACGGCTGAGCCGTGTCCGTACGGCCTGACCGGCTGTGCATCGTGCAGAATCCCGACTGATACCCCCAGGAGTCCGAATGCTCACCGAAGACGGCAAACACCTCTACGTTTCGTACGATGAGTACCACAACCTGATCGAGAAGCTCGCGCTCAAGGTCTACCAGTCGGGCTGGGAATTCGACACCATCCTGTGTCTGGCGCGTGGCGGCATGCGCCCCGGTGACATCCTCTCGCGCATATTCGACAAACCGCTGGCCATCATGTCGACCAGCTCCTACCGGGCTTCGGCCGGCACCCAGCAGGGCAACCTGGACATCGCGCGTTACATCACCACGCCCAAAGGCGAGATCGCCGGCAAAGTGCTGTTGATCGACGACCTCGCCGATTCGGGCCACACGCTCAAGGCCGTGATCGACATGCTCAAGAACAACTACGCACCCATCACCGAGCTGCGCAGCGCGGTGATCTGGACCAAGCAGCTCTCCGATTTCACACCCGACTATTCGGTGGAGTTCCTGCCGACCAACCCCTGGATCCATCAGCCCTTCGAGGGCTATGACAGCCTGCGCCCGGCGCAACTGCTGGAGAAGTGGAAGCTGTGAAAGACCTGTCCACCCGCCTGATCCACCACCCCTACAAACCTCCCGAGGGTTTTGAGGCGGTGGCACCGGGTGTGCACAAGGCATCCACCGTCTTCTTTCCCAACGTCCAGGCACTGCGCACCTACGACTGGAAAGACAAGAGCGGCTACACCTACGGCCTGCACGGCACGCCCACCACGTTCACGCTCGAAGAACGGATCGCCACCATCGAAGGCGGTACACACTGCGTGCTCGTGCCCAGTGGACTGTCGGCCGTGGCGCTGGTCGACATGGCCTTCCTGCGAAGTGGCGACGAGGTGCTGATTCCCGACAACGCCTACGGCCCCGGCAAGGCGTTTGCAGCGGTTGAACTGGCTGCCTGGGGCATCACCCACCGGTTTTTCGACGCCATGGATCCCGACGATCTGGCTCGGCAGCTGTCGCCCGCCACACGGCTGGTCTGGCTGGAGGCGCCGGGCTCCATCACGATGGAGTTTCCAGACATCCCGGCGCTGGTGGACTGTGTGAAGCAAGCGAACCAGCAACACGCGGATCAGCGCCCCATCGTCACCGTGCTCGACAACACGTGGGGCGCCGGCATTGCCTTCAATTCCTTCGACCTGGGCGTCGACATCTCCATGCAGGCGCTCACCAAGTACCCCAGCGGCGGTGCCGACGTGCTGATGGGCTCAGTTGTCACGCGTGACCTCGAGTTGCACCGCCAGGTGCTGCTCACCCACATGCGCCTGGGGTTGGCCGTGGCCGCCAACGATGCCGAGCTTGTGCTGCGCAACCTGCCATCGATGCCACTGCGCTACCACGCACAAGACGCCAGCACGCGAGAGCTCGCCACCTGGATGCAGGCACAGCCGGGCATGGTGCAGGTGCTGCATCCCGCCTTGCCCGACTCTCCGGGCCACGCCATCTGGAAGCGCGACGCAACTGCCGCTGCCTGCCTGTTCAGCGCCGTGTTCGATTCAGCCATACCGCAGTCGCGCATCGACGCGTTCTGCGACAGCCTGAAGTTGTTCCGCCTGGGCTGGAGCTGGGCCGGGCCCGTCAGCCTGTGCGCCCCTTACGACATGGCATCCATCCGTACCCGGGCCTGGCCGCACGCCGGTGGTCTGGTACGCTTTGCGGTTGGTCTGGAATCCGTGCACGATCTGCGTGACGACCTCGCACAGGCCATGGCGGCCCTGCAAGCCTGACCCCTTTGTTTCAACAGACCTGAAAGACTGATTTGGCTACTCCCAACTACGGATACGAAAAGCGCCAGCGCGAGCTTGCCAAGAAGAAAAAGAAAGAGGAAAAGCTCAAGGCCAAAGCCGAAGGCCGCCGCCACGACGACACCGATGGGCCCGAAGAGCCGGGCACTGACGCACCCGATGCCGCCGGCAGCGGCGACGGCGCAGCGGCAGCTGACTGACATTGGTGTTGCGCCCAGGCCTGGGCCCAGCGCTCAGGCTGCAGTTTCGCCAGCGGTCAGCGACCGCGCAGCAGCGTTCAGCGAATCGGCTGAGCGGTCCCGGAGCTCACAGGGCAGGGCCTGCGGATACTGTTTGAAGTTGCGCCCAATCGACTGGGCGTACATCGGGTCGTAGTGGCGGGTCAGCAGTTCCAGAACCACCTCGGGTGTCTGACCGCTTTTCACTTTCTCGATCCAGCCGGTCACCACTTCCTTGCCCCGCAATTCCGTCAGCGCTTCCAGGCGCGAGCAGAACGAAGCCGGGTCCGTCACGAAGAAGTCGTAGTCCTCCAGCAGCAGCGCCACACGCTCTTGGTCAGACAAGCGCAGGTCGATACAAGGGCTGGCCCGCATCGCGTCGATCAGCGCATCGGGCACACGCACATTGCCCACTTTCTTGCTTTCACTCTCCACGTACACCACGTGGGCCGGGTCGAAGCCGCGCAAGCATTCCCACACCATCGAATCAAAACGCTTCTGGCTGGGTTGCGGCTGGCCGGGAATGTGGCCCAGCACCGAGCTGCGGTGGCTGGCCAGGGCTTCCAGGTCGAGCACCTGCGCGCCTTGCGCAGCCAGCGCCTGCAGCAGACGCGTCTTGCCGCTGCCAGTGGGCCCGCAGACAACGCGGTAGTGCAGACGCTCGGCCAGCGCCGGAAGCGATTCAACGAGCGCCGCGCGCCAGGCCTTGTAGCCGCCTTCGACCAGCGTCACGTGAAAACCAATGGCACCCAGGATGGTGGCCAGCGCGCCGCTGCGGTTGCCGCCTCGCCAGCAGTACACCAGCGGTTTCCAGGTCCGTGGCTTGTCGATCACTTCACGTTCGATGTGGGCCGCGATGTTGCGCGCCGACAGGGCCGCGCCGCGCTTCTTGGCCTCGAACGGATTCACCTGCTTGTACATCGTGCCGATGGTGATGCGCTCTTCGTTGTTCAGCGTGGGCCAGTTCACCGCGCCGGGCACGTGGTCGAGCGCGTGCTCGTCTTCGGTGCGGGCGTCGATGATCAGGTCGAATTCGGCCAGGCGGCTCAGCGCCTCGGTGGCATTCAGGGTGTGGACGGGCATGCCCGATTATCGACGCGCGATCAGCTGGCGAAGTTCGGGCCACACGTTGTCGCGCAGGGTGGGCTGGGCCGACTCGTTGGGGTGGATGCGGTCGCTCTGGAACAGCGCCGGGGGGTCNCTCTGGAACAGCGCCGTGGGGTCCTTCGTATCCGCCACGCCCTTGAGAAAAAACGGCACCAGCACTGTCTTCTCGGCCTTGGCCACGGCGGTGAACACCTCGCGGAACTCCTGCGCGTACTTCGCGCCGTAGTTCGGCGGCATCTCCATGCCCAGCAGAAGCACCTGCGCGCCCGCCTCGCGAGACAGGCGTGCCATGGTGGCGAGGTTGTCACGCGTCATGTTCAGCGGCAGGCCGCGCAAGGCGTCGTTGCCGCCGAGCTCGATCACAACCCACTTGGGCTTGTGCTGAGCCAGCAGCGCGGCGATGCGCGAGCGCCCGCCCGAGGTCGTGTCGCCGCTGATGCTGGCGTTGACCACTCGCGCCTTCACTTTTTCCTTGGCCATCGTTTCGCTCAACAAGGCCACCCAGCCGGTGCCGCGCTTGAGACCGTACTCGGCGCTGAGCGAATCGCCCACCACCAGGACCACCGGCAGGTTGCTGCTGGCGGCTAGAGCTGGCGCCTGCGCGAGGGCATTGCCCAAAGACCCTGCGGCGGCAACTGCGCACAGGCTGCAGACCAGCGCGTTAAAGTGACGGCGTATCAACTTGAGAAGTCCTTCCATGTCCGATGTGATGATTGCGGTCCAGCATGTGTTCAAGTCGGTCACCGACTCCACCGGGTCGCTGACCATTCTGCGCGATATCGATTTCACCCTGAACAAGGGGGAAACCGCCGCCATCGTGGGCGCGTCCGGGTCGGGCAAGAGCACGCTGCTGTCCATCGTGGCAGGGTTGGACACGCCCACCAGCGGCACAGTTCACATCGATGGCGTCGATTTGTTTGCCATGGACGAAGACCAGCGCGCCGCGCTGCGATCGCAGAAGGTCGGCTTCGTGTTCCAGAGCTTCCAGTTGCTGGGCAACCTCACCGCGCTGGAAAACGTGATGCTCCCGCTGGAGCTGGCCGGCCGGCGCGATGCCCGTGCCACTGCCACGCAGATGCTGCAGCGCGTGGGCCTGGGAGAACGGCTTTCAAGCTATCCCAAAGTGCTCTCGGGCGGCGAACAGCAACGCGTGGCGCTGGCGCGTGCCTTCGTGGTGCAGCCCGCTGTGTTGCTGGCCGACGAGCCCACCGGCAGCCTCGATTTCGCCACCGGCGGCAAGATCATGGAACTCATGTTCGACCTCAACCGCGAGCAGGGCACCACGCTCGTGCTGGTCACGCACGACCGCGCGATCGCGCAGCGCTGCGAACGCCGCATCACCATCGAGGCCGGGCAGGTGGTGCCCGAATTGAACGAGGCCGCGGTCACCGCCTGAGGCCACCCGCTCCCCGAGGGGATAATCCGGGCATGTCTTCTCCCAAAGTGCTTTTCGGCTTTCACGCCGTGGGCGTGCGCCTGAAAACCGCGCCGCAATCCATCATCGAGATCTACTACGAGCCCACGCGCCGAGACGCGCGCATGCGACAGTTCCTCGACAAGGCCCGCGAGGCCAACGCCCGCCTGATCGAGGCCGACGGCCTGCGCATTGCCAAGCTCGCCGGCAGCCATGGCCACCAGGGTGTGGCTGCGCGCGTCGAAGAGATCAAACAAGTGCATTCGCTCGACGAGCTGCTGGAGCAGCTGGAAGTCGCCGGCGTGCCGCCTTTGCTGCTGGTGCTCGACGGTATCACCGACCCGCACAACCTCGGTGCCTGCCTGCGGGTGGCCGACGGTGCCGGCGCACACGCCGTGATCGCGCCCAAGGACCACGCCGCCGGCATCAACGCCACCGTGGCCAAGGTGGCCAGCGGCGCGGCCGAGACCATGCCGTACTTCATGGTGACCAACCTGGCGCGCACCCTGGGCGAACTCAAAGAACGCAACATCTGGATCATCGGCACCGCCGACGACGCACCCAAGACGCTCTACCAAGCGGACCTCAAAGGGCCGGTGGCGCTGGTGCTCGGCGCTGAAGGCGCGGGCATGCGCCAGCTCACCCGCAAGACCTGCGACGAGCTGGTGAGCATCCCCATGCACGGCGCGGTGGAGAGCCTCAACGTGTCGGTGGCCAGCGGGGTGTGTTTGTACGAGGCGCTGCGCCAGCGCAGTTGAGCATGCACGACACGGTGCGCGGCTGGATTCGAGAGGCGCACCACATCGCCGTGCTCACAGGTGCGGGTATGAGTGCAGAGTCCGGCGTGCCCACGTTCCGCGACGCGCAGACCGGGCTGTGGGCGACCTTCGATCCGCAGGATCTGGCCACTGAAGCAGCATTTCGTGCGCACCCGCAACGCGTGTGGGACTGGTACGCCCACCGCCGCGAAATGATCGCCGCCGTGTTGCCGAACGCGGGCCACAAGGCCCTGTCGGCGTTTTCGCAGCGATACCCCGGCCGCCTGACCCTCATCACCCAGAATGTGGACGGCCTGCACCAGCGCGCCGGGAGCACCGAGACCCTGGCCTTGCACGGCAACATTGCAGACGACCAGTGGCTCGACGCGCCGCGCGCGTGCTGCCAGACCGACACCATCGTGGCCGGCCACCCACCGCGCTGCCCGGTGTGCAGCAACCTGCGTCGTCCTGCGG
>QBMB01000007.1:74136-84412 GCA_003241965.1 Burkholderiales bacterium | reverse complement strand
ACCCCAACCCTCCCCCAGCGGGGGAGGGAGCCGGTGCTCGGTCTTCGCTCCTTCCCCCGCTGGGGGAAGGCTGGGATGGGGGCACCGCGCGCCATGACCCGCCCGACCGCCGCCAACCCACCTTACAAGCTGCCGCCGCGCCTGTTCGACGCGCGCTGCAAGGCCTGCTGGTTCGTGGCCGGCCTCATCGTGCTGGTGGTCGCCAGCTTCGCCTCGCTCGACTTGCAGTGGGGCCAGTTCCTCTCGCTGGAAGCAGCGCACAGCATGGGCCGCTTCGTGGCGGAGTTTTTCCCGCCCGACCTCTCGCCCGTGTTCGTGAAGAAGGTCGCCATCGGCGCCTGGGAAACACTGGCCATGTCGGCGCTGGGCACGGCGCTGGCGGCTGCGGCCGGCCTGGCATTGGCGCTGCCCGCGAGCCGACTGCACACGGCCGACACAGCCTGGGCGCGAGCGCCCACACGCTGGGTGCTCAACGCACTGCGCAGCATCCCCGAGCTGGTGTGGGCCGCGCTGCTGCTCATCTCCGCCGGGTTGGGTCCGTTCGCCGGCACGCTGGCGCTGGCCTTCCACACCACCGGTGTGCTGGGTCGCCTGTTCGCCGAAGCCATCGAAAACGCACCGCCCGGCCCGGGCGAGGCACTGCGCGTGCAGGGCGTGCGCAATGGCCGCGTGTTCCTCTACGCCACGCTCCCTCAGGTGCTGCCGCAGCTCATGAGCTACACGCTGTACCGCTGGGAGAACAACATCCGCGCCGCGGCCGTGCTGGGCGTGGTGGGTGCGGGCGGCCTGGGCCAGCTGCTGGCCTTCCACATGGGTCTGTTCCAGATGAACAAGACCGCCACGATCCTGGGCTCCATGCTGCTCATGGTGGCGGTGGTGGACGCGGCCAGCCATGGCGCGCGGCGGCTCCTCACGCGATAAGCGATCCGGCGCCGGGCCGCCCCAAGCCGGATCAGCCCCCTCGGGGGGCAGCGACCCGCGCAGCGGCGGAGCGTGGGGGCAATGATCTCGCCAACCGCAGCCCGCTGAACTGCCAGCGCACATCGGTCGGAAAGAAGTTGCGGTAGCTCGCGCGCAGGTGCGAGGCCGGGGTGGCGCACGAGCCGCCGCGCAGCACGGTCTGGTTGACCATGAACTTGCCGTTGTACTCACCCACCGCGCCCTCGGTGGGCTGGTAGCCCGGGTACGCGCTGTAGCTGCTGGTGGTCCATTCCCACACGTCACCAAACATCTGCAGCAGGCCCTCGCTGGAGGCGCGCGCGGGCATGGGGTGCAGGGCGCCGGCGTCCTGCAGGTTGCCTTGCACCGGCAGCGCAGCCCCAGCGGCTTCCCACTCAGCTTCGGTGGGCAGGCGGGCGCCAAGCTGGTCGGCGTGCGTGGCCGCGCTCCAGCGCGCAAACGCATCGGCCTCGAAGTAGCTCACGTGCACCACCGGTGTGTGCGGGTCCAGCGGCATGTCGCCGTGCAGCGTGAACACGGTGGGCAAGGCGTGAATGTCCTGATGCAGCGTCCAGTAGAGCGGAGCGCGAATGCCTTGCGCGCGCACCCAGTCCCAGCCGGCAGCGAGCCACCAGCGGGGATCGGTGTAGCCGCCGTCGCGCACAAAGTCGAGCCACTCGCCATGCGTCACCAGTCGGTTCATCAGCGCGTGCGGCTCCAGCCACTGGCGGTGGCGCGGGGATTCGTTGTCGAAAGAAAACCCTTCGCCTTGGTGACCGATTTCGATCAGGCCACCCTCGCGCTCGACCCATTGCGCCGGCACAGGCGAGACCGACACCAGTGGCCAGGCGCGCTGGTAGGCCGGGCGAAGCGGGTTGAGGGGGAGCAGGTGTTTGATGTCGGTGAGCAGCAGCTCCTGGTGCTGCTGCTCGTGGTGCAGGCCCATCTCGATCAGGCGCAGGGCATCTGCGCTGTCGGTGTGCGCGATCAGCTGCACGATGCGTTCGTCCACCTGCTCGCGCCATCGCCAGACCTCGGCCAGGTCGGGCCGGGTGATCAGCCCGCGCTTTGGCCGCGCAAATTGCTCGCCCACGCCGTTGTAGTAGCTGTTGTAGAGCACGCGGAAGGCCGGGTTGAATGGCCTGAAGTCGGGCTCGAAGGGCTCCAGCACGAAGGTCTCGAAAAACCAGGTCACGTGGGCCAGGTGCCACTTGGTCGGACTGGCATCCGCCATGGACTGGGCCTGGCAATCTTCCGGCGAGAGCGGTGCCGCAAGGGCTCGGGTTTGACCACGCACGGCGCGGTAACGCAGCGAAAGGTCGGCGCGGTCCGCATCGAGGCATGCACCGACAGCGGCTTGGGGTGAGGTGTTTCTCATGGAGGCCTTTCAGCGCCCGGGCAGCAGACGCAGCAGCTGACCATCGCGGTCGTCGGTCAGCAGGTAGATGAAACCGTCGGGGCCTTCGCGCACATCGCGCACGCGCTGGTTGAGGTTGGGCAGCAGTTTTTCTTCGCGCACCACCCGGTCGCCTTCGATGACCAGACGCGAAAGGTAGCGGAACTTGAGCGATCCCGCCAGCAGGCTGCCCTGCCACGCCTTGCCGTAACGATCGCCGGTGACGAAGGCCAGGCCCGAGGTTGCGATGGACGGCGTCCACTGGTGCAGCGGCTGCTCCATCCCCGGCTTGCTGGTGATGCCGTCACCGATCGGACCACCGCCGTAGTTTTCACCGAAGGTGATCACGGGCCAGCCGTGGTTTTTGCCGGCCTGCGGGCGGTTGATTTCGTCCCCGCCCTGCGGGCCGTGCTCCGAGGTCCAGAGCCTGCCGTCGGGCGCCAGCGCGGCGCCTTGCACGTTGCGGTGGCCGTAGCTCCAGATCTCGGGCAGTGCACCGGCGCGACCCACGAAGGGGTTGTCGGGATGGGCGCCACCGGTGGCCTTCACGCGCACCACCTTGCCGTGGTGGTTGTCCAGCGTCTGCGCGTCGTTCATGCGCGAGAAACGGTCGCCCAGCGTGAGGAACAGGCTGCCGTCAGCAGCCTGCGCAATGCGGCAACCAAAGTGCGACCGGCTGCTCACCTTCGGACTCTGGCTGAAGATCACTTTCACGTCGCCCAGCCGCGTGGCGTCGCTGGAGAGCGTTGCCGAGGCCATGGCGGTGGAATTGCCGCCGCCACTGGACGCCGGCTCGGAGTAGCAGAAATAGACCGTGCGGTTGCTGGCAAAACCGCGGTCGGTGATGACATCGAGCAGGCCGCCCTGCCCGCCGGCATCGATCGATGGCAGACCGGCCAGCGGCGCACCCAGGCGGCCGTCCGCGCCCACCACGCGCATGCGCCCAGGCCGCTCCGTGACGAGCATGCGGCCTTCGCCGATGAAGGCCACGCCCCAAGGGTTCTGCAGGCCGCTGGCCACCACCTCGGTGGTCTGGGCTTGCGCGGGCGTTGACGCAAGGCCAACGACGGCCATGCAGGCGGCGAATGAAAAGGCAGTTGAGCGTGTCATCAAGGGCATCTCCGGTGTCGTTTCAAAGGATCGACCCGGTTGGTGCACTTGAGCGCCCGAGGGTTCCCCCCAAACGCATCAACCGAATGGACGCACGCCGATGAGCCAGGCGTGCGCCCAAACCACAAACAACACATAGAGGCCCAGGCCACCGACCAAGGCGATGGCATCGTTGGCCTTGCTGCCGGGCAACACAGGGCCGGGGCGCAACAGGCCGGCGGCGGTGCGCCGCTTCACCGAGATGCGGTCCACCACGGCCCAGGCCAGGAAGCTGCCGAACAGCAGCACATCGGCCAGGGTACCGTTGGCCAGCAGGTGGGCCAGCGCCCACAGTTTCACGGCCAGCAGCATGGGATGTTTGGCCGCGCTCTTGATGCGACCGGGCAGGTAGGCCGCCAGCAGCAGCACGAACACCGGCAGCATCAACACGGCCGCAAGATGGCGAAAGCCATTGGGCAGGGTGTAGAGCAGCACCGGCGCTTCACGCGCCGCACCGTAGCCGACAACGATGAGCACGAAGCCGGCCAGCGAGACCAGCGAGTACAGGCCCTTCCAAGGCCCCTCGCCCATCTGCTTCACCAAACGGTTGCGCCCGTCTGCCGAAACGATGGACACGGAGTGCACACCGAGAAACAACACCAGACCCAGGATCAGCAGCAGCATGGGGATACCTCGTTCACTCCGCAGCACCGGCCCATCCGGCGCTGCGGGCGCATGCGGGACTGTAGCCGCTGGTCACGCGCCCGGCGCATAGGCGGGGCATTGCGCCGCACAGCGGCTCAGGCCGGGTGGTCGGGCTGTGCGCGGCGCAGGCGCTCGCGGCTGTTGGAGAGGTGGGTGCGCATGGCCTTGCGCGCGCTGTCGGCGTCGCGCTGGCGGATGGCGTTGTAGATGTTCTGGTGTTCGGTGTGCACGCGCCGCAGGTAGGCGAGCCGGCCTTCGGGCGCGCTGCTGGCGGTGTTGATGCGGGTGCGCGGAATGATCATGGTGCCCAGGTAGGTCATGAGGTCGGCGAAGTGGCGGTTGCCGGTGGCGCGCGCCACCTCCATGTGGAACTGGAAGTCCGAGGGCACGGCGTCGGACGACTCGGCGATGGACGCCTCGAAGGCCGCGAGCGCGCTGGCCATGTTCTGCAGGTGGCTGTCGTCGCGGCGCTGTGCGGCCAGGCTGGCGGCCTCACTCTCCAGACTGATGCGCAGTTCCAGCAGCGAGATCACGTCGGCCACGGTGGCGAAGTCTTCGGGCGCGATGCGAAAGTTGCTCTGTTCCTGCGGCGCCATCACAAAGGTGCCGATGCCGTGACGCGTCTCCACCAGGCCCGAAGCCTGCAGGCGCGAGATGGCTTCGCGCACCACCGTGCGGCTGACCTCGAAACGGCCCATGAGCTCAGACTCGGTGGGCAATTTGTCACCGGTCTGCAGCCGGCCTTCGCGCATGTCGGCGGCCAGGGTGTCGACGATTTCGGGCACCAGGCCGCGCGGGCGGCGCGGGCGCGCCACCACGGCTGGCAAAGAGCCCGGATCAGCCCCTAGGGTTTTCACGGAGAGCATCGTTTTGTCCTTGACACCCCACCTCGGGGTTCACACAATTCGCCCAGTTGTCTGACAACCGACAACAGACAACTCAAGATGTGCGGACTGTAGCAAAGCACTTGCGATAAGTCCAAGCCCTTCGGAAAAAATGCCGCCGAAAAACTTCAGACAGACAGCACGAGCCCCATGGAAACGACCCTGAAAACCCACCACCGTTTGCTGCTCACCGGCGCTGCCGGCGGCCTGGGCACCGCGCTGCGCGAACGGCTCAAGGGCAACTGCGAGGTGCTGCGCTTGTCCGACAAAGCCGGCCTGGGTGATGCGCAGGCAGGCGAGGAAATCGTGCTGGCCGACCTGGCCAACGCCGATGAGGTTGACGCCATGGTCGCGGGGGTGGATGCCATCGTGCACATGGGCGGCATCTCGGTGGAAGCGCCGTTCGCCGCCATCCTGCAGGCCAACATCGTGGGCGCGGTCAACCTCTACGAAGCAGCGCGCCGCCACGGTGTGAAGCGCGTCGTGTTCGCCAGCTCCAACCACGTGACCGGTTTCTACAAGCAGAGCGAAACCATCCACGCCGACCACCCGGCGCGCCCCGACGGTTTCTACGGCCTGAGCAAGGCCTTCGGCGAAGACCTCGCGCGCCTCTACTTCGACCGCCACGGTATCGAGACGGCGTGTGTGCGCATCGGCTCCTCGTTCCCCGAGCCCAGAGATCGCCGCATGCTCGCCACCTGGCTGAGCTTCGACGACCTGCACCGCCTCATCAGCGCCTGCCTGAGCACCCCCGTGCTCGGCCACAGCATCGTCTTCGGCATGTCCAACAACGCGGTGACCTGGTGGGACAACAGCCGCGCGCGGCACGTCGGCTTCGTCGCACAAGACAGCTCCGACGTGTTCCGCGAAGCGGTGTTCGCGCGCACCAGCACACCCGACTTGAACGACCCTGCCGCCGTCTACCAGGGTGGTGGCTTCGTCAAGGCTGGCCCCTTCTGAACACCATGAGCGCAGAAGCAGAACTGTTGATCGACGCACGCAACGGCGTGGGCGAAAGCCCCGTGTGGGACGTGCAGCGCCAGTGCCTGTTCTGGGTCGACATCCCGGGCCGTGCACTCTGGTGCTGGAACGCCGCCACCGGCCAGGCACGCCAGTGGCCCACGCCCGAGATGACCGGCTGCATCGCGCTCGCATCTGGCAGCGAGGCCACGCCCCACGGCCGCTGGGTAGCGGCCATGGAAAACGGTGTGGCGGTACTCACGCCGCACGCCGACGGCACGCTCACACACGAAACCGTCAGCACCGTGCGGCACCCGCACAGCGGCATGCGCTTCAACGACGGCCGCTGCGATCGCCAGGGCCGGCTGCGCGCGGGCACCATGGTGATGGACATGTCCCTGGCCTCGGCCGCCGGCAGCGTGTACGCGCTGGAAGGCTCACGGGTGCGCGCCTTGCACAGCGGCCTCATCACCCCCAACGGCATGGCCTTCAGCCCCGATGGCAGAACCATGTACCTCTCGGACTCGCACCCCGACGTGCAGACCGTGTGGGCCTTCGACTACGACACGGACACCGGCACACCGAACAACCGGCGCGAGTTCATCGACATGAAGCCCCTGCCCGGGCGGCCCGACGGCGCGGCGGTGGACGAAGACGGCGGCTACTGGATCTGCGGCAACGACGCCGGCCTGGTGCACCGCTTCACGCCCGATGGCCGGCTCGACCGCTCGCTGGCCGTGCCGGTGAAAAAACCCGCCATGTGCGCCTTCGGCGGCAGCGGCCTGGACACCTTGTTCGTCACCTCCATCCGGCCCGGTGGCGACCTGAGCGACCAGCCGCTGGCCGGCGGTGTGTTCGCGCTGCGCCCCGGCATGCGTGGACTGCCCGAGCCGCATTGCAAGACCTGATCAACGCATTTCGACAAGAGGCCCCAGGCCCATCCTTTCATCCACCCAACCGACGACACCGAGGACGACATGAACTTCAAACCCCTTCTCACCATCGTGGCCGCCTGCGCCGCCTTCTCCGTGCAGGCCACCGAGTTCCGCTCGGCCGACACCCACAACGCCGACGACTACCCCACCGTGGCCGCCGTGAAATACATGAGCGAGCTGCTGGAGAAAAAGAGCGGCGGCAAACACAAGATCAAGGTCTTCAACAAGCAGGCCCTGGGCAGCGAGAAGGAAACCATCGACCAGGTGAAGATCGGCGCGCTCGATTTCACCCGCGTGAACGTCGGCCCCATGAACGCCATCTGCCCGCTGACACAGGTGCCGACCATGCCTTTCCTGTTCAGCTCCATCGCGCACATGCGCAAGTCGCTGGACGGCCCGGTGGGTGACGAGATCCTGAAGAGCTGCGAGTCGGCCGGCTTCATCGGCCTGGCTTTCTACGACAGCGGCGCGCGCTCCATCTACGCCAAGAAGCCCATCAAAACCGTGGCCGACGCCAAAGGCCTGAAGATCCGCGTGCAGCAGTCCGACCTGTGGGTCGCGCTGGTCAGCGCCATGGGCGCCAACGCCACGCCCATGCCCTACGGCGAGGTCTACACCGGCCTGAAGACCGGCCTGATCGACGCAGCTGAAAACAACATCCCTTCGTTCGACACCGCCAAACACGTCGAGGCCGTGAAGATCTACTCCAAGACCGAACACTCCATGGCGCCCGAGATCCTGGTGATGAGCAAGGTGATCTACGACAAACTTCCCAAGGCCGAGCAGGACATGATCCGCGCCGCCGCCAAGGAGTCGGTGGCGTTCGAGCGCCAGAAGTGGGACGAGCAGGAGGCCAAGTCGCTGGCCAACGTGAAGGCCGCCGGCGCCGAGATCGTCGAGGTGGACAAGGCGTCGTTCCAGGCGGTGATGGGCCCGGTGTACGAGAAGTTCATGGTCACACCCGACATGAAGCGCCTGGTCAAGGCCGTGCAGGACACCAAGTAACCGTCCTCCCTCACCCCAGCCCTCTCCCGCCAGGCGGGAGAGGGAACAAGGCTCCCCATGTTCACCAAATTGTGTGCCGCACTGTCCAAGCTCTGCCTGATGCTGGCCGTGATCGGACTGATCGCGGTCGTGCTCTGCGTGCAGTGGCAGGTCATCGGCCGCTACATCCTCAACGACACACCCACCTGGGCCGAGGCACTGGCCATGCTGCTGGTCCTGTTCGTCACCGCCTTGGGCCTGGCCGTGGGGGTGCGCGACGCCGGCCACATCGGGCTGGAGTCGCTGGTGGTGCTGCTGCCCGAGCGCTGGCAGCACCGTATCGAAATCCTGATCCACGCGCTGGTGGGCTTCTTCGGCGTGCTCATGGTGCAGAGCGGCTGGATGTGGATGACCGCCAAATGGGGTGAGAAAAAGCCCATGCTGCCGGTGCCCGACGGCATCGACTATTTGCCCATCGTGATCGCCGGCGCGCTCATCGTGCTGTTCTCGATCGAACACATCATCGCGCTGCTGCGCGGCACCGTGGTGGAGCCGGCATGGAACTGACCGTCTTGGGGTTGAGCTTCACCCTGCTCCTGATCCTGGGCGTGCCGGTCGCGTTCGCCATCGGCCTCTCCTCGGTGGCCACCATCATGGTGGCCGGCCTGCCGGTGGCGGTGGTGTTCCAGAAGATGGTCGGCGGCATGCAGGTGTTCAGCTTCCTGGCCATCCCGTTCTTCGTGTTCGCCGGCGAGCTCATGCTCTACGGCGGCATTGCCGACCGCATCGTGCGTTTCGCCAACAGCCTGGTGGGCCATGTGCGCGGCGGTCTGGGCATGAGCAACGTGATCGGCTGCACGCTCTTCGGCGGCGTGGCCGGCTCACCGCTGGCCGACGTGTCCGCCATCGGCTCGGTGATGATTCCGCTCATGAAGAAGGAGGGTTACGACGCGGACTACGCAGTCAACGTGACCACCCACGCCTCGCTGGTCGGCGCCATCATGCCGACCTCGCACAACATGATCATCTTCACGCTGGCCACCTCGGGCATCGCCTCGGTGAGCGTGCTCAGCCTGATCCTCGCCGGCCTGATTCCCGCGCTGATCCTCACGCTGTGCAACCTGGGCGCAGCCTACTACGTGGCCGTCAAGCGCGGCTACCCCACACGCGGCCAGTTCCCCGGCTGGGGCGAGGTGTTGCGTGCGTTCGGCGCGGCGCTGCCCGGCCTGCTGGTGATCGTGATCATCCTCGCCGGCATCCTCTCGGGTGCGTTCACCGCCACCGAGTCGGCGTCCATCGCGGTGGCCTGGGCGCTGGCCATCACGGTGCTGGTGTACCGCTCGCTCTCCTGGACCAACTTCCTCAAGGCCTGCGCCAAGGCCTGCAAGACCACCGGCGTGGTGCTGTTGCTCATCGGCATCTCGGCCGCATTCGGCTACTTCATGGCGCTGTACGAGGTGCCCCAGCTCACCGGCGAGCTCATGAAGTCCGTGTCGGACAAGCCCTGGGTGATCTTCCTCATGATCAACCTGCTGCTGTTCGTGCTGGGCACCTTCCTGGACATGGCGGCCACCATCCTGATCTGCACACCGATCTTCCTGCCGATCGCCATGCAGTTCGGCATGGACCCGACGCAGTTCGGCATCGTGATGCTCATCAACTGCGCGCTCGGCCTCAACACCCCACCCGTGGGCTCGGTGCAGTTCGTGGGTTGCGCCATCGGCGGTATTTCGGTGGGCCAGGTCATGCGCACCATCGCCCCTTTCTACGGCGCACTCGGTGTGTGCCTGTTGCTGGTCACCTATGTGCCGGCGTTCTCGCTGTGGCTGCCCGGCCTCGCCAAATAAGTTCTCAAGGAGTTCACCATGTCCATCAGCCGCAGACACCTCATCACGGCGACCGCCGCCATGGCCACCGTGGGCCTGCCGGCGTACGCACAGGCTTTCCCCAACAAGCCGGTGCGCCTCATCGTGCCCTACCCTCCGGGCGGCTCGTCGGACATCATTGCGCGTGCCATCAGCCAGCTGCTCTCGGAGAGCCTGGGCCAGCCGGTGGTGGTGGAGAACCGGGCAGGCGCCAACGGCAACATCGGTGCCGACCTGGTGGCCAAGTCCGCACCCGACGGCCACACCCTCCTGCTGTGCGACGTGGGCGCGCTGGCCATCAGCCCGTCGGTCTACACCAAGCTGCCCTTCAACCCCGGCAAGGATCTGCGCGGCGTGACCATGCTCGCCTACTCACCGCACCTGCTGGCCGTGCACCCTTCGGTGAAGGCCAACAACCTCAAGGAACTGGTGGAGCTGTCCAAAACGTCCGACTTGAACTTCGCGGTGACGGCCGTGGGCAGCGCACCGCACGTGGCCGGTGTGGCGGTGCAACGCGCC
>QBMB01000007.1:60756-74106 GCA_003241965.1 Burkholderiales bacterium | reverse complement strand
CACTGGCGCCAAATGGGTCTACGTGCCCTACAAGGGCGGTTCGCAAGCCGTGACCGACACGGTGGCCGGCCAGACGCAGGTGATCATGAACGGCATGCTGGCCACGCTGCCGCATGTGCAGAGCGGGCGTCTCAAGGTGCTGGGCGTTTCCAAGAAAACGCGCATGCCGCTGGTGGGCAACGTGCCCACGCTGGCCGAGCAAGGTGTCACCGGCTTCGAGTCGGGCACCTGGCAGGGTGTGCTGGTGGCCAACGGCACGCCGCCAGCCATCATCGCGCGGCTCAACGCAGAGCTGATCAGGATCATCCGCAGCCCCGATGTGCGCGCGCGCCTGACCGGCCAGGGCGCCGAGGTCGTGACCATGCAGCCCACCGAGCAAGACACCTTCTTCGAGCGCGAGCGCAAGCGCTGGGGCGAGGTGGTGGCCGAAGCCAACATCAAACTCGACTGAACCCACTCGGCCCACAATGGGCACGATGAACACCGCCACCCACCCATCACCCTTCCCCCACGCGCTCGATCCGGCCCGCTTCACCGGCACCGTGGACGGGCGGCCCACCGCCCTCTTCCTGCTGCGCAACGCCAGCGGCTCGGTGGTGGCCATCACCAACCTCGGCGCCAAGGTGCTGCAGATCGTGGTGCCGGACCGGCACGGGGTACTGGACGATGTGGCGCTCGGTTACGACAGCCTGGCCGACGTGCTCACCGGCTCGCCCTCCATGGGCGCTTTCGTGGGGCGCTACGCGGGGCGCATCGGCGGCGCGCGGTTCACACAGGACGGCGTGGAACACCGCCTCACGCCGAACTCGGGCGCCCACTGCATCCACGGCGGGCCGCGCGGCGCGCGGCACCGTGTGTTCGACGCCACGCAGACCGACGCACAGACGCTGCAACTGCACCACCGCTTCCTCACCGCAGACGATCAATTCCCGGGCACGCTCGACCTGCAACTCACCTACCGGCTCACCGACGACAACGCGCTGGTGATCGAACACGTGGCCACCGCGTTGGACGAACCCGGCCCGGCCAGCTTCACCAGCCACATCTACTTCAACCTCGACGGCGTGACCGAGGGCCAGACCATCGACGGCCATGTGCTGCAGGTGCCGCACGCCAACGACGTGCTCGCCACCGGACAGGACGGCATCGCCAGCGGCGAACGCCTGTCTCTGGATGGCCATGTGCACGACCTGCGCAGCGCAAAAACGCTGGGCGACGTGCCCGATATTGACCTTAGCTATCCGCTGGAAACCCACGCCGGCAGCGAAGCCCGCCTGTGCGCCCAGCTGCACAGCGAAGCCAGCGGCCGCACACTCGATGTGTGGACCACCGAGCCCTTGCTGCAGGTGTACACCGCTGGCCAGCTGGGTGTGGCCGAGAAGCCCGATGTGGGCAAACAAGGCGTGCGCCACCGGCCGCGGTGCGCCGTGTGCCTGGAGCCGCAATGGTTTCCCAACGCGCCCAACCGCCCCACGCTGCCGCAAAACGTCGTGGCGCCGGGGCAGCCCTATCGGGGCACCACGATCTACCGCTTTGGCGTGAAGCCAATGAACTTGCTGTAGGCGAAGAAGATGTCGTCGCGCACCCAGCCCAGTGACTCGTACGCAGCCTGGGCTGGCTTGTTGGTCCTGGCGGTGGTGAGGTCCATTCTTGCCATGCCGTTGTCAGCGGCCAGCCGCTCGGCTGCTAGAAGAAGCACTTTCCCTGCGCCTGAGCGCCTGGCCGCGGGATCGACGAACAGGTCGTAGAGCGAATAGATCGGCTTCGCTTCGACCGAGCAGAAGGTGGGGTACAGCTGGCAGAAGCCCAACACCTGATCCGCTTCGTTCAAAGCCAGCAGAACAACGGACTCGCCGCGCTGAAGGCGATCGGTCATGAAGCGCCTGGCCAGCGCCAGGTCGGGCGCTTGTTCGTAGAACTGCCGATAGGCGTCAAACAACATGGCGATGACATCCAGGTCATCGAGCGTGGCGATGCGCGTGCGGATGGGGCTCATCACTGCGTGAATCCTCAGGAATGAGACCGGCTGTACGCCAGCCCCGACGCCACGCCGCCAAACAGATCACCCTCGACCATGGGCACGTGGGGGAACTCGGCTTGCAGGGCGCGCTGGAAAGGCCGCAGGGCCGACGAGCCGCCGGTGAGGTAGATGGCGTCCAGCGTGTCGTCGGTGAGGCCGGCGCGCTGCACACATTCGCGGGCGCAGGCCACGGTGCGTGCGAGCAGTGTGCCCAGGTGGTTGCGCATGGCGTCGGTGTGCATGGGCGCGCTCAGCCCGCGCTCCACCTCGGACAAGTCGACCTGCGTGGCGGCGTCCTGCTCCGAACAGCGGATCTTGGCCTGCTCCACCTCGTGGGCGATGCGGTGGCCGTCGCGGTGCTTGAGCACCTTCATCAGGCGCTCGTGCAGGGCCACATTGCTGTAGTTCACACGCAGCTGCTGCGCCTGGCTGATGGCGCGCGGCTGGTACAGCCACTGGATCAGGTGCCAGGTGGAGAGATCAAAAAACACGCGGCTGGGCACCTCGCGCTGCTGGGGCCCCAGGTGCTTGTAGCCCAGCAGGGGCATCACCTGCTCCAGGCTGAGCTTGTGGTCGAAATCGGTACCACCGATGTGCACGCCGGCCGTGGCCAGCACATCGCCGGCGCGGTTGGCCAGCTTCATGCGCTGCGGGCCCAGTCGCACCACGGTGAAGTCGGACGTGCCACCGCCCAGATCGACCACCAGCACCACGCGCTCACTGTCCAGCCGGCGCTCGTAGTCCAGCGCGGCGGCAATCGGCTCCAGCTGGAACGACACCTGCCGAAAGCCCACCGCCTGCGCGGCCTGCAGCAGCGCCTCCTGCGCCTGGGCATCACGATCGAGGTCATCGTCGACAAAGTGCACCGGCCGGCCCATGACCACCTTGGTGGGCGCCACACCCAGCGACTGCGCAGCGCGCTCGCGCATCTCGGCCAGAAAGGTGGCCACGATCTCCAGAAAACTGATCTGCTGGTGGTTGACCACCGTGGTCTCCAGCAGCAGCGGGCTGCCCAGCAGGCTCTTGAGCGAGCGCATCAAACGGCCTTCGGTGCCGGCCAGGTACTGGGCCACCGCGTCGCGGCCGAAATGGGTGGTGCTGTCTTCGGAGTTGTAGAACACCGCCGTGGGCATGGACACCGCCGTGCCTTCCAGCGGGATCAGGCGCGCCGTGCCCCGCACGTCGGCCCAGGCCATGGCGGAATTGGAGGTGCCGAAATCGATGCCGAGCGTGCCGTGGAGCGGTGGAGTCATGGGGGAACGGAAATGGGAATTGGGCCCCGGACGAGGGCGCCGCGCCGGCCAAAGGGGAGCGCGGATTCTGCCACCGATGCCCGGCAGGCCCCGGACGCTCCCTGATGCCCACGCTCACTGCGTTCGATAACGTACCATTGCCGGCATGACGACCTTCGCAGACTCCATGAAGAGAGAAATCGCCCGCGTGGCCCGCAAGGAGCTTCGTGACGAACTTGCCGATCTGCGCAAGACCTCCACCACCCAGCGCTCCGACATTGCTGCGCTGAAGAAGCAGGTCAAGGTCCTGCAGGTGCAGCTGACTCAGCTGCAGCGGCAGAAGGCTGCCGCGCCCCGCGCGGTGGACACCACAAGCGCAGCGCCTGTCCCGACCCGCCCCAAGGGCAAGCCAGGACGCAAGGTGGTGTTCACCCCGGAGCGCCTCAAAACGCAGCGCGCCCGGCTGTCGTTCACCCAGGAGCAGATGGCCCAGTTGCTCGGAGTGTCGTCGCTGTCGATCTGGAAATGGGAATCGGGTGGGGCCACACCCCGTGCCTCGCGCGTGCCGCAGATTCTGGCGCGCCTGGCCCTGGGCCGGCGCGAAGCGCTGGCATTGCTGGCCGCCAGCGAAGCCTGATCAAGGCGCGTGCGGCGGCCGAATCACTGGCCTCACCGGCCTGAGGGCAGCAGGCGATCGTATTCAAGCTTGACTTCGCCATAACATTCGCAGGCACGGTCTTCAAGACCCTCGCGGTCGAGCACCTCGATGCGACCCCGCGCATACCGGATCAACTCTTCGCGCTGCAGCGCCAGCGCCACCCCGGTGACACTTTCCCTGCGCACACCCAGCTTGCCCGCCAGTCGCTCCTGCGTCATCTGCAGGCAGTTGCCTTCCGCTCGGTCCAGGTTGAGCAGCAGCAACCGGCACACCTGCTGCTCCACCGAATGGTGGCGGTTGCACAGCGCGGTCTGCGCCACCTGGGTGAGCAGCGCCTGGGTGTAGCGCAGCAGCAGTTGCGTCAGCGCACCGCCCGCGTTGAAGGCGTCGACGACCACCTGGCGATTGAGCCGATAGCCCAGCCCGGCGCTTTGCACCACCGCGCGCCCGTTGGTCGAGAGGCCACCCGTGAGCAGCGGAATGCCCACCACACCGTCGTTGCCCACCGTGGCCACCTCGGCACTGGCGCCACTGGCGGTTTCGTGCAGCAGGGAGACGATGGACGAGGTGGGAAAGTGCACATGGCTCAGGCAACGGCCCGATTCGTACAAGACCTGGCCCAACGGCATTTCCACCAGCTGCAGCTGGGGTGACCAGCGTTGCCAGTCGCTCGCGGGCAGCGCGGCGAGCAGGTGGTTGCCCTGGGGGCCGACCTCGACCGGCGACCGTGGCGCCCAGCGGGTGGGCATCGCATCGTGTCGTTGGGTGGCGGCAGGGGATTGCAGGGTGGCGTGCATGTCATGGGCCTCTTGAGTGTCAGAGCCCTCAGTGTTTCGCGCCGACCCGCCCGGGTCTGTCGGTGAGCGTGGCCAGATGCCGTAGGACAGGGCCTACGCCCTGCCCGTGCTCCGTTACTTGCGGCGCACGGTGAACACGTCTTTGTGCAGGAGCTTCCCACCCACCCCGGGCACATCGCGTTGGCGTTTCTCGGCGTCTTGCCCGGGCGTGGCTCGCATGTCGGTATCCACCTGGCCCTGCTTCAAATCCCGGTAAGCCTGCAGCATCTTCGGGTCGGGCTTGTCGTCGGTCATGTCCGTGTCTTCGTCGTTCTCGTGCGGCAGCCTCAACGGTGACTGGTCGTCCTCGGGCGGCTCCTCAAACGGCGTGTCAGGCTCAACGGGTTGATGGGGCACGGCGGGATGGCCGGGCTTGTTCATGGGCGACCACCAGCCGACAGCGCGGCGCCCGACAAGCCTTCGTGCGAGCCGTGTTCGCCCATGCCGATGGGCTTGGCCGCAATGATGGACACCAGATCGCTCACAGCGCGCACCATTCTGCTGTTGGGCGCGTCCCAGTAGTCGGCCGAGTGCGGCACGAACTTCAACAAGGCCAGCGTTGGCGAGTCCACGCCATCTGGAAACCAAGGCCGGGCAAAGGGCGACCACAGGCGCTCGATGTGGCTCCGGTCGGTCACGATCTCGCCATGCCCGGACAGAGACACATAGGTGCTGTCGTCCAGATCGGTGAAGGCGAGGTTGGCCACGCCCAGGCGCTCAACCTTGGAGGACCGCGTGTCGGTGAAAAACCAGATGGCACCGCTGGCGTCCATCTCCAGCGCGTACATGGGGCGGCTGGCCAAGGAGCCGTCGGCCTCGATGGTGGTGAGCATCGAGGTGGCGATGTCCTCGATCAGTTCGGCAATGTGTTTGAGCTCGGGCGTGGTCTGCGTTTCGATATTCATGCGGAGTCCTCGTCGTTGGGGAAGGAAGACACCACGGTAAGAAAAAATCCGGGATGGGTCTGTGCGATGGCACACGTGCATGCTGTAGGCCTGAGCCTCCCTTTCGCTGGCGTTCCCTGTGCCTTCAGAGCCGTGCCTGCTCGTCGCCTTCGGATCGAATGTGCGGGCCGGCCTGGGCCAACGCCATCCACATATGAAAGGGCAGGCGTTCGACGGCACGGCGCGGCGCGTTGCGCGCCACCACCCATGAGCCACCTTGCACCTGAAGCACACCACATTCGGGTGGCACTTCCTCCGCTCGGGCGATGGGTCGGCCCCTGGCGTCTTCACCCAACACGTACCAGACGGCACCGGCCATGGCCAGGTAGGCTGCGCGCTTGGCTGGTTTGCGCAGGTCGCCGAGCAGATCGGCGCGGCTCACCTTGATCTCATGCACCACCGGTTCCAGGTAGGCCTCGACCGAGCTGCGGCGGATGGAGAACACATCGGGCATGGCCATGCACCAGGTGTGTTCGAAGCCGGGCGCAGGCTCCTCGACCGTTGGCAACACGTCAACCGATTGCATGGTGCCATCGCCTTCGAAGAGCGCACGTGGCACAGGCACGCGCAGCATCAGCCCCCGCCAGGCCAGGCGCCCTTCCCGCCCGAGTTGGTCGGCCACACGCTTGACCAGGTTTTCATGAGGATCGCGTGCGGTCTGGTTCCCGGCATGGGCTTGGGCCAGCGCCTGGATGCCGGTCTCCGTCAAGCGCAGGGTTTCGTGGCCTTGGCTGCCCAGGCACCGCTCCAGCAGCCCCGCAGCAAGCAGCTCCAACTCCAGCATGTCGGCGCAGGGCCAGCCGGCTGAGCGGTAGATCTCGCGCAAGCGGCGCAGGTGCGCACGCTGCACGGGTGCAGCGGGCAAAGACCCAGAGTTCGACATGTCCAACGGGCGCCGTGACGCCTTGGGAATCCGGTTACTGCTTTTTCACCGCCAGCAGCTGCACCTGAAACTCGAGGACGCTGTTGCCCGGGATCACGCCGGGAATGCCCCGCTCGCCGTAGGCCGTGGCCGGAGGGCAGGTTACGTTGGCGGTGTCACCCACCTTCATTTCCTGCAAGGCTTGTGTCCAGCACGGCACGACGCGGTTGAGCGGGAAGGTGGCGGGCTCGCCGCGTTTGAACGAACTGTCGAACTCTTTCCCGTCGGTCAAGGTGCCGCGGTAGTGCACCTGCACGGTGTCGGTGGCCAAGGGCTTTTCACCTGTGCCAGCCGCGGTCCATTTCAGCGCGACGCCTGACGGAAGCGTTTTGTTGGCGGGCAGTGCGCCAGCCGTTTGGGCATGCACAGAAGAAATGACCGACAGGGCGGCCAGGAGGGCGGCGAACTGATGAAGTGTTTTCATGGGGCGAAGGTTGGGAAAGAAGAGAGTGCACAAGCACTGGTGGGTGATGGGGTCCGACTTTAGCCGCAGCCATGGCCCGCGGTGAATGGCCTTCATGGCGCCGACTGGGGAACTTACCAGCTCACCAAGCTTCCATCTGACACTCCTTTTTCACTTTTTCACTTTCAAGGACTTTCCCTCGCATGCTTGAAGCAACACGCTCGAAAAGCGCGGTCGGTGGGTCCGTGTCGAGAGAACGTGGACGAACAGCGGCTGGACTGCCAAGGGCTTTTTGGGGCGTCTTTCATCCCACTGAGCGAGCCACCAACCCGTGATTCACGACCCCCCAACCGAAGCCCTGCTCAACGCCGCCCAGACATCCATGGGCACAGACACGCTGTTGCTGTTGTTGTATGTGGTCTTGGCCCTGTTCTTTTCCTTTTTGTGCTCGATAGCAGAGGCATCGTTGCTGAGCATCACGCCCTCATACATCGCGGGACTCAAGCAGACGCAACCCAAGAAGGCTGCCGTGTTGCACCGTCTCAGGGAGGTGAAGATCGATCAATCGTTGGCGGCCATCCTCACGGTGAACACCATCGCCCACACGGTGGGGGCCATCGGGGCTGGGTCGAAGGCCACGGCGGTGTTTGGCGACGCGTGGTTTGGGCTGTTCTCTGCGGTGCTGACGCTGCTCATCCTGTTCGCCTCTGAAATCGTGCCCAAGACTTTGGGTGCGGTGTACTGGCGCCAGCTGGCAGGCTTCACCGCCCTCTACGTGAACCTGCTCATCAAAAGCATGTACCCGCTGATCCTCGCCTCAGAGAAGCTGACCCAGCTCATCTCGGGTGGCAAGAAGGGCAGCGATTTCAGCCGCGATGAGTTTGTAGCCATGGCCGGCATTGGCCAGGCGCAAGGTCACATCGACGAGCGCGAGTCCAAGATCATCCGCAACCTGTTTCGATTCAAATCGATCGAGGCCAGCGACGTGATGACGCCGCGCATCGCAATGACCGCGTTCAAGCAGGATGTGAGCGTGCAACAGGCTCTCTCAGCCGCAGACAAGGGTCTGTTCTCACGCTTGCCGATCTACCAAGGAAGTCTGGACCACGTCACGGGTTTCGTTTTGCGTGGAGACCTGCTGGTGGCGCTCAATGCGGGCCAGGGCGAACGCAAGGTGAGGGACTTCCGCCGGGAGCTGATGGCAGTACCCTGCACCAGCACGTTGTCGCGCCTGATGGAAACCCTGTTGTCACAACGACAGCACATCGCGGTGGTGGTGGGCGAGTACGGCGAAACCAAGGGGCTGGTGACGCTGGAGGATGTGGTCGAGACCCTGCTGGGCAACGAGATCCTTGATGAGGGCGACAAGGTCGAGGACATGCGCCAGCTGGCCCGTCAGCTCTGGGTCAAACGAGCCGAACGCATGGGCATTGCCACGTCGCTGGACAGCGAGGCCAAGGAATGAGGGGCGACCCATCAGGCCATTGATGAAGGGCCATCGGCCAGTGGCCAGGCCTGCCAGGAAAGCCAGGAGCACCTCCAGGAGCTGACGTCCCATCCGCAAACTCCGTGGCGCTGGATGACCGTTCACCACCTCCGCCCAATCTGCATCCTCCAATATCTCTTCGCGCATCGGCCAGGCGCACATCGCCATTACCGGCTCGCGGGACTTTGCACCACCGTGGTGGCCGCTGCGGCGTTCGGTGTCCACCCGCCGCCCAGCGCGCGGTACACGCTCACCAGCGCCGTGGCCGTGCCCACCTGGGCCTGCACCAGCTGGTCGCGCGTGCTGAGCACTTCGCGTTCGGCGTCGAGCACGGCCAGGAAGTCGGTCACGCCGGCGTCATAGCGCAGCTTGGCCAGGCCTGCGGCTTCTTCGGCGCTGCGGGCGGCCACGTCGAGTTTCTCGGCGCGCTGTGCGCTGCGGCTGTAGCTGCTGAAGGCGCCTTCGGTTTCTTCCAGCGCCACGGCCACGGTCTGCTCGAAGCTGGCCAGGCTTTGTTGGGCCCGGGCTTCGCTGGCGCGGATGCGCGAGCGGATGGCGCCGAAGTCGAACGGGGTCCAGCTGATGCCGGCACCCAGTGCGTAGCGGGCCGACTGGCTGTCGTTCAAATCACCGATGCGCGCGGCGTTCAGGCCGAGCAGACCCGAGAGCGAGAGGCGCGGGTACAGCGCGGCGGTGGCCACGCCGATGTTGGCGGTGGCAGCGGCGAGTTCGCGCTCGGCGGCGATCAGGTCGGGGCGGCGTTGCAGCCATTGCTCGGTGGTGCCCACGGGCAGCGTGGCCAGGTCGGTCACAGGCAGGCCGGGCAGTGGCGCGGGTGCGCTCAGCTCGGCCAGCACAGCGCGCGGAGGCTGTGCGGTGAGTGTGGCCAGGCGGAACACGCTGCGCTCCACGGCGCTTTGCAGTGCGGGCAACGCCGCTTCGGTGCTGGCCACCAGGCCGCGTGCACGCGCCAAGTCGAGCTGGGTGCCGCGGCCGTTGTCCACGCGGGCGTTGGTGATGCCCAGCGCGTCGCGCTGGTTGACCAGGCTGGCTTCGGTCACGCGCAGGCGCTCTTGCAGGCCGCGCAGTTCGAGGTAGTTGCGCGCCACCTCGGCGGCCACCGCGGTGTGAGCCGCGCTCAAGCCGGCCTCGCTGGCACTCACCCGGGCGGCGGCGGCCTCGCGGCCCCGGCGCACGCCGCCAAAGAGGTCGATCTCCCAGTTGGCCACGAAGCTCGCGTCATACGCGGTGCCGGTGCGTGCGCTGCGCGTGGCACCGGGCTGCTGGGTGATGGGGCGCACCGAGCGCTCCACGCTGGTGTCGATGCCCACGCCGGGCAGGCCGGCCGCGTCGGCCTCGCCCTGGTTGGCGCGTGCTTCCTGCAGGCGGGCCTGGGCGATGCGCACGTCGCCGTTGGCTTGCAGGGCGCGTTCGATCAGGGCGCTCAGACGCGGGTCGTTGAAGCCGCGCCAGAAGGTGGCGATGTCGGCGTCGGGCGCTTGGGTGTTGACGGCGATGGCGCCTGCGTTGATGAAGCGCGCGTCCACCACGGCGGCGGGGCGCTGGTAGTCGGGGCCCACGGCGCTGCAACCCGAAAGCACGGCAGCGAGGGCAGCGGCGAACAACAGGGAGAAAGCAAAACGCTTATTCATGGTGGGCTCCCTGCACGGCCACATGCGGCGCGGCACCGCCGAGGCGGGCCTGGCGCCGGCTGCGCAAGAGCGCATAAAACACCGGCGTGAGGAAGATGCCGAACAGGGTCACACCCAACATGCCCGAGAACACGGCGATGCCCATGGCGCGGCGCATTTCGCTGCCGGCGCCACTGCCCAGGATCAGCGGCACCACACCGGCGCAAAAGGCGATGGAGGTCATCAGAATCGGACGCAGGCGCATGCGGCAGGCGTGCACGATGGCGGCAAACAGCTCTTCGCCTCGCTCTTCCAGCTCTTTTGCAAACTCCACGATGAGGATGGCGTTTTTACAGGCCAGCCCAACCAGCACAACGAGCGCCACCTGCGTGAAGATGTTGAGATCGCCCGGCTGCGAAAACGGCGGAAAGCTGGACAGCCACACGCCGAACAGCGCCGAGAGAATGCCCATGGGCACGATGAGCACGATCACCATGGGCAGGCTCCAGCTCTCGTATTGCGCGGCCAGCACCAGAATGACCAGGAGCACTGAAATGGCCAGCACCGCCGCCAGGATGGGCACCTTGGTCTGCGTGCCGGGCAGCGTGATGTCGCGCGTCAAGCGGTCCTGGTAGCTCAGCTCGGTCCACTCGTAGCTCATGCCGCGCGGCAGCGTGCGCTGCAGCAGGGTCTCGATCTCGGCTTCGGCCTGACTCGACGAGAAGCCGGGGTTGGCCGCGCCGTTGATGTCGGCCGAGGGGAAGCCGTTGTAGCGCGTCACGCGGGTGGGGCCGAAGGTGGGCTCCACTGTCATGAGCGCGCCCAGTGGCACCATCTCGCCGGCGCCGTTGCGCGTCTTGAGGTTGGTGATGGCCGCAGCGTCGTTGCGAAACGGCGCGTCGGCCTGCACCACCACCTGGTAGGTCTTGCCGAACCGGGTGAAGTCGTTCACGTAGAGCGAGCCCAGGTTGACCTGCATGGTGTCGTAGATGTCGGCCAGGTTGATGCCCATTTGCTTGGCACGGGTGCGGTCCACATTGGCATAGAGCTGGGGCACGTTGATGTCGTAGCCCGAGAACGGCGTGCCGATGCTCGACTTGGGGTTGCCGTACACCTGCCCCAGCGTGCCCCACACAGCGCCGTACAACGCCTGCTCTCCCAGCCCGCCGCGGTCCTGCACCTGCAGCTTGAAGCCACCGGCGTTGCCCAGACCGTCCACGGCGGGCGGCGGCACCACAAACATGCGCGCGCCCTGGATCTGCTGGATCGCGCCCTTGCTCAGGTCGGGTGTGGTGCGCTTCTCGAAATCGGCCAGACCGAAGAACACGATGCCTTCATTCGGCGCGGCCGAGAAGCCGGCAATGGACAGGCCGGGGAAGGCCACCGAATCGATGATGCCCGGCACCTTGAGCGCGATGTCGCTCATCTCGCGGATCACCTTCTCGGTGCGGTCGATCGACGCACCGGCGGGCAGCTGTGCAATGCCGATGAGGTACTGCTTGTCGGGCGCGGGCACGAAGCCGGCGGGAATGCGCGCAAACAGCACCGCCATCACGCCCAGCAACACGGCATACACGATGAGCGCGGCCGACTTGCGCCGCACCATGCCGCCCACGCGCTGGCCGTAGCCTTCGCTGGCGCGGTTGAACACGCGGTTGAACCAGGCGAAGAAACCACCCAACACCTTGTCCATGCTGCGCGTGAGCCGGTCTTTGGGCGCATCGTGCGGGCGCAGCAGCAAGGCCGAGAGCGCGGGGCTCAGCGTGAGCGAATTGAAGGCCGAGATCACCGTGCTGATGGCAATCGTCACGGCGAACTGTTTGTAAAACTGACCGGTGAGGCCGGGCACAAAGGCCAGCGGCACAAACACCGCGCACAGCACCAGCGCAATGGCGATGATCGGGCCCGAGACCTCCTGCATGGCCTTGACGGTCGCATCGTGCGGGCTGAGCCCGCTTTCGATGTTGCGCTCCACGTTCTCCACCACAACGATGGCGTCGTCCACCACGATGCCGATGGCCAGCACCAGGCCAAACAGCGTGAGCGTGTTGATGGAATAACCCAGCAGCAACAGGAAGGCAAAGGTGCCCACGATGGACACCGGCACGGCCAGCAGCGGGATGATGGAGGCGCGCCAGGTCTGCAAAAACACGATGACCACCAGCACCACGAGTGCAATGGCTTCGAGCAGGGTGACCACCACCTTCTCGATGGAGGTCTGCACGAAACGCGTGGGGTCGTAGACGATGCTGTAACTCATGCCGGGCGGAAAGTTCGCCTTCAGCCGCTCCATGGTTTCGCGCACGTTGTTGGACAAGGCCAATGCATTCGAGCCCGGCGCCTGGAACACCGCGATAGCCGCAGCTTCCTTGTTGTTGAGCAGGCTGCGCAGCGCGTAACTGCCGGCCGAGAGCTCCACCCGGCCGATGTCGCGGATGCGGATCATGCCGCCGGTGGCGGGCTCGGCGCGCACGATGATGTCGGCGAACTCTTCCTCCGTGGTCAGGCGGCCCTGCGTGTTCACCGCAAGCTGGAACTCGGTGCCGGTGGGTGCGGGCGGTGCACCCACGGTGCCGGCGGCCACCTGCGCGTTTTGCTCGCGGATGGCGCCGATCACCTCGGCCGTGGTGAGGCCGCGCGCAGCGAGCTTGGTGGGGTCGAGCCAGATGCGCATGGCGTAGTCGCCCGCGCCAAACAACAGCACCGAGCCCATGCCCGGGATGCGCAGCAAATCGTCCCGCACGTTGAGCTGGCCGTAGTTGCGCAGGTAGAGCGCGTCGCGGCTGTTGTCCGGGCTCACCAGGTGCACCACCATGGTCAGGTTGGGGCTGCTTTTCTCGGTGGTCACGCCGATCTGGCGCACGATCTCGGGCAGGCGCGGCAGCGCCCGGTTGATGCGGTTCTGCACCGCCGTCTCGGCCGCTTCCGGGCTGGTGCCGATCTTGAAGGTGACGGTGAGCGTCATGCCGCCGTCGGCCGTGGCCTGCGAGTCGAAGTACAGCAGGTTCTCGATGCCGCTGATCTGCTCTTCCAGCGGCGTGGCCACGGTCTCGCTGATCACGCGTGGGTTGGCGCCGGGAAACTGCGCGCGCACCACGATCTGCGGCGGCGCGACCTCGGGATACTCCGAGAGCGGCAGCTGAAAAATGGCCAGCGTGCCGACCAGGAAGATGAAGATCGAGAGCACGCCGGCAAAGCGCGGGCGGTCGATGAAGAAG
>QBMB01000007.1:45244-60607 GCA_003241965.1 Burkholderiales bacterium | reverse complement strand
GCAGCCGGGGTCGGCATGCCCTGTGCGTCCACCTTGAGCACCTGCGGCGCCACCGGCACGCCCGGGATGATCCGCTGCAAGCCGTCCACCACCACGTTCTCGCCGGCCTTGATCTGGCCGCCAGCCACCACACGCATGCCGCCCTGCAAGGCGCCGAGCTGCACACCGCGGAACTGCGGCTGGCCGTCGGCCGCCACCACCACCACAAACTTCTTGCTCTGGTCGGTACCGATGGCGCGCTCAGGCACCATCACCGCCGCGTAGGGCGCGCTGGTGGCCATGGTCAGGCGCGCCGCCAGGCCGGGCAGGAACTGACCCGCCTTGTTGTCGAAACTCGCACGCAGGCGGATGGCACCGGTCTGGGGGTTGAGGCGGTTGTCCACAAAGTCCAGCGTGCCCACGTGTGGAAAGCCTTCTTCGTTGGCCAGGCCCATGCGCACGGCAGGCGTTTTTTCGTTGGCCGCGCGGATGCGCAGAAAGGTCTGCTCGCTGCCGTCGAAGTAAGCGTGCACGCGCGACACACCGGCAATGGACGTGAGCACCACCTGCTCGTTGACCAGGTTGCCGGCCGTGATGTTGGCCCGCGAGGCGCGCCCGGCGATGGGCGCGCGCACGGTGGTGTACGAGAGGTTGAGCTGCGCCACGCGCAAGGCGGCTTGCGCGGCCTTGATGTCGGCGTCGGTGGTGCGTGAGCTCGAAGAGAGCTGGTCGAACTCCTGGCGCGAAACGGCTTTGGAATCCAGCAGCTTCTGCGCACGGGTCACCTCGGTGGTGGCGAGCTCGGCGCGGGAACGGGCCGCCACCAGCTGCGACTCGGCGCGGGCCACTTCGGCCTGGAACGGGCGCGGGTCGATGGTGAAGAGCAGTTGGCCCTTGGTCACCAGCGCACCGTCGGTGAAATGCACCTTGTCCACCACACCGCCCACGCGGGGGCGCAGCTCCACGTACTCGGCCGCTTCCAGGCGCCCGCTGAAGGTTTCGCTGTCGGACACGGTGCGGGCCACCGCCGGCGCCACGCTGACCGGCGCGGCCTGGGGTGGGCCACCCTGCGCGTCGGCCGGGCCGCCGCAGGCACTCAGCCACGAGGTGGCCACCAGAAGCAGAGACCACAACGCCAGGGGCAAGCCCCGGCGCGACGCGCGCAACGATTTGTTCATGTTGAAGCTGCCTGAAAAGGGTTCATGACCATTCCCCCGACAGAAAGGTGCACCCGTGAAAGTGCGCCATGAAGCTCCTCCACCGTGTGTTGACACGGTGGGAACTTTTCCAAGGGGTGCTTATCAGGGCGGGAGCATAAGGGCAGTCGACGCGTCGGTCGACCCCCCTCCGGGAGAGGCCTCAGCGGCCAGAAAGGTCTTTCAGGCAGCGGCCACAGGGCGGCCGTTTTTGTGCACAGCGGGGGCCAGGCGGCTCAACTGTCCGGCAGCTCTTCCCGGGCTTCCACAGCCAGATGCTGGACGGCTGGCCCCCCCACGGCGGCCACAGCACGGATGCGCAGCGCACGCCCGCGCGCCAGCTCGATGCGGCAGTGGTAGTCCAGACCGTCGGTCTGCCCGGGGCTGTTGCTGGCGATGCGGCGCGACCATTTTTGTTTGCCGTCCAACTCCACCGTGAGGGCGTGCCAGGCGCCGTCCAGCGGCTGCGGCACGCGCACCAGCAGGCTGGCGTCGATGTCGAACGTGCGGTGCCTCTCCAGCGAGCCGGGGATGTCGAGCACCGCGACCGATCCGCTGCCCACGTCGCAGCGCCAGAGCTCGGGCTTGGGTGGACTCGTTGCGGGTTTCATGCGGCGAGCAGCTTCTTGAGCTCACCCGACTCGATGAGCCGGCCCAGGTCGTCGGCCCCACCCACCAGCACGCCGCGCACGAACACCAGGGGGAACGTGGGCCAGCCAGACCACATCTTCAACGCATTGCGCCGGCGCCATTGAGAGAAGTAGCTGCCAACTTCCAGGTAGCCGTGTGCCACGCCGGCAGCGTCCAGCGCCTTGCGGGCCTTGCCCACAAACGGGTTGCCCGACATGCCGAACACCATCACGGCGTTGGCGGCCACCTCGGCCTGCGCCTGGCGCAGCAGATCGCCATGGAGGTCAGCCACCTTCTGCCGGATGGCGGGGTGGATGGCGGCTTCGTCGAGCACGGGGCGTGGCATGGGCGGGTCCTGTTGGTTGGGGCACCCGAACTGTAGTGGCAAGCGTTCGGCGCTCGCCCAGCAGGGGAATCCCAAAACACGAGGCTGGCCGCCTCAAGCCATCAGGCATGCGAGAGCTTGAACACCGCCACGGCCTGCACCATCTGCTCGGCTTGTCCCTTCAAGCTGGACGCCGCTGCCGCGCTCTGCTCCACCAGGGCGGCGTTTTGCTGAGTGGCCTGGTCCATCTGCGTAACCGCTTCGCCCACCTGCGCCACACCCGAACTCTGCTCCACACTGGCCGAGCTGATCTCGCCCATGATGTCGGTCACGCGCTGAATGGCGCCGACCACCTCGGACATGGTCACGCCAGCGCGATCAACCAGCGCGGTGCCCTGCGCCACCCGGTCCACGCTGGCGTTGATCAGTCCCTTGATCTCCTTGGCCGCCTCGGCGCTGCGCTGAGCGAGGTTGCGCACCTCACCGGCCACCACCGCGAAGCCCCGACCCTGCTCACCCGCGCGGGCGGCTTCCACCGCCGCGTTGAGCGCCAGGATGTTGGTCTGGAAAGCAATGCCGTCGATCACGCTGATGATGTCGGCGATCTTTTTCGAGCTGTCGTTGATGCCTTTCATGGTGTCCACCACCTGGGCGACCACATCCCCGCCCTGCGTGGCCACGGTGGAGGCGCTCATGGCCAGCTGGTTGGCCTGCTGCGCGTTGTCGGCGTTTTGCCGCACGGTGGAGCTCAGTTGCTCCATGGAAGCAGCGGTTTCTTCCAATGCGCTGGCCTGCTGCTCGGTGCGGGCCGACAGATCGTTGTTGCCCTGAGAGATTTCGGCGCTCGCCGAAGCCACGCCTTCGGCGTTGCCGCGCACGTTGGACACCACGCGGGCCAGGCTGTCCTGCATGCCCTTGAGGGCCTGCAGCAGTTGCGCGGCTTCGTCGCGGCCAGCGGTGTCGATGGGCTGCGTGAGGTCGCCTGCGGCGATCAGGCGCGCGCTCTCGGCGGCCTTGCGCAAGGGCACGGTGATCGAGCGGCTCAGCACGAAAGCGGCGGTGGCGCCCAGCAGCAAGGCCAGCGCACCACAGGCGATCAGGATCGCGCGCCCGTTGGCCGCCTTCTCTTCCGCGGTCTTCAGCGCGGCGTCATAGATAGCCTGCTGGCGCTGCTCCAGCTTGAGGATGGAGCCGATGTAGGCATCGGCCAGGGGCTTGAGATCGCGGTCCAGTGCCGCGCTCACGTCTTCACCGGCCAGTCGCGCCATCAGCAGGGCGCCACGTGGCGTGCGGTAGGCCTCGCGCGCGGCGTCGATGCCGGCGATCAACTGCTTGCCTTCCTCCGACTCGACCAGCTCGATCATCCGCTTGCGCGAGGCCTGGGTGACTTCCGAGGTTTTGTCCATGTCGGCCTGCCAGGCCGGGATGTGGCTGGTATCGGAATCGAGGATGGCGGCGCGGGTGCGCACCCAGTTCACGTCGATGGTCTGGCGCCAACGCACGGCCAGCGCTCACGCTTTTTCCAGCCTTTTGCATCGTCCACGCCGCCGAAATCTTGAATTGCGCCCATTTTTCCGCCAGATCACCCGACGACAAGGCCTTACGGTCACCGCGGGAGTGGAACTTCGCCCTTAGCACTCGCTCATAGAGAGTGCTAACATTCTTGGCATTACCTGAGGAGGTTCTACATGTCTCACTCACTCGCTCCCCTTGCCGCCGCTTCCACTGGACAAGTCGCCATGGCGAACCCGTGGGCGCTGGTGCCGCCCCTGGGCAACTTGGACGCCTACATTTCTGCGGTGAACCGCCTGCCACTGCTCACACTGGACGAAGAGCAGCAGGCCGCGCGCCGCCTGCGCGACGACAACGACCTGGACGCCGCCGGCCAGTTGGTCATGTCGCACCTGCGCCTTGTGGTGTCCATTGCGCGCCAGTACCTGGGCTACGGCCTGCCTCACGGCGACCTGATCCAGGAAGGCAACGTCGGCCTGATGAAGGCCGTCAAACGCTTTGACCCCGACCAAGGGGTGCGCCTGGTGAGCTACGCCATGCACTGGATCAAGGCCGAAATCCACGAATACGTGTTGAAGAACTGCCGCATGGTCAAGCTGGCCACGACCAAGGCGCAGCGCAAGCTGTTCTTCAACCTGCGCTCGCGCAAGCAAGGTTTCCGCGCCGACGCGCTGGATGGCGACACGCACCGCGACGTGTTGAGCGATGTCGAGGTCGGCATCATGGCCAAGGAGCTCAACGTCAAGCCGGAAGAAGTGCGCGAAATGGAAACGCGCCTCTCCGGTGGCGACGTGGTGCTGGACCCGGGCCCGGGCGATGACGGCGAAGACGCCTACGGCCCCATTGCCTACCTGGCCGATGCCACCCACGAACCCACCGCCGTGCTGGAATCGGCTGAACGCGACGCGCTGGCCACCGAAGGCGTGGCCATGGCCATGAACGAACTCGATGAACGCTCGCGGCGCATCGTGAGCGAGCGCTGGCTCAAGGTGAACGACGACGGCTCCGGTGGCATGACGCTGCACGAGCTGGCGGCCGAGTACGGCGTGAGCGCCGAGCGGGTGCGTCAGATTGAAGTGGCGGCCATGAAAAAAATGCGCAAGGCACTGGCCGCCTACGCTTGAGCGCGGACGCCACCGTCTGCGCACACCCCGGCTGCCTTGGCATCCGGGGTTTTTTTGTGCCCGCTGCGCACCGCCGTGGTGCCAGGTCCGAGGCTGAGCGTCAGCCTCACGAGACACAATGGGCGTCATTCCTTTTTTGCGCATCCGGCGCATTGACCCGCTCGTGACTTCTTTCCTCCGCCTGTGGGCCCTCATCGGCCTGATGCTGCTCGCGCTCAACCCGGCGTGGGCCCAATCCGTGCCTCAGCCCCGCACCTTGATGCTGGACGGGGGTCAGAACACCCTGCCGCTGGCCGGGCGCAGCACCTTCTGGGTGGACGACAGTGGCGCGCTGACGGCTCAACAGCTGGAGGTGCGGTACGCCGACCTGCCCTTTGCCGTGCGGGCGCCGGGCAGCCGTGTGCAGCTGTCCCAAGGCGCGGTTCTGTGGGTGCGCTTTGACGCCGAGGTCAAGGACAACAGCGCCCACTGGGAACTGGAACTCACCCATTCGGGCACCGACCGGGTGAGCCTCTTCCACCGCCAGGCCGACGGCAGCTGGCATGCCCAGCACGCCGGCGACCACATTGCCGTGAGCGACTGGGCCTACCCCGACCGCTACCCGGTGTTTGCGCTGGATCCCAGGGTCGATCAGGTGGTGACGTACTGGGTGCGCATCGAACACGCCCGCGTGCCGTTCTCGGGCGAACTGCTGGTCCACAACCACAACACCCTGCGGGAACTGCGCATCCACCAGCAGTTTCTGCTGGGCGCCTACTTCGGCATGGCGGCGCTGCTGGTGGCCACGGCCGTCGCCAATGCCCTGGTGTTTCGCGACACCAGCTTTGCCGCCTACGCGGTGTACGTCACGTTGCTGGGCCTGGCGCTCGCCGCTTCACTGGGCGTGGGCGGCCAGTTCCTGTGGCCAGACTGGCCGCGGTGGAACAGCCTGGCCGAGTTCGTGCTGCTGCCGCTCACAGCTGTGGCAGGCCTGCTGTTCGTACGGCACGTGGTGCAGCCCCGGCGCATCGGGCGCGGGCTGGACCGGCTCGCCCTGAGTCTGGCGGGCGTGTTTCTGGCGCTCACCTTGTGGGATGTGGTGCGGCCGACCACCACCAGCCTGCAAGCCTTGACGGCGGCCGGCACACTGACCATGGTGCTGGTGTACGCGATGCTGTGGGCGGCCTGGCGCACGGGCGACCGCTGGGTGCGCTGGATCGCGCTGGGCATCCTGCCGGTGCTCTTGGCCGGCGCCCTGCCGGTGCTGCGCAACTTCGGCCTGCTGTCGTCGGGCTTCCTGTCGCAATACGGCATGGTGATGGCCGCGGCCATCGAAGCCCCGCTGCTCATCTACGGACTGCTGCAACGGTCTTCGATGCAGCACGAAGCCCAGACGCGCGCGCGGGCGCTGGCGCTGACCGAGCCACTCACGGGCCTGACCAACCGCCACAACTTCATGCTGCGCCTGCACGAGAGCCTGGTGCGTGCGCAGCGCTACCAGCACCGCAGCGCCCTGCTGCTGATCGATTTGGACAACCACGGCTGGTTTGCCGAGACGCACGGGCGTGAAGTGGCCGACCGGGCGCTGGTGCTCACAGGCTCGTTGCTGCGTTCGGTGGCGCGCGACGTGGACACAGCGAGCCGGGTCAACGACAGCACACTGGCCTTGCTGATGGAAGGCCCGGTGCGTGAAGCCCAGGTGGTGGCTGCGGCCACGAGCATCGTGGCGGGTGGCCTTCGCCCCTCCAGCCAGCTGCCGGTGGGCTCGACCTTGAAGTTCAAGGTGGTGCTGGCACTGCTGCCTGATGCCGCCAGCGGCGCTGATCTGGAAAGTGACGCGCAGGCCCATCTGGACTGGCTGCGCAGCGGCCTGGACGCGATGCGTCAGGACGGTCGCAGGACCATCCTGAAGCTCAACTTCTGATCAGTGTTCTCTGCGCAATGCAGGGAACAGGATCACGTCGCGGATGCTGGCGCTGTCGGTCAGCAGCATCATCAGGCGGTCGATGCCGATACCGCAGCCACCGGCCGGCGGCATGCCGTACTCCAGCGCGCGGATGTAGTCGGCGTCGAAGTGCATGGCCTCGTCGTCGCCGCCGTCCTTGGCCGACACCTGCGCCTGAAAACGCGCGGCCTGGTCTTCGGCGTCGTTGAGCTCGGAGAACGCGTTGCCGAATTCACGGCCGGTGATGTAGAGCTCGAAGCGCTCGGTCACCTCGGGATTCGCATCGTTGGCACGGGCCAGCGGCGAGATCTCGGTGGGGTGGTCCATGATGAAGGTCGGGTTCCAGAGCTTGTCTTCGACCTTCTCCTCGAAGTACATCACCTGCAGGCTGGCCAGGCTGCGCGTTGAAAGCTGGTGTTTGGCCTCGCTCATGCCCAGCTTCTTCAGCTGATTCAACAGCCATTCCACGCTGTCCACGTTGTCGCCGGCCTCGGTGTGCTTGAGGATGGCTTCGCGGATGGTGAGGCGCTCGAACGGTGAGGTCACGTCCACCGGCTGGCCCTGGTAGGTCAGCGGCACATCACCCCGCACCTCGCGCACCACGTGGCGGATGAGTTCTTCGGTGAAGCTCATCAGGTCCTGGTAGTTCCAGTACGCCGCGTAGAACTCCATCATGGTGAACTCGGGGTTGTGACGAACGCTGATGCCTTCGTTGCGGAAGTTGCGGTTGATCTCGAACACGCGGTCGAACCCCCCCACCAGCAAACGCTTCAGGTACAGCTCAGGCGCGATGCGCAGGAACATTTCCTGATCGAGCGCGTTGTGGTGCGTCTTGAACGGTTTGGCGTTGGCCCCACCCGGGATCGGGTGCAGCATCGGCGTCTCGACTTCCAGGAAACCGTGGCTGACCATGAAGCCGCGCAAGCTGGAGATACCGCGGCTGCGGTTGACGAAACGCTGGCGCGCACTCTCGTCGGTCATCAGGTCCACATAACGCTGGCGGTACTTGATTTCCTGGTCGGCCACGCCGTGGAACTTGTCGGGCAGCGGGCGCAGACTCTTGGTGATCAGGCGGATGCTGTCGGCGTGAATCGTGAGCTCACCGGTGCGGGTGCGAAACAGCACACCTTCAGCCGCCACGATGTCGCCCAGATCCCAATGCTTGAACGCGTTGTGCACGGTCTCGCCCACGCTGTCGTTGTTCAGGTAGATCTGGATGCGGCCACCGCTGGGGCCGAACGACGCGTCCTGCAGCGTGGCAAAGCTGGCCTTGCCCATCACGCGCTTGAGCATCATTCGGCCCGCCACGCTGGCACGCACCGGGTTGGCTTCGAGCGCTTCCTTGGTGGTCTCGCTGTGCGCCGCGAACAGCTCGGCCGCCTTGTCGGAGGGTTTGAAGTCGTTCGGGAAGGCCACGCCCTCACCCCGCTGCTGCGCTTCGCGCATCGCCTTGAGCTTCTCGCGGCGCTCCGCGATCAGCTGGTTGTCGTCGTGCGCCGGAGCGCTGGCATCGGGGGTGTGGACTTGGGTCATGAATGAAAAGAGGGTTGGGCACCAGTGTGCGCAACCCTCGATTGTAGGATTTGAAGCGACGTGTGCTATTCGCCGAGGTAGGCTGCGCGCACTTTCGGATCATCCAGCATGTCGCGGCCCTTGCCCGTCATGATGATTTCGCCCGAGTCCATCACGTAACCCCGGTCGGCAATCTGCAGCGCGCGGCGGGCGTTCTGCTCCACCAGCAAGATCGTCACACCCTGCTTGGACACGTCGCGCACCACCTCGAAAATCTTGTCGACCATGATGGGCGACAAGCCCATGGACGGTTCGTCCAGCAGCAGCACCTTGGGCTGGCTCATGAGCGCGCGCGCCATCGCCAGCATCTGCTGCTCACCGCCGCTCATGGTGCCGGCGAGCTGGTCCTTGCGCTCGCGCAGGCGCGGGAAGATGTTGAACATCTTCTCGATGTCCTGCGCAATGCCGGGCTTGTCGGTGCGGATGTAGGCGCCCATCTGCAGGTTTTCGGTGATGGACATGCGGGTGAACACGCCACGGCCTTCGGGCACCATGGCCAGCCCCTGGCGCACCAGGTCCCACGCGCCCTTGCCCTTGATGCTCTGGCCCATGTATTCGATGTCGCCGGCTTCAAAAGCCAGCGAGCCGGTCACGGCCTTCATGGTGGTGGTCTTGCCCGCGCCGTTGGAGCCGATGAGGGAGATCAGCTCGCCTTCGTTGACTTCGAGGTCGATGCCCTTGACGGCCTTGATGCCACCGTAGGCGACTTTCAGTCCGCTGATTTTGAGGAGTGTGTTTGCCATGTGCGTCGATCCTTGTTCACTGTCCACCGGTGCCGAGGTAAGCCTCGATCACCTTGGGGTCGCGCTGCACATCGGCCGGTGAGCCCGACGAGAGCTGCTTGCCGTAGTCGAGCACGGTCACCCGGTCGCACAAGCCCATGACCAGCTTCACGTCGTGTTCGATCAGCAGGATGGTGCGGTTGTCGTTGCGGATCTGGTCGATGAGTTCGCGCAGCTGCACCTTTTCGGTGGCGTTCATGCCGGCGGCGGGCTCGTCCAGCGCGATCAGCTGGGGGTCGGTGGCCAGGGCGCGTGCGATCTCCAGGCGGCGCTGGTCGCCGTAGCTCAGCGTGCGCGACTTGTAGTCGGCGAACCGCTCGATGCCCACATAAGCCAGCAGCTCGCGGGCTCGATCGGTGATGGCCTTTTCTTCACGCTTGAAACCGGGGGTGCGCAACACGGCACCGATCAGTCCGGAGTGCGTTCGCACATGGCGCCCAACCATCACGTTTTCCAGCGCTGTCATTTCGGCGAACAGGCGGATGTTCTGGAAGGTGCGTGCAATGCCGGCCTTGGCCACTTCATGCACCGCGCTGGGTGTGTAGGCTTTGCCGGCGAGTTCGAAGGTGCCGCTGTCGGGCGTGTACAGCCCGGTCAGCACGTTGAAGAAGGTCGTCTTGCCGGCGCCGTTGGGGCCGATCAGACCGTAGACCTGGCCGCGCTTGATTTCCATGCCCACATCGCTGAGGGCCTGAAGGCCGCCGAAGCGCTTGGAGACATTGGCAACTTTGAGGATCGTGTCTGTCATGAAGTTGCTCCGCTCACTTGGACAAGGACTTGCCATGCTCGGGCGCGGGCCACAAGCCTTTGGGACGGATCAGCATCACGATCACCATGGCCAGTGCAATGAGCAACTGGCGCAGGATTTCAGGAGCCAGGCGGCCGTCGGTCATGGCCGTGAGTGGGTGCGCCACATGGCGCAGCAACTCGGGGAGGCCCGCCAGCAGCAAGGCGCCGAGCACCACGCCCGGGATGTGACCGATGCCACCCAGCACCACCATGGCCACCACCATCACCGACTCCATGAGCGAGAAGGATTCGGGCGACACGAAACGCTGGAACGAGGCAAACAACACACCCGACACACCGCCGAACGAGGCGCCCATGCCGAAAGCCAGCAGCTTCAGGTTGCGCGTGTTCAGGCCCATGGCCTTGGCGGCGATCTCGTCTTCGCGAATGGCCATCCATGCGCGGCCGATACGCGAGTCCTGCAGGCGGTACGAAATGATGATCGCCATGATCACGAAGAAGAGGAACAGGTAGTAGTACAGCGTGACCGGCTGGAAGGTGTAGTCACCAATCGTCAGGCGTTTGCCCAGATCGAGACCGAAGACCGAGATGGTGTCGATCTGGCTGATGCCCTTGGGTCCGTTGGTGATGTTCACCGGGCGGTCCATGTTGAGCAGGAAGATGCGGATGATCTCGCCAAAGCCCAAGGTGATGATGGCCAGGTAGTCGCCACGCAGCTTGAGCGTCGGCGCGCCCAGGATCATGCCGACCACGCCGGCGACCACCGCCGCCACGATCATCACCCACCAGATGCTGTAGTGAATGCCCTGCGGGAACATGGCATTGATGGCGGGGAATGTGTCGGTGAGGTGGGGCGAACCCAGCAGCGCGAAGACGTAGGCGCCCACCGCGAAGAACGCGATGTAGCCCAGGTCGAGCAGGCCGGCGTAGCCGACCACGATGTTCAGGCCCAGGGCCAGCAGCACATAGAGCAGTGCGATGTCGAGAATGCGCACCCACGAGTTGCTGCCGGTGGATTGCAGGATGATGGGCAGCAGCAACAGGGCGGCTCCTGCGATCAGGAAGACGATCAGCTTGCCGGTTTTGGTGTTCATCATGTTGGTTCTCCTGGCGCTCAGGCGCGGTCGGCCACACGCTCACCCAGCAAACCCGAGGGTCGCAGCGTGAGCACGACGGCCAGCACGATGAAAGCAAAGATGTCGGTGTACTGGCTGCCCAGCACACCGCCTGTGAGCTTGCCGAGGTAACCGGCGCCCAGCGATTCGATCAGTCCCAGGGCAATGCCCCCGACCACCGCACCGGCGAGGTTGCCGATGCCGCCCATGACCGCGGCCACGAAGGCCTTGAGGCCGGGCATGAAGCCCATGGCGTGTTGCACCGTGCCGTAGTTGGAAGCCCACATCACGCCCGCAATGGCCGCGAGCATGGCGCCGATGATGAAGGTGGCCGAGATGACGACGTCGGGCTTGATGCCCATGAGGGCCGCCACGCGCGGGTTCTCGGCGGTGGCGCGCATGGCGCGACCCAGATTGGTGCGGTTGACCAGCCACATCAGGAACGCCAGCGTGATGGCGGTGGTGGCGAGGATGGTGATCTGCGTGATGGAGATGACCGCGCCGCCGAAATGAACCGGCTCGGTGGGGAGCATGTTCGGGTATGACTTGGGGTTGGGCTTCCAGATGATCATGGCAAACGTCTGCAAGAGCAGCGACATGCCGATGGCCGTGATCAGCGGCGCCAATCGGGACGAGTTGCGCAGTGGCCGGTAAGCCAGCTTCTCGATCGTGTAGTTCAGGGTCGCGCAGACCACCATGGCAATGATCACCGCCAGCAGCAGCACGAGCCAGCCGGGCATGCCGGGTGTCGCGTCCTGCATCACGCCGATGATGGTCCAGCTGGTGAGGGCTCCGACCATGAGCACGTCACCGTGGGCAAAATTGATCAGCCCGATGATGCCGTAGACCATGGTGTAACCCAGAGCCACCAGCGCATACATGCTGCCCAGCACCAGACCGTTGATGATCTGCTGTAGCAAAACTTCCATGAGGGTTCTCCGTGTTTAAGACAGGCCGAATGTGATGTTCTGTGACGGCCTGGTTCAACCTAGCAAAAAACCCGCCAGATGTGACCTGAAACCAGGACAGACTGCGGGTTGGTGCGCGATTGTAGCGAGGGGGTATCGGGGGCCCCATGCGTGTAAGCCCTTAGCGGACGCGGGTTTTCCCTGATATTCAATTCACGCCGAGGCTTGCATCAGCGCGATTGGGAATCCATTAGTTCTTTTGATCGTTGCGTTTTTTGAGTTCGCGCAGCTTATCGGCGATGCGCAGCTCCAGGCCCCGGTCCACCGGTCGGTAGAAGCCGGGCTCGGCCATGCCCTCGGGCAGGTAGCTTTCGCCAGCGGCAAACCCACCCTCTTCGTCGTGCGCGTAGCGGTAGCCCTTGCCGTAGTCGAGCTCCTTCATGAGCTTCGTGGGCGCGTTGCGCAGGTGCATGGGCACCGGGCGCGTGCCGTCCTTTTTCACGAACGCCTTGGCCGCGTTGAAGGCCTTGTAGACCGCGTTGCTCTTGGGCGCCACGGCCAGGTAGATCACGCATTCGGCCAGAGCCAGCTCACCTTCGGGGCTGCCCAGACGCTCGTAGACATCGGCCGCGTCCAGCGCCAGACGCAAGGCGCGTGGGTCGGCCAGGCCGATGTCCTCGCTCGCCATGCGGATGAAGCGCCGGGCCATGTAGCGTGGGTCGGCGCCGCCGTCGAGCATGCGCACGAACCAGTACAGCGCGGCATCCGGGTCGGAGCCGCGCACGCTTTTGTGCAGCGCGCTGATGGTGTCGTAGAACTGCTCGCCGCCCTTGTCGTAGCGGCGCATGCGCTCGCCCAGCACCTTGAGCAGCCAGGTGTCGGTGATCTCGGTGAGCTTCTCGCTGCCGGCGGCCACGGCCAGCGTCTCCAGCGTATTGAGCAGGCGGCGGGCGTCACCATCGGCATAGGCCACCAGCCGGTCGATCGCAGCGGCTTCAATGGCGGGCACTGCATGGATCCCTTGCGCCTTCGTCACGATCAACTTCAGATCGTCTTCCGAGAGCGGCTGCAGCACATACACCGCCGCACGCGAAAGCAGCGCCGAGTTGACTTCGAAAGACGGGTTTTCGGTGGTGGCACCGATGAAGGTGAACAGACCACTTTCCACATGCGGCAAAAAGGCGTCTTGCTGGCTTTTGTTGAAGCGGTGCACCTCGTCCACGAACAGGATGGTGCGCTGGGGCGAAAGCCCGCTGCGCGCGACCTCGGCGCGCTCCACGGCTTCGCGGATGTCCTTCACGCCACCGAGCACCGCGCTGATGGTGAGGAACTGCGCGTCGAACGCGTCGGCCATGAGGCGCGCGATCGTCGTTTTGCCCACACCCGGTGGGCCCCAGAGAATGCAGCTGTGCGGTTGGCCCGATTCAAACGCCAGGCGCAGCGCCATGCCCTCGCCCAGCATGTGCTGCTGGCCGATGACCTCGCCCAGGGTGCGTGGGCGAAGCCGCTCGGCCAGGGGCGCGTGGGGGCTGGGAGCGGGCACGGCGCTCAGGGCCGCATGACAGAGGCGCCTGCCGGTGGTTGGAACTTGAAATCGTCCGCCTTCAAGGCCGCGTTGGCCTGCCAGTTGTTGAAGGTGAGCACCGAGCGCTGGCCCAGGCTGTCTTCGATATCGAGCACCGAGAGCTGGCCCTGCTTGAAGCCCACGCGCACCATCTGCAGCTGGCCGTTGCGGTCTTTCGGCTTGGCTTCCAGCCACTCCAGACCGTCCCGTGCAGCAGCGGCTTTGAGCTCGAAGGCGTCAGACAGGCCTTTGATATCGGTACCCGCCGCAATCAGGGCCGCCGGCGTGCTGCCCAGCACCTCTTTTTGCCCGCGTGCGGTGACCTGGTTCAGGTCCACGTCGTAAAGCCACAGGGTCTGGCCATCGGCCACGATGGTCTGCTCGAAAGGCTTGGTGTACTCGAACCTGAAGCGATTGGGCCGCAGGAATTCGAAGGTACCCGTGGAGGTCTTGCTGCGTGCCACGGTTTCGGTGGAGCGCTTGGGCGAGGTCACCACCTGGGTGAAGCCGGACTTGCCGCTGCTGACCTCGCGCAAGAATTTTTCCAGGTCCTGAAGGCCATCGGCCCACGCGCCCACGGCGGCAAGACTCAAGGCGCTGGCAATCATCAATTTTTTCATCATGGGGGTCTGATCCGGTTGGGCCGGCTGGGTTCAAGCCGGCGTCATTCGCCGCGCGCAGGCACCAGGATGTCCCGCTGCCCGCTCGATGTGAGCGCACTCACCAGACCGGCGTTTTCCATGTCTTCGAGCAAGCGGGCGGCACGGTTGTAGCCGATCTTGAGCTTGCGTTGGACATAGGAAATACTGGCCTTGCGGTCCTTGATGACGATCTCCACCGCTTGGTCGTACAGAGCATCTTTCTCACCATTGCTCTCGCCACCACCCTCACCAAACATGTCGCCACCCTCGCCATCGACCACGCCGCCTTCCAGCACGCCTTCGATGTAGTTGGGCTCGCCACCTTGTTGCTTGAGGTAGGCCACCACGCGGTGAACTTCGTCATCGCTCACAAACGCACCATGCACCCGGATCGGAAACCCTGTACCCGACGGCATGTAAAGCATGTCACCCATGCCCAGCAGGCTCTCGGCACCCATCTGGTCGAGGATGGTGCGGCTGTCGATCTTGCTGCTGACCTGGAACGACAGGCGGGTCGGGATGTTGGCCTTGATCAGGCCGGTGATCACGTCCACGCTGGGGCGCTGCGTGGCCAGGATCAAATGAATGCCGGCCGCGCGTGCCTTCTGCGCCAGGCGGGCAATGAGCTCTTCGATCTTCTTGCCCACCACCATCATCAGGTCGGCCAGCTCGTCGATCACCACCACGATGTAGGGCAGGCGTTCCAGCGGTTCGGGCTGCTCGGGTGTGAGGCTGAACGGGTTGCCGATGAACTCGCCGCGGGCCTTGGCCTCGTCGATCTTCACGTTGTAGCCAGCGAGGTTGCGCACGCCCAGTTTGCTCATCAGCTTGTAGCGCTTCTCCATCTCGGCCACGCACCAGTTCAAGCCATTGGCCGCGTGCTTCATGTCGGTGACCACGGGCGCGAGCAGGTGCGGAATGCCTTCGTAGACACTCATCTCGAGCATCTTGGGGTCGATCAGCAGCAGGCGCACATCGCGCGCGTCGGCCTTGTACAAGAGCGACAGGATCATCGCGTTGATGCCGACCGACTTGCCCGAGCCGGTGGTGCCGGCCACCAGGCAGTGCGGCATCTTGGCCAGGTCGGCCACGATGGGCTGGCCACCGATGTCCTTGCCCAGGCCCATGGTCAGCATGGACTTGGCGTCGTTGTAGACCTGCGAACCCAGGATCTCGCTGAGCTTGATGGTCTGGCGCTTGGCGTTGGGCAACTCCAATGCCATGAGGTTTTTGCCCGGAATGGTCTCGATCACGCGGATCGACACCAGCGAGAGCGAACGCGCCAGATCGCGCCCGAGGTTGACGATCTGCGAGCCCTTCACACCAGTGGCGGGCCCGGCC
>QBMB01000007.1:7352-45234 GCA_003241965.1 Burkholderiales bacterium | reverse complement strand
GGCTCGATCTCGTAGCGTGTGATCACCGGGCCCGGCGCTGCAGCGACCACCCGCACGTCCACGCCAAAGTCCTTGAGCTTTTTCTCGATCAGGCGGCTGGTCATCTCCAGCGTCTGGCTGTCCACGCCAGGCTGGTGCACCGGCGCGCTGTCCAGCAGGTCCACTTGCGGCAGCTTGCTGTCGGGCAGCTCGGTGAACAGCGGCTTCTGGCGTTCTTTGGCCACGCGCTCGCTCTTGGGCACGTCCACCAGCGTGGGCTCGATCACCACCGGCGTCGGGTGGTGTTCTTCGATTTCCACCCGCTCCACCTTCACCACCTCTTCGCGCTCGCGAGCCGCCTTCTCGCCGATGCGCTGGTCTTCCACCGCCTCGCGCTTCTCGCGACGCGACTCGAACCAGCCGTCCAGCGTGTGCCCCACCTCTTCGGCCCAGTGGCCCCAGGAAAAGCGGAACACGCGCGGCAGGCACACCAGCAGCAGCGCCAGCATGGTCAGCGCCGAGCCGGTGAAGCCGAGCCAGCGCATGGAGAACGCCCCGAGCGAATGCCCGAGCACACCGCCTGCATGGCCGGGCAACAGCGCCTCCAGCCGGTACAGGCGGCTCCACTCCAGCACCGTGCTCGCAGCCATCACGGTGACGAGTGCCAGCCAGAACAGGCTGCGACGCGCCCAAGGGCGCTGCCAGATGCGTGCGTCCTCTGCATCAATTTCTTCGGCTCGAGTGCCGCGAATCCATCCCGCCAGGGCAGACAACCAGGTCCGCACGCCGACCAGGAAACACCACCAGACCGAAAAGCCGAACAGGTAATAGCTCCAGTCAGCCAGCAAGGCTCCCAGCCGCCCTCCCCAGTTGCCCACTTCGGTGGCGGTACCGGTGGTGCTCCAGGCCGGGTCGGCCAGCGAGTGGCTCAGCAGGGCCAGCAACCAGAAGGCCAGGGCAGCTGCGCCCAGCACCAGACCGATCTCCTGGGCAAAACGGGAAACGCCGACCTGCGGTTGGCCCGCACGGTCGGCGTTGAGGGTGTTCAGTGAGTACGTCATGGGCTGTTCAAATGTCCAGCAGCTAGCTTACCCCAAGCCCACCCCAATCCCATCTCCGGCAGACCCGGCCGCACAGAGGCGGCCACCGGGTTCAGCCGAGGGAATTCAGCCGTTCCTTGATGATGGTGCTGCCGTCTTCGGCCATCTCGATGAAGCCCCGGTCTTCCAGGTCTTTCATGACGCGGCTGACCATTTCGCGCGAGGCGCCGATCATCTTGGCCACGTCCTGGCGCGACACCCGGTCCTTGATGGTGAGCTGGCCGTCCTTGTCGGGCTGGGCGAATTCAAGCAGCGCGCGCGCCACGCGGCCGTACACGTCCATCAGCGCAAGCGATTCGATCTTGCGGTCGGCGTGGCGCAGGCGCTGCACAAGGCCTTTCATGACCGCGTAAGCCATGGAACTGTTCTCGGGCAGGCAACGGGCAAACTCGGCGCGGCCCAGGATCAGCACATCGGTCTGCACCTCGGCCTTCACCGTGGCCGAATGGGGCTGGTTGTCGATCAGGCTCATCTCGCCCACGTAGTCGCCGGGGTTCATGGTGGCCAGGATCACCTCGCGACCGCGGGAATCGGTGGTCACCACGCGCGCACGGCCCGTGAGCACGATCGCCAGGCAGTTCGACTTCTTGCCCTGCTCCACGATGCATTCGCCCCGCTTGAAACGGCGCTTGATGACCGCATCTGCAACGCCTTCAGCCTGCGACTGCGTGAGGGTTGAAAACAGGGGCACCCGGCGAATCAGATCGAGATTGGACAGTATCGACATGCGTGTATTCCTTCTTCTGGGAAGCGCTTGCAGCGCCGTTTCATACAATGACCTGAAGTCAAGGCCCCCTGCACCGCAGGCTGCTGACCTGACACACCAATATACCCACCGACTCTAAACCACTTGCCCCTGAATGCGATGGGGACATGCACCATGAAACACGCCAAAGTACTGATCCTGGGCTCCGGTCCTGCCGGCTACTCCGCTGCCGTCTACGCGGCCCGCGCCAACCTCAACCCGGTTCTCATCACCGGCATTGCGCAGGGCGGCCAGCTCATGACCACCACCGACGTGGACAACTGGCCCGCCGACGCCGAGGGCGTGCAGGGCCCTGATCTGATGCAGCGCTTTCAGGCCCACGCCGAGCGTTTCAAGACCGAAATCATCTTCGACCACATCAACGCAGTCGACTTCAGCAAGCGCCCCTTCGTGCTCAAGGGCGACAGCGGTGAATACAGCTGCGACGCACTCATCATCGCCACCGGCGCCTCGGCCAAATACCTGGGCCTGCCCTCGGAAGAGGCCTTCATGGGCAAGGGCGTGTCGGGCTGCGCCACCTGCGACGGCTTCTTCTACCGCGGCGAGGAAGTCAGCGTGGTGGGCGGGGGCAACACCGCTGTGGAAGAAGCGCTGTACCTCTCCAACATTGCCAGCAAAGTCACGTTGGTCCACCGCCGCGATACCTTCAAGGCCGAAGCCATCCTGATCGACAAGCTGATGGACAAGGTGGCAGCGGGCAAGATCGAACTCAAGCTGCACAGCACGCTGGACGAGGTCCTGGGCGACAAGACCGGCGTCACCGGCGTGCGCCTCAAAAGCGTGAAGACCGGCACCACCGAAGACATCACCCTGAAAGGCTGCTTCATCGCCATTGGTCATCAGCCCAACACCGACATCTTCAAGGGCCAGCTCGACATGAAAGACGGCTACATCACGACCCGCTCGGGCCTGCAGGGCATGGCCACCATGACCAGCGTGCCCGGCGTGTTCGCTGCCGGTGACGTGCAGGACCACGTTTACCGCCAGGCCATCACCAGTGCCGGCACGGGCTGCATGGCCGCGCTGGACGCCCAGCGTTTTCTGGAGCAGAGCGCATCCTGAACGACCTCTCGGCTCACCGCGGCCCCGATTGGCTATAATCGCGGGCTTTGCTGAGATTGACGGGTTCGTCCGGGACCCCAGCAGATTCGGGTTACCGCCACCCTTTCCTGGCGAGGTGAGGCTGAATGGGTCGGGCACGGAGATTCCTCCGGTCGTGATTCACAGCTGTTTGAAATGATCGGAGTGTCCACATGGCACGCGTCTGCGAAGTCACGGGCAAGAAGCCCATGGTCGGGAACAATGTTTCCCACGCCAACAACAAAACCAAGCGCCGGTTCCTGCCGAACCTGCAATACCGCCGTTTCTGGGTCGAGAGCGAAAACCGCTGGGTGCGTCTGCGCGTCTCCGGTGCCGCCCTGCGCCTGATCGACAAAAACGGCATTGACGCCGTGCTCGCCGACCTGCGCGCACGCGGTCAAGCTTAAGGAGAACCAAACATGGCAACCAAAGGCTCACGCGAGAAGATCAAGCTGGAATCCACTGCTGGAACCGGCCACTTCTACACCACCACCAAGAACAAGAAGACCACGCCCGAGAAAATGCTGATCAAGAAATTTGATCCCAAAGCTCGCAAGCATGTGGACTACAAAGAAATCAAGCTGAAATAAGCTGGATCTCTTCCAACAAGAAGCCGCTGATATCAGCGGCTTTTTTGTGCGCCACGGGGAATCGTTCACCCATGAAAAAACCACCCCGCAGGGTGGTTTTTTCATGGAGCGCTACAGATCAGGCGTGGGCCGAGCGCAAGCGGATGGAGAAGTCGCGCAGTGCGGCAATGCCACTTTCTTCAGCCCGGCGGCACCAGGCTTGCAGGTCGGTGGCGAGCTGTTCGCGTGTTGCAGTGGTGCTGGACCACAGGGCTCGCAACTCTTCGCGCATGGTCACCATCTTGTCGAGCACCGGGTGCTCGGCACGCACCTGGGCCAATTGGGGTTTGACGTTGGCGGGCACCTTGTCGTCGTCGCGGTGCAGCCACTGGCGAGCGGATTGCAACACGGTGGCATCGCCACGGCGCTGATGCAGGGCGTCAAGTTCGCGCTTGCAGGCGGCACGCATTTCCCGGGCGTAACCCGCCATCACTTCATAGCGGTTGGCAATGATGGCTTCCAGCGTTTTTTCGTCCGCCACCAGCTTCACGTCGCCGTACGCCATCTTCGGCGGCACCTTCTTGACCGAGGCCAGGCCGACCGAACTCAGCAGGGTGATGTACATCCAGCCGATGTCGAACTCGTAGGGCTTGACCGACAACTTGGCCGAGGTCGGGTAGGTGTGGTGGTTGTTGTGCAACTCTTCGCCGCCAATGATGATGCCCCAGGGCGACACGTTGGTGCTGGCGTCGGTGGCTTCAAAATTGCGGTAACCCCACCAGTGGCCGATGCCGTTGATGATGCCGGCGGCGGTGATCGGGATCCAGATCATCTGGATCGCCCAAACGGTCAGGCCGAGCACACCGAACAACGCGACGTTGAGGATGAGCATCAGGCTCACGCCCAGGCGCGAGCGACCGGTGTAGAGCACTTGCTCGATCCAGTCGTTGGGCGTGTTGTGACCGTAGCGGTCCAGCGTTTCCTGGTTCTTGGCTTCGGCGCGGTACAGCTCGCTGCCCTCAAAGAACACTTTCTTGATGCCGAACACCACCGGGCTGTGCGGGTCGCCTTCGTGCTCGCATTTGGCGTGGTGCTTGCGGTGGATGGCGGTCCATTCCTTGGTGACCATGCCGGTGGTCATCCAGAGCCAGAAGCGGAAAAAGTGCGATGCGATCGGATGCATGTCCAGCGAGCGGTGGGCTTGGTGGCGGTGCAGGTAAATCGTGACGCTGACGATGGTGATGTGGGTGAACACCAAGGCCACGATCATGGCTTGCCACCAGGTCGCGCCGGTCAAGCCGCTTGCGAGGAACTGGATGAAGCCGTCCCAGATGGACGAGAAGATACCGAAGTCGGAAGAAAACATTGATTTCCCAATAGACCGCCTGAAGTGGCGGATGGACACCGAATGGGCTCCAGGGCGACAGGAGCAGAAACGCCCATGATTTTAAGGGCGGGGGTCGCAATCACCTACCGATATCCACCACCGAATGTGGAAACCACTGCCTCAGATCAAGTGAATTGACGGCTTTTCAAGGCTTTTTCCGCCAGACGGCAGCAAAGAAGCCGTCGGTAGCATGCCGATGGGGCCACAGACGCAACCAGCGCCCTTCGTCACCCAGGCACAGCGAAGCCGCGTTATGGACCTGAGCGGTCTCCAGCAAGCCGGCCACCGGCACCGCTTCGAATTCGGCATGTGCCGCTTCGAACGCGGCGCAGACGTCTTCGTTTTCCTGCTTCAGCAAGCTGCAGGTGGCATAAACCAGACGCCCACCGGGCTTGAGCAGGCGAACCGCGCTGTTCAGGATGGCGAGTTGCAGTTCGGCCTGAGCGGCCACCGTCTGGGGGTTCTGGCGCCATTTCAGATCAGGGCTGCGTCGCAGCGTGCCCAGGCCCGAACAGGGCGCGTCGACCAGCACGCGGTCGATCTTGCCGGCCAGGCGCTTGATGCGGTCGTCGCGCTCGTGGGCGATCGCCACCGGGTGCACGTTCGAGAGGCCACTGCGCGCCAGGCGCGGCTTGAGCGCATCGAGCCGGTGGCCCGAGGTGTCGAACGCGTAGAGGCGTCCGCTGTTGCGCATGGCTGCACCAATGGCCAGGGTCTTGCCCCCGGCGCCGGCGCAGAAATCCACCACCATTTCGCCGCGCTTGGCATCCAGCAGCAGCGCGAGCAGCTGGGAGCCTTCGTCTTGAACCTCGACATCGCCCTCGGTGAACGCGGGCAGCTTGGCCAGCGAAGGCTTGCCCTGCAAGCGAATGCCCAGTGGCGAATACGGCGTGGCAAAGCCCGTCAAGCCGGCTTTCTGCAACGAAGCAAGCACCGCTTCGCGTTTGGCCTTGAGCACGTTCACCCGCAGGTCCAGCGGAGCGGGCTGGTTCAGGCTGGCCACCAGCGCATCAAACTCATTGCCCACCTGCTCGCGCAGAGCCGTGGCGAGCCATTCGGGCAGGTTGTGGCGGTGCGGCGCCATCAGGTCGGCATCCTTGACGGAGTCGCAGTGATCGAGCCAGGTCTTTTCGGGTTCGGTGAGCGCGCTCTTGATGAAATCGCGGTCGCCGGGGAACGCCAGGATCGCCAGCCGGCGCCACTTGGAGCCGCTGCCGGAGCGAGCCAGCCATTCCAGCTTGAGGCGTTCGCGCAGGATCGTGTAGACGGTGTCGGACAGGGTGGCACGCTCGCGGGAACCCAGCGAACGGTTCTCGCGGAAATGGCGGGCAACGACGGCGTCGGTGGGGTGTTCGAACTTGAAGACCTGTTCGATCAGGATGGCGCTTTCGTCCAGGAGGGCTTTTGGGTGCATAGCCTGTATTGTCCTCCGGGGATAATCGGAGGCTATGTCCGAACTTTCCCAACAGGTGCGCCGCCGCCGCACCTTCGCCATCATTTCCCACCCCGATGCGGGCAAGACCACGCTCACCGAGAAGCTGCTGCTGTTCTCGGGCGCCATCAACATCGCCGGCAGCGTGAAGGCACGCAAAGCCGCGCGCCATGCCACCAGCGACTGGATGGAGATCGAGAAGCAGCGCGGCATTTCGGTGGCTTCGTCGGTGATGCAGATGGAATACCGGGACTGCGTGATCAACCTGCTGGACACGCCGGGCCACCAGGACTTTTCTGAAGACACCTACCGCGTGCTCACTGCGGTGGACGCTGCGCTGATGGTGATCGACGCCGGCAACGGCGTGGAGCCGCAGACGCGGCGCCTGCTGCAGGTTTGCCGTGCGCGCAACACGCCCATCCTGACGTTCGTGAACAAGATGGACCGCGAGGTGCAAGCGCCGCTGGACCTGATGGACGAGCTCGAACGCGAACTGGGCATGACGGTGGTGCCCTTCACCTGGCCCGTGGGCATGGGCAAAACCTTCCGCGGCGTGTTCGACCGCCGCACCGACCAGATGCGCGTGTTCGCCGCCGGCGACGACCGACGCGGTGGCGACGAGGATGTGTTGGTGGGCCTGAACAACCCCGAGGCCGTGAAGCGCTTCGGCTCCGAATTCGAACAGGCGCGCGACGAACTCGAACTGGTGGCGGGAGCCTCACCCGCCTTCGACGAAGCCGAATTCCTGGCCGGGCGCCAGACGCCGATGCTCTTCGGCTCGGCGGTGAACAACTTTGGCGTGCACGAGGTGCTCGACGCGCTGGTGGACCTGGCGCCGCCGCCCGGCGACCGCCCCGCGATCCAGCGCACCGTGCACCCCGACGAGCCCAAATTCAGCGGGGTGGTGTTCAAGATCCAAGCCAACATGGACCCGGCGCACCGCGACCGCATCGCCTTCGTGCGCGTGGCCAGCGGACACTTCGAGCGCGGCATGAAACTCAGGGTGGTGCGTTCGGGCAAGGACCTGCGGCCCAACACCGTGGTGAGCTTCCTGTCGCAACGCCGCGAACTGCTCGACGAGGCCTTTGCCGGCGACATCATCGGCATCCCCAACCACGGCGTGCTGCAACTGGGCGACACGCTCACCGAAGGCGAAAACCTGCAGTTCACCGGCCTGCCGTTCTTCGCTCCTGAAATCATCCGCAGCGTGGAGGTGGCCGACCCACTGCGCAGCAAACAACTGCGCTCGGGCCTGACGCAGCTCGGCGAAGAAGGTGCGATCCAGGTGTTCCGCCCGGTGGCCGGCTCGGTGCTGTTGCTCGGCGCTGTGGGCCAGTTGCAGTTTGAAGTGGTGGCGCACCGGCTGGAGCACGAGTACGGCGTGAAGGCCCGCATCATGAACAGCCCCTACCAGGTGGCGCGCTGGGTGACCTGCGCGCCCGAGGACGGCGGCGAGAACGAGCTCAAGCGCTTCATCGACGCCAACAGCCACCGCGTGGCGCTCGACGCTGTGAATGCGCCCACCTTGCTGGTCGATCACTCGGCCACGCTGCGTGCGGTGGAGGCCAACTGGCCGAAGATCAAGTTCCACGCCATGCGGGAGCACGCGGGACTGGTGTTCGCCAAGGGCGTTTGATCAGGCCGGGTTGAGCAGCCGCTCCAAGGCCCGCGGGTAGATGAGGTGCTCCTGCGTCAACACCCGCGCCGCCAGCGCCTCGGCTGTGTCGCCCGGCAGCACCGGCACCACCGCCTGGTCCAGGATCTGACCATGGTCGAGTTCGCTGGTGACGCGGTGCACGGTGGCGCCGGCGAATCTGCAGCCCGCGTCGATCGCACGCTGGTGGGTCTTGAGCCCGGTGAACGCAGGCAGCAGGCTGGGGTGGATGTTGACCAGCCGGCCCTCAAAATGCTGCACGAGTCCAGGGGTGAGGATGCGCATGAAGCCGGCCAGCACCACCAAGGTGGGTTCATGGCGATCGATTTCGGCCATCAGCGCCGCATCAAAGGCCTCGCGGCTGCTGAACCGGGTGTGATCCAGGGTATGCGTCGCGATGCCCTGCTCCTCGGCCCAAGCCAGCCCCTGCGCACCGACCTTGTTGCTGATCACCGCGACCACACGCGCGCCGAACCTGGCCTGCCAGCGCTGCTTGAGGGATGTCTCCACGATGGCGGCCATGTTGGAGCCGCTCCCGGAGATCAGAATCACGATGTTTTTGTTCACGCCAGACATGGCCGGGAAGTGTAATGACCTCAGACCTGCAAACCCCATCAACCGGCCGCCCACGCGGCCACGATTTCACCCAGCGCCCGCTGTCGCTCACTGAGGCCCGCGTGCTTGGCACGCTCATGGAGAAGGCCCGCACCGTGCCCGACAGCTACCCGCTGACGCTCAACACGCTGGTGATTGGGTGCAACCAGAAGTCCAGCCGCGAGCCGGTGATGAACCTGGCCGACGCCGCTGTGCTCGAAGCCCTCGACGACTTGCGTACTCTTCACCTGGTGCTGGAGAGCAGCGGCAGCCGCGTGACCCGCTACGAGCACAACTTCATGCGCGCGGTGGCCGTGCCTGAACAATCGGCCGTGCTGCTGGGCATGCTGGTGCTGCGCGGCCCGCAGACCGCGGGTGAACTGCGGCTGAACACCGAGCGCTGGTACAAGTTTCTCGACATCGCTTCGGTCGACGCCTTCCTGGAAGAACTGCAGGACCGCAGCGAGGAGAAAGGTGGCGCACTGGTGGTGAAGCTGCCCCGGGCGCCGGGCGCGCGCGAACAGCGCTGGGCGCATCTGCTGTGCGGCCCGGTGGACACTTCCCTGCTGGTGCAGAGCCCGCAAAGCAGCACCAGCGCGGCCACCGAAGACGAGCTCATCAACCTCACGCGTCGTGTGGCCACACTGGAAAACACCATGGCCGCGCTGCAGGACCAACTGCAGAATCTGAACGAACAACTCGGCTTGTCGCAGCCCGGACAGCCTTGAAACGAACGGTCGTGCCAAACTGCGCGGCGTTGTTCAATTCGCCGCCACATTCCCGTGGAGGCCACCAGGAGACACCCCATGGATTTGGCATTCACGCCCGAAGAGCAGGCGTTTCGCGAGGAGATCCGCGGCTGGGTCAAGGCCAACCTGCCCGCCGACATCGCCCACAAGGTCCACAACGCGCTGCGCCTGTCGCGCGACGACATGCAGCGCTGGGCGAAGATTCTCGGCAAGAAGGGCTGGCTCGGCTGGGGTTGGCCCAAGGAGTTCGGCGGCCCGGGCTGGAACGCGGTGCAGAAGCACCTGTTTGAAGAAGAATGCGCGCTGGCCGGCGCTCCACGCGTGGTGCCCTTCGGCCCGGTGATGGTGGCGCCTGTGATCATGGCCTTCGGCAACAAGGAGCAGCAAGATCGCTTTCTGCCCGGCATCGCCAGTGGCGAGGTGTGGTGGAGCCAGGGTTACAGCGAGCCGGGTTCGGGTTCGGACCTGGCCTCGGTGAAATGCCGCGCCGAGCGCCAGGGCGACAAGTACATCGTCAACGGCCAGAAGACCTGGACGACGCTGGGCCAATACGGCGAGTGGATCTTCTGCCTGGTGCGCACCAGCAACGAAGGCAAGCCGCAGACCGGCATCTCCTTCCTGCTGATCGACATGAAGTCGCCCGGTGTCTCCGTGCGGCCCATCAAGCTGCTCGACGGGGAATGCGAGGTCAACGAGGTCTGGTTCGACAACGTGGAAGTGCCGGCCGAGAACCTGATCGGCGAAGAGAACAAAGGCTGGACCTACGCCAAACACCTGCTCAGCCACGAGCGCACCAACATCGCCGACGTGAACCGCGCCAAGCGCGAACTGGAGCGATTGAAGCGCATTGCCAAAGCCGAAGGCGTGTGGGACGACCTGCGTTTTCGCGACCAGATCGCCCTGCTCGAAGTGGACGTGGTGGCGCTGGAGATGATGGTGCTGCGCGTGCTCTCGGCCGAGAAATCGGGCAAGAACTCGCTCGACATCGCGGGCCTGCTCAAGATCAAGGGCAGCGAGATCCAGCAGCGCTACGCCGAACTCATGATGCTCGCGGCCGGCCCCTACAGCCTGCCCTTCATTGAAGAGGCCATGGAAGCCGGCTGGCAAGGCGACTACCCCGGCGGCGTCAGCAACAACGCGCCACTGGCATCCACCTACTTCAACCTGCGCAAGACCACCATCTACGGTGGCAGCAATGAAGTGCAACGCAACATCGTCGCGCAGACGGTTCTGGGCTGAGGAGAAAACACATGGACTTTGATTTCAGCGACGACCAGGAACAGCTGCGCGACGCGGTGCGCAAATGGGTCGACAAGGCCTACACCTTCGAGCGCCACACCGGCATCGTGGCCGCTGGTGGTTTTGACCGTGCGGCCTACAACGAACTCGCCGAACTCGGCCTGACCGGGCTCTACGTGAGCGAGGACCACAGTGGCATGGGCATGGGGCCCATCGAGGGCATGGTGGTGATGGAAGAGCTGGGCCGCGGCATCGTGCTCGAACCACTCGCCCAGACCTTGATCACCTCGGGCGTGCTCGGTGGCTATGCCCCGACCGAGCTCAAGGCCGCGTGGTTGCCACGCATGGCCTCGGGCGAAGCGCTGGTGGTGCTCGCACACCAGGAGCGCAAGGCCCGCTACAAGCTGGACGTGTGCACCACCACCGCCACCCAGGCCGGCAGCGGCTGGACGCTCTCGGGCACCAAAAACGTGGTGCCTGTTGCCGACCAGGCCGATGCGTTCGTCGTGCCCGCCATGGCCGGCGGCAAGCTTGCCCTGTTCCTCGTGGAGCGCACCGCCTCGGGCGTGGCCACCCGTGGCTACCACACGCAAGACGGCGGCCGCGCCGGTGACGTGACGCTCAAGGACGCACCGGCCCAGCTCATCACCACCGACGGACTGACCGCGCTGGAACACGGTGTGGACATCGGCATTGCCGCCACCTGCGCCGAAGCGGTGGGCGTGATGGACAAAACCGTGGCGATCACGGTCGAGTACATGAACACGCGCAAGCAGTTTGGTGTTGCGATCGCCAGCTTCCAGGCGCTGCGCCACCGCGTGGCCGACATGAAGATGCAGCTGGAACTCATGCGCTCCATGAGCTACTACGCCAGCCTCAAGCTCAACGCACCGGCGCCCGAGCGCCGCGCGGCCATGGCGCGCGCCAAAGTGCAGCTGGGCACGTCCATGCGCTTCGTGGGCCAGCAGGCGGTGCAGCTGCACGGCGGCATCGGCGTGACCGACGAATACATCGTGAGCCACTACTTCAAGAAGCTCACCCAGCTGGAGATGACCTTCGGCGACACCTTGCACAACCTGGGCGAAGTGTCCAACCGGATGCAGGACACGGCGGGCGTGTTCGCCTGACAGCGCTTGCCCGCTGCGGCCCGCTTTCTGCGGGCCGCTTTGTTTTCGCCACCCCAAGAACGATTCGGAGACCAGCATGACCACCCGCCGCAACCTCTTTGCCCTGGTCGCCAGCAGCCTGCTGCTGGGCGCCTGCGCCACCGCGCCACAAGGGGCCAGCCAGCCCCCCATCGTGTTCGTGCACGGCAACGGGGATTCGGCCTCCATCTGGCAGAGCACGGTGTGGCGCTTCGAGTCCAACGGCTGGCCGCGCGAGCTACTGCACGCCATCGACCTGCCCTACCCGCTGTCGCGCGACGAGGACGGCAAGGCCCAGCCCGGACGCACGTCCACCACCGAGCACATGGCTTACCTGAAGGCCGAGGTGGAGAAGGTGCTGAAAGCCACAGGTGCGCAGCAGGTGGTGCTGGTGGCCAACTCGCGCGGCGGCAACGCGGTGCGCAACTACATCCAGAACGGCGGCGGTGACAAGACCGTGAGCCACGCGGTGTTGGGTGGCACGCCCAACCACGGCGTGTGGGCTACCAAAGGCTTTCGCGAAGCCAACGAGTTCTCCGGCACCGGGCCTTTCCTCACTGCTTTGAACGCCCCCAAGAACGCCGCCGGCGACGAGGTGACCGGGCCGGTGAAATGGATGACCATCCGCTCCGACAACAACGACAAGTTCGCGCAGCCCGACGGCCTGTGGATCGGTGCCAAGGGCACGCCCACCAACGTGACGTTTGAAGGTCCGGCGCTCAAGGGCGCTACCAACGCCGTGCTGCCGCGTGTGGACCACCGCGAGACATCGTTCTCGCCCGCCGCCTTCGACACCACGTACCGCTTCATCACCGGGCAGGCACCCAAGACCCTGAGCGTGGCAACGCAGGCCCCCGTGGTGCTCAACGGCAAGATCACCGGTCTGGGCCTCGTGCCCACCGACCCGGCCAGCGGCAACTACTCGAACAACCTCCCCCTCCCGGGTGCACAGCTCGCCGTGTACGCCACCAACGCCACCACCGGGGAACGCCAGGGCGCTGCCGTGCACGGCAAGACTGTAGGCACCGACGGCCTCTGGGGCCCGTTCACTGCAAAGGCTGGTGTGCCTTACGAGTTCGTGATCAGCGCGCCGGGCTACGCCACCACGCACATCTACCGCAGCCCCTTCCCACGCAGCAGTGATCTGATCCACCTGCGCGCCGAGCGCATCGCCGCCGCCGACAAGGACGCGAAATCCACCGTCACCTTCACGCGACCGCGCGGCTACTTTGATGCTGAGCGCGACAAGATGGCGTTCGACGGCAAGGCGCTGCCGGGCGTTCCACCCAGCGGCGCGGGTGTGTCGAGCTCGAAGATCAAATTGATGGAAGACAGCGCTCGTTCGATCTCGGCGGAGTTCAATGGCGAAAAGATCGTGGGTCGTACCTGGCCTGCTGCCGAAAACCGCCTCGTGATTCTTGAGCTGACCTATTGAGGCCCGCCAGGGCTCTAGGCGTGCAGCCGCGAGGTCTTCGGCAAGTGCGACATCAAAAACTCCATCTGGTCCGCCAGGATCCGGCGGTTGCGCAGGATGAAGTCTTCCCACAGGCTGGGCACGTAGGGCGCGTACAGCAGCCCCATGTGCGCCTGTTCGGGCGTGCGGTTGCCCTTGCGGTGGTTGCACGAGCGGCAAGCCGTGACCACGTTCATCCACATGTCGCGCCCGTTCTGCCCCAGCGGCACGATGTGCTCGCGGGTCAGTTCTTCCTCGACAAAATGTTCACCACAGTAGGCACACACGTTGCGGTCGCGCGCAAACAGCTTGCTGTTGGTCAGCGTGGGTCGCAGGTCGAACGGGTTGATGCGCGGCACGCCCTGGGTGCCGATGATGGAATTCACATTGATGATGGACTGGCGCCCGGTCAACGCGTTGTGCCCGCCATGAAACACCGCGATCTCGGCCCCCATCTCCCAGCGCACTTCATCCGCCGCATAGTGCAGCACGGCTTCCTCCAGGCTGATCCACGACTGTGGCAGCCCCTGGGCTGAGAGTTTCAAGACCTTCAAGACGGACTCCTGTGTGCAATGGCATCAGCGGAAAACAGGCCTGCAGAGGCCCGACATCGCCCGCAAGCATGCGCCAGCAGACGTGTATCGTCGTGTGTCAATATAGCTCGCTTTGATGACACAGCCCGTCATACAGGCACATTCCCCACCGCAGCCACACTGACCGCGGCCCCACACCCCACCGACCCGGCATGAAAATCTTTCGCGGCTTGCGCAGTCGCCTCACCGACTCACCCGACGCAGTCCCCAGCGGCTGCGCCCTCACCATCGGCAATTTCGACGGCGTGCACCGGGGCCACCAGGCCATGCTGGCGCTGCTCAACAACGAAGCAAAGCACCGCGGCGTGCCCAGCTGCGTCATGACCTTCGAGCCGCATCCTCGCGACTACTTCGCGGCTCTGCACCACCAGCCCGAACTCGCACCCGCCCGCATCGCCACCCTGCGCGACAAGTTGCAGGAGCTTGAGCGCTGCGGCGTCGACCAGTGCGTGGTGCTGCCGTTCAATGCACAGCTCGCCGCGCAGACCCCGCTGGCCTTCATCGAAGACATGCTGGTCGGCGCGCTGGGGGTGAAGTACGTCCTGGTGGGTGACGACTTCCGCTTCGGCGCCAAACGCGCCGGCGACTACGCCATGCTGGACGCCACCGGCAACCGCCTGGGCTTCGACGTGGCGCGCATGCAGAGCTACGAGGTGCATGGCCTGCGCGTCTCCAGCTCGGCCGTGCGCCAGGCCCTGGCCGATGGCCGCATGGACGACGTGGCGGCCCTGCTTGGTCGGCCCTACAGCATCAGCGGCCATGTGGTGCACGGGCGCAAGCTCGGCCGCCAGCTGGCCGAGAGCAGCCCCGGCAAGGGGGACGGCTTTCGCACCCTCAACCTGCGCTTTTCCCACTGGAAGCCCGCGGCCAGCGGCATCTTCGCGGTGTTGGTGCACGGCCTGGGACCGCAGGCCGATTCACCACCCCTGGCCGGCGTGGCCAACCTGGGCGTGCGGCCTTCGCTGGACCCCGATGACGTCAACGGCGGACGTGTGCTGCTCGAAACCCATTGCCTCGACTGGCCCGGAGCACTGGCCCGCAGCCTGCCGGAGGGAGAGGCCTACGGTAAAATCGTCCGCGTGGAACTGCTGCACAAACTGCATGACGAGCTGAAATACGACAGTCTGGACGCCCTGACCCAGGGCATCGCACGCGACTGCGACGACGCACGCGCCTACTTTGCCTCGTTGCACACCCAAACCCACCGCCAGACCACGCGCGACCGAATTTAGACCTCGCGTCTATCCGGTCGCTGCCCTTCGACAGGCTCAGGGCGAACGGTGTCCCTTCTGTTTCCCCTCACTCCCCCGTTCGGGCTGAGCTTGTCGAAGCCACCACGGAATCCCGCCATGTCTGAATCCACCCCCGCTGCCACCGACTACCGCAGCACCCTGAACCTGCCCGACACCCCGTTCCCGATGCGTGGCGACCTGCCCAAACGCGAGCCGGGCTGGGTCGACAGCTGGAACGAAGGCGGCCTTTACAAGCGCCTGCGCGACGCACGCGAAGGCGCGCCGCTGTTCGTGCTGCACGACGGCCCGCCGTACGCCAACGGCAAGCTGCACATCGGGCACGCGCTCAACAAGATCCTGAAAGACATGATCGTCAAGAGCCGCCAGCTCTCGGGTTTTGACGCGCAGTACATCCCCGGCTGGGACTGCCACGGTCTGCCGATCGAAAATGCGATCGAAAAGCTGCACGGCCGCAACCTCGGCCGCGATGACATGCAGGCCAAGAGCCGCGCCTTCGCCACCGAACAGATCGGCCAGCAGCGCGAAGACTTCAAGCGTCTGGGCGTGCTCGGCGACTGGGAACGCCCCTACCGCACCATGGACCCGGCCAACGAAGCGGGCGAAATCCGCGCCTTCAAGCGCGTGATCGAGCGCGGCTTTGTCTACCGGGGTCTCAAGCCGGTGTACTGGTGCTTCGACTGCGGATCATCGCTGGCCGAGTTCGAGATCGAGTACGCCGACAAGAAGAGCGAAACGCTGGACGTGGCCTTCGAGACCGACGACAGCGCGAAGCTCGCGGTCGCCTTCGGCCTGGGCGCGTTGCCCGCGGGCAAGACCGCCTTCGCCGTCATCTGGACCACCACCGCCTGGACCATCCCCGCCAACCAGGCGCTCAACGCCCACCCCGAGTTCACCTACGCGCTGGTCGACACACCCATGGGTTGTCTGGTGCTGGCCGAGACCTTGGTTGAAAAGTGCCTGGAGCGCTTCGGCCTCACCGGCGCCGTGATCGCCACCGCGCAGGGCGAGCAGCTCGGCGGCCTGAACTTCCGCCATCCGCTGTTCGATGTGGACGCCGGTTACCGGCGCCTCTCGCCGGTGTACCTGGCCGAGTACGTGAGCGACGCCGACGGCACCGGCCTCGTGCACTCCTCACCCGCCTACGGCGTGGACGACTTCAACTCCTGCGTGGCACACGGCATGTCGGTAGACGACATCCTCAACCCGGTGCAGGGCAATGGCGCCTACGCCGCCGACCTCTCGCTCTTTGGTGGCCTGCACATCTGGAAAGCCGTGCCGGTGATCCTGGAAGCGCTGAAAAACGCCGGGCGCCTCATGGCGACCCAGACCATCACCCACAGCTATCCACACTGCTGGCGCCACAAGACGCCGGTGATCTACCGCGCCGCAGCGCAGTGGTTCGTGCGCATGGACGAAGGCGAGGGCGTGTTCACGAAAGACAAGGCACCCAAGACGCTGCGCCAGCTCGCGCTCGACGCCATCGACGCCACCCGTTTCTACCCCGAGAACGGCCGCACCCGCCTGCGCGACATGATCGCCAACCGGCCCGACTGGTGCATCAGCCGCCAGCGCAGCTGGGGCGTGCCCGTGCCCTTCTTCCTGCACAAGGACAGTGGTGAACTGCACCCGCGCACCATGGAGATCCTCGACCAGGCGGCCGACATCGTCGAACAAGGCGGCATCGAGGCCTGGAGCCGCGTCACCGCCGAGCAAATTCTCGGCACTGAGGACGCGCCGCACTACACCAAGAGCACCGACATCCTCGAAGTCTGGTTCGACTCTGGCTCCACCTTCTGGCATGTGCTGCGCGGCAGCCACGCCAACGCGTATCCCAACGGCGCGTTCCACACCGAAGGCCCCGAAGCCGACCTGTACCTCGAAGGCCACGACCAGCACCGCGGCTGGTTCCACAGCTCGCTGCTGCTGGGTTGCGCCCTGTTTGACCGCGCGCCCTACAAAGGCCTGCTGACCCACGGCTTTGCCACCGACGGCCAGGGCCGCAAGATGAGCAAGAGCCTGGGCAACACGGTCGACCCGCAGACCGTGACCAGCAAACTGGGCGCCGAAATCGTGCGTCTTTGGGTGGCCAGCACCGACTACTCGGGCGACCTCAACATCGACGACAAGATCCTCGCCCGCGTGGTCGACGCCTACCGCCGCATCCGCAACACGCTGCGTTTCCTGCTCGCCAACGTGAGCGATTTCGACCCTTCCACAGACGCCGTGCCGCTGGACCAGATGCTGGAGATCGACCGCTACGCCCTGGCGCGCGCGGCGCAGTTCCAGGCCGAGGTGTTGGCGCACTACGCCGTGTACGAGTTCCACCCGGTGGTGACCAAGCTGCAGGTGTACTGCTCGGAAGACCTGGGTGCGTTTTACCTCGACGTGCTCAAGGACCGGCTCTACACCACCGCGCCCGGCAGCCTCGCTCGGCGCAGCGCGCAGACCGCGCTGCACCAGATCACCCACGCCATGTTGCGCTGGATGGCGCCCTTCCTCAGCTTCACCGCTGAAGAGGCCTGGCCGGTGCTGGCCGGTGCGCAGAACCAGGGCTCGATCTTTTTCGAGACCTTTGCGAAGCTGCCAGCGGCGGACGAAGCGCTGCTGACGAAATGGTCGCGCATCCGCGCAGTGCGCGAGACGGTGAACAAGGAAATCGAGACGGTGCGCACCGCTGGCGGCGTCGGCTCGTCGCTGCAGGCCACGGTGAAACTCACCGTGCCGGCCGACGACCACACCCTGCTCGCGTCGCTCGGCGACGACCTCAAGTTCGTGCTCATCGTCTCGCAAGTCGAGCTGCTGGAAGGCAATGCGGGCGTGGCCGTGGTCCCGGCCACCGCTGCCAAATGCGAGCGCTGCTGGCACTACCGTGATGACGTGGGCGTGGACGCTGCGCACGCCACCCTGTGCGGGCGCTGCATCAGCAACCTGTTCGGCGCGGGCGAGCAACGGAGAGTTGCGTGAGCCCGTTCGCCCTGAGCCTGTCGAAGGGCTTTCGTCATGCAGGCGCTGAAGGCTTCGACAAGCTCAGCCCGAACGGAGATTTGCAATGAAGCAGACGTCGCACGCAAGCATCTGGCCCTGGCTGGGTCTTGCCGCCCTGCTCGTGGTGGTCGACCAGGTCACCAAGGTGCTGATCCTGGCCAACTACCAGCTGGGCGACAGCACCTACATCACCAGCTTCTTCAACATCGTGCGTGTGCACAACCTCGGCGCCGCTTTCTCCTTCCTGGCCGATGCCGGCGGGTGGCAGCGCTGGTTCTTCACCGGTGTGGGGGTGGTGGCCGCCGTGTTCATCGTGTGGATGCTGCGCTCGCACCCGGGCCAGAAGCTGTTCGCGTTTGCGCTGGCATGCATTCTGGGCGGCGCCGTCGGCAACGTGGTCGACCGCATGCTGCATGGTTACGTGGTGGACTGGCTGGACTTCCACTGGGGCATTCTCGGCGGCCTGTTTCCGGGTGGTCACTTCCCGTCCTTCAACATCGCCGACGCGGCCATCACCGTGGGCGCTGTCACACTGATCCTCGACGAGATCCTGCGCGTTCGGCACAACCGTTGAACCGGCCTCGCACGCCGGGTGGCCACACTGCCCGAGTGTGGCGGTACCCGGGCGTATAGTTTCTCCGTCAATGAAACATCTGTTGGATCTTCTGGCGGCCATCGCCCTTCTCGTCTGGGGCACGCACCTCGTGCGCAATGGCGTTCTGCGTGTTTTCGGCAGCAACCTGCGCCAGATCCTGGCCGCGAGCATGGGCAACCGCTTCACAGCCGCGCTCTCCGGCCTGGGCGTCACCGCGCTCGTGCAGTCCAGCACCGCCACCGCGCTCATCACCGCATCGTTCGTCGGTCGCGGCCTGATCGCCCTGCCCGCCGCACTGGCCGTGATGCTGGGTGCCGACATCGGCACCAGCCTGATGGCGGTGGTGTTCTCGTTCGATCTGTCGTGGCTGTCGCCACTGTTCATCTTCCTCGGCGTCACGCTGTTCATTTCCCGGCAAGGCACGTCGACCGGTGACTTCGGCCGGGTGCTGATCGGCCTCGGTCTGCTGCTGCTGGCCCTGCAGCTGATTTCGGGCGCCACCAGTGTGCTGACGCAAAACCCCGCGGTGCAGCTGATGCTGGGGTCGCTCACCAGCGACCGATTGCTTGAGATCCTGCTCGGCGCCGTTCTCGCGGTGGTGGCCTATTCCAGCCTGGCCGTGGTGCTGCTGGCGTCCACGCTCGCACTGCAGGTGGTGGGGCTGGACGTGGCGCTGGGCATTGTGCTGGGCGCCAACCTGGGCAGCGGCCTGCTGGCCGTGATCACCACCGCCAAGTCGGGCATCAGCACGCGCCAGGTGCCGCTGGGCAACCTGCTCTTCAAGGTGTTCGGCGTGGCCATCGCGATCTGGCTCATTCCGCTGTGGCTGCAGGTCATGCAGCCGCTGGTGCCGGATCCGGCCACGCTCACCGTGCTCTTCCACCTGAGCTTCAACCTCATGGTGGGCGCTGTGTTCATCGGCCTCACCCGGCCGGTGGCCCGACTGGTCGAGCGCCTGCTGCCGCTGCAGGCCGACAAGGGCCCGCTGGACCGGCCCAACCACCTCGACCCGTCCGCGCTCGCCACGCCCCCACTGGCCATCTCGTGCGCGGCGCGCGAGGCCCTGCACCAGGCCGACGTGGTGGAGACGATGCTGCGCGGCGTGGTCACCGTGATCAAGACCAACGACCTCCAGCTCGCCAAAGACCTGCGCAAGCTCGACGACACGGTTGACAGCCTGTACTCGTCCATCAAGTACTACCTCACCAAGATCTCGCGCCAGCAACTCAGCGAGGCCGAGAGCCGGCGCTGGACCGACATCATCAGCTTCACCATCAACATGGAGCAGATCGGCGACACGGTCGAGCGCGTTCTGCTCGACATCGAGGACAAGAAGATCCGCAAAGGGCGCGACTTCTCCGAGGCCGGCATGGGCGAGATCACCGAGCTGCACACGCGCCTGCTGGACAACCTGCGCCTGGCCATGAGCGTGTTCCTCAACGGCAACGTGCGCGACGCGCAGCGCCTGCTTGAAGAGAAGGTGCGCTTTCGCGACAAGGAGCGCGAATACGCCGCCCCCCACCTCGACCGCCTCTCCGGCATGAGCCAGCAAAGCATGGACACCAGCGCGCTGCACCTGGACCTGATCAGCGATTTGAAACGCATCAACTCGCACATCTGCTCGATCGCCTACCCCATCCTCGACAGCGCGGGCGTGCTCGCGCCCAGCCGGCTTCGCGAGCCACCATCGGCGGACGTCAGCCGACTCTGAGGGCGTCCGGGCCTTGTGCAGTGGGGCTGCGAAATCGCGGGTGCTGTGCTACGCTGCCCCTCCCTTCCGCGACCCGCCCAGGAGACAACCACATGCCCGGACTGCTGCCCCACATCGACCCCGACGGCCTGCTTGAGTTTTCGGTGGTCTACACCGACCGCGCGCTCAACCACATGTCCAAACGCTTCCAGGGCGTGATGACCGACATCTCGGCCATGCTCAAGCGTGTGTACGGCGCGCACTCGGCGGTGCTGGTGCCCGGCAGCGGCACCTTCGGCATGGAATCGGTGGCACGGCAGTTTGCCCATGGCAAGCATGTGCTCGTCATCCGCAACGGCTGGTTCAGCTACCGCTGGACACAGATCTTCGACATGGGGAGCATCCCGGCCAGCCACACGGTGATGAAGGCGCGGCGCACCGGCGCTGGCGCACAGGCCGCGTGGGCACCCGCACCCATTGAAGAGGTGGTGGCCACCATCGCGCGCGAGAAGCCCGCGCTGGTGTTCGCGCCCCACGTGGAAACCGCCGCCGGCATGATCCTGCCGGACGACTACCTCAAGGCCGTGAGTGACGCGGTGCACGCGGTGGGCGGCCTTTTCGTGCTGGACTGCATTGCCTCGGGTGCGATGTGGGTCGACATGAAGGCCACGGGTGTGGACATCCTCATCTCGGCACCACAAAAGGGCTGGAGCAGCTCGCCCTGCTGCGCCATGGTGATGCTGAGCGAACGTGCACGCGCCGCCATCGACGCCACGCAGAGCACCACCTTCGCCATGGACCTGAAGAAGTGGCTGCAGATCATGGAAACCTACGAAGGCGGCGGCCACGCGTACCACACGACCTTGCCGACCGACGCGCTCACGCGGCTGCGCGAGACGATGGTGGAGACCGAGGCTTATGGGTATGAGAGGGTGCGCCAGGAACAGATCGCGCTCGGCTCGCAGGTGCGCGCGCTGCTGGAGCTCAATGGCTTCCCCAGCGTGGCGGCCTCGGGTTTCCAGGCGCCGGGTGTGGTGGTGAGCTACACCACCGATCCGGAGATCCAGTCGAGCAAAAAGTTTCTGGCGGTGGGTCTGCAGACGGCTGCGGGTGTGCCGCTGCAATGCGACGAAGGTCCGGAGTTCAAGACCTTCCGCGTTGGGCTCTTCGGGCTGGACAAGTGGCACGATGTGCCTTCGACACTGCAGCATCTGGAGCGGGCTTTGGCTGAGGTGGCGCCGCGTCAGGCACAGCCTGCCTGACTTCGCGCCTCTACCTCGCGGGATCGGGGCATGACGGTGCTCTGCTCCGCGAATGTCCCCCGGGGCCTGCGGCCCCTCCTCCTTGATTTCGCTGCGCAGAACACCATCACGCCCCGACCCAAGGCGTGCTGGTTCTCAAACCTTGGAGTCGATCGCCCTGTGCTCTCAGGCGACCAACCCCGCAGGCACGAAAAGCTCAGGGCAACAAGACAGTGCACCCCGTAGTCGCGCGAGCCTCAAGACTTTCATGCGCCTTGCGCACATCGGTCAGTGCAAAACGCTGGTCGATGCGGATCTTCACCTGCCCACCTTCAACCACCGCAAACAGATCGTCCGCCATGGCTTGCGTGCGCTCGCGGCTGGTGATGTGTGAGAACAGCGTCTGGCGCGTGACGTACAGCGAGCCCTTGGGGCCGAGGATGCCGGGCGCAAAAGGCGCCACCGGACCCGATGCGTTGCCAAAGCTGGCCATCAAACCGAAGGGGCGCAGGCAATCAAGCGACTTCTCGAACGTGTCCTTGCCCACCGAGTCGTACACCGCTTTCACGCCCTGGCCATTGGTGATCTCCTTCACCCGCGCGACAAAGTCTTCGGTGCGGTAGTTGATGGCGTGGCTGGCGCCGTGCTCCAGGGCCAGCTTGCATTTCTCGTCCGAGCCCGCCGTGCCGATGAGCTGCAGACCCAGTGCCTTGGCCCACTGGCAGGCGATCAGACCCACGCCGCCAGCGGCTGCGTGGAACAGCACGAAGTCGCCCGGATCCAGGCCTTCCACCGGGCGGCAGCGCTTGAGCAGGTACTGCGCGGTCAAGCCCTTGAGCATCATGGCTGCGCCAGTCTCGAAGTCGATGGCGTCGGGCAGCTGGCACACGTTCATGGCGGGCATCACGCGCACGTCGCAGTAGCTGCCCGGCGGGTTGGCGGCGTAAGCTGCACGGTCGCCGGTCTTGAGGTGTGTGACGCCCTCGCCCACCGCCTCGATCACACCCGCGCCTTCCATGCCCAGCGACAGCGGCATGGGGAACGGGTAGAGGCCGCTGCGCTGGTACACGTCGATGTAGTTCAGTCCCACCGCGTGGTGGCGGATGCGCACCTGCCCAGGGCCGGGGTCGCCCACGCTCAGGGTGTCGATGACCAGTTGCTCAGGGCCGCCAGCGGCATGGATGCGCACGGCGCGGGATTCTTGTGAACTCATGGGTGGGTCTCCTCGTTGTTGAATCAATGCCCTTGAATCCTGCCATGAAAGCGCCGGATCGCCTGAGCGACACCGCTTCGCCCCCCAGCGGCCGACGGACAAGCGCGGGTTGCTACAGTCCAGCCGATGTCTGCGCCTTCCACGCCCCGTCTCACGCCCTCCACCATCGTCCTGCTGCTGATCCCGCCGCTCATGTGGGCGGGCAACGCCGTGGTGGGCCGACTCATGCAGGGCGTGGTGCCCCCGGTCACGCTCAATTTCCTGCGCTGGGTGCTGGCCCTGCTGATGCTGCTGCCCCTGGCGGGTTGGGTGCTGCGCCCGGGCAGCGAACTGTGGCCCCACTGGCGGCGCTTCGCCTTGCTGGGTTTGCTGGGTGTGGGCATGTACAACACGCTGCAGTACATGGCGCTCAAGACCTCCACCCCGCTGAACGTGACGCTGGTGGCTTCGAGCATCCCGGTGTGGATGCTGATCATGGGGCGCGTGTTCTACGGCGTTCCCATCTCTCGGCGTGCGGCGCTGGGTGCGTTCATGTCGCTCTGCGGCGTGGCCGTGGTGATCGCGCGCGGCGATCTGGGTGGCCTTCTGTCGGTGCAGCTGGTGCCGGGCGATCTGCTGGTGTTGCTCGCAGCCCTGGCCTGGGCCTGGTACAGCTGGCTGCTCGCACGCCCGCCGGCCAATGAGCCCGCGGCCATCAAGGCGGACTGGGCTGCGTTTCTGCTCGCCCAGGTGGTGTTCGGCCTGATCTGGTCGGGGGCGTTCACGGCAGGCGAGTGGTTCATGCTGCCCGCGCGTCCCGAGGGCACGAGCGCCATCCAGTGGGGTTGGCCCCTGGTGGCAGGGCTGGTGTATGTGGCGGTGGGGCCCTCGCTGCTGGCCTACCGAAGCTGGGGCGCTGCCGTGGCACGCGTGGGCCCGGCCACCGCCGCCATCTTCTCCAACCTCACGCCATTGTTCGCCGCACTCCTGTCGGCCACGCTGCTGCGCGAGCCGCCCCAGACCTACCACTTTGCTGGATTCGTGCTGATCGTGGGCGGGATTCTGGTGTCGTCGCGACGCTAGAGCCCCCACGCTTCCCCGCTGCGCGAGGTTCGCTGCCCCCCGAGGGGGCTGATCCGGCTTGGGGCGGCCCGGCGCCGGATCGCACTCTTCAGAAAGTGCCGGGGTAGGCACCGCCGTCGGCCAGCACGTTCTGGCCGGTGATGTACCCCGCGTGCACGCTGCAGAGAAACGCGCAGATCGCGCCGAACTCCTGCGAGGTGCCGAAGCGTTTGGCCGGGATGTTCTTGCGCCGCGCGTCGGCAATCGCGTCCACCGACTGGCCGGTTTTTTCGGCCGCACCGGCCAGCGTGGTCTTGAGGCGGTCGGTGTCGAAGGCACCAGGCAACAGGTTGTTGACCGTGACGCCCTGAGCGGCCAGCGGGCTGCGCGCCACGCCGGCCACAAAACCCGTGAGACCACTGCGCGCACCGTTGGACAGGCCCAGGATGTCGATCGGCGCCTTCACCGCGCCCGAGGTGATGTTGACGATGCGGCCAAAGCCGCGCTGCGCCATGCCGTCCACCGTGGCCTTGATGAGTTCGATGGGCGTGAGCATGTTGGCGTCGAGCGCCTTGATCCACACGTCGCGGTCCCAGGCGCGGAAATCACCAGGGGGTGGACCACCCGCGTTGTTCACCACGATGTCGAACGCCGTGCCAGGACCACCGGCCACCGACATCGCCGCCGCGCGGCCCTCGGGCGTTGTGATGTCGGCCGCCACCGCGAGCACCTTCACATCGGGCGCGGCGGTCTGCAACGCCTGCGCAGCAGCCTCAAGGTCGCGCACACCGCGCGCCACCAGCACCACATGCACGCCTTCGGCCGCCAGCGCCTGCGCACAGCCCAGCCCCAAGCCCTTGCTCGCGCCACACACCAGCGCCCATTTGCCCTTGATACCCAGATCCATGAAAAGTCTCCTGAAAAAAATGATCAGCTGGCGCGGCCAAAGCGCGTGACCAGAAACACACCGGAGAGCACGAGCACCGTGCCCACCACGATCCAGCCGTTGAACGGCTCACCGAGAATCACCACGCCCATGACGATGGTCGACATCGGGCCGACCATGCCGGTCTGCGCCGCCAGGCCCGAGCCGATGCGCTCGATGGCCATCATCACCATCAGCACCGGCGCAAAGGTGCACAGGGTGGCGTTGAGCACCGAGAGCCAGATCACCTCGGGTGCCACCAGCGCCGCGCTCATGGGGCGCAACAAAACAAACTGCACCAGGCACAACACACAGGCCACGCTGGTGGCCAGCCCCACCAGCCTGAGCGAACCCAGTCGCTGCACCAGCTCGCCGCTGTACACAAGGTAGATGGCGTAGCTGATGGCACTGCCGAACACCAGCGCGGCGCCCAGCAGCGCGTTGGGCCCCTGCAAACCAGCCTCATGCCCGAACACCAGCAACACGCCGCCGTAACTCACCGCCATCGCGATGGCCTGCAGGCGCGTGATGCGTCGTTTGTAAACCACCCAGCCCAGCACCAGCACCAGAGTGGGGTTGAGGTACAAGATGAGCCGCTCCAGGCTGGCGGTGATGTACTGCAAGCCCCAGAAATCCAGAAAGCTGGCGAGGTAATAACCGGTGAAGCCCAGTCCCAGGATGCCCAGCCAATCGCTGCGGGTGAGGGGTGCTTTGGCAGCACCACCTTGGCGGTAGGTGGCCCACCAGGCCAGTGCCAGAAACAGCGGCAGGGCGAACAACATGCGGTACATGATCAGCGTGACCGCATCCACGCCGTGGCGGTACGCCAGCTTCACGATGATGGCCTTGCCGCTGAAGGCGATAGAGCCTGCTCCTGCGAGCAGCAATCCGGTGGCGAGATGAGGAATGGGAGCGGCGCGCATCGTCCGATTATCGGCATCGTCCGATCGGGGGCTGCGCATCAGGGCATGTCTCATGCCGTTCGCCCAGGCATTCCTGTCGCACGCATGACTTCAAACTGATGAAGCCCTGCACGCACACCCCACGCGCCGGCAAATCCATAACCTGTGCAACAGCCCCCTGCGCACCCGGCCTGAGGTGGCGCCGAACACGTTTCACAGGATTGCTCACATGCCGCCTTCTCCCCGTTCCACCCCTCCCGTCGAACGCATCGACACCCTGCTGAAAGCCTGGACCGATTCGCGCCAGGGCTCCACGCTCCTGCACGTGAATGACACGCTGGTGGTGCTGCGCCCCCACGACCGCGAACCCACCCTGGTGATGCAGGCCCACATCTGCACCCTGCCCCGCCACAGTGGCCCGCGCGCCGCCCTGTGTGAAGCGCTGTTGCTGGCCAACACCCACCTGAGTCATTCAGATCGTCTGGGCATCTCACTGGCCGAGAACGTGGCGCTGTACCAGCGCGTGGTGGATATCGACCTCGACGCAGAGGCGCTGGGGCAGGAACTGTGGGATCTGATCGATGCCGCAGAGCAGTTCAGGCACGGGCTCTCAGGGGACTGAGCGCTGCTTCACTGCACCGGTGGTGTGCAGGCCAACACCTCGTCCATGGTGGTCAGCCCTTCGGCCACGCGCATGGCGCCGGCCAGGCGCAGCGGGCGCATGCCGTCGGCCACAGCCTGCTTGCGCATCACATCCAGCCGGGGCTCGCGGCTGACCTTGTCCTTGAACGCTTCCGTGACCGTGAGCAACTCATACAGGCCCATGCGCCCGCGAAAGCCGGTCATGCGGCAATCGACACAGCCCACCGGTTGGTAGGGCCGGTAGCTGCCGCTGATCTGCCAGGGCTTCACCAGCTCCGCCAGCGTCTCGCGGGACGCGGCAGCGGTGGGCTTGTCCTGCTGCGTCTTGCAGGCCGGGCACAGCGTGCGCACCAGCCGCTGCGCCAGCACGCCCAGCACCGTGGCGTTCAGGAGGTACGGCGGTATGCCCAGCTCCATCAGCCGCATCACGGCCGAGGGCGCGTCGTTGGTGTGCAGCGTGGTGAACACCAGGTGCCCGGTGAGCGCAGCCTGCACCGCCATCTCGGCGGTGGCCAGATCGCGCACCTCGCCCACCATGATGATGTCCGGGTCCTGCCGCATGAGCGCACGCAGGCCCTGGGCAAAGTCCAGGTCCAGGTGGGTCTGCACCTGGGTCTGGTTGAAAGACGCCTCGATCATTTCGATCGGGTCTTCCACCGTGCTCACGTTGACCTCTTCGGTGGCCAGGCGCTTGAGCGTGGCGTACAGCGTGGTGGTCTTGCCCGAGCCGGTGGGGCCGGTCACCAGCACGATGCCGTGCGGGTGTTTGGTGAGCCCCTCCCATCGCTGCGCGTCGTGCGCGGCAAAGCCCAGCGCGCTCAGGTCCTTCACGGTCGACTCGGGGTCGAAGATGCGCATGACCAGTTTTTCGCCGAAGGCCGTGGGCAGCGTGGACAGGCGCATCTCCACCTCTTCACCGCGCACCCCGGCCACGCCGGGGCGCAGCGTCTTGATGCGCCCATCCTGCGGGCGGCGGCGCTCCACCACGTCCATGCGGCCCAGCAGCTTGATGCGCGCGGTCATGGCCGTGAGCACACCGATGGGCATCTGGTAGACGGGGTGCAGCACACCGTCGATGCGGAAGCGGATCACGCCCTGCTCGCGCCGCGGCTCCAGGTGGATGTCGCTGGCGCGCTGGTCGAAGGCGTACTGCCACAGCCAGTCGACCACCTGCACCACGCCCTGGTCGTTGGCGTCAAGCTTGTTGGCCTTGCCCAGCTCCACCAGCTGTTCGAAGCTGCCGAAGCCTCCCTGCGCGCCGCTCTTGCTGGCCGCGCGCACCGACTTGGCCAGCGCAAAAAATTCGGCGGTGAAGGTGCTGATTGCTTGCGGGCTGGCGAGCACCAGGCGCACGTTCTTGCGCGTCTGGCGCTGCACTTCAGGCACCCAGTCGCGGATGTACGGCTCGGCGGTGGCCACCACCACCTCGGTCGGGCTCACCTGCACCGGCAGCACCTTGTGGCGCTCGGCGTAGGCCGCGCTCATCACATCGGCCACCTTGCCCACGTCGACCTTGAGCGGATCGATGCGCATGTAGTCCAGCCCACTGCGCTGCGCCAGCCACTGGGTCAACATCTCGATGTCCAGCACGTGCGCGTCGGACTTGCGCGCCATGCCCACCACCGAGAGACGCTGCAGCGGGTGCTGCGCACTGTGTGCCGACGCACAACGCGCCACGGTGCGCTCGGCCTCGGCGCTGGAGATCACGCCGTCGTCGCTCAGCCACTGCACCAGCATGCGCCAGTCCAGTGGCCCGTTGTGGGCTGCCGCGTCGGTGGGTTGGGTCGAAGTTTTCATGGTCGTTTCAGGAAACGGGTTTGAACAGTTTCATCCACTTGACCGCCGGCAGGCCCCAGCGTTCCTGCACCGCTTCGGCCCGCGCCAGCAGCTGCATGCGGGTGGGCCGGCTGGGTGTGCGCTGGGCCAGAACCACGGTGTTGCCTTCGCGCGTGGGCTTGAAGGCCCACACGGCGTCATCGCCAAAGGCGGCGCACAGGCTCTGCAGCGAGCGCTCGTAGCTCGCATCGCGCCCGAACAGGTTGACCGTGAGGCAGCCGTCGTCGGTGAGGGCGTTGCGGCAGTCGGCGTAGAAGTCGGGGCTGTCCAGCACGGGTGCGGCGGCCTCGTGGTCGTACAGGTCCACCTGCAGTGCGTCGTAGGCGCCCAGGTGGTCGGCGCGGCGGATTTCCTCGCCCGCATCGGCCAGCACCACGTGCAGCTTGGGGCCGTCGGCCGGCAGCTTGAACCAGCTGCGGCACACCACCACCACCTGCGGGTTGATCTCGATGGCGGTGGTGTCCATGCGCAGTTTCTTGAAGCAGAACTTGGTGAGCGCGGCCGACCCCAGGCCGAGCTGCAGGGCGCGGCGTTTGCCCACCGAGTCGGGTTCGACAAACAGCAGCCAGGCCATCATGCGCTGGACGTAGTCGAGCTCGATGTCGAACGGCGCGTCCAGCAGCATGGAGCCCTGGATCCACTCGGTGCCCAGGTGCAGAAAGCGCACCTCGCTGTCTTCGGAGATGGTCACCTCGGGCAGGGTTTGAACCGGGCTTCGTTTGCGGGCGGCTGCGTTGGCGCCTTCTTTCACGTCAGACGTCCTTCACGGGATGGGTAGTGCATGTTGATGGATGCGTTTTCAAGGGAATTCATTATGGACACGGCGCTTTGCATTCTCCGGCGGCTCCTGCTGCCCGAACGGAGCTGCCGCATGCCGACTCAACACCTCCGACCACGCCGCCAACTTTCGATCAAAGCTCCAGCCCGCATTCGCCGGACTCGTGGACGGCAGCTTGTACACCGGCACCCCCAGCTTCTCCGTATGCCGCGCATGGCGAAAGCTCTCGCCACCGTTGTGCGCAATCGCCTCCAGCAGCGGGCACGAGCGCAGCACCCACGCAAAATCGTTGAGCTCCGCGTTCTGGATGTTCGCGTCCAGGCTGCCTTCGCGTTCACAAGCGCCGTACACATCCCACACGCCCAGGCCATGCGCCAACGCAGCAGCCACGCGCTCGGGGTAAGCCATGGCCGGCAGTGGCAAACCCCACAACGCGCCCAGAATCTTCCAGAACTGGTTCTGCGGGTGGCCGTAGTACTGCTGCGCGCGCAATGAAGCCACCCCCGGAAAACTGCCCAGCACCAGCACCCGCGTGTTGGCGTCCAGCACCGGCGGCAAACCTTGCAATCGGCTCACGAAGCTTGCACCAGTGCGGCCAGTCGCGGCAACGCCGCCAGCGCGTTTTCTGTGGTGGCCTTCATCAACGCGTCAACTGGCAGGCCGCGCAGCTCAGCCACCACCGCACCGATGCGAGGCAACTCGGCCGGACTGTTGACGCCCTGCGCCCGCCCGGCGGAACGCTCGGCAGCCGTGGCGTAGAGCCAGTGCGGCGGAATGTCGGGCGCATCGGTCTCCAGCACCAGGGCCGAGAGCGGCAGCTCGGCGGCCAGGCGGCGCAACTGCCGCGCGGGCTCGAAGGTGCACGCCCCACCAAAACCCAGCTTGAAGCCCAGCCCGACAAACGCCTGTGCCTGCTGTGCACTGCCGTTGAACGCGTGTGCGATGCCTCCGCCTGTGGGCAGCTCGCGCAGGTGCTTGAGCAACTGGTCGGCGCTGCGCCGCACGTGCACGATCACCGGCAGACCGTGTTTGCGCGCCAGGCGCAACTGCGCACGGTAGAAAAACGCCTGGCGCTCGCGCATCTCGGGCGTGCACAGCGCAGGCACGAAAAAGTCGAGCCCGATCTCGCCCACCGCCACCAGGCGCGGGTCGTCGCGGTGCTCGTTCAGCGCAGCGTCCAGCGCAGCCAGGTCGGTGTCTTGCGCACGCGGCACGAACAGCGGGTGGATGCCCAGGGCATAGGCGTCACCCAGGCGGTGTGCGAGCTGGCGCACGGTGTCGAAGTTGGAGCGCTCCACCGCCGGGATCACACACAGACCCACGCCGAGCGCGGCCGCACGCTCGCGCAGGCTCAACGCGAGCGCGTGATCAGCGCCGAACTCAGGCGCATCCAGATGGCAGTGTGTGTCGATCCACATGGCGGTATAACGGACCATTGTGCCGACAAGCTCTCTCAGGGCCCGGCCCCATCCTGAAAGGACCCCCCATGTCACGCCTCTCCTGGTTCGCCGCGCCCGTGTTGCTCGCCCTCACCGCCTGCGCCCTGCCCGGCGCGCCCGGCGCTGCACCGCTGGTGGGCAGCGAATGGCGGCTCGAAGACATGGGTGGGCGCGGCGTGCTCGACCGCGCGCAGGCCACGCTGGCCTTTCCCGAAGCCGGGCGCGTAGCCGGCAACAGCTCGTGCAACCGCTTCTTTGGCTCCTACACGCTGATGCAGGACCGCATTGCGCTGGGTCAGCTCGGCGGCACACGCATGGCGTGCGCGCCAGCGGTGGACGAGCAGGAAGCGCGCTACCTGGACGCGCTGCAGAAGGCACAGCGGCTGGAAGTGCGGGGCACGACCATGCTGATGCACGTGCAGGGGCTGGACAAACCCCTGCGCTTTTCGCGAACCAAACCTTAGGTCAGTACACCGGCGGTCAACCGCAAGACGCGGTTGCAGCGCGCGGCCAAGGTTTCGTCGTGGGTGACGACGATGAAGGCCGTGCCCTGATCGCGAGCCAGTTCCAGCATCAGCTGGAACACCCCTTCTGCGGTGGCGCGGTCCAGGTTACCGGTGGGCTCATCGGCCAGCACACACGCGGGCTGCGTGACGAGCGCCCGCGCAATGGCCACGCGTTGACGCTCACCACCCGAGAGCTCGGCCGGCCGGTGGCTCAGGCGATCGGCCAGCCCCACCCGCGTGAGGATCTTGCGCGCCTGTTCGGCGGCATCGGCGCGCGGCATGCGGCGGATCCACAGCGGCATGGCCACGTTGTCGCGCGCGCTGAACTCGGGCAGCAGGTGGTGGAACTGGTAGACGAAACCCAGGTGCTGGTTGCGCAACACGCCCTGCTGCGTCGCGCTCAGGCCCGACATCGACTGCCCCATGAGCTGAACGCTGCCGCTGGTGGGCGCGTCCAGTCCGCCCAGCAGGTGCAGCAAGGTGCTCTTGCCCGAGCCCGAAGCCCCGACGATGGCCACGGTTTCGCCCGCGCGCACCGTGAGGTCCACACCGGTGAGCACGGTGACGTCGAGCCGGCCTTCGGTGAAGCGTTTGGTGAGGCCCTTGGCCTGAAGTACTGCTTGTGTCATAGAGGTTTCGCCGCCGGGCCGCCCCAAGGCGAAACACGCCCCCTCGGGGGGCAGCGACCCGCGCAGCGGCGGAGCGTGGGGGTCATGAAATCACTCATAGCGAAGGGCTTCGGCAGGATTGACGCGGCTCGCGCGCCAGCTTGGGTAAATGGTGGCCAGGAACGAGAGCACCAGCGAGATCACCGCCACCGGCAGGATGTCGGCCTGCTGCGGGTCGCTGGGCATGCGACTGATGAGGTAGATGTCCTGCGGCAGGAAGCTCGCACCCAGCAGCCGCTCCAGCGCGGGCACCAGGGTGTCGATGTTGAAGGCGATACCCAGGCCCAACAACAGGCCCGCGCCGGTGCCGATGATGCCCACCATCGCGCCCTGCACCATGAAGACGCCCATGATGCTTTGCGGACTCGCCCCCAGCGTGCGCAGGATGGCGATGTCGGCGCGCTTGTCGGTCACTGTCATCACCAGCGTGGACACGAGGTTGAACGCCGCCACCGCCACGATGAGCGTGAGGATGATGAACATCATGCGTTTTTCGAGCTGCACCGCGGCGAACCAGGTGCGGTTCTGGCGCGTCCAGTCGCGCACGAGCAGGCCGGGGTCGAGGTCGGCGGCGATGGACACGGCCACCTCGCGCGCCTGGTGCAGGTCCTTGATCTTCACGCGCACCCCCGTCGGTCCTTCCACGCGGAAAATGCGCGCCGCGTCTTCCTGGTGCAGCAGGGCCAGCGCGGAGTCGTATTCGTAGTGGCCCGAATCGAAGGTGCCCACCACCGTCATCTGGCGGATGCGCGGCACCACGCCGGCCGGAGTCACCTGACCGCTGGGCGCGATCAGCGTGACGCTGTCGCCCGCGATCACGCCCAGGCTGCGCGCGAGTTCGCCGCCCAGGATCACACCGAATTCGCCCGGCACAAGGCGCGGCAGCACCGTGTCGGCCAGTTGGGCTGCAAGGTCCGTCACCTTCGGCTCCAGCGCCGGGTCGATGCCGCGCACCAGCGCACCCTTCATGTCTTCGCCGCGCGCAATCAGCGCCTGGGCGCCCACAAACGGCGCAGCGCCCACCACCTCGGGGTGGCGCTCGATCTTTGCCAAGGTGTCGGCCAGGTTGGGAATGGCCTGGCCTCCGGGCTCGAACACCTCGATGTGCGACAGCACACCGAGCATGCGGTCGCGCACTTCCTTCTGGAAGCCGTTCATGACCGAGAGCACGATGATGAGTGCGGCCACGCCCAGCGCAATGCCCAGCATGGACACGCCCGAGATGAAGGAGATGAAGCCGTTGCGCCGGGTGGCGCGGCCGGCGCGGGTGTAGCGCCAGCCGAGAATGAGTTCGTAGGGGGTTTGCATGCGGTGAGGTCCTGCGGGGCATTGTGGCATCCCCGACAATCGCGTCATGCCCGCTTCCCACATGGCCTCTGAGCCTTCTGCCCACCTGCTGGTTCCCTTCGCCAGCGCCAGCGACCCCGCCTGCCGGGCTCTCATGCCGGGCTTGCAACTGCCCCACCTCACCGCCCTGCTGGCCGAACTGCAACCCGTGCACACCGACAGCGCAAGTGACCACAGCCTGAGCGCACCGCACGAACGTGCGCTGGCGCAGGCCATGGGCCTGGTGCGGGCCGATGGCTCGGCCTACCCCGATGGGCTCTTGCCTTGGGCCGCCGCACACAGCAGCACGCCCGAACTGCCCCAAGCCTGGTTCACGCCTTGCCACTTTCAGGTGGGCATGGAGCAGGTGTCGCTGCTGCCCGGCGACCAGCTCGGCCTCACCGACGAACACGCCCGCCCCCTCTTCGACGCGCTGGCGCCCTATTGCGACGAAGACGGCATCACGCTGCGCTACGAGTCCGCCACACGCTGGCACGCCAGCGGCGAGGTGCTGCGCGGCATCGCCTGCGCCAGCCTGGACCGCGTGGGCGGTCGTTCGGTGGAAGCCTGGATGACCGACAGCTCGGCCAACCCCGCCGGTGGCCAGTTGCTCAAGCGCCTGCAGAGCGAGGCGCAAATGTTGTTCTATACACACCCCGCATTTGATGCGCGCGAGGCGCTGCGCCTGCACCCGGTCAACGGGTTCTGGCTCAGTGGCGCGGGCGCCATCGACCACCCGACGTCGTTGCAACCAGCCCCAACCATGCCGGACCAACTGCGCAGCGCAGCCCTGCAGGCCGACTGGGCCCGCTGGAAGCACGCGTGGACGAGCCTCGACGCAAACGAGATCAAAAACCTGCTGGAAAGCGTGCGCCGTGGCGAGCCGGTCACACTCACCCTGTGTGGCGAGCGCACTGCGCAGCGCTTCACCAACGCTCCGCGCGGCGCCGTGGCGCGCGCCGGACGACTCATCAAGAACCTGCTGGGCAACGCCCCGGCATGGAAGATCCTGGAAACCCTATGAAGATCATCACCCGCGACGTGCCGCCCCGCGCTGCCTGGGCACTGGAGCAAGGCGGCCTGCACCCGTTGCTGGCACGCCTGTTTGCCGCGCGCGGCATCACCAGCACCGACGAACTCGACGACGCACTGGCCCGCCTGATTCCGCCGTCTCAAATGCTGGGCGCACAAGACGCTGCCCGCGCTCTGGCCGACGCCATGGCGGCGAACAAGTCCATCTGTATCGTGGCCGACTACGACTGCGACGGTGCCACCGCCTGCGCGGTTGGCCTGCGCGGCCTGCGCCTGCTCGGCGCGCCGATGGGCTTCGACCGGGTGAACTACCTGGTGCCCGACCGCGTGACCGACGGCTACGGCCTCACGCCGTCCATCTCGAAGCGGGTGAAGGCGCAAGGTGCCGATGTGCTGGTGACGGTGGACAACGGCATCGCCAGCGTGGACGGCGTGCGTGCCGCACGCGAGCTGGGCCTGCAGGTGATCGTGACCGACCACCACTTGCCTGCGTTGAAAGACGGCGTGGTCACGCTGCCGCAGGACTGCATCATCGTGAACCCCAACCAGCCCGGCTGCACCTTCGAAAGCAAGTCCATCGCTGGTGTGGGTGTGATGTTCTATGTGCTGCTGGCGCTGCGTGCGGAGTTGCGCGAGCGCGGCGTGTTCACTGCGCAGAATCAACCGAAGATCGATTCACTGCTGCCACTCGTGGCGCTGGGCACCGTGGCCGACGTGGTCAAGCTCGACGCCAACAACCGCCGCCTGGTCGCCCAGGGTTTGAAGCGTGTGCGCGCCGGCGCCATGCCACCGGGCATGACGGCCTTGTTCAACGTGGCCGCGCGCAAGCCGGACACGGCCACCGGATTCGACTTCGGCTTTGCACTCGGCCCGCGCCTGAACGCCGCCGGGCGCCTGGCCGACATGACGCTGGGCATCGAGTGCCTGACCACCGACGACGCGCTGCGCGCGGATGAGTTGGCGCGCACGCTGGACGGCATCAACCGCGAGCGCAAGGTGATCGAGGGCGACATGCGCGAGCAGGCGCTGCAGATGGCCGAGGAGATGTTCGACGATTCCGAGGAGCCCCCGCCCGCGCTGGTGGTGTTCGACCCCGACTTCCACGAAGGCGTGGTCGGCATCGTGGCCTCGCGCCTGAAGGACAAGCTGCACCGGCCCACCTTCGTGTTCGCGGCCAGCGGCGCCGAGGGCAAGGAAAACGAGCTCAAGGGTTCGGGTCGCTCGATCGCCGGCTTTCATCTGCGCGACGCACTCGATCTGGTGGCCAAGCGCCACCCCGGTGTGTTGCTGCGCTTCGGTGGTCATGCCATGGCGGCGGGTTGCACCATCGACGAAGAGCACCTGGAGACCTTCGAGGCCGCGCTGCAGCAGGTGGCCCACGAATGGCTGGACGCGGCGACGCTACAACGCCGCATGGAGGCCGACGGCGCACTGGACACGAAGTACCGTCGCGCCGATCTGGTGGACACGCTGCACAAGGAAGTGTGGGGCCAGGGCTTTGCGCCGCCGGTGTTCTGCGAAGAGGTGCAGGTGGTGTCGCAGCGGCTGGTGGGCGAGAAGCATCTGGCGCTCAAACTCAAGCACCAGGGCGAGCCGGTGGACGGCATCTGGTTCGGGCACACAGAGCCTTTGCCCGAGCGTGTGAAGATCGCGTTTCGCCTGGACGCGGACGAGTGGCAGGGTCAGCGGCGCGTGCGGTTTTTGGTTGAGGCTGCAGAAATCTGAGATCTCACTCAGGGACCTTCGCGGGCTCGTGAGGGCGGCGCGCTCTGCTCCGCGAATGTCCCCCAAACCGGCTTCGCCGGTTTTCCTCCTTGATTTCGCTGCGCAGAACGCACCACCCTCACGAGCGAGTGGCGTGTCTGCAGTCGATGTTTTTTGGTACGTGCGCCAGGGAGGGCGTTGCCGGATGGGGCGACCGGCGCAGCGAAATCAAGGGGGAGGGGCCGAAGGCCCCGGAGGACATTCGCGGAGCCGGTTGCCCCATCCGGAAACGCCCTCAGCAACCCACGAAGTAGATCAGCTCATCAGCGCTTCACGAACCGCCGCCAGTTGACGGCGCGAAACCGCCAGGCGCTCGTCCACACCGTCCAGCCGCACCGTCCAGCCCTCACCCTCGACCGGATCGTTGTGCTTTTCAACGGCACGCACCGCGCGGCGCGACACCAGGGCGTTGCGGTGCACGCGCACAAACAGGTGGGCGTAACGCTGTTCCAGATCGCTCAGCGCGCCGTCAAAAATGTGTTCCTTGTCGGCCGTGCGGACCGTGATGTATTTCAACTCGGCCTTGAGGTAGATCACGTCGGCCAGCGCCACGCGCTCACTGCGCCCGCGCTCCTGGATGATCAGGCTCTCGGGCAAGCCCACGTCCACCGCGCTGTCGGCGCGCAGTCGCTGCACCTTTTGCAGGGCCTGCTGCAGACGCTCGCGGCGCACCGGCTTGGTCAGGTAGTCCACCGCCTCCAGGTCAAAGGCCTGCACCGCGTGTTCGGCGTAGGCGGTGATGAATACCACCGCCGGTGGTGCCGCCAGTTCGCGCAGGGTCCTGGCCAGCGTCATGCCGTCCACCCCCGGCATGTGGATGTCCAGCAGCACCAGATCACAGCCGCCGCGCTGGATGTGCTCCATCGCCTGCACCGCATTGGCCGCCTCGCCCACCACGTCGGCGCGCGGCTCGCTGCATTCGCTCAACAGCGTGCGCAGCCGCGACCGTGCCAGCGCTTCATCGTCAACGATCAGTACCTTCAGTGTCATGTCACGCTCCGTAGCCAGACCCGTTCAATACCCGCTTATACCGGTATTTCAAGGCGAACCTGAAACACCCCATTGACCAATGCGCTCTGAAACCGACCTTGCACGTCGTGCAACAGCGTCAAGCGCTGGCGAACGTTGTCCAGCGCCAGCCCGTTGCCACGCCGACCACTCCCCGCTGGCACCGTGTTGGTGACCTTGATCACCACCAGACTGCCGCGTCGCTGGGTACTGATGCGCACCACCGCTCCGGTGGGGCTGGGCTCCACACCGTGCTTCACCGCATTCTCTACCAGCGGCTGCAGGATCAGTGGAGGCAATTTTGCCTTGGAAGCCGAGTCGTCCACGCTCCACTCCACCTTCAGCCGGTCGCCAAAGCGCACCTGCTCGATGGCGAGGTAGTGCTCTGCCAGCTCCAGCTCCTGCCACAGGGGCACGGCCTCCTGGGCATCGGCCAGGGCGTGGCGAAACAACTCGCTCAGGTCTTCCAGCAGACTTTCGGCCTTGGCGGGTTCCTCACGCACCAGTGCAATCGCGCTGTTGAGCGTGTTGAACAGGAAGTGCGGCCGAATGCGCGCCTGCAGCTCGGCCAGACGCGCCGTGGTACCTGCGGGCATGCGCGCCTTGGCGCGCCATACCAGCGCACCCACCAGCACCGCGGCCACCAGCGCGCCCGCGGCACCGCTGGCGACCCAGGGCGCCGGGTTGGCCAAACCCATGAGCACCAGCAGGCCGCAGCCATAGAGCCCCGCCAGCACACCCAGCCCGACGCCGGCCGCCCACTGGGCCTTCACCTCCAGGCGCCCGAGCTTTCGCTTGAGCGCACACACGCACAGCAGCCAGGCCAGCGCGGCGGGCAGCGCAGCGCCGGTGAGCACCGCCATCTGGGTGATCCAGCTCACGGGATCGGACGACACAAAAATGGCGGCCACCGCCACGATGGCCTGTACGAACAGCACGGCGCGCAGCACCACGCCCACCTGGCAGGTGTCGAACACGCGGTCGCGCGCCCGGATGTGCTCGGGCATCTCGTCCAGCGCCTGCGTGCCCAAGGTGCTGGGCAGGTCCTGGAAGGTCGATAAAATTCGGGAGTCTTTCATGGGGCGTGCGTCAATGCTGGGGTCGGTCGACGTTGGATTGTGCGCGGGTCCGGCCCCGTTGCCCTGAAAACGCAGGATGCCTTGCTCGCAAGCACCCCCCAAAGCCCCCCTGTTCAGCGGTCTCCCGCTGCTTCTCTGTCCCCCAAAGCCGCTGGCAACACCATGTCCACCAACCAACTCGACAAGAAATCCGAAGCCTGGTCTGCCCTATTCTCGGAG
>QBMB01000007.1:0-7342 GCA_003241965.1 Burkholderiales bacterium | reverse complement strand
GAGCGAGTTGGTCAAGCGATACACCGCCAGCGTGTTCTTCGACAAACGCCTCTGGCAGGCCGACATCACCGGCAGCCTCGCGCACGCCGAAATGCTGGCCGCGCAAGGCATCATCGGCGCGGCCGACCTGGCCTCCATCCAGCAGGGCATGGCCCAGATCACCTCCGAGATCGAAGCGGGCAACTTCGAATGGAAGCTCGATCTGGAAGACGTGCACCTCAACATCGAGGCCCGCCTGACCCAGCTGGTGGGCGACGCCGGCAAGCGCCTGCACACCGGGCGCAGCCGCAACGACCAGGTGGCCACCGACGTGCGCCTGTGGCTGCGCAGCGAGATCGACCTCATCATCCCGCTGCTGGGCGAGCTGCAAGGCGCGCTGGTGGACGTGGCCGAGAAAAATGTGGAAGTGATCATGCCGGGATTCACCCACCTGCAGGTGGCGCAGCCGGTGAGCTTCGGGCACCACCTGCTGGCCTATGTCGAGATGTTTTCGCGCGACGCCGAACGCATGGTCGACGTGCGCCGGCGCACCAACCGCCTGCCGCTGGGCTCGGCAGCGCTGGCCGGCACCACCTACCCGCTGGACCGCGAGCGCGTGGCGCGCAGCCTGGGCATGGTGGACGAGCGCGGTGAGCCGCAGGTGTGCCAGAACAGCCTGGACGGCGTGAGCGACCGCGACTTCGCGATCGAGTTCACCGCCGCGGCCGCGCTGTGCATGGTGCACATCAGCCGCTTCAGTGAAGAACTGATTCTGTGGATGAGCCAGAACTTCGGCTTCGTGCGAATAGCCGACCGTTTCACCACCGGCTCTTCGATCATGCCGCAGAAGAAGAACCCCGACGTGCCCGAACTCGCGCGCGGCAAGACCGGCCGGGTGGTCGGCCACCTGATGGGCCTGATCACGCTCATGAAGGGCCAGCCACTGGCCTACAACAAGGACAACCAGGAAGACAAGGAGCCGCTGTTCGACACCGTGGACACCTTGAAGGACACGCTGCGCATCTTCGTGGAGATGGTGGGCGGCCAGCTCAACCCGGCCACGGGTGTGAAGGAAGGCGGCATCACGGTCAACGCCGTGGCCATGGAAGAGGCCGCCAAGAAGGGCTACGCCACCGCCACCGACCTGGCCGACTACCTGGTGAAAAAAGGCTTGCCGTTCCGTGATGCCCACGAAACCGTGGCGCACGCGGTGAAGGCTGCCGTGACGCACAACTGCGACCTGTCGGAACTGCCCTTGGCGGTGCTGCAGGGTTTCAACGCGTCGATTGAAAAGGACGTGTACGAGTGCCTGAGCCTGCGCGGCTCGCTCAACGCGCGCAACACGCTGGGCGGCACCGCACCGGCCCAGGTGCGGCACCAGATCGCGCGCCACCGCGCCCGGCTGGTCTGAGTCAGTTGCAGTCGGGTTGCGGCACCTCGGTGCAGCGCTCGAAGGCCTCCGGCTTGAGGCCACCCCCCACCACGCGGTACTGGTCAAAACACGCGGCGCTGGCAGCGTAGCGGTGCCAGCTGGCCTCGCAGGCCGTCGTGCCGGGAGGCAGCGCAGCGCTGGCGGACTCGACGCGGTGGACGTAACGCTGTGGCACATCGGCGATGAGACCGTAGTGCACGCGACCCCCGTCGTCGGTCCAGCGAACCATCTCGGCGGACATGGCGGCGCACGGCACGGTCAGGGCCAGCCAGAGTGCAAAGGTTCCGAGCTTCATGGTGATTGGGAGTGTGCGCCCGCGCAGCGGTTCCCGCCACCGTGCGCACCCTACACTGGTTGCACATGACTGCCACGACGCCCGCGCTCATCAACGCCCTGCTGGAACCCGCGCGCTACCCGCACGCGGTGCAGAGCGTGGCGCTGATGGAGACCCACGGCGCCTGGGTGCTGCTGGCGGGTGACCACGCCTGGAAGATCAAGAAGCCCGTGCGCCTGCCCTTCATGGACTTCAGCACGCTTGCGCTGCGCCGCACAGCCTGCCAGGCCGAGGTGCAGCTCAACCGGCGCTTCGAGACAGCCGACCCGGCCACTCACCTGTACCTGGACGCGCTGCCGATCGTCGGCCCAGCCACACGACCACGTTTTGGCCAAGCCGGTTCGGACGATGAGCAAGCCATCGAGTGGGCGGTGCACATGCGCCGCTTCGACGAGGACCAGCGCCTGGACCACCTGTGTGCGCGCGGCGCCCTGAAACCCGAACACCTCACCTCACTGGCGCGACGCATGGCAGCGTTTCAAGACACTGCAGCGGTGGCCAGCGCCGATGGATCCCTTGGGCGAGCCACCGATGTGCTGAGCTTTGCCCGCGACAACCTCACCGCACTGCACAACGGCTTGACCGAGGCCCCCGATGCAGCGCAGATCGAAGCACTGGGCCAATGGACCGAATCGCAGTTCCAGGCACTCGAACCGCTGCTGGCCCAACGCCTGTCCAGCGGCCGCGTGCGCGAAGGCCACGGCGACCTGCACCTGGCCAACCTGGTGCTCATCGGCAACGAGGTGGTGCCGTTCGACGGCATCGAATTCAACGAAGCGCTGCGCTGGATCGACGTCGCCAGCGACATGGCTTTCGCCTGGATGGACCTGCTCGACCACGACCAGCCCGGCCTCGCCAACGGCCTGCTCAGCGACTGGCTGGACGCCAGCGGCGACTCAGGCGCGCCCGACGTGCTGCCGTTCTTCTCGGTGTACCGCGCGCTGGTGCGCGCCAAGGTGGCACTGATCCGCAGCACTCAGGCAGGCGCCGACAGGGACGTTTGCATGAACGAGGCACGCGCATACGCCGCATTGGCCCAACGCATCGCTCAGCCACCCGCGCCGCAACTCGTCATCACCCACGGCCTCTCGGGCAGCGGCAAGACCTGGGCCTCCAGCCGCTGGCTGCAAGCAGAAGCCAGCGGCCGTGCCATCCGGTTGCGATCCGATGTGGAGCGCAAACGCCTGCATGGCCTGAGCGCCACGCAGGCCAGCGGCTCGGGCATGAACACAGGCCTGTACAGCCCGCAGGCGCACGGCGACACCTACGCGCACCTGCTGGAGCGCACGGGGCATCTGCTGCGAGAGGGCTGGTCGGTGCTGGTGGACGCGGCCTTCCTGCGCCGCCACGAGCGTGAGGCCTTCGCCGCGTTGGCGAAAGCCGACGGCTGCCCGTTCCACATCCTGGCCACCGAAGCGCCGCTGGCCGTCCTGCGCGAGCGCATCACCGCACGGCAGGCGCGCGGCGCCGATGCGTCAGAGGCCACAGTGGCGGTGCTGGAGCAGCAACTGGGCTGGCTGGAAGCGCTCAGCGATGCCGAGAGAGCCTGCTGTCTGCCTTCGCATGGCCGTCCAGTGGCGCCGCCGTGAGCCGGAACAGGCGACCGAACCCCTGCGCCGACGGGTCCAGCCCGGCCAGACGCACCACGTCCCAAAAACCCGCCGGCGAACTGGCCGTGACCGGCAGACCCAGGCGCGATTCCAGCGGCTCGATCACACCGTGGGTCTGCAGACCACCGCAGGAGATGAACACGCCTTGGGCGGTGGTGTCGAGCTGGGCCACCGATTCCGCCAAGGCGATCAGGTCCTGTGCACTCACTTCGCCCACTTCGCGCACACCGGTGATGGCCAGGCCGCGCACCGCAGTCACCTCAAAACCCTCGTGGGTCAGGTAGTCCACCAGCCGTTCGTTGAGCGCATCGATGTAGGACGTGGCCACCGCCACCCGGTGCACCCCAAGCTCGCGCAAGGACGACACGACCGCATGGCTCATGGTCGTGCACGGCAGGCCGGTGGCATGTTCCAGGCTGGCGCGCAATTCTTCGGTGAGCTCGGCGCCCCGGTAGAAACTGATGGAAGTGCCCATCAGGGAGATTGCCTGCGCACCGTCGTCGCGCAGCGACCGCCCGAGGTCCAGGATGCGGTGCATCACCGGTGCAAAACCCGTGGGCGATATCGACGCGATCCCCAGCCCGCGGGCCACAAAGCGAATTCGGTCGCCGTACAACAGCGCGGCGTCGTCGGGCACCAGACCCGCCGCCGGCGGAACGATCAGGCCGATGCAGGGCACGGTGGGCTGGGCCATGGTCAATGTCACTGGATGGAGATTTTCTGGGTCTTGATCAGCTCCGCCCACTGGGCGGACTCACGGGCCAGATCGGGACCCAGATCGGAGGACGACAGGTAGGCCGGCACGGCGCCCTGTGCGTTCGCGGCACGGGTGGTCTCGGGCTTGGCCAGCACGTTGCGAACCGCCGTGTTCAAGGTATCGACAATGTTGGCGGGTGTGCCCAGCGGCGCCAGCAGCACCAGGCGAGGGGCCACGTTGAAACCCGGCAAGGCATCGGACAAAGGCGCCACGTCTTCGGCGCCGGCCAGCTTCACCGGGCTCATCATCGCCAGCGCCCGCAAACGGCCCGCCTTCGATTGGGTGATGCCGGCCGTGGCACTGACCACGCCCAGCGGCACCTGACCGCTCATGACGTCGGGCACGATCTGGGCCGCGCCGCGGTAGGGAATGTGGACGACAAAGGTGTTGCTCTGCCCCTTGAGCATCTCGAAACCCAGGTGGTGCACAGTGCCCAGACCCGAAGTCGCGTACGAATACAAACCCGGCCTGGCCTTGAGCGCGGCCACCAACTCCTTGGGATTGCGCGCGGGGAAATCGTTGTTGGCCACGATCATCAGGGGCGTGGTGAACAGGCCCGCCACCGGGGCGAACGACTTCAGCGGGTCCAGGCGCTGGCCGGGCTGCAGGTGGCTGGCAATCAGCAACCCGCTCTCGCCCAGCAACAGCGTGTAGCCGTCGGCCGCCGAGCGGCTCACGGCCTCGGCAGCGATCAATCCCGAGGCACCTGCGCGGTTGTCCACCACCACCTGCTGGCCCAGTTCGGCCGACAAGCCCTGAGCGAGCAGGCGCGCCATGGCATCCACTGCACCACCGGCCGAGTAGCCCACGAGCAAGCGCAGCGGCTTGTTGGGAAACGTCTGGGCAGCGACCTGCCCGGTGCCCAAGCCCAGCGCCAGTCCGAAGGCGCCCAGCACCAGCCCTCGGCGGCGGGACAGGGGAAGGGCGTGTGTTGTTGGGGTTGATGTCATGTTTGTCTCCTGTCGTTTTCGTTTTGGTTTTTCAATGCACGCCTTCAACAAGGCCAGGTCGCCGCGTCAGGCTTTCCCAGCCCCGTGTGAAAGGGGTCGCCGGGCCAGCTCGGCAATGCGCTCGCGGTTCGGCTTGAAGCCCAGGCCTGGCGTCTCGGGAAGCGTCAACACACCGGCGCTGGGCACCGGCAGATCGTCGAACACCAGCTGGCAACAATCCACCGCCACCGAGTGGTACTCCACCAGTGTGCCGTTGGCCAGGCCCGCGTGCAGGTGCATGTTGTGGTGCGGCCAGGCGCCCCCGTTGGCCAGTTGCACGTTGAACGCCTGCGCCATGCCGGCAATGCGCTGGCACTGGGTGAAACCGCCCGTGATGCACACATTGGGCTGCACCACGTCCACCGCCTGCGCCACCAGCATGTCGCGAAAGCGGCTGGACAAGCCCTCGTTCTGACCGGCGGCCAGCGGGATCGAAATCTTGTTGCGCAGCTTGGCCAGCGTCGGAATGTCGTTCTGGCTCACCGGTTCCTCGAAGAAGGCAATGCCGCAATCTTCCACCCGCTGCGCGAGATGCAGCGCGTGCAGATAGTCCAGGCTGCAGTTGGCATCGATGTAGATCTGCACCTGCGGTCCGACCGCTTCACGCACCGCGCGGATGCGCATCACGTCCTCGGCCACCACATCGGCCATCGAGCGCGGTTCGTCGCGCCGCTGCAGCGCATGGTGTCCTACCGTCATCTTCAGGCGCTCGAAGCCGCGCGCCTTCCAGGCCACGGCGGCCTCGGCGAGCTCGTCGCGCTCCAGGAAAGCAAAACCGAAGGTGGCGTACACCGGCACCTCGGCGCGTGCGCCGCCCAGCAAACGCCAACACGGCTGGCCCAGGGCCTGGCCCTTGATGTCCCACAGCGCCAGATCCAGCGCCGCCATGGCATGGCTGGCATAGCCCGACTGGCCGCGCGGCGTCAGCAGCCAGTAGAGCCGGTCCCACAAGGCCTCGTGGCGCATGGGATCGAGTCCGATCAGCGCCGGCGAGGCGATCTCGTTCACGATGCTGGCCACCACCTCCTCTTCGGTGATGGCGGTCATGCCCGTGCCGATCAGGCCGGTATCGGTCTCGATGTCGACGAGACAAAGGGACAGGGAGGTGGACTTGGTGCGCCCAGGCAGGCCCGCTTGCACGGGCAGGTTCAACGGGGTGGCGCGGACGCGGACGATCTTCATGGCAGTGGTTGCACCGCGGCGGAAGCCGCTTGTCTCTTGTTGTGGCAGTGGCCCTAGGGTAGGAACCCACACGACGCACCGCAAGCACGCGCCCCGAAAGCGCCCTTCGCCGATCGCGAAGGGCGGCTCGCGTCAGCGCAAGGGGGTGGTGAGCAGGGCCTCGATCAGCGATTGCGCCGCCGCCGACAGCGCGCCACTCTCGCGCGTCACCAGCCGGTGGGTGCGGTGGGCCCACGGCTCGTCCAGGGGCACCGCCACGATGGGCAGGTGGGCCAGCTTCGGCGCGATCGCCTCGACGGGCAGCACACCCACACCCAGACCACCCGCCACCATGCGGCAGACCGCATCGAAGCTGCGCATCTGCATGCGGATGTGCAGCTTGTGCCCCACCAGCGCCGCCGCCGACAGCATGCGGCTGGAGATCGCGTTGCCATCAGTCAGGCACACCAGCTCTTGGCGCAGCAGATCGGTCAACTGCACACGCTTGCGTGTGGCCAGAGCGTGCGCGTGCGGCACGATCAGCATCAGCGTGTCGCTGAAAAGGTCCACGAACTTCAACCCCTGCAAGGGATGGGCAATGTCCACGATGCCGAGATCGGCGCGGCCCTCCAGCACCGGCAGCGGAATGTCGGGGCTGCTGCGCTCTTCCAGCTCCACGCGGATCAGCGGGAAACGCCGCGCGAATGCGTCCAGCCCCTGGGGCAACACCTCCAGCATCGCCGACGCGTTGGCCATCCCCCGAACACTGCCTTGCAGGCCCTGGCCGACGTCGAACAGATCGCCCGCCAGGCGATCGGCATCGGCCAGCAGCTCCCGCCCGCGCTGCACCAGCAGATGCCCGGTGGGCGTGACACGCACGCCGCGCGAGGAGCGTTCGAAGATGCGCACGCCCAAGGTGGCTTCGAGTGCAGATATGCGCGCGCTGGCCGCGCCGAGTGCGAGATGCACCCGGTCGCTGCCAGCACTGATGGAGCCACATTCGGCGACCGCGACAACGACGCGCAAGGTGATCAGGTCAAACGGTTCGGACACGGGAGTGGGCTGCTGCTGGGGGCGGGT